>JAEUHK010000074.1 GCA_016795465.1 Verrucomicrobiaceae bacterium | reverse complement strand
ATGAAGAGGATGTTCGGCTTCGCCGCAAAGAGCGAAGGGCAGAGGGCGAAGAAGAGCCAGAGGCGTTTCATGATGGAGCCGTGGGAACTCGAAAAGCCCGGGCATCTTTCGCTTTTGGCGGCTGGCCGCCGCGTTCACCAGTGTGCTGTGTTCAAAGCGACCGCAGACCCGCGGTGTTCACCGTGATGATGCGGTAGCTGTGCGTCTTGCCTGCTTCCGGTGATGGATCAGTGAAGGTGGTGGGCACGAGAGGATTCGCGGGCGTGTCGCTGTATTGCAGGCCTTGGAAGATCGGGCGGCCGAAGGGGTTTTTCGCGGGCGAGGTGGCTTTGGCGATCTCTTTGCCATCACGCTCGATGATGAAGTGATCGATGCCGCTTTCGAGATCGGCCTCGGCATCCCAGGTGAGCACGGCACCAGCCACACGGAGGTTCGTCGGAGCAGGCGGTGGCGTGGTGTCAGGCACGGCGCTGTCTTTGACGTAGTGCATCCAAAGCTTTGCGGTGGGAGCATCAGGCAGCCAGATGGCCTTCGAGGCATCACCGGTGAATTGCGGCGCAGGGGAGGCCTCGGTCGTGAGAAGAGCCGCGAGCCATGCCTTGTCTGCGGGCATGGCCTGGAGGGCATCGCCGGACTTTTCGGGCAGGCGGGCACTCAGGCAGGCATCGAGCCATGGAATGGCCATGTAGCGTTGATTGCCGCACTCATGCGCCGTCAGCGGATCGACAGCCACGCCGATGAGACCGCCTTTCGACCGCATCGCGGTGAAGAAAGCCTCGTTCGCAGGCCACACGCCGGCAAAGCGGCCTTCTTTGACGGTCACACCTTCCTTCGTGCCCGGATTGCACATTACCGGCACGGTCAGCGCCGCATCGGGAATGGTGTGCGGCTTGATGGTGCTGCGTTTTTCATCCGCATTCAGCAAAGGCACACCGCTGCGCAGCCAGGCGGCGGCGACGCGTTCGGGATGCATCAGCACGATGCCACCGCACCAGTGGCCACCACCGCTGTGTCCCCACAGTGCCCACGGCACCTTCGCGAGCTCAGGATGCCCGCTTTGAGCGCCGAGATCGGCAAGAGCACGTTGAAAGGCCGCGTCGCTGCCATTGCGTGGATCGCACCACATCTGGCAGTCGGCTTTATCAGGCTGCTCGTAGCTCGGCGCGAGCAGGGCACAGTCGTGTTTTTTCGCGAGAGCCTGCCAGTGAAGGTCAAAAGCACCGGTGAGCCCCGATTTGCACGAGCCCTCGCCGCAGCCGTGCTGGTGCACGATCACGCCACGCAGGGTCTTCGCGCCCGGCGGCACCCAAATCGTGTAGTTCACCGGGAAAATGAGCTCGCCAGGCTTGGTCGAGGCTTCGTATCGCACGCGGTAGTAAGGTGCCTTTGCCACCGGAAAGACATCGTAAGGCGGCTGCTGGGCCAGAAGCGTGGCAGCGGAGGCGAAAAGAAGGACAAGGAGGCGCATGGGGGCGACGAAACGCCCGCCGCAGAGGCCGCATTGCAACTCGTGATTGTTTTTTAGCGTCTTCCTGCGGACACTGCGCTCAACCATGAAGATCGACGCCCTCGCCCGCCTGGAACGTCACGCGAAACGTCTCGCCGAGATCGCGGCCGTGCTCGGGCGCTATGGCCTCGCGGATCTGTTTGGCGGCTTCAAATATGCTTGGCTGCAGGACCGGCTGAAGAGTTCCGATGGCAAATCACTCACCGAAGGTGTCACGCAGGCGGCGCGGGTGCGCATGGCACTCACCGAGCTGGGCACCACCTTCATCAAGCTGGGCCAGATGCTCAGCACACGGGCGGATCTCATCGGCCCGGAGATGACGGAGGAGCTCTCCGAACTGCAATCGAATGTGCCGCCGGATGCCGCGGACATCGCGAGAGCCACAATCGAAAGCGAGCTCGGCAGCAGCATCGCGGAGTTGTTTGCTCGCTTTGACGATGAACCGCTCGCCGCGGCCTCGGTGGCCCAAGTGCATGCGGCGATGCTGCCCACGGGGCAAAGCGTGGTCGTGAAAGTGCGGCGTGCGGGCGTGGCGGAGCAGGCGGCCACGGATCTGGAGATCGTGCAGGCATTGGCGGAGCTGCTGGAGAAGCATTCACCCGCGCTGCGATCCTACCAGCCGCTGGCGCTCGTGAGGCAGTTTCGCCGCACGCTGCTGCGCGAGCTCGATTTCAGCTATGAGCGGCAGAACCTCGAAGAGTTCGGTCGCAACTTTGCCGATGATTCCACGGTGTGCATCCCGGAGGTGTTTCCATATCTCTGCTCGCATCAGGTGGTCACAATGGAGCGTCTTGAAGGCATTCTCGGCAGTGACATCGAGGGCTTGCAGCAAAGCGGCGAGGACCTTGGCGAGTTCGCGCGACGCGGCGCGAACATGTACCTCGAAATGGTTTTCCGCGACGGCTTCTACCATGCCGATCCGCATCCGGGGAACCTCATCCTGCTGCCGGGCAATGTCGTCGGCGTGATCGATTGCGGCATGGTGGGTCGCATTGATGAGGATCTGCGTGATGAAGTGGAGGCGCTGCTGCTTGGCATTGTGGAGCAGGACTCGCATCTCGTGTCTGAGCAAGTGCTGCGACTCGGCGCGGTGCCTCGCGATTGTGCGAGAGAGAAGCTCCGCGCCGATCTGCAGGATTTCATGGCCGACTACACCGGCATGCCGCTGAATGAAATCCGCGTCGGCTCGGCCCTCAGCAACCTCGTGGAGATCATCCGCGGTCATCACATCGTGCTGCCGCCGGCTCTGGCACTGCTTTTGAAGACCATCATCGTGCTCGAAGGCACCTCGCGACGCCTCAGCCCCGAGATCAGCCTCACCGAGCTGATGAAGCCGTATTCCTCGCGGCTCATGCTGCGGCGTTTTTCGCCCGGTCGCGTGGCCAAACGGGCCCGTCGTGCCTGGCGCTCGTGGGATCATCTGCTCAATGCCTTGCCGCGTGATCTCACCGACCTGCTGGGCCGTTTTCGCGATGGCACGCTCACCGTCCATCTCGATCACCGGCACCTCGATCCCATCGTGAACCGCCTCGTTCTCGGCATCCTCACCGCCGCCGTGTTTCTCGGTTCGTCCGAACTCTGGAGCCGCGATGCGAAACCGCTGCTATTCGGCGTCTCCGTCTTCGGCGCCCTCGGCTACGCTATCTCCCTCTTCCTCGGCTGGAGGCTGCTGCGTGCGATCCGGAAGTCGGGGAATATCCAGTCGAAGGATTAAGAGGATGCGTTAGTCGTTGAAAAAGTGGCGTCCGGTTTTCCCAGCCGTCGTTTGGTGATCCACTTCCCAATACACGTCTTGGAGAATCGCATCCGCCGAAGGAAACGGACTGTCTTTGGCAAACTGGGACGCTTCCTTGGCCTCGGCCATCGCCTGCGCCCGGATGGCTTCGAGTTCTTCTTCCCTGGCGATGCCTTCCTGCACCAAGGTCGCTCCCCAAAGCTGGATGGGATCGTGATTCGATTGATGATCGATCACCTCCGCCTTGGCGCGGTATTTGAACTTGTTCGCATCCGCTATGTTATGGCCTTCAAAGCGGTAGGTGAAGACCTCCAGCAAACACGGACGGCATTGATCGCGTGCCCGCCGGTGTGCGATGAGCAGTTTCGAGCGAAACTCAGGGATCGCATTGGCTTCGACGGTATCCCAGTCCATGCCATAGCCTTCGGCACGCCTCGCCAGACAGTCCGTCATGGCGGATGATCGGGCCACAGAGGTGCCCATGGCATAGCGGTTGTTCTCAATGATGAAGATGACCGGGAGATGGAACAAGGCCGCGAGGTTCAGCGCCTCATGAAACGCGCCTTGATTCACCGCGCCATCGCCGAGGCAGCAAAACACGACACCACGTTCACCACGGTGCTTCAGGCCAAACGCCAGGCCGCATGCCAGCGGCGTTTGCGTGCCGACAAAGCCGTAGCCACCCCAGAATCGCGTCTTGGGAGACTGGAACGAGTGCATCCCTCCCTTGCCCTTCGAAGCGCCATCACGCTTTCCAAACAGCTCCGCCATGCAGCTACACATGGTCATTCCGGAGGCAATGGCATGGCCAAGACAGCGATACGAACTGATAACTTGGTCCAGCGGACCCATCACCGACCGGATGACCACTGGGATCGCCTCCTGCCCGATCTGCACATTCAACCACCCCCCCATTCGGCCGCCTTGGTAGTATTTGATCGCCTCCATCTCGAAGCAGCGAATGCGGACCATCTCCCGCCAAAGAAGGATCTTTTCGTCTGGCGTCAGGCTTGGATCATGACTCAGGCCGCTCATGGCTGGATGACTCCTTGACCTCGTCTGGTCTGTCAACGCAACGCTGCTGATCGGACCTGAAACTTTGAGCTTGGAACACCGGCTCTTTTCGTCGAAAACCTCCGCCGACCTCTGACTTCTCACTTCTGACCTCTCACACTCCCCCAACCATGTATTTCCTCGGCATCGACAGCGGCACGCAAAGCTCCAAGGCCATCGTTCTGGACCTCGACACAGGCAAAATCCTCGCCAGCGGCCATTCGACCTATGATTTGATCGAAGGCCTGCCGCCCGGGCATTTGGAGCAGGACCCGCAGACGTGGGTCGATGCGGTCGATGCCTGCGTGCAGCAGTGCCTGGAGCAGCTTGGTGCGGACAAAAAGAAGATCGCAGGCATCGGCGTAAGCGGTCAGCAGCATGGCTTGGTGGCTCTTGGAGCCGATGACAAGCCGGTGCGCCCCGCGAAGCTGTGGTGCGATACCTCCACGCAGGCGCAGTGTGCGGAGATTGCGCATCATTTCGGCGGTCAGCCAGGTGTGATCGCGATGGCGGGCAATGCGATGCTGCCGGGCTACACGATTCCGAAGCTGCTGTGGATGAAGCAGAACGAGCCTGAGAACTTTGCGAAGACGAAGACCATCCTGCTGCCGCATGATTACCTGAACTTCTGGCTCAGCGGCGTGAAGCGCATGGAATACGGCGATGCCTCCGGCATGGGCATCCTGAACGTGAACACCCGCCAGTGGTGCTACGAGATTTGCGACTACATCGATCCCAGCGTGCGGAGCATGCTGCCGCCGCTCGGTTCTTCGAAAGCGGTACATGGCACGCTGCGTCGTGATCTCGCGGTGAAGTGGGGGCTGAACTTCGATGTGATCATCAGCGCCGGCGGTGGAGACAATATGATGGGCGCCATCGGCACGGGGAACATCAAACCGGGCGTCGTGACCGCCAGCTTTGGCACCAGCGGCACGCTGTATGGCGTGGCGGGCAGCCCGGTGGTCGATGGACAAGGTGAAGTGGCCGCGTTTTGCGACAGCACGGACCAGTGGCTGCCGCTTGTCTGCACGATGAATGTCACCGTGGTGACCGAGCAGGTGCGCGAGATGTTCCGCTGGGATTTGAAGCAGCTCGAAGTCGCCGTGAAGTCCGCTCCGGTCGGTGCGGATGGCCTCATGTTCCTGCCTTACCTGAATGGCGAGCGCACGCCGAATCTCCCCAGCGGCACCGGTGTGATCCACGGCCTGCGTCCCACGAACATGACACCTGCCAACATGGCCCGCGCCGCGGTTGAAGGTGCCACGCTGGGCCTCGCGTATGGTTTGAAGCGCTTCCGCGATCTCGGCATGAACCCCACGGAGATCCGTCTCACCGGCGGCGGTAGCAAAAGCGCTACCTGGCGTCAAATCGCGGCGGATTGCTTCAACGCGGAAGTCGTCACGCTGAACACCAGTGAAGGCGCGGCCCTCGGCGGAGCCATCCAGGCCGCCTACGCCCACGCCAACCAAGGTGGCACCGAAAAGGTGAGCTACGAGGCCCTTTGCGCCAAACTCGTCACCCTCGATGAAAGCACCCGCTGCAGACCAAACGCCGAAAACGCCGCGAAGTATGCCGCGCAGCTTGAGAAGCAGATGGAGCTCACCGGTCGCTTGAATCAGACCGGGTGGCTGTGAGGTCGTTTTGACCTCACCTCACTTCTTCATCCGCTGCCGCACGCACTCAAACAGGCACACGCCGGTGGCCACGGAGACGTTCAGGCACTCGACTTTGCCGGCCATCGGGATCTTCACGAGGAAATCGCAGTGCTCGCCGGTGAGGCGGCGCATGCCGGGGCCTTCCGCACCCATGACGATGCCGATGCCGCCTTTGAGATCGAGGTCGTAAAGGCTCTGCGTGGCCTCATCGGCAGTGCCCACGAGCCACACGCCGAGTTCTTTGAGCTTGTCCATGGCCCGAGCAAGGTTCGTCACGCGCACGAGCGGCACATTCTCCGCACCGCCGCAGGCCACGCGAATCACCGTCTCGCTGATGGGCGATGATTTATCCTTCGGCATCACCACCATCGCCACGCCAGCGGCATCGGCGGTGCGCAGGCAGGCACCGAGATTGTGCGGGTCCTGCACGCAATCGAGGATCAGCACCAGCGGGTCCGGCTTGTCCTCCAGCAGGCTCGCGAGATCGCCCTCATCGTAAGTGTGAACAGACGCATCACTGCGCGAGTGGCGGTTCTGACGGGCGGTAGGATGGTCTGGGCGGTTGGGGCGCATGGGAGAGATGAAAAGAGGTCACGTCCAAATCGTGAGAGCGCGACGGAGATCGGCGCTCGGAGTCACTCGAAGGCTCGTATCCACCTCCAGACGGGCTTTGTGGCCGTTTTGGGAGATTTCGAGGAAGACGGGGAGGTCACCGGGGTGCTGGGTGAGGACTTCGTGGATGCGTTCGAGGTCGGTTTCGTCGTGCTGGCGGGTGTTGAGGCGGAGAACGATGGGCTTGGGAGGGGGCGGCGGTTTCGGCGGCGGGGGCAGGGAAGGGTCGGGATCGCCGGCGTTGCGGGGTTTGGCGGCTTTGGGCTTGAGCGGCTTGGCGTCGTTGCAGGTGCAGCGGTTGCCGTCGGTCTTCTGATCTTTGCTGACGCGGACGCGGAAGGCCATCACGGCGCCGTTGGCGAGCACCTCTTTGATTTTCTCGTAGTCGTCGCTCCAGCACATCATCTCCTGCACACCGGTGAAGTCTTCCACCTTGAAGGTGGCGAAGGGCCGGTTGTCCTTCTTCGAGTAACGCACCTCGAGCTGGCTCAAAATGCCGGCGATGGTGATGGTGGAGGCTTTCTCCTTCGTGTCGATCTCCTCGATGGCGGCGATCTTGGTGAGCTTCACGCTGTCAAAGTGGCCGCGGTAGCTGTCGAGCGGATGACCGCTGACGTAGAAGCCGAGCAATTCCTTCTCGAAGGCCAAAACCTCGTCGGTGGTCCAGACGATGGCGGGCGTGTCAGATTCGGTTTTCTTCTTCTTGGGCTTTCCGAGGTCGAAATCATCGAAAAGACCTCCCTGGCCGGCCTTCTTGTCCTTTTGCATCGACGCCGCGGAGGCGAGCACCTGCTCCAATTTGCCAAACATCACGGCTCGCAGCTCGCCGGTGAAGTCGAAGGCGCCAGCCTTCACGAGCGCTTCCATGAGTTTTTTGTTCACGGCCCGGTTGTCCATGCGTGCCGCGAAATCTTCGAGGCTGGTGAACGGGCCGTTTTGCTCGCGTTCCGCAATCGCAGCCTCCATTGCCCCTTCACCAACGTTTTTGATGGCGGAGAGGCCGTAACGAATCGAGTTCGGCACGAAGGGATTCTGCGTGGCGGGATCAGCATCGGGATTCGCGACGAATTCGGGCGCAAACTTCAAAGCCGATTTGTTGATGTCCGGCGGCAGCACCTTGATGCCCATTTCAAAGCACTCGGAGACGAAGTTGGCGATCTTGTCGGGATTGCTGATTTCGTAGCTGAGCACGCCCGCC
>JAEUHK010000071.1 GCA_016795465.1 Verrucomicrobiaceae bacterium | reverse complement strand
GCCTCACACTGGGCGCTGGAGTGGATCGGCTTTGTCCCTGGCAAGCGCGAAAGCCGCCGCTTCATCGGCCAGCACATCCTCACTGAGAACGATCTGCTCACGTCGCGCACCTTTCCCGATGCCATCGCCTACGGCGGCTGGCCCATCGACACGCATCCGCCGGAAGGCGTCGATGCGCCGAACGAGCCGCCATGCACGCAGCATCATCTGCCGTTCATCTACGACATCCCGCTGCGCTGCTGCGTTTCCAGCCGCCCGCGCAATCTGATGTTTGCAGGTCGCAACCTCTCCGCTACGCACATCGCCTTTGCCTCCACCCGCGTCATGGCCACCTGCGCTGTCATCGGGCAAGGCGTTGGCACCGCCGCAGCTCTCGCTTTGAGGCAAAACATGCTTCCTGCGGACATCGCCGCGGATGCACAGCTTGTTCACGCGATCCAGCAGCAGCTTTTGCGCGATGATTGTTATCTCATCGGTGTTTCGAATGACGATCCAAAAGATCTCGTGCGCATCGCGGCAACGATCACGGCGTCGTCATGTCGTAGGCTCGTTAGCCAGAACGAGGAGGCCCTCCCGCATTCTGGCGAATGCCCCTGCGGTGCGGAAAACATTCGCAGCGGCCAAACACGCATCGTCACCAAGCTGCCGGGACATCGCCACCACCCCGGGCCGCATCGCTGGATGAGCGGCGAACTACCCGCCACGCTCGATATCCGCTGGGATGCGCCTGTTTCGCTCCGCGAGGTCGTTTTGGTCTTCGACACCGGTTTGCATCGTCTCCTCACCCTGTCGCAGGCCGATGGCTACACGCAAAAAATGCTCTGGGGTCGCCCGCAGCCTGAAACGGTGCGTGATTACACGTTGAGCCTCGAATCACCGACTGGCTGGCAAACCATCGAAAGCATCCAAAACAACCACCGGCGCCTCCGCAGGCATTTTTTGCCCGAAACGATGACCACCACCGCCCTGCGCATTCACATCACCGCCACCAACGGCCTCGATCATGCGCGAGTGGTCGAGGTGCGGGCGTATGCGTGATCCCATGAAACTATTCCTTCTAGCCTTGGCCGTGCTGGCTTCTGCTCTCTCTGCTCAGGAGACTCAAACCCTCGCGTCTGGCGATGACTACCTCGCGTTTCCAACCTTGATCGAACTGGGTGACGAGGTGCTGGTCAGCTACAAGCGGGGCAAATCGCACGCGGCGGATGTGGGTGCCACGCAGGAGCTGATGAGGCTGGAAAAAGCGACGGGCAAAGTGCTCTCCACGGGCACGCTGGCGGAGGTGAATGGCGAGATCATGCAGATGGGCGAGTGGGTGCGGTTCGCAAACGGCGATGTGGCGAACTACATCGACGCCCAGGAGGCGCAGGGCTCGCTGCGCACGGGATTGGCCGTGGTGCGATCCAACGACGGCGGCAAGACTTTCGGGCCTGTGCAGCGCCTGGGCGTGATCGACGGAGTGGAGTATGGCTATGCGTTTGATTCGATCACGCGTGGCCCGACGACCTGGATGCTGGTCATGACGTTCGCAAATCTCACCGGCGGGAAGCTCGTCTTCAAGACGAAGAGTCAGCCGGGCTCCGTCGATGTCATTCGCAGCGATGACAACGGCCTCACCTGGCGCTTTGTGCGCAGCATCACCGCCGAACTGGGCAATGCGCCGATCAACGAAAGTGCCTTCATGCCGCACGGCGATGGATTCATCGTCACCGCCCGTGGCTACGACAACCGCCAGTGGCTGCTGCGCACCGATGCCGCGTTCAAAGTGCTGCGAAAAGCCGATCTGAATGCCGCGCATGACTTCATCACCTCGCACATCGGTCGTCCGAGGCTCTTCGCTCGCGATGGCGGTCCCTACCTGCTCGGGCGGAACTGGATCGAAAAGGGCGTGATGCAGCTCGCACTCTTCAAATTCGATCCCGAAACGCTCGCGATCACCCAACACACCGTGCTCGATAATGCGGACAGGCAACGCCTGGCCGATGGTTACTACGCGCAGTCGTATTGGACGGAAAGAGACGGCCGCTCGCGCTTTCACGTCATCACCTACAAACGCGGCAGCGAGAAGAACGCCTCCATTGTGAAGCTCGACTTTGAATGGGAGGCCGTGAAATGAACGCGGACCGCCTGCCGCGAGCGTGGCTCATCGTCGGAGTGCTGTGGGTCGTGGCGGCGCTGAACTACCTCGACCGCATCATGATCACCACGATGCGGGATTCGCTCACGCAGGCGGTGCCAATGACGGACGCTCAATTTGGCCTGCTAACATCCGTTTTTCTCTGGGTGTATGGTTTGCTCAGTCCGCTG
This sequence comes from Verrucomicrobiaceae bacterium, assembly GCA_016795465.1. Classification (GTDB taxonomy): domain Bacteria; phylum Verrucomicrobiota; class Verrucomicrobiia; order Verrucomicrobiales; family Verrucomicrobiaceae; genus Prosthecobacter. Next base: position 10,421 of record JAEUHK010000071.1, on the reverse strand, counting down.
GCGGGATTCCTGGCGGATCGTTTCAATCGCAGCCGCCTCATCGTGCTGAGTTTGCTCATCTGGTCGCTGCTGACGTGGCTCACGGGGCATGCGCGGAGTTTTGAGGAACTGATCGTCGTGCGGGCGCTCATGGGCATGAGCGAGGCGGCGTATCTGCCCGCGGCACTGGCGTTGATTGCGGATTATCATCGCGGCAGCACGCGTTCGCTGGCCACGGGCATTCATATGACGGGTTTGAGCGTCGGCACGGGACTCGCGGGAATCGGTGGATGGCTGGCGGAGAAACAAGGCTGGCGCTTTGCCTTCGATGTCTTTGGTTGGCTCGGCATCGTGTATGCCATGGCGCTTTGGTTTGTGCTGCGTGATCCGCCGGTCAGGCAAGAGACTCAAACATCGTCGCCCGCGCCACGACTCGGTGATGCGTTGGCCAGCCTGTTTTCCAACCGCTCCTTCTGGCTGCTGCTCGCGTTCTGGGGGCTGCTGGCGCTTGCGGGATGGGCCGTGGCGGGATGGATGCCCACCTATTTCAAAGAGCAGTTCTCGCTCGGGCAGGGCGCGGCGGGAATCTCCGCCACGAGCTATCTCGCGGTGGCGATGTTTGCCGGAAAGCTCATCGGCGGTGCGTGGGCGGATCGATGGAGCCGCACGAATGATCGTGCACGCATCCTCGTGCCTGCTATCGGGCTTTTCATCGCGGCACCGGCCACGCTGATGCTCGCGAACACCAGCGTGCTCGCGCTCGCCATCGCCGGGCTGTGTTTCTATGGACTCATGCGCTCGTTTTCGGATGCGAACCTGATGCCCATCCTGTGCCAGGTGGCCGACAGCCGCTACCGCGCCACCGGCTACGGCGTGCTGAACCTCTTCTCCTGCCTCGTCGGCGGAGTCACGGTGTATCTCGGCGGCGTGCTGCGCGATGCACACATCAGCGTGAGCACCCTTTTCATGGCCGCGGCGGCAGGAATGCTCGTTTGCGGCGTCTTGATGACCTGCGTGAAACCTCGCGGCATCGTGCTTTCATGAAAACACCCGCCTTGCCAGGCGCATGGTGTCTCCATAGAGTCCCGCCATGCGCCTGTTGATCGTCGAAGATGAGCCGAAGGTGGCCCGCTTTGTCGAGCGCGGGCTGCGGGAGGAGCATTATGCGGTGGATGTGGCCGCGAATGGTGAAGAAGGGCTCGATCTGGCCCTGGTGCATGATTATGACCTCGTCATCCTCGATGTGATGCTGCCGAAAAAAGACGGCTTTGAGGTGCTGGAGGCGCTGCGGGCGGCGAAACGGCTCTGCAAGGTGCTGATGCTCACGGCGCGGGATTCGGTGAAGGACCGTGTGCGCGGACTGGATGGCGGCGCGGATGATTATCTGGTGAAACCCTTCGCGTTTGCCGAGTTGCTGGCACGCGTGCGGGCGCTGCTGCGTCGCTCCGGCGGCACTGAGACGACCACGCTGAGCTTTGCGGACCTCGTGCTCGATGTGAAGGCGCGGAAGGTGACGCGTGCAGGCCAACCGGTGGCGCTCAGCGCCCGTGAGTTTGCCGTGCTGGAGCATCTGCTGCGGCATCAGGGAGAGGTGATCTCCCGCACGCGGCTCTCGGAGCAGGTGTGGGACCAGCACTTTGACTCGATGACGAATGTGATCGACGTGACGCTCTACCACCTGCGTGAGAAGGTGGACCGCGGCTTTGCCTCGCCGCTGATTCACACTGTGCGCGGTGTGGGTTACGTTTTGAAAAATCCCGCCGCATGAAATCCTTCCGCGCCAGACTCGTGCTGAGCTTCACCGTGCTGACCGCGGTGGTTTCGGCCTTTATGGCGGCGTGGACGTATCAGAGCAGCGCGGAGGCGCTGCGGGATGACACCGACCGGCTGCTGCGGGACCGCGCTTATGTGCTGTCGAAATCGGTCACACCGATGTCGATGCGGCTGGCACCGTGGATGGAGGCATTTTTGGAGACGGACAAGACCGGGCTGCGCGTGCAGGTGATCGATCCCGAGGGCGAGGCGCTCACGCAGTCGGCAAACCTCGACGAACCGCTGCCGCTATCGAAAGCGGCACGTGAGGCGACGGCGACCAACATGTCCTCCTTCACCGAAACGGCTGTTTTGAAGGACGGCGGCACGGTGCGAGTAGCCTCAGTGCCGGTGACGACGTATCGGGACAACCAAAGCTCGGTGATTGGCTTCGCGCAGGCGGCACTGCCGGTGTCGGCGCAGGATGCGCGGCTGCAACCGGTGCGCCTGCGCCTCGTCATCGCGGCGCTCGCTGCCACGGTCGTCGCATGGTTGCTGGCGACGCTGCTGGCGAAAACATGGCTGCGCTCGGTGGATGCGGCGGCGGAGTCGGCGCATCGCATCGGCTCCGGCGAGACGTTGAGGGAGCGGTTGTTCGTGCCAAAGGATGAAGACGAGATCGCGAGGCTGGCGCGTGCTTTCAACGAGCTGCTCGACAGGCTCGAATCGGCTCACGGCACGCAGCAGCGCTTCCTGGCGGATGCCTCGCACGAGCTGCGCACGCCGCTGACGGTGCTGCGCGGCGAGATCGAGGTGGCTTTGCGACGCGAGCGGCCTGCGGAGGAGTATCGCGAGGTGCTCGAGAGCAGTCGCGAGGAGATCGAGCGGCTCGCGCGGCTCACGGAGAATTTGCTGTCGCTGGCACGGTCGGATGCCGGTGAGGCCATCGTGACGCATGAAGCGGTCGATCTGGCTGCTCTGTGCGCCCGCGTGCGTGAGGCGATGAGTGGCATGGCGGAGCAAAAGCGCATGAAAGTGACCGCGGAGGCTCCGGAACCTGTTTTCGTGAATGGAGACGCGGGCGCTTTGGAACGGGTGTGCCTCAATCTCATCGAAAATGCCATCCGCTACTCGCCTGCGGGTGAAAACGTGACGCTGCAGGTGGTGAATGAAAACAGCGACGCGGTGCTGAGCGTGAGCGACACCGGCCCAGGCATCGGCGCGGAGCATCTGCCGCACTTGTTTGAGCGCTTTTACCGAGTGGACAAAGCCCGTTCCCGCGAGCACGGCGGCGCGGGACTCGGGCTCGCCATCGTCGAGGCGCTGGTGAAGGCACACGGCGGCTCCGTGAGCGTTTCGAGCGTGGTGGGACAGGGCACGACGTTCACGATCCGGCTGCCGTTGGCAGGCTAGGCTTGTTTCTGCGACAGCATGGTGGCCATCTCGCTCCGCGAGATGAGCCGAGCGCGTTGATTGCTACCAACGTTTTCGAGCTTGCGACGCCCTGCGTTCCTCTCGCGGAGCGAGAGGACTACTTTGCTTCGCGCTGGCGATGTCGTCCGCGAACATGAAAGCCTTTTCATCCGGCTTTCATCTTCGTTTCATGCGCGGCGGACGAGTCTCGGGGCGTGATGAACGCCACTGTCGAACCCGATCCCGCTTCCGCGATTCAGCGCTGGCTTGCCAGTCGCGATGAAAAGGCCGCGGCTTGGCTTTTCCATGCTCACCGGCCGCAGGTGCTGCGAACGGCGCGGGCGTGGGGCGCTCCGGCATGGATGGAGGAGGATGTGGTCCAGGAGGTGTTTCTGCGCGTGTTCCGTGCTCTGCCGCGTTTCGAGCCGTGCATGCCGTTTGCCCACTGGCTGGCAGTGATTGCGCGAAATACCTGCGCGAAGCTTCGTCGGCACTGGTGTCATCGTCACAAGCTCAGCGCCGGCTTTGCGAACGGCGCAGAGGAGTTGCTCAAAGACGTTTCGGGCAACCAGGAGGCTCCGGATGACCGGCTCATTCACAAAGAGCAGATGACTCGGTTCGAGCACGCCCTGGCTCAGCTCTCCGAACGTGATCGCCATCTGCTCGCAGGTCATTCGACGGCTCAAACACCCGCGCAACGCGTGGCGTTGCATCGCGCCCGCGCACGTCTGCGGAAGCTTTTTCACCAACCCGGATTCCCACCATGAAAACACTCGCCTTCACCACCTTCCTCGCGCTCGCGGCATTGTCGCGGGCAGACACCGTCATCCATGTGGACGACACCGTGCTGCGCACGGACACGCGTCGCTTTGGCATCTGCCTGGCGCAGCACAACTACTACGACTCCCATCAGATGATGAAGGAGCTGCTGTTTCGCAATCCGGGCTTCGAGGGGCTGCTGTATCAGTCGCTCGTGCGTCTCGGCCCCGGCGGCACGGCGAGCAGCGCGATCGAGGACCAGACACTCGGCCAATGGCCCACGGGCTTCTGGGCGGGATCGCAGTATGAGATCATCTGGTCCTCCGCGGGGGCGAAAGGTCGCACGGGAACGGTGACGACAAACATCGCGCCGAACCGTCCGAACCCGCCGAATGATCCCGCCGGCAGTTCGCAGGGCACGACGTATCTGTTTGAGCCTCCCGCGGGTGCGGTGCCGGCGAGCGGAGATTACCTGCTGCTGCGGCAGGTGATTACAGGCACGGGTGGCGGCTCGGCCTCGGGAAGCTGGGACATCAGCACGCAAGGCGGCGGCACCATCACGAGCGAGACCAGCGACCTGCCGCCAGGCACGCTGGGGCAGCAATGCGTGCGCCTGACCGCGCTCTCGAGCGGACAGCAGGCGACGATCAGCGGCCGCTTTGACACCTTGCAGGGTTTTGTGCGGCTGAACGGGCAGTTCAGGCTCGCCTTCAAAGCCAAAGGCGTCGGCGGAGCGAACCGTGCGTTTGTCACCGTGCGGCGCGGCAGCAGTCCGCACCTCAGCCAGACGATTCAGCTCACCAACGATTGGGTGGACTACACGCTGCCTTTCAACGCGGCGGAGTCGGAGACCGTATCTGGCACGGTGTCAGTCGAGTTTTCTGCCACGGGACAAAGCGCCCTGCTGCTCGATGACGTGAGCCTGCGGCAAACCAACAGCGATGTGGGCAATCCCACCGAGTTCCGCGATGGCGTCGTCGCCGCGCTGCGCGAACTCAGGCCCGGCATCTTGCGTTATCCAAACTGGCAGATGCTCGGCAACTCGCTCGACAACGACCTCGCGCCCGTCTTTGCCCGCAAACGCTCTGGCTACTCCGCCTACGGCACGAGCGAAAACAACATGCTGCCCGGGCTGCATGAGTTTCTCGTGCTCTGCGAGCATCTCGGCGCCGATCCGTGGATGTCCGTGCCCGCCACGTCATCGCCGCAGGAGATGACAAACCTCATGGAATACCTCGGCGGGGCCACGAGCACGCCTTACGGCCAGCTCCGCGCGGCCCGCGGCCATGCTGCGCCTTGGACGGGTGTCTTCAGCCGCATCCATCTGGAGTTTGGCAACGAGCACTGGAACAACACTGCCTTCCGCGGCGGCGTCATCTCCGCAGCCATTCCGTGCGGTGCCCGCGCAAACGAGCTCTTCGGCGCGATCAAAGCATCGCCGTATTATGCCGCCGCACAGGTGAACTGCATCCTCGGCGGCCAGTCCGGCAATCCCGCTCCCGCCTTGCAGTTTCACAATGCTTCATCGCTGCACGACACCTTCACGCTCGCGCCTTACATGAGCGGACGCGTGGACACCTTTGCGACCACGGAGGATCTCTTCGGGCCGCTGTTTGCGGAGCCGGAGTGGTGGAGCTTCAATCCTTCCGCCACCAGCGGCCTCATGCGATATGCCTTTGATCAAGTGCAGGTCTCCAGCCGTCCGGTGCCTCTCAGCATTTACGAGGTGAATCTGCACACCACGAGCGGCGGCATCAGCCAGAGCGCGCTCGACAGCTACACGCCGTCCGTCGGCGCGGCGGTGGCCGTGGCTGACCACATGCTCGTCATGCTGCGCGAGCTGGGCACGCGCGAGCAGTGCATGATGTCGCTCGCCGGTCATCGCTACACATGGCCAGATGCCTCCGGCAAAACCGCCGCGCTGTGGGGCGTGACGCTCGACATGGACAAGACCCACCGCCGCCGCCCCACCTTTCACGCGCTCCGCCTGCTCAACGACGTCCTCGGCGGCGACATGCTGCGCACCACGTCCAGCGGCGACAACCCGACGTGGAGCATCACCAACACCAACCGCGTCACTTTCACGAATGCGCACCATGTGCAGAGCTTCGCCTTCAAAAACGGCACGCAGCGTGGCTTAGTCGTCTTCAACCTTCATCGCACCAATGCGCTCGACGTGCGCTTCAGCGGTCCAAATGCTCCCGCCGGCTCACTCACACTCCGTCGCCTCACGTCCGCCAACATCACCGACAACAACGAAACCGCCGAAATCGTCGCGCCGACCTCGCAAACGCTCACCAGCTTTGATCCCGCGCAAGCGCTCTCGCTGCCTCCTTACTCGATGACTGTGCTGCAATGGGCACCACCCGCACGCCAGGCGTGGCGCTATCAATACTTTGGCACCGTCGCCGGCACTTCGACTGCCGCTGACGACGCCGATCCCGACGGCGACGGCCTCAGCAACCTCCTCGAATACGCCCTCGGCACGCTTCCGACTCAATCATCGAGCACTCCATGGGTCACGACTAACACCAGCGGCTATCTCGGCCTCAGCATCGCCAAAAACGCCAGTGCCTCCGGCATCACTTGGAGCGCCGAATCGAGCGATGACCTCCTCACCTGGCACCCCGCGCAAACCGTGACGCTCATCGACAACGCGACCACCTTCACCGTGCGTGACAGCGTGCCCATCGGTGCTGCCGCGCGTCGTTTTCTCCGTCTTCGTGTCACAGCGGCACCGTGAGACACGAAGCGAAAGGTGCCGGAGGCCTGTGGCGTAATTTGCGGCCTCATGACCACCTTTTCCCGTCGCCAGATGCTCCACACCGCCTCGTGCGGCTTTGGCTATTTGGCGATGAGCAGCCTCGCTAGTGCTGCTGGATTGGAATCACGTCCGCCTCGGCTTCGGGCACGGGCTCAGCGAGTCATTTTCCTGAACATGGCAGGCGGGCCGGCGCAGCTCGACACGTTTGATTACAAGCCTCAAACCGGCCAGAAGCCGCACGCAGGCTCCATCGCGACCTTCAAGCAACGCGGCAGCAGCGGCCTGTGGGTGTCGGATTTGCTGCCAAACATCGCGCGGCATGCGGACAAGCTGTGCGTCATCAAATCGATGACGGCGGACACGAGCATTCATGCGCAGTCGATGCTGCAACTGCACACCGGCGACCGCCTGCGGCCTTGTCCGAGCTTGGGGGCGTGGGTGGCGTATGGTCTCGGCACGGAAAACCAAAATTTGCCCGGCTTCATCAGCTTCAACACTGCGAAGCCGTCGGAATACGCTGCGGCGCAGTTGCCCGCGGTGTTCGGCGGCACGCCCATCGGCGTGAATGGCGAGGACATGTCGAAGGCGACGATCAGCAACATTTCCAGCGATCATCTGCCGCTTCCTTTGAAGCGACGGCAGCTCGATCTCATCCAGGCGATGAATCGTGACCACGCGGGCTTGCGTGGCGACGATGCGCAGCTCGAAGGCGTCATTCAGACGATGGAACTCGGCTTTCGCATGCAGGCGCAGGCTCCGGAGTTGCTCGACCTGAGCCAGGAATCGAAAGCGACGCTCGAGCGCTATGCGGTCGGCAAAAACTACGCGGTGGGCACCTGCAAAGGCAGCGACTTTGGCCGCCAGTGCCTGCTGGCCCGGCGATTCTGCGAGGCAGGCGTGCGCTTCATCGAGATCACGCATGGCAGTTGGGACCAGCATACGGATCATCGTCGTGATTTGACCGCGAACTGCGCCACCACCGATGCGCCGATCGCTGCGATGCTCGATGATTTGGACGAGCGAGGTCTGCTTGAGGACACGCTCGTCGTCTGGGGAGGTGAGTTTGGCCGTCCGGGCCTCACGCCGGGAGCGGACAAAGACCAAACCGGGCACCAGCATCGCGCTTTCACGTTCTGGATGGCCGGTGGCGGCGTAAAGGCCGGCCACGCGCATGGCGAGACAAGCCACGATGGCAGCACGGTTGTCGATGGCGCGGTGCATTTCCGCGATCTGCATGCGACGATCCTGCATATGCTCGGCCTGGACCATGAAAACCTCGCCGTCGTCAGCGGTGGCCGCCGCATCCGCCTTACCGGTCTACAGGGCGGCAAGGTCGTGAAGGACATCCTCGCATGAGACACCATCGTTTTTCCCGTCGAGCCTTCCTGCGTGGAGCAGGCGTCACCATGGCGCTGCCGTGGATGGAATCCGTCAATGTCTGGGGCGATGAGCCAAGGAAGAACAAGCCCGCGAGCGAGGCTCCGGTCCGCCTCTGCGTGACCTTTTCCGGCAACGGCTTCCAATCGAAGGAATGGTGGGCCAGGGGCGAAGGCAAGGCGATGGAGCTCGGTCGCGTGCTGGAACCGCTGAAGGACTTCCGCGAGCGCCTGCTCTTCGTGCGCGGTTTGTATCATGAAGAGGCCCGCAAAGGGAACATCCACTCCTCACAGACCGGCAACATGCTCTCTGGTGCGCCCATCGCGAGCGGTGGCGAGATCCGCAGCGGCACCAGCTTCGATCAAATGCTCGCGCAGACCTACGGACGCTCGACGAAGGTTCCGAGCCTCGTTTTGGCCTGCGAGAAGTCGAATCCATCGGTGCACAAGAACTACTCGATGCTCTACAGCTCGCACATTTCGTGGAGTTCGCCGACCACGCCGACGCCGCTGGAGCTTTATCCCGCGCTGGCCTTTGATCGTCTCTTCAAAGACGATGCCTCACCCGCCGACAAGAGCGTGCTCGATGCCGTGCTGGCCGATGCACAGGATTTGCGCCGCGACATTAGTGCCAGCGACCAGCGGAAGCTCGACGAGTATCTCGACAGCGTGCGCGAGGTCGAGAAGCGCATCGAAAACGCCGGCAAACGCGGCGAACTGCAAGGCTGGCGGCCCACGCTCGACAAACCGAACATGCAACGCCCCGCCGATGGCATTCCGCAGGACATCGCCGAGCACATGAAGCTCATGTGCGACATTCTCGTGCTTGGTTTCCAGACCGACACGACGCGCATCACCACGCTGAAGCTCAACAACGACCACAGCGCCCTGCGTTTCCCGAATCTGCCCAGCATCCAGCAACCAGGCCACGGCATCGATTACATGATCCACCACCTGCTTTCGCACAGCGACGGCGAGGACTACCTCAAGGTGAACCAGCTCTTCATGCAGCAGGTCGCCTACATCGCGCGGAAGCTCGACAGCATCCGCGAAGGCGAGCGCACCCTGCTGGACAACACCATGCTCATGCACTGCTCCAGCATGATGGTCGGCGCCAAGCACAACAACGACGAACTGCCCGTCATCGTCCTCGGCGGCGCGGGCGGTCGTCTCAAGAGCGGCCGCACGCTTGACTACAAAGACAAGCCCGAGCGCCAGCTCTGCCGCCTCTTCATGTCGATGATGGACAAGATGGACGTGCGCCCGAAGACCTTCGGCGATGCGAAACGGATGCTGGAGGAAGTGTGATGCGCTTTCTGCTTCCCCTGCTTCTTGTGACTTCGGCGCATGCCGTCGAGACACGCGCCATCCTCCAGACCTACTGCCTCAACTGCCACTCGACCGAAAAGCAGAAAGGCGATCTCGATCTCGAAGCCTCGGATATTCACCGAGAGCCGCATGTCTGGGAAAACGTCCTCGACCAAATGCAACTCGGTGAAATGCCACCGAAGAAGGAGAAGCAGCTTTCCGCCACAGAGAAGAAGCAACTCACGGACTGGGTGCGCGGCACTTTGGATCAAATCGCGCTCGCGAACGCAGGCGATCCCGGCCCCGTCGTGCTGCGGCGGCTGTCGAACATGGAATACACCTACACGCTGCGCGATCTGACCGGCGTCGATTCGCTCGATCCGGCGAAGGAGTTCCCCGTCGATGGCGCGGCAGGCGAAGGGTTCACGAATGCAGGCGCGGCGCTGGTGATGTCTCCTGCATTGCTCACGAAGTATCTGGATGCTGCAAAGGAAGTGGCCGCGCATGCGGTTTTCACGCCGCACGGCATGCGCTGGTCGGCCAGCACCTCAGCGCAGGATTGGACGGACGAGGCGCTGGCACGCATCCGCGGCATTTATGCCAAACACACGACCTCCGGCGAGTCGGCGCAAACCGTTGCGCAGGGCATCAAGCTGGACACAGGCACCGGCAGTGGTCGTTTGCCGCTCGCGAAGTATCTCGACGCGCTCCAAGGCCGCGGCAGTGCGGATGGCTTGAGCCCGAAATACCTGCAAATCCTCAGTGAGGCCCTCACGAGCCCGAAACCATCCGTTTTGCTCGATCCGCTGCGGGCGAAGTTTCGCGCGAAAAAGCTCACTGCAGCCGACATCGAGCCCTGGCAGCAGGTTTTGTGGCGATTCGCCAACGTGGGGCACATCGGCAAAGAAAACGGCCCTAAGGCCTGGCAGGAGCCGGTGACGCCGCTCACCGCGAACCATGAGATGCGCGTCAAACTCAGCTCCGACCGCGATGTGACGCTTTATTTGACCACCACCGACGCGGGCGATGGCAGCGAGGGCGATAAAGTCATCTGGCAAAACCCGCGCCTC
>JAEUHK010000043.1 GCA_016795465.1 Verrucomicrobiaceae bacterium | reverse complement strand
CTGAAGCACACGCCCAGCCTCATCGGCACCATCTTGCAATACGTCGAGGCCGGTGCGGGCATCGGCGTGGTGCCGGAGAGCACGCTGAGCAAGAACATCGCCCTCATTCCGCTGAAGCCGCAGGCCACCATCCCGCTCGTGATGGTCTGGGCCAACGAGGGCGATGATCCTGCCGTGGCCGCTTTCCGCGATCTGGTGAAGGAATGGCTGCGCGAGGGCAAATTGTGGGCCTGAGCCTCAACTGCCTTTCGGCAGCTTTTCGACCGCTTCGGAGGGCAGTTCGACCATCTTTTGCCGGCCGCTGGCTCCGCGAAGGAGACTGATCGAGCCTTTTGGCACGCCGAGCTCTTTGGAGAGGAAGCGGACGAGTTCTTCGTTGGCCTTTCCATCGACCGGCGGGGCCGCCAGCTTCACCAGCAACACCGGGCGACCTTTCTCATCGGCCGTCCAGCCGGCGAATTCGGACTTTCGGGCATTCGGCGAGACACGCAGGGCCAGTTGGGTGGGAGAACTCATCCCCGCACCTTCAAGAGAGCATCCGGCGGCGCAACTCCGGTGTCGGCATCAGGCAGGTCTCGTGCTTGCCGAACCACCGATAGCGGTTTTTGGCCACGAAAGCATACATCGCATCGCGAAGCCCTCGCGGGATGATTTTGCCCACGAGAGCCAGTTTCCATGCTCCGCCGAGCCGACGGGCAATTTCGATCACCGCGTCGCTTTCACGAAATGCCCGCTCCCGCGTCACGAGCAGCATCGTGTCCGGTGCGTCAGGATCGAGCCCGTGCATGGAATACAGCCGACGGCCCAGATCGCTCTGAATCGGGGCAAAATGGATGCGCCCCGCGGGATCATGCGCCACCACGAACCGCACCGCGCCATCGCAGAGATGGCAGACGCCATCAAAGAGCAGCACGCATTCGCAATCAGGAGGGAGATCGGTCACGCGGGCGAGTTACGCGGCATCGGGGTGGGTGGTCAAGCGCCTGCACCTTGACTTCGCGCCGCGTCGAGCCTCCCGTCTGGCATGCCCGCTGACTTTTCCCACCTGCGCCACCTTCTCCAGCATCGCCTCGACCTCATCGCCGACCATGCCTTCCGGGACCGCGATGCCGCGGCGCACCTCGCCGCCTTGCAAAAGGTCTCCGAAGAACTCACCGCCGAGCATGCGAAGCTGCGCGAAAGCCTGCCGCCGCGGCTGAATCACTTCCTCGCCCAGGCCAGCTACTCGAAGGCGCTGGAGTATCTCTCGCAGGGCTGAGTGAAGAACTGCATTTTTCTGGCAACTAAAGCCGCCCTTCCGGCGAAAAAATGGTGGCGGTTTTGGCCCCCAGAATGCTCTTGCACCTGATATGGCTCTGGCCTAAATGCCGCCCCCTTTCCCGTCCTCCACTCTGGCCGGGCAGGAGAGGTGTCTTGATACTTGCCCCCCTCAACCTCACCAATGAACAACCCCGGTCTCCCTCCCGCTCAAGGTCTCTACGATCCGCGCAATGAGCATGACGCCTGCGGCGTCGGCTTTGTCTGCCATATGAAGGGGAAAAAATCGCACAAGATCGTGGCGGATGCGCTGCAGATTCTGGAGAACCTCGATCACCGTGGGGCCTGTGTGGAAGAGAATACCGGCGACGGCGCGGGGATTTTGATCCAGACGCCGCACAAGTTCCTGGCGAAGAAGGCCAAGGAGGCGGGTTTTGAGCTGCCGGCGGCGGGTCAGTATGGCGTGGCGAATGTTTTCACATCCCGCGGCGGCGATTCCTGGCCGAAGGCGAAGGCGGAATTCGAAAAAGTGGCGGCAGCGGAAGGCATGCCGGTCCTTGGCTGGCGTGAGCTGCCTGTGGACAACTCCACGCTGGGCAAGTCGGCGAAGGCGAGCGAGCCGCTGGTGCGCCAGGTGTTTGTGAAGCGTCATGCGTCGGCGCTGGATGATCTTTCCTTTGAGCGGAAGCTCTATGTGCTGCGCAAGGTGGCGCACAATGCCATCCGCGTGGCGAAGGTGGACCCGGTGTGGTATGCGCCGAGCTTTTCCTGCCGCACGCTGGTTTATAAAGGCATGCTCACGCCGATGCAGGTCGGTGGTTACTACCTCGATCTGGCCGATGAGGACATGGAGTCGGCGCTGGCGCTGGTGCACAGCCGTTTCTCGACGAACACCTTCCCGAACTGGGAGCGTTCGCATCCGTATCGCTACATCGCGCACAACGGCGAAATCAACACGCTGCGTGGCAACATCAACTGGATGCTCGCCCGTCAGTCGCTGTTCGCGTCGGAGCTGTTTGGCGATGACATTCAGAAGATCAAGCCGGTCATCAATGTGGACGGCTCGGACTCGACGATCTTTGACAACTGCCTCGAACTCCTCGTGCTGAGCGGCCGCTCGCTGCCGCATGCGATGATGATGATGATTCCTGAGCCGTGGAGCGGCCACGAGTCGATGAGCGAGTCGAAAAAGGCCTTCTACGAGTATCACAGCTGCCTGATGGAGCCTTGGGATGGCCCTGCGTCGGTGGCGTTCACCGATGGCACGATGATGGGCGCGACGCTGGATCGCAATGGTCTGCGTCCTTCGCGCTACTATGTCACGCATGATGATCTGGTCATCATGGGCTCGGAAGCGGGCGTTTTGCCGGTCGATCCGGCGAATGTGAAGCTCAAAGGCCGTTTGCAGCCGGGCAAGATGTTCATCGTGAACATGGAAGAAGGCCGCATCGTGCCGGACGACGAGATCAAAGAGAAGATCGCCGCCGAGAAGCCTTACCGTGAGTGGCTCGACAAGAATCTGGTGAAGCTCGCCGACATCGCTGACGGTGCTCCTGCGCCGCTGCCGGACCACGACACGATGCTGAAGCGCCAGCAGGCCTTTGGTTACACCTGGGAAGACCTCCGCATGCTCATGGTGCCGATGGCACGTGACGGCGTGGAGGCGATTGGCTCAATGGGCACCGACATCCCGATCGCGGTGCTGTCGAACAAGGCCAAGCTTCTTTACGACTACTTCAAGCAACTCTTCGCGCAGGTGACGAACCCGCCGATTGACTGCATCCGCGAGGAAATTGTCACGTCGCCCATCACGACCATCGGTCGCGAGGGCAACCTGCTCGATCCGAAGCCGGAAAGCTGCCATTTGATCGAGCTGAAGACGCCGATCCTCAGCAACGAGGAGCTCGCGAAGCTCAAAGGCATCGCCAGCGGCGAATTTGCCTCCGCGACGCTCGACATCACCTTTGACCCGAAAAAGGGCGCGAAGGGCCTCGAAGCCGCGATGGACGCACTTTGCGCCCAGGCGGACGATTTGATCAAGCAGGGCCGCAACATCCTCATTTTGACGGATCGCGGTGTTTCGGCCGAAAAGGCTCCGATCCCGGCTTTGCTGGCCGTGGGCGGTCTGCATCATCATTTGATCCGCAAAGGCACCCGCACGCAGTGCGACATCGTGCTCGAGTCCGGCGAACCTCGCGAAGTGCATCACTTCTGCACGCTGATCGGTTTCGGCTGCGGCGCGATCAATCCTTACCTCGCCTTTGAAACGCTCGACGACATGATCCGCCAGGGTCTGCTCGTGAACGTGGACCACAAAAAGGCGGTTTATAACTTCATCAAGGCTGCCACGAAGGGCGTCATCAAGGTGGCGTCGAAGATCGGCATCTCCACGATGCAGAGCTATCGCGGTGCGCAGATCTTTGAAGCCGTCGGCCTCAGCAAGAGCGTGGTGGACAAGTATTTCACCTGGACCGCCACCCGCGTGGAAGGCAGCGACATCAATGTGATCGCCGAAGAGGCCATCCAGCGCCACATGCGCGGCTTCCCGGATCGCGACTCGCAGGTGCATGCGCTCGACGTGGGCGGTGACTACCAGTGGCGTAAAGAAGGTGAAGCTCACCTTTTCAACCCGCTGACGATCCACACGCTGCAAAAGGCCGTCCGCACGGGCAATTACGACACCTTCAAGCAATACACCGCGCTGGTGAACACGCAGGTGAAGCAGTTCTACACGCTGCGTGGCCTTCTCGACTTCAAGGCGCAGACGCCTGTGCCGATCGAAGAGGTCGAGAGCGTCGAAAGCATCATGAAGCGCTTCAAAACGGGCGCGATGAGCTACGGCTCGATCTCCAGCGAGGCGCATGAAGCGCTCGCCATCGCCATGAACCGCGTGGGCGGCAAATCGAACACCGGTGAAGGTGGCGAAGACCCTGCCCGCTACACTTGGACGAATGAAAAAGGCGATTCGAAGAACTCCGCGATCAAGCAGGTCGCATCGGGCCGCTTTGGTGTGACGAGCCTCTATTTGAGCCAGGCACGCGAAATCCAGATCAAGATGGCCCAGGGCGCGAAGCCCGGTGAAGGCGGCCAGCTTCCCGGATCGAAGGTGTATCCCTGGATCGCGAAGGTGCGCGGCTCCACACCGGGCGTCGGCCTCATCTCGCCGCCTCCGCATCACGACATCTACTCCATTGAGGACCTCGCGCAGCTCATCCACGACCTGAAGAACGCGAACCGCGAGGCTCGCATCAGCGTGAAGCTCGTTTCCGAAGTCGGCGTCGGCACCATCGCCGCTGGTGTGGCGAAGGCGCACTCCGATGTCGTGCTCATCTCCGGTTACGATGGCGGCACCGGTGCCTCGCCGCAGACCTCCGTGAAGCACGCGGGCCTGCCGTGGGAACTCGGTCTCGCCGAAACGCATCAGACTTTGCTCCTCAACAACCTGCGCTCGAAGATCGTCGTCGAGGCCGATGGCCAGATGAAGACCGGTCGCGATGTCGTCATCGCCGCGCTGCTCGGTGCGGAGGAGTTCGGCTTTGCCACCGCTCCGCTTGTCACGCTCGGCTGCATCATGATGCGCGTCTGCCATTTGAATACCTGCCCCGTCGGTGTGGCCACTCAGGACCCGCAGCTCCGTGCGAAGTTCAGCGGCGATCCCGAATACGCAGCGAACTTCATGAAGTTCATCGCCCAGGAAGTGCGCGAACTCATGGCGCAGCTCGGCTTCCGCAAGCTGGAGGAGATGGTCGGTCGCGTGGACGTGCTCGAGCCTCGTCAGGCTGTCGATCACTGGAAAGCGCGTGGCATTGACCTCAGCAATCTGCTTTACCGTCCGAATGTCGGCCCTGAAGTCGGCACCTTCTGCACCGAGAAGCAGGATCACGGCATCGAGAAGAGCCTCGACATCACGACGCTGCTCGACCTGTGCAAACCGGCCATCGAG
>JAEUHK010000038.1 GCA_016795465.1 Verrucomicrobiaceae bacterium | reverse complement strand
GCCAAAAGCGTGGTCGAGAAGCAGGTGGACTTCCTCCCCGGTGGTGGCACCCAGCAGGGCCAGCAGGCCAGCCAGGACCTCCAGCACAAAGTTCAGCAGAAGAAACGCAGCACCATCTCCAAGACGGTGCCGCTGAAGAAGATCGTCACCACGAGTGTGAACGCGGAAATCTCGCTGCCGGAGGCACCGCCAGATGCGCTCGATATTCCGGACGCCACCAGCATGCTTGGAGGCGGCTCGATGGGCAGCGGTGGTTTTGGTGGTGGCGGAGCCGGTGGTGGCTTCGGCAAAGGCATCGGCATCGGCGGAGCGAACGGCTTTGTGAGCCTGCCGCCCTCGATGCGCAGCCGCTGCAGCACGCAGGAGCGTTTAGAGAAGCTCCGTCAAAACGGCGGCAGCCCCGAGTGTGAGGCCGCGGTGAGCGCCTCGCTCGAATGGCTCAAAGGCAAGCAGAACCCTGATGGCTCGTGGGGCCGCAACAACAAGTGCGCCTACACCGGCCTTGCCCTGCTGTGCTACCTCGGCCGCTGCGAAACGCCGGAGTCTCCCTTCTATGGTGACAATGTGATGCGAGGCATCCTCTTCCTCATCGAGACGCAGAAGAAGCACCCGAAGAAGCTCTTCAGCCAGTCCACCAAGGGCAACGCACCGGTTTACGAGCACGGCATCGCTGCTTATGCGCTCGGTGAAATGTACACACTGGCCCGTCTCGGGTCGAAATCCCTTCCTGGCATGCGCGAGGCCTTTGAAGAAGGCGTGAAGATCATCATCGACAACCAGCAGGACAGCGGAAGCTGGGTGTATGACGGCGAAACCGGCTTCTACGCCGGCAAAAAGAGCCGCGAGGACCTTTCCGTGGCCGGCTGGCAATTCCAGGCCCTCAAAGCCGCGAAAAACACCAAGCTCAAGATCGCAGGTCTCGACTCGGCGGTTAAAAAACTCGTCGATTACCTCGAAGCCAAGCAGACCAAGGACGGCGGCTTCGGCGTGGCAAACCGTGATGCGCACTACAACCAATGGTCGCTCTCCGGCGTCGGCATCCTCGGCCTGCAAACGATGGCCCACGGCAGCAAGACCACCTCAGTGAAAAAGGGCCTGAAGTTCCTCCACGAGTTCCTGACTGCGGAGCCGCTTGATTGGAACAAGAACTGCAATCTCTACTGCTGGTATTACTACACCCAGGCCTTCTTCCAGGCAGGTGGTGAGGAGTGGAAGTTCTACAACCAGCAGTTCCTCCCGCAGATCCTCGCGGCGCAGCAACCCGATGGCAGCTTCAAGCGTGGCCGCCCGAACTGGCCCGCTGGCGATGCTGCCGATGAAATCTACCGCCAGGCGCTCTGCACGCTCCAGCTCGAGGTGTTCTACCGCTACCTCAAGGTGGGAGATCGTGAGGAGCAGAGCTTCTTCGACAAATAAGCGGCATCGAAAGTTTTTAGCCTTTCAAAAACAACGCCCGGTCTCGATGTGAGACCGGGCGTTTCGTTTTGGATCAGGTCGAAACTCGCGTCAGCGTCGTGGAGTGCGCCGGTCCTCCGGCGCTTTCGAGCGGCTCAAGGTCCACGGAAAGCTCCAGAGGACTGGAGCACTCCAAAACGCTGCCGCGCTCTTCTCGATGCCACAGCGTCGCGGAGTTCGAGACTGCCATTTCACTGCCTCACGGCACCTCTTCGCCGCTGCCGGTGTAGAACCAGCCTTGCACGCGGCCGTTCACCACGAGAGCCTGGGCTTCCACAGGCTGGAGACCGAAGATGGTATCGGCCTGATACTCGACCTTGATGGCCCAGCCGTCCTTGCCCTGCACTTTCGTGGGATTCGGATCGCCCCAGGAGATGATTTTCTCCGGCTTGATGTCCGTCACCTGGCCGCGGCGGATGCTGGAAAGCAGCAGCGGATAGCCGCGGTCATCTCCACGCAGCGGTTTGCCGGTTTCATCCACTTCGGCGCGGTTGCTGTTGGCGGTGGCGCTCTCCGCTTTCAGCGTGGAGGCCATCTGCTGCTTCTGCGCGGCGATCTTCTTGAGGTATTCGGCACGCGCCACCTTCCACTTCTCGTAGCCATCGGTGAGGATGGTCTTCAAATCGGTGTCGTCGATGGAGACGATGGCCTTGGCGCTCGATCCCGGTGCGGACAGCAAGGCCAGCATGCCTTCTTTGAAGGCGATGGCCTGCACTTTGCGACCTGCGGTCACCTTGGAGGCTCCGACGGGCATTTTGAACTCCGCATCCTTCAGCAGCGTGACTTCCCGAGGAAACGCGGTGGGCGGAATGTTCGTCCAGTTGTTCGTCAAAGCCTCGATGGAGCCGGCCTTCGGAGCCGCTGGAGCGGCCGGAGCAGGCGCAGGTGCCGTTTCGACCACTTTGGGAGCTTCGACCGGCTTTGGAGCCTCCGTCTCGGTTTTCACGGGTGCCGTCTCGACGGGCTTTTCAGGCTCTGGAGCGGCCTCAACAACCACTTTGGGCTTCGGCGGCGGATTCAGATCCTTGAAGATGATTTTCTGCCCGGGAGGCGCGAGGAAATAATCATAGGCAGCAAAGACTCCTCCGAGGAGGAGCAGGGTGATGAAGAGGGATTTCATGGGGGAGGGGCGGTTTCGATAGCCTGCGGACGATGTTCGTCACGTTAAAGGCATTCGGTTTATTGGAGGGAACGTTACATTTTGCCGGAAAAATGTCGGTGAAGGCCGTTGCGATGCGCTAAATACCCACCCCATGCCATCCAACCTCCATCTGGGCGTGAATGTCGATCACGTCGTCACCCTGCGCCAGGCTCGCTACCGGCAGATGCTCGAATCGCCGAACGCGGAGCCCTCCGTGCTCGCCGCCGCTTTGCTCGCCGAACAGGCCGGAGCGCACTCGATCACGATTCATCTTCGTGCGGACCGTCGTCACATCCAGGACGCGGATGTGTTTCTGCTGCGCCAGGAGATCAAGACCATGCTCAATCTCGAAATGGGCAACACCGCGGAGATTCTCGCCATCGCACTCAAAGCGAAGCCAGACTTCGTTTGCATGGTGCCGGAGAACCGCGAGGAGGTCACCACCGAAGGCGGGCTGGATGTCGCCGGCCAGCGTGAGGCTTTAAAGGCCACCGTGAGTGCTCTCGAAGCCAATGGCACCCGCGTGAGCATGTTCATCGATCCCGATCCCGCCCAGGTGCGTGCCAGTGCGGAAATCGGTGCCAGCATGATCGAGCTGCACACGGGCACCTTCGCGAATCATTTCGGTGCCGAACGTGCTGCTGAGGTAGCACGACTGAAGGCCGCAGCGGAGCTCGGACAGTCGCTCGGTCTTCAAATCAATGCCGGCCATGGTTTGACGAACTCGAATCTTCCCGACCTCTGGCCCGTGCCGCATCTCGCGGAGCTGAACATCGGCCACCACATCGTCTCACGCTCGATCTTCATCGGCCTCGAAGCCGCGGTGAAGGAGATGCTCGCCGTGATGGCCACCTACCCCGCGAAATGATCACCGGCACCGGCATCGACCTCGTCGAGGTGGCCCGCATCCGCGAGCTGCTGACACGGCATGCCGAGCGCTTCAAGCAGCGCACCTTCACCGCAGGCGAGATCGCCTACTGTGATGCCTGCGCCGATGCAGCGATGCATTACGCCGCCCGCTTTGCCGCCAAAGAAGCCGCGGCGAAGGCTATCGGCACCGGCTTGTGGTCTGAAGCCGGTGTGAACTGGACGGACATCGAAGTCACTCGCGCCGAAAGCGGCCGCCCGAGCCTCGTTTTTCATCACAACGCCGCGAAACTCACCACCGGCCTCCGGGCGCATCTTTCGCTCTCGCACACGAAGGACCACGCCATCGCCCAAGTGATCCTCGAAACGGCCTGAAACCTCATTCTCACTTTCATGCTCCAATTCCGCCTGCTTGGCTTTCCCATCGTCATCCACTGGATCTTCTGGCTGAACACCGCGCTGATGGGCGGTGCCCTCGGCGCTGATTCACCGGAGGCTTTTCGCAGCATGCTGGCGTGGATGGTGGCGTGTTTTGTCTCCATTCTGATCCACGAACTGGGGCATGCGCTGGCGATGCGGAGCTTTGGCGACCGCTCGGTGGCCATCGTGCTGTATGCCTTTGGCGGTTTCGCCCGTGGCAGCCGCCTTTTCACCCGTTCCCAAGACCTTCAACTCACCGCCGCGGGTCCCGGTCTGCAGATTGCCTGCGGCCTGGCGGTCGGCTGGGCGATGACGCTCTGGCGCATTCCCTTTCCCTGGCTGCGTGAGGCCGCGGATGCCTTCACCGTGGTGAGTCTGTTTTGGGCTTTGCTCAATCTGGTGCCCATCCTGCCTCTCGATGGTGGCAGGCTCTGCGCGGCCTCCCTCGGCCGCATGCGTCCTGCCCTCGTGATCAGCCTCGTCTGCGCCGTGCTGCTGGCACTCAGCGGCATGCAGGACCGGCTTTGGCTCGACCTGCAGAACACGATCCTGCAAACGATCGACATTCGTGCCCACACCCGCATCGGTGGTGGTGTCTTCACGCTGATTTTCTTCGGCATGATGGCGGTCAACAACTGGAAGCAGCTCCAGGGCGAATCGCAAATTCCGTGGATGGACGCACGATGAGCCCTCCGCTTCACGTTTTCGCACCCTCTCTCTGATGAAATCCCCTGCCCTGAGCCTCCTCGCCCTCCTTTCGATGCCGCTTTGCGCCCTCGCGCAAACGCCAAAGGCCGAGTTGATCTCACCTCAGGTGAAGGCGGCGGTCGAAAAGGCCGTGAAGTGGCTCGTGGCCCAGCAGCGGCCCGCTGGATTGATCGTCGATGAAAAATCGAACAACACGCCGAAGCGTGGCGATCTGCCTTCGCACAGCGCGGCGATGACCTCGCTCGCCTTGATGGGCCTGGCGAGTGTCGGTCACATGCCGAGCGATCCCACGCCCGAGGGCAAAGCCGCCGCGAAGGCGCTGCGCTACATCGTCGAAGGCATCGAGCCCGATGAGAATGGCTACCTCGGCCGCAGCGACCGCTCCCGCATGTATGGTCACGGCATCATCAGCCTCACGTTGGCGGAGATGATCGGTCATGCGCCCGATGACGCCACGGACAAACGCATGCGCGGCATGCTCGATGGTGCCATCAAGCTCATCCTCCGCTCGCAGCAGGTATCGAAGAGCGAGGCAAACCGCGGCGGATGGCGTTACGAGCCGCAAAGCAGCGACAGCGACATCTCCGTGAGCGTCTGGCAGCTCATGGCACTCCGCGCCGCGAAGAATGCGGGCTTTGACGTGCCGAAGGATGCCATCGACAACGCCGTGGCCTACATCAAACGCAGCTACCAGGTCGAGCGTGATGCCAACGGCAATCCGAAGAGCGACAACGCCGCCTTCAGCTACGAGCCGTATGGAGGACGCAAGACCTTCTCGACAACCGCGGCGGGCCTGCTTTCACTTCAAGTATGCGGTTTGTATGATGCGCCGGAAGTCGTCGGCAGTGCGAACTGGCTGCTCAAATCCCCGCCGGAAATCAACGAGCCATGGTTCTTCTACGGCTGCTACTACTACGCCCAAGGCATGTATCAGCGTGGCGGCGATCACGCAGCGACCGCCCGCCAGCGCACCGAGCAGATCCTCGTCGGCGCTCAGAGTGCCGAAGGGAATTGGTATCCCCGCAATGGCAATGAGAAGAGCGCAGGTGCCGTGTATGCCACATCGCTCGCCCTTTTGAGCTTGTCGATCCATCACCACTTCCTCCCGATCTACCAAAAGTAACGTCTCGCATGAAGCCTCTTCTTTTCACCCTCTTCGCCGCTGTTTCCCTTCACGCCGAGCTCACCACCGAGCAGCAGCAGGTCCCGCTCGAAGCGCTTCCGAGCGATGCTTCCGCCGCGAAGATCGTCCTGCTCGCGGGCAGCCCGAGCAACAAGCCGGGACAGCATGAATACTTCGCCGGATGCGCTTTGCTCCGCGAGTGGCTGGCGGCGGTGCCGGGCGTGGCCCCGGTGATGGTGGCCGATGGCTGGCCGAAAAACGAAGCGGTGCTCGAGGGGGCCCGTGCGGTGGTCTTTTTCATGGATGGCGGCCCAAAGCTGCCCTTCCTCACGCCGGAGCGTAAGGCCAAGGTGCAGGCGCTGGCCGATGCGGGCACGGGTTTCATCGTGCTGCATCAGGCGGTGGATTGCCCGGCAGACATCGCGGCTTCCTTTAAAGAGTGGTTCGGAGCCGCCTTTCAGCCGGACATCGGCTGCCGCGGGCATTGGGATGTGAAATTCGACGCCGTCAGCCCTCACGCCGTCACCAGCGGCATGAAGCCCTTCGAACTGCTGAAGGATGGCTGGCTCTACAACCTCCATTTTGCCGAAAAAGGCGTCACCCCGCTCCTCGCCGCCCAGATGCCCGATAGCTCCCGCAAGACCGAGCATGCCAAATCGCATGCCGGCCGGGCCGAAACCGTCGCCTGGGCCTTCGAACGTCCCAACGGCGGTCGCAGCTTCGGCTTCACCGGGTGCGATCTCCACGCGAGCTGGGCCGTGCCCGATCAGCGCCGCATGCTCGTGAACGCCCTTCTTTGGACCGCCAAGCTCCCGGTCCCCGCCGCCGGTGCCGCCACCGATTCCCCCGTCGATTTGGTCAAAAACCTCGACCGGAAGATTTTCGCCCCAAAGGCCAAAAAACCCGCTTCGGCCGAAAAACCGGCCGCGAAGTAAGCCTCGGGCATTTCCCGTCCCTGGGGTCCCTTTTGTCGCTTCGGTCCCTTCCGTCCCTCCGATCACAGGGATCTCGGAGCCTTGGCTTTCAGGACCTCCAAATGGTTTAGCTTCATTAAAAACTTGCGGTTTACTCTAAAACCCATAATTATTGGGCTGAATATTCAAATTTCTGCCCTCGGATGCTTCCTCTCATTGATCAAATCCTCGCCACCGCCGGTTGCGGTGACTCGCCTGCTGTGCGGCAGGCCGTCGAGGAGGCGTGCTTCAATCAGACGTCCTTTGTCGATGCCGTGCTGGATTGCGAAGGCGTGCGCGAGCGGGATTTCCTCATGGCTTTGGCGAAAACGCTCACGCTACCGTGGTGGGAGCCGAAGGAGGACGACAAGCCTGCGGAGTCTGGTATCCGCCGTCTGCTGCCTGCGGAAATCGCCCTGAGGCATCGTCTGCTGCCGCTTTTCACCGAAGAAACCGAAGGCGGCTCGGAACTCGGTGAGTCCGCCCGCACGCTGCATATCGCGACGTTTGATCCGCTGAACCTCGTGGCGCATCAACGCGTCGCCGCCAGCCTGTCGATGCCGGTCGTTTGGCATGTGGGACCTCGCACGCGCATCGTCGAGGGCCTGCAAAAGCTCTACGGCCTCGGTGCGGACACGTTTGAGAAGATCCTGCGCGGCCGGGCCGACTGGGGCTCTGAGGAATTGAAGGACGAAGTGACCGTGCTCGATGAACCCGAGGACGAGGAGGCCAGCGTGGTGCGCTTTGTGAATCAAATCATCCGCCGCGGGCTCGATCAGCGTGCCACGGACATTCATGTGGAGCCGCAGCACGACCGCCTGCGCATCCGCTACCGCATTGATGGCCGTCTCGAAGAGCTGCCGGTGCCGGAGAACATCAAATCGCTGCAAGCGTCCGTCATCGCTCGATTGAAAATCATGGCGCGACTCGACATCGCGGAGAAGCGCCTGCCGCAGGATGGCCGCATCAATCTCGAACTCGATGGCACGCCCATCGACGTGCGTGTCGCCACCATTCCCAGCGTGGAAGGCGAAAGTGTCAGCCTGCGCTTGCTTGCTCAGCAGCAGGTCACGCTGAACCGTCTCGGCCTCACCAGCACGGTGCGTCCAGTCATTGAAGAGCTGCTGAAGCTCCCCAACGGCATCATCCTCATCACCGGCCCCACCGGCAGTGGTAAATCGACCTCGCTCTACGCCTTCCTCACCGAGCTGAATCAAACGCACCGCCGCATCGTCACCATCGAGGACCCGGTGGAATACAAGATGCCCGGCGTCGTGCAGATTGCTGTGAAGCCCGAGATCGGCCTCACCTTTGCCGCGGGCCTGCGCAGCATCCTGCGTGGTGATCCGAATGTCGTCATGATCGGGGAAATGCGTGACCTTGAGACCACCGAGATCGCCGTGCGTGCCGCGCTCACCGGGCACCTCGTCTTGAGCACGCTGCACACCAACGACGCCATCGGCGGCATCACGCGACTCGTGGACATGGGCGTCGAGCCCTTCCTCGTCAGCAGCGCCGTGCGGGCCTTCCTTGCGCAGCGCCTCGTGCGCAAGCTCTGCCCCGTGTGCAAAACGCCCGCCGAGGTCGAGGAGCCCTATCTGCGCTCCATCGGCTTCCCCTCGCATGTGCGTGGGCAAATCATGAAAGCTGTCGGTTGCGAGGCCTGCCGTGGCAGCGGCTTCCAGGGCCGACTCTCCATTTATGAAATCGTGCTCGTCACGCACGCCTTGCAGCACCTCATCAACTCGCGAGCGCATCCCGCCGAGTTCATGAAGCAGGCGCTCAAAGACGGCTACGTGCCGATGCGCGGCTACGGCTTCCAAAAAGTCCTCTCCGGTGAGACCACCATCGAAGAAGTCCTCTCCGTCACCGCCGCCGGCGAGCGCCAGACGCCTTCGCCCGCCGCTCCTGTCAGCACCGCAGCTCCCACACGCCTCGCGGCTTAATCCAATTTTCAGTTCTCAGTTTTCAATTTTCAATGCCGCTATTCACCTACAGCGCTCTTGGCCCCTCCGGCATGATCACCGGAGAACTCACCGCGTCGGATCGCGGCGAGGCCTTTGCGTTGCTCGGGAAGAAAAAAATCCAGCCCATCAAGCTCGAAGCCGCCTCCGAGGCTCAAACCACCTCGAAAGCCAAAACCAAGACCTCCGCCGAGCCCATCACCAGCGGCCCCATCAAGCTCAAGCTCGCCCAGGTCGTCCTCTTCATCGAAGAACTCGCCGATCTCGTCGGCGCTGGTATCCAGCTCGAGCCCGCGCTCGCCACGATGGAGCGGCGCCGCGAGCTCTCCGGCATCAAAACACTCGCCACCGTGCTGCGTGGCAAGGTGCGTGACGGCATGTCCTTCTCGAAGGCCGTCGCCTCGACGAGCCCCAGCTTTGGCAATCTCTTCTGCGCCCTCGTTTCCGCCGGAGAGGCCAGCGGCTCGATGAGCACCATCTTGAAGCGACAGGCCGCCTACATGCGTTCGCTCGCCGCGCTGCGCTCCAAGGTGCTCGCGGCCATGCTGTATCCCGCGTTTCTCGTCGTTGCCGCGCTCGGCGTGTCGCTGATGTTTGTGCTCTACCTCATCCCGAAGCTCACCGAGATGCTCGACAGCACCGGCGGCTCGCTGCCCTTCCTCGCGCAGGTCATGGTGCATGCCAGCGACCTCATCAAATCGACGTGGTGGATGTTCCTCATCGGCGGCGTGAGCGTCTTCATGCTCTTCCGCGCCTGGCTCGCACGGCCTGAGTCCGCCATCCCGTGGGCACGGTTCAAACTGCGCCTCCCGCTCTTTGGCGACATCTTCAAGGCCCGCTTCTACGTCCAGTTCCTCGAAACGATGGCCAACCTGCTCGGCAACGGCCTCACGATGGTCCACGCCATGCAGCTCACGCATCAGGCCATCGAGAATCCGCATCTGCAGCGCGAGTTCGAGGCCGTGCAGCGTCATGTCGGCGAAGGCGTGAGCCTCTCGCGGGCGCTGGACCGCTGCGGCCAGTTCCCGCCGCTCCTGCTCGACATGGTCAACGTCGGCGAGCAGACCGGCGACATGCCCGGAGCCCTCTCACGCGCCGCCGAGCGCTTCGACCGCGAGCTCGGCAAGAAGATCGACACCCTCGCCGCCTGCATCCAGCCCCTCATCGTCTTCATCATGGCCGGCATGGTCGGCTTCATGGCCTACATCATGATGAGCACCATCTTCGAAACGATCTCCAGCATCAAATAAGACCACCACTCCAAAACTCCACCACTCCATCCACCATGAAACACACTCGCATCCACCTCCCGCATCGTCGCGACGCGTTCACCCTCGTCGAGATGCTCCTCGTCCTCGGCATCATCGGCCTGCTCGTCGGCGTCGGCGTCGTCAGCTTTGGCGGCGTCCTTGAAGGCGGCAAAAACAAGACCGCGCTCGGCCACATCAATCAGATTCAATCAGCCGTCCGCGCCTACGAAGTGGACACGATGAAGCTGCCCACCACCTCGCAGGGCATTGGAGTCCTCGTCGAGAAAGGCAAGCTCAAGAAGCTCCCCGTCGATCCCTGGGGCAACGCCTACCACTACCGCAAGCCCGGCACGAAGGACAAAGGCGGCTTCGACATCTACTCCGCCGGTCCCGACGGCATCGCGGACAACGCCGATGACGTGGGAAGCTGGCAGCTTTGAAAATGACGAATGAGGAATTCCGAATGACGAATGAACTTCCAATGACCGAATGCCCGATGACAAGCTGCGAAGCTCGTCATTCGGGCTTCGTCATTCCTTCGTCATTCGCCATTCGCCATTCGTCATTGCCGCGAAGCGGCTTCACGCTCCTCGAGATCCTCGTCGTCCTCGGCCTCCTCATGATGCTCTTCGGCGTGTCGATCATCAGCATCAGCGGCATCAAGGAAGAGGACCGGCTTCGTCGTGCGGTCGCGCTCATCGAGACGACGGCGCGTCAAAACCTTCTCCAGGCCGTCAAAGAGCAGAAAACGGTCATGCTGCCTCTCGCGGCCGGTTCGTTCGGCTCGGGATCGGATTTCGGCGGCCTGCTACAAATCCGCCGGGTGGGCGAGCGCAGCTTCCGCGAGCCCAAACGCAACGAAACCTGGGAATTCAGCCCCACCGGCATCTGCGAGCCGATCGAAGTCCGCCTCACCGGACCCGGCGGCACCATCGAACTCGCCTTCGACGCCCTCACCGCCTGCGCCAAACGCAAGAGCCTCGATTTCAACGCCAAGTCATGAAGCACACGAGTACAACTTGGAGCATCAAACTTCGCGCCAGCGTCCTGGAGTGCGCCGGCCCTCCGGCGCTTTCGAGCGTCGAAAGGCATGCACAAAGCTCCAGAAGGCTGGAGCACTCCAAGACGCTGCCGCGCCTGCGGTGCCCCGCGTGCATCGTTACGGCTCAATCAGCCCTGCGGTGAATCACACACTTAAAAGCCTCACCCGCGCCATCCACTTCACCATACCCAGACCACTCGGCCATCGTTTGATAGCTTAGCTCCTCAAAGCCGAGTTCGCAGCACCAGGCTCGGTAATCCGTGAAATTGATGTCCGCCGTCAAATCCATGCAGCCGGGGCTTTGCAGCAAATCCGGCCAGTAAAGCCGCTGATGCATCAAATAGCCTCTCAACGAGCCTCCTGGCCGACGGTGATACAAAGCCGGAAACGCGCCGCCGTAGTCGATGGTGAGCATCTGGCCGCGTTTCCAGTG
>JAEUHK010000004.1 GCA_016795465.1 Verrucomicrobiaceae bacterium | reverse complement strand
GGGCGGTTGGGGCGCATGTGAATGGGCCGGACATTGGCCGCTGAACTGCGTTTGGCAAAATCTTCGAGCGGCGGGCTTGCGATCTGTGTGAAGTGACTGGACTCGTCCGCTATGAAGAACCGCCTGAAACAACGTTGGCTGCTGATTGTCCTGCTCGCAGGTCTGGCTGCAATGACTCTGACAATGACTCTGATTTGGGGTTGCGAATGGCGAATCAGGAGTGTCGGAAAGGAAAGATGCCTGGATGAAATCGAGAGTTTGCCGGATGCCCCGGTCGCGGTGGTGCTGGGTGCCGCGCCAAGGCTGGCGAACGGTCGGGTGAACTTGTTTTTTCGTCCCCGGCTGGAGGCGGCGGCACGATTGTTCAAAGCGGGAAAGGTGAAGGCTTTGATCGTGAGCGGCGACAATGGAAGCGAGGACTATGACGAGCCGACGGAGATGAAACGAGTTCTGATCGAGCTAGGTGTGCCTGCAGGACGGATCGTCTGCGATTATGCGGGCTTTCGCACACTCGACTCGATGGTGCGGGCGAAGGAGGTTTTCGGCCAGTCACGCTTCATTGTGGTTTCACAGCGCTTTCACAATGAGCGCGCGGTTTATCTCGCGAGGGCTTTCGGCATCGAGGCCTGGGGCCTGAATGCGAAGGATGTGCCAGTGGTGCTTTCGGTGAAGACTTTTCTTCGTGAAAAACTGGCCTGCGTGAAGGCGGTGCTCGATGTGAACGTGCTGCACACGCAGCCGAAGTTCCTCGGCGAGAAGGTGGCGGTGCCGCGGGAATAGCGATGTCAGGCTTTCATGTGCGCGACAGCGTTTTGGAGTGCGGCGGCCCTCCGCCGCTTTTGAGTGCCTCCACGCATTCGCAAAGCGCCAGAGGGCTGGCGCACTCCAGGACGCTTCGCGAATCAGCTCATCCAAATGGTCAATGCACGACGGAGATCGGCACTCGGAGTCACTCGCAAGCTCGTATCCACTTCCAAGCGGGCTTTGTGGCCGTTTTGGGAGATTTCGAGGAAGACGGGGAGGTCGCCGGGGTGCTGGGTGAGGACTTCGTGGATGCGTTCGAGGTCGGTTTCGTCGTGCTGGCGGGTGTTGAGGCGCAGGACGATGGGCTTGGGCGGTGGCGGCGGCTTCGGCGGCGGGGGCAGGGAAGGGTCGGGATCGCCGGCGTTGCGCGGTTTGGCGGCTTTGGGCTTGAGCGGCTTGGCGTCGTTGCAAGTGCAGCGGTTGCCGTCGGTCTTCTGATCCTTGCTGACGCGGACGCGGAAGGCCATCACGGCGCCGTTGGCGAGCACCTCTTTGATTTTCTCGTAGTCGTCGCTCCAGCACATCATCTCCTGCACGCCGGTGAAGTCTTCCACCTTGAAGGTGGCGAAGGGCCGATTGTCCTTCTTCGAGTAGCGCACCTCAAGCTGGCTCAAAATGCCCGCGATGGTGTGCGTGGAGGCTTTCTCCTTTGTGTCGATCTCTTCGATAGACGCGATCTTGATGAGCTTTGGGCTGTCGAAATGGCCGCGGTAGCTGTCGAGCGGATGACCGCTGACGTAGAAGCCCAGCAACTCCTTCTCGAAGGCCAAAACCTCGTCCGTGGTCCAGACGATGGCGGGCGTGTCGGACTCGGTTTTCTTCTTCTTGGGCTTCCCGAGGTCGAAATCATCAAAAAGACCGCCTTGGCCGGCCTTCTTGTCCTTTTGCATCGACGCGGCGGAGGCGAGCACCTGCTCCAATTTGCCAAACATCACGGCTCGCAGCTCGCCGGTGAAGTCGAAGGCACCGGCCTTCACGAGCGCTTCCATGAGTTTTTTGTTCACGGCCCGGTTGTCCATGCGAGCCGCGAAATCTTCGAGGCTGGTGAAGGGCCCGTTTTGCTCGCGTTCCGCAATCGCGGACTCCATCGCACCCTCGCCGACGTTTTTGATGGCCGAGAGTCCATATCGGATCGCATTCGGCGGAGGTGATGCGTGATCCGTGATGCGTGACTCTTCGGGAGTGAGTTCGGCTACATATTCGGGGGCGAATTTGAGCGCGGATTTGTTGATGTCCGGCGGCAGCACCTTGATTCCCATCTCGAAGCACTCGGAGACGAAATTGGCGATCTTGTCGGGATTGCTGATTTCGTAACTCAGCACGCCCGCCATGAACTCGACGGGGTAGTTGGCCTTCAAATAGGCGGTGCGGTAGGTGACGATCCCGTAGGCGGCGGAGTGGGACTTGTTGAAGCCGTATTGCGCGAACTTTTCGAGCAAGTCGAAGACGGCGTTGGCCTGCTTTTCGGGGATGCCGTTGGTTTTGAGGCAGCCTTCGACGAAGATGAGTCGCTGCCGCGCCATTTCGGCGGCGTCCTTCTTACCCATGGCGCGGCGGAGCATGTCAGCACCGCCGAGGGAGAAGCCCGCGAGCACGTTCGCGGCCTGCATGACCTGCTCCTGATAAACCAGAATGCCGTAGGTCTCCTTGGCGATCTTTTCGAGCAGCGGATGCGGATACTCGACCTTCTCGAGGCCTTTTTTACGCGCGATGTAGTCGGGAATGAACTGCATCGGCCCCGGACGATACAGGGCGAGGATAGCGATGATTTCCTCGATGGTGTCCGGTCCGAGCTGTTTGCAGGTGTTGACCATGCCGCCAGATTCCATCTGGAACACAGCGACCGTTTCGCCGCGTTTGATGAGATCGAAGGTTTTGACGTCGTCGAGCGGCGCATCGGCCACTTTGAAGCCGGGCACACGTTTGTTGATCCAATACTCGGCCTCGTGGATCACCGTCAGCGTTTTGAGGCCGAGGAAGTCCATCTTGAGCATGCCGAGCTCGGTGAGCGGCTTCATCGCGTATTGCGAGAGCACGGCCTCTTCCTTGTCTCGCGTGAGGGCGATGAAGTTGTCGAGCGGGCGGTCGCCGATGACGACACCGGCCGCATGGACGCCGGTGCCACGGGTGAGACCTTCGAGGAAGGTGGCGTGTCGCCAAAGCTCCTGCGCATTGCCATCGGCTTCGAGTTTCGCGGCGAGCTCCGGGTTTTTCTTCACCGACTCTTCGAGGTCGATGTTTAGCTCGTTCGGAATCATCTTCGACAGCGCATCGCTGTCGCCATAGCTCCAGCCGAGCACGCGGCCGACGTCACGGATGACCGATTTGGCACCCATCGTGCCAAAAGTGATGATGTGGCAGACGCTGAGGTCGCCGTATTTTTCGCGGACGTATTGGATGACCTCCGGCCGGCGTGTTTGGCAGAAGTCGATGTCGATATCGGGAGGCGAAACACGCTCGGGATTGAGGAATCGCTCGAACACGAGCTCGAAGCGCAGCGGATCAATGTCCGTGATGCCGAGACAAAACGCGACGAGCGAGCCGGCGGCCGATCCACGGCCCGGACCGACGGGGATGCCGTGCTCGCGAGCCCAGTTGATGAAGTCCCAGACGATGAGGAAGTAGCTGGTGAAGTTTTTTTCCTTCAACAACGCCAGCTCGACCTCCATGCGCTTTTGCAGCACGTCGTCATTGAGCGCACGGTCGCGGCCATAACGTCGTTCGAGGCCCTCCTGCGTGAGTTTGCGCAGGTATTCGTTTCGATCGCCGCCATCGGGCATCGGATACTGCGGGTAGCGCTCGATGGAGGTGGAATCGAGATGGATCTTCAGCTCGCAACGCTCGGCGATGTCGAGCGTGGCATCGCAGGCGTCCGGCAGCTCGGCAAAGAGAGCCCGCATCTCCTCGGCGCTCTTGAAATAGACCTCCGGGGAGTAGGTCATGCGGTTCTGGTCGTAGATCGACGCCCCGGTGCCGATGCAGATCATGATGTCGTGCGATTCATGGTCCGCCTTGTTGAGGAAATGCACGTCGTTGGTGGCGACGTTGCGCAGGCCATACTGCTTCGCCCATTCGACCATCTGGCGGGCGCTCTTGCGCTGCGCCTCGGTGTTGTGGTCCTGGATTTCGAGGAAGAAATTCTCCGGTCCGTAGATGTCGAGGAACTCCCGCAGGCTCTTCTCCGCCTCGTCTTTGCGGTCGGAGAGCAGGAACTCATTGATTTCGCCATTGATGCAGCCGCTGAGGCAGATGATGCCCTTCGAATACTGGCGCAGCAGGTCTTTATCGACGCGGGGCTTGTACCACTGGCCGTGCAGATGGGCCTGCGAGACGAGCTTCGAGAGATTGTCGAAGCCTTCGTTGCTGGAGGCCAGCAGCGTGAGATGCGAGGCACGTTTGCGGCCGGGCACCTCCTGCTTGTCGTGCATGGAACCGGGCGCGAGGTAGATCTCGCAGCCGAGGATCGGCTTCACGATTTTCGCGAGCTGCTCATCGGTGGCCACCTCGCCCTTTTTGAGCTTCGGCTTCGTTTTGCCCGCCGCCATGTAGAAGTCGATCGCACCGAAGAGATTGCCATGGTCCGTGATGGCCACGGCGGGCATTTTGTATTCCTGCGCCTTCTTCACCACCTGATCAATCCGCACCGCGCCGTCGAGCAGCGAGTAGTCGGAGTGGAGGTGGAGATGGACGAAGGAGGAAGGCATGTGGCGGGGGACAGGATTAGCAGGTGAAAAGGGGCCAAAACAACCCCTACTTGTTCACATACCCCGGTCCCTCGGCTTCCGATGCCCGCGGTGAAAGTGGCGGTATTTGTTGAGCAATCGCCAGCCGATGAAGACCGTGGTACCCGCGATCAAAAGAGCCAGCGTAGAGAGCCACGAGCCTTGGGGGGCGGGTGGTGTCGCTGATACCGGAGCAGGCGGCGTGCTGCGGAAGACGAATGTGCGGCTCGTTTCGCCGGGAAAGAGCACCTGCGGCTTTCGCTCGGCGGCACTTTCGAGGGCGTTGAGCAGGATGAGGTCGATGGCGGCGCTTTTCGCAAAGGTCACCTGGAACTCCGTGGCCCGCTCGGGCACGGGCGCGGTGCATTTGGCCAGCAGGTGTAGTTCCTGGGTATCCGCCTTCAGCGGCGTGTTGTCCGATCCGTCGATGGGCTGGAGGGTGAGTTCCGGCATTGGGAAGGGTTTGCCGTTGAATAGCAGGCCGAGGGACTGTCGCAGGTATTCACGGGCCTTTTCGAGCGTAGCGGCGGCCTGCTCGGGCGATTGATCGGAAAACCAGGCTCCGTCCACGGGTGGCAGGGAACGTGGATCGGCCGCCAGGAAGGCGCGGGGGTCGAAATTGATCGTCAGGTCGAAATTTCCTGCCGCGGTGAAGCGGCTCTCGATGGTCATGCTGGGCACATTGTGGGCGTGCAGCAGGCCGGCGAGGGCGATCAGGGCAAAAAAGAGGCGCAAAGGCATCAGCTGACCCTGCCGTGGGTGACGCAGGGGTGCAAATTCAGCTTTGTTTGGAGAGCTCGCTCCAGAAATGGCAGCGAGGGGGCTTGACTTCCCGGCTGCGAGTTGCTTGAAAGACGGCGCGTAATTACCTGCCACATGCCCGCCAAGCTGAAATCACTGGAGAAAGACCTCGAGATCACCCTCGAGGACTTCAACATGATCGGCCGCAGCCCGGATGCCTCCATCCGTCTGCTGGACGGCGGTGTCTCGCGCCAGCATGCTACGATCCGCCGCGATGGCTCGCTCTTTTGGATTTCCGACCTCGGCAGCGCGAATGGCAGCTTCGTCAACGACGTGGCCGTGACCACCGCCCGGGCGCTGCGCCACGGGGATCGTGTCCAGTTTGGCACCAGCAGTTTCGTCTTCGACAATGACGAGGAAAGCGGCCACACCAGCACGCAGGCCTCTTCCACCCAGGCTCTCCACACCATAGCACTGCCGGTGAAAACGGTGAAAGCCACGCTGCTGGTGGGCGATTTGAGGAATTTCACCGCCATCTCCGCGCAGCTCAGCGCCGAGGAGGTCGCCGCCATGCTGCGTGAGTGGTATGCGCAGTGCGAGCAGGTCCTGAAAAGCCGCGGTGCCATCATCGATAAATTCATTGGCGATGGCGTCTTCGCTTATTGGCATGGAGACACGCCTGACGTCCGAGCGAAAGCCACCGAGGCCGCGAAAATTTTGAGCAGTCCCGAAGCCAGCAACTCGCCCAAGCGCAAGTGGCTGAAGGAAAACATGAACCTCGAAGTCTTCTGCCACATCGGCCTGAACATCGGCGACGTGGCCCTCGGAGCCATGGGCCGCGGCATGACGACCGCCGTCGGCGAGGCGGTGAACGTGACCTTCCGCATCGAAAGCCTCACCCGGAAGCTGCAAGTGCCTGTTTTGGCCGGTGCGCCCTTCATGGAAGGCTGGCCCGAAGGTCTCGCGATCTATCAGAACGCCGGCATTCATCCCGTGAAAGGCCAGCCTGATCCGGTCGAGGTCTATTCGCTGATCGACGCCCCGACGCTGTCTCTTTGAGAAGAGAACGCTGAAGCGTGCTGGCGATGGCGGAGAGGGAGGGATTCGAACCCTCGGTTGCCTTTCGACAACGTCTGATTTCGAGTCAGTCGTATTGAGGCGTCGTATTTCCCTTATTATCAGTGATTTAGTGTGGCTTGAAGCCGGGGTGGCGAGGCACATTGACGTGCCTCGTTTTCAAGTTTTGGCGGTTTTGGCTGTCGAGTGAGCATGTGTGCCCTTTTTCCTAAGCTGAGGGTGACTCAATTCAGCCCTGAACCGTCACAACGGCAGCCTCCAGTTCGCTTTCGATTGTTTCCAACTCTTCGTCCAAATACGTTGGTGCTTGAGCTTGGATATTCATGACGGGCACCTTCGGCTTCGTCTGTACTTCGGTTTGCTCATCTGTCATATCGCCGTCCCAAAGGATCATGAGCTGAACTCCAAAGCCATTCTCGGACTGCCCTTCGTCGATGATCCAAGTCTCATGATTCTCGAAGCTGTTGAAGTGATCGAGCACCCCTTGAACGCCTGGACCTTTGATCTTTTTGTCCGAGTAAACTTGGGCAGCCATTTTCTCCATCAACTCCCACACGATCTTGCCCCACGCAGACTTCTTTGTGCCTGACTTCAATCCTGTTTTGCCACTGAGGAAACGTACCAGATGATCTCCATAGCCGAACGTCTGACCTTTATCTTTGTTTGATGGAATGGTGCGCGTATCAACAGGACGAGGCTCCACAAACATAAACTGCAGCGCCTTTTTGCGTGAGGGTCCTTTGGGAAGTGATCGGCTGTCTCCTTGCGTGGTTACTGTGGCATTGACGTAGTCGAACCCATCACACTCATCGTAGAGCTTCCGTTGCTCCATATCCTCGACGACATGAGCACCGTTTGAGGCCTGCATTTTCGCCTGGAACATCACACACCTCATTCGCTTGATGGTCTTGTTGCGATCCAGATAGAGAAAAATCGTCATCAAGTCGGACAACTCACAGGCTCGGTTGTGCTTCCTTTTGCCTGTGCTGGTCTTGGTCCATCCTTTGACCATTGGCGTTCCGTGTAAAAAGAGGCCGGCGAATTTAACCACACGGCCATTCCTGGACAAAAGCCTGGCAAGATTCCGGTTCAAATAATCAACGCCAGCTCCTTTCTTTGTCAGGAATGCTCGAATCGTGGTGGTCTCCGTGGTCTCGTCGATGGGCTCCCAGGATTTGTTGCCGATTGCAGAGATCTTTGACGCGCTGGCCTTAACGACTCGCTCGAATTGGGCTATGCGTTGATTGATCTGCTTTGGGTTCATGGTTGCTCCGGGAATTTCGACACGGAGCCGAGCTTGTGCAAAAGTTTACACAAGGTCACTTATTTACCGTCGCCTTTCCTCTACTTGTGGAACCGTCGGTTTTGTCTCAGTTTCCTGTTCATGAGCGCACAGGTATTTGACTCCGGGGACAATCCCTTTCTGAAGTGGATGAAGACCAACCCTAATGGCTATGTATTGAACACGACAGGTGGAGGAGGAAGTCACTATTTGATGCTGCATCGCTCAGGTTGTCACCACATCTCGGGCTACACTACAATGCAATCGGAGGGGGCTTTCACTAAAAACGGCTACATCAAAGTCTGCTCGAACAAGCTCAGCGACATTGAGGCTTGGATTACCGCCAATAGAGAAGCTGGTGCCAGCTTCAAGCCATGCGGAACTTGTAACGTTAAAGTTGCGCTGGCGATTCCCCATCTCGCAGAGGAAATGCCGAAGCACTCAAATTTTCAGGAAGGTGCTGTGCAAACCATCACGATCAATGCTTATGAGCGTAACCCGGCAGCTCGCGCAGACTGCCTTGACCACTACGGATGCACTTGTGTCATTTGCGGTATCGATTTCGGCGAGACCTACGGCCCCGAAGCAAAAGGGTTTATTCACGTCCATCACCTGAAGCCTCTAAGCGAAATCAAGAAGGCCTACGTTGTTGATCCAATCAAAGATCTTCGACCAGTGTGCCCTAATTGCCATGCGGTCGTTCATCTTGGTGGTGTCACAAGATCCATCGACGCAGTAAAACGCATGCTTCGCCGTTAATTCCAACCGTCTAATTACTCCCAATGAGTTCCAGCCCGCGCACCTGCCTCCGAGAGCCAATACCAGAGATCGCCGAGGCAGCATATCATCTGGAGTCCGCTGTGAAGGCTCATCTTGATGGCAATGCAAAACTGGCCCGCGAATTGATCCTTGGCACTAACCTTCCTGCGATTCGAGATTGGACGGAATCTCTGTGGGGTAGCAACAGCCCGTATGTGCAATATCGCCCGATTGAGAATGCGCCGCCCAGCATTCCCAAAGAGCAACGGGTGAAGCTCCGCATGCCCACCACTGCCGAAAAGAACGCCC
>JAEUHK010000103.1 GCA_016795465.1 Verrucomicrobiaceae bacterium | reverse complement strand
CCGTCATTCAGCCTGATAACAAAATACTCGTCAGTGCTTCTCTCTCTGCTGGCAGCCCGCCTGTCTTGTCCAGTGCGCTGATCCGCGTCGAAGGCGGCCCGCTGCTGGCGAATCTGTCCATTCAGGCACCCACGGATCGCTCGGCATCCGGCGTGAGGCTCCACGGCACGGTGAATCCGAATGGCCACACTACCACGGCGCTCTTTGAATACGGTCCCACGGCCTCTTATGGCCAGAGTGTGCCGCTCACGCTCGTGGACGAGGATGGCACGTTGGCGGAAAACGTCGAAGCACTGCTCACCGGCCTCACGGCGGGCACCAGCTACCACTTTCGCCTCACTGCCACCACGGCTGCTGGCACACGCAGCACGGCTGACGGCCTCTTTTCGACCTTCTCCAACCTCGAAGTGTGGCGGCAGCTTCATTTCGGAAACGCCGCCAATGCCGGGATGGGAGCCGACACGGCGGATTTCGACCTCGACGGGCTTCCGAACCTCCTCGAATGGGCCTGCGGCCTGTCACCGGCCGCGCTTTCTCGTTTCGACACGCCTGTGAGCAGGAATGGCAGCGTGATCGAGTTTACCTACACGCGTGACACCTCGGCCAGCGGGGCTGTATTCAACGTGGAATGGAGTGACACCCTGCCCGGTGCCTCGTGGAGCACGGCAGGAGTCTCTGAAACCATCACGAGCCAGGCCGGCACGATCCAAACCGTCAAAGCCACGATGCCCGCAGGCACAAACGGCAGCCGCTTTGTGCGGCTGAGAGTGCTGGGACCCTCATGAGCATCCCTGGCTTCACCCCAGCACCTTCTTCCGCACGATCTCGGTGACCATTTTCGGATTGGCTTTGCCCTGGCTGGCTTTCATGGCCTGGCCGGTGAACCAGTTCATGGCTTTGTCGTTGCCGCCTTTGACCTCGGCGACTTTGTCGGGGTTTGCGGCGAGGATTTGCTCGACGATGGCTTCGAGTGCGCCGGTGTCGCTGACTTGCTCGAAGCCTTTGGCTTTGATGATGTCGGCGGCGGGTTTGCCGGTGTCGAGCATCTCGGCGAAGACTTCCTTCGCCTGATTGTTGCTGATTTTGCCGGCTTCGACGGTCGAAACGAGACCGCTGAGCGCGGCGGGCTCGATGGGGCACTCGGTGATGGCGAGGCTGCGGTCGTTGAGAGCGCCCAGGAGGTCGTTGAGCACCCAGTTGGCGATCTTTTTGGCGGGCACGGCCTTGTCGGCGGCGACGGCGGCTTCATACCACGCGGCGAGGGCTTGTTCGCTGCTGAGCACGCTCGCGTCGTAGGCGGAGCAGCCGTAGTCGCGCTCAAAGCGGGCGCGTTTCTCATGCGGGAGCTCGGGGACGTGCGGTTTGACGCTGGCGAGCAGCTTGTCGGTGTGCAGCGGCAGCAAATCGGGATCGGGGAAGTAGCGGTAGTCGTGCGCGTCTTCCTTCGTGCGCATGAGCGTGGTCTCGCCGCGGTCGTCGTCCCAGCGGCGGGTGCTTTGGATGAGTTTTTCACCGCGCTCGAGGGCGTCGATCTGGCGCTCGGTCTCGAACTTGATGGCGCGGCGGATGGCGGACATCGAGTTGATGTTCTTGAGCTCGATCTTCGCGCCGAGTTCAGTGGTGCCTTCGGGGCGGACGCTGATGTTCACGTCGCAGCGCATCTGGCCTTTTTCCATGTCGGCATCGCTGACGCCGCCGTAGAGCAGGATTTGCCGCAGGCTGCCGAGGTAGGCGACGGCTTCCTCCGCGCTGTCGATGTCCGGATCGCTGACGATTTCCATCAGCGGCGTGCCGGCGCGGTTGAAGTCGATGGTGGTGAAGCGGTCGTGGTGCGTGGATTTGGCCACGTCCTCCTCCAAATGGATGCGCGTGAGCTTCACGACCTTGCCGGGATTGGCGATGCTCTTTTGCGCGTCCTTCGGATACGCGAAGTCGTAGAGCGGCACGCCGCCGCCGAGGCACAGGGGCAGATCAAACTGGCTGATCTGGTAGTTCTTCGGCATGTCCGGGTAAAAGTAGTTTTTGCGGTCCCACTTCACGACGGGCGGCGTGGCGCAGCCGAGCATGAGGCCGGTGAGCAGCGTCTTCTCGATGGCGGCCTTGTTCAGCACCGGCAAAGCGCCCGGCAGACCGAGGCAGGTGGGGCAGGTGTGCGTGTTCGGCTCCGCGCCATACTCGACCGGGCAGGCGCAGAACATCTTGCTGCGCGTGGTGAGCTGCGCGTGGACTTCGAGGCCGATGGTGAGGATGTACTTGGGCATGACGGGGAAAGACGAATGCGCAGAATGACGCAGGACGAAGGGGCGGAAAGTGGTTTTTGCCCGCTCGCGGCGACTTTTGGGGCTGAAAAGGGGATGCCCGTCACCGAACGAAACAAGCCGTGTGACGTTTTCGTCACAAAATGGATGGTTCATGGCTTTGACAGGCTCCAAGGCCCCCGCTCTAAGTGGGCCGCCTGCTCTCACCCGCAGCCCTCCCGACCATGATCTCCCTTCAAAAGCTTTTCGGAAAAACGGATGTCTTCTACGATCTCCTCGAACGCAGCGCCAAAGAGGCTCAAAACAGCGTCCATCTGCTGAAAAACCTCCTTTCCAAGCCCGCGGGCTCCCAGAGCCTCGACAGCCTGAAAGAGGCCCGCCGCAAGGACAAGGCCATCACCCAGGAGATTGACGAAGCGCTCTGCAAGACCTTCGTGACCGATCTGGAGCGTGAGGATGTGGAAGCCCTCTCCAACGCCCTCTACAAGATCCCGAAGACCGTCGAAAAGATCGCCGAGCGCTATGAAATTTGTGCTGGCAAGCTCGACGGGGTCGATTTCTCCAAGCAGATGGCCTTCACCGAGTCCGCCGTGAACATCGTGGTGAGCATGGTGAGCGAGCTGCGCCAGAAGATGCATCTCGAGAAGATGAAGGAGCACAACGCGAGGCTCCAAAAGGTCGAGGGGGACGCCGACAAACTCGTGCTGGCCCTGCTGAAAGACCTCTACCAAGGAAACCATGATCCTGTTCGTGTGATCATGCTGCGCGACCTCTACGACCTGCTCGAAAAGGTGGTGGACCGCTGCCGCGACGCTGGCAACGTCCTCTCCCACATCGTCCTGAAGTACACCTGATCCGTCACCACGCGACTCATGACGACCGCCCTTTTTCTCCTGTTCGTGGTGCTGCTCGTCGTGCTGGCCTTTGAGTACATCAATGGCTTCCACGACACGGCGAACGCCATCGCCACAGTGGTATCCACGAAGGTGCTCACGCCGCGTCAGGCGCTGGTGCTGGCCTCCGCTACGAACCTCATCGGGGCCTTTTGCGGCCAGGCGGTGGCCAAGACGATCCACAGCGGCATCGTCGATGACAAGGTGGTGGCCGTGACCACGCTGACGATCTTCTGCGCCATGCTCGGCGGCATCATCTGGAACCTGATCACGTGGTGGTTCGGCATGCCTTCAAGCTCCACCCACGCCCTCGTGGGCGGTTTGATCGGTGCCAGCCTGGCCGCCGCGAATGGCAACTGGAACGTGCTGATCTGGTCCCGTGAAAAAGTGGACAAGGTGACCGGCAAGGTGAGCATGGAAGGCATCTACCACAAGGTGGTGATCCCGATGATCACCTCACCTGCGCTCGGCATTGTGGTGGGCTTCATCGTCATGGGCTTGCTCTTCTTGCTCATTCGGAACTGGCGGCCACACACCGTGAATTCCGTCTTCGGCCGTCTGCAGATCGCCAGCGCCGGTTACATGGGTTTTGGCCACGGCATGGCGGATGCGCAAAAGACGATGGGTGTCATCATGCTGACCCTTTACGGAGCCACCGCCTCCGGTGACCTCGACAACCTGCCTTCCTGGCTCGGTTTCCTCAAAATCGCCGACAAGTCCGCCAGCATCCCAATGTGGATCATCATCACCTGCGCCCTCACGATGGCCGCCGGCACCTACGCGGGTGGATGGCGCATCATCAAGACGCTGGGGCACAAAATGGTCAAAATGAAGCCCGTGCATGGTTTCGCGGCGGAAACGACCGCCGCCACCATCCTGGCCACCACCGGTGCTCTCGGCATGCCGGTGAGCACCACGCACACGATCACCACCTCCATCATGGGCGTGGGCGCGGCCAAACGCTCGAACGCCATTCAGTGGAGCCTCGTCGAGCAGATCGTGTGGGCTTGGGTGATGACCATTCCGGCCACCGGCATCCTTGGCTGGGTGATCTACAAGTTCTGCGGCCTCTTCACCTGATTCAAACGGGCATCAAAAATGCCGAAAGTGCCCGTGATGGTGACGAAAAGACGGTCCGCAGGGTGGCGGCGGCACAGGCGCACAGGAGCGTGAGTAGCCGTAGCTGCGATACACCGGAGGCGAGTAGTAGCTGCGGCCGTAAGCGGGCCTCGGGCAAGGATCGACCCAAGTGAGCGGATCGTCATAGACGTAGCACGAGGACAGCAGTGAGGCGCATAGCGAAGCGCCGAGAAGCTTGAGGAGGTTTGCTTTCATGGCGGCGGCTTCGACGTGAAGCCGCCGCGAGCTATTCAGCGGCTCAATCGATCTTTTTGATGAGCAGCGCCGAGTTGTGACCGCCGAAACCAAAGCTGTTGCTGAGGGCCGCGTTCAGTTTCGCCGGACGAGCGGTGTTCGGCACCACATCGACATCGACCTCAGGATCGAGGTTTTCGACGTTGATGGTCGGCGGCACGATTTGATCGCGCAATGCGAGCACGCTGGCGGCGAGTTCGATGCCACCGGCGGCACCGAGAAGGTGACCAGTCATCGACTTCGTGCCGGAGACGAGCAGGCCCTTCTGAGCGTATTCGCCGAAGGTGCGCTTGATTGCGCGGAGCTCGCAAAGGTCGCCGACGGGCGTGGAGGTGGCGTGGGCGTTGATGTAGCTCACATCGGTGGCGTTGAGCTTGGCATGGCGAAGGGCCATTTCCATGCACTTCGAGGCACCGAGACCTTCCGGATGAGGCGCGGTGAGGTGGTAGGCATCGGCGGTGACACCGTAACCGGCGAGTTCCGCGTAAATCGTCGCGCCGCGCTTCTTGGCGTGCTCGTATTCTTCGATGACGACAACGCCTGCGCCCTCGCCCATGACGAAACCATCGCGGTTGATGTCCCAGGGGCGTGAGGCACGCTCGGGCTCGTCATTGCGCATGGAGAGCGCCTTCATGTTGCCGAAGCCGGCCAGGCCGCAGGGGCGGATGGAGGCTTCCGAGCCGCCGCAGATGATGACATCCGCGTCGCCGAATTTGATGATGCGCCAAGCCTCGCCGATGTTGTTGTTCGACGTCGCGCAGGCGGTGGTGATGCACATGTTCGGGCCCATGAAGCCGAACTCGGTGGCGATCATGCCCGTGGCGATGTTCGTGATCATCATCGGGATGAGGAAGGGGCTCACGCGGCCGGGTCCTTTGTTCAACAGGATCTCATACTGCGTCTCGATGGTGCTCAGACCGCCGATGCCGCTGCCGACCATGACGCCGACGCGGTAGGGATCGAGCGCGTCGGGGTTCAAACCGGCGTCTTTAGCAGCCATTTTGGAGGCGGCCATGGCCAGTTGGAAAAAGCGGTCCGCGCGGCGGGCCTCCTTGTGGTTGTTGAAGTAGGGTGTGGGGTCGAAATCGACCACCTCGCCGGCGATTTTGCAGTCATACTTCTCCGTGTCCATGGACTGGATGCGACGGATGCCGCTTTTGCCGGCGACGAGATTCTTCCAGAAGTCGTCCTTATTATTGCCAAGGGGGGAGACGACTCCAAGCCCGGTGATGACGACGCGACGTTCGCTCATGTGTGTGTTCTGTGGGGGGTTGATTTGGAGGGCGAGAGAACACGGAATGCATGGCGGGGCAAGGGAAAAGGCTCTCCGCAGCCTTCCGGGCATCGTTCCTTGCTTTCCACCTGCGGCCTGATTTGAATGGCGTGGTCTTTTTCCTCCTTCCATGCGCTTTTTCTCCCGTCCTGAAGTCTGGTTCCTCATTCTCGCCAGCGGCGTGGCCGCCTGGTGGGCGCTGCGCGAGCCGGAGCCGTATGCCACCGATGCCGCGGAGATCGCCGCCACGACCGGGGAGGACGCGCCGCTGCGCATCCAGCGCTGCACGCTGACGCGGGATTTTGGCAATGCGCGGCTCGACATCGAGTTTCGCTTCCGCAACACCGCGCCGCGACCGCTTTTCATGCAGCCGCCCGATGTGCGCCTGCTCACGGCTGATGGCAAAGAGGTGCCGCCTTTCATTCTGCCGACCGAACGCCCGCCGATGGTGCCTGAAAAAGCCTCGACGGACCTGCGCCTGCGTTACTGGCTGGACAAAGAACATCTCGCCGGTGCTTTGCGCCTTGATGTGCGCGGTCAAAGTGTCGAAGTGAAGTCCGCCACGCCGCTCGACCTCGACAAACTGGAGAACGACAAGCCCCGCGTGTGGACGAATGCGAAATGGGAGTGAGGTCCAAGGCTCAAATGTCGCGATAGCGTCCTGGAGTGCGCCGGACCTCCGGCGCTTTCGAACGTCTCCAGCTATGCGAAAAGCTCCAGAGGGCTGGAGCACTCCAGGACGCTGCCGCGTGTGCCTCAGTCCAACTGCATCGTCATGACTCAGCGATCATCGGGACTCAAGATCACCCACGTCGCGCCCCAGGAGCCGCTGGATTCATCGGCGGGGTAGATGACTTGCTGGACCTTGGGAAGCTTCGCGAGGATGGCGTGAACGCTTGTGCGCAACGTGCCGGTGCCTTTGCCATGGATGATCCGCACACGCAGGATGCCGCGCTGGCGGCATTCCGCGAGATACTCGGGAATGAGGCTGCCGATTTCATTCGGACGAAAGGTGTGCAGATCGAGCTCGGGGCCGATGGGATGCTCGATGATGCTGTCGTCTTCTTGGTGCATGGCCGCCTCGGATTCACCGCAGAGATCGGCAGAGGGTTTGGCTGGATACAAATCCAAGGTCAACCGAAGTCCCGCGGCAGCGATGGCCTGCAAGGTGTCCGGATGAATCGTGTCTCCGCCACCACGACCCGATGCTCCAAAACCAC
The DNA here is from genome assembly GCA_016795465.1 of Verrucomicrobiaceae bacterium. Classification (GTDB taxonomy): domain Bacteria; phylum Verrucomicrobiota; class Verrucomicrobiia; order Verrucomicrobiales; family Verrucomicrobiaceae; genus Prosthecobacter. The sequence continues at coordinate 95,836 of JAEUHK010000103.1, read as the reverse complement.
AGAATAACTCAGCGTTCACCTGAGGACGTCGTGCGAGTTCGATGAGGTGGTGCATGCGTTCCTTCAAACTGGCGAAAAGCAGGTGAATCTGAGCATCGAAGCCTGTTTCGGGCGATGCTGGCACACGATAACTCCAAAGATTGACCGGAGAAGGCGGAGAGGCTTTGACGCTCGATTCTCCTTTGATCCGGAGATGTCTTGGTTTCAGACCAAGCATGGCTTCCACCTCTCGCGGATCAAAACCCTCGCCACTGAACCGCAGCGAGACAGCAAACCAGAAGGAGTCGTCTTTCATACCGCCGCGAGTCGCACTTCGAAGGTGGTTTGGTCATCGCTAGAGCTCACGAGCTTCAAGGTGGCGTGGTTGGCGCGGGCGAATTCGGCGGCGATGTTGAGGCCGAGGCCGAAGCCGTCGGTTTGACGGTTGTGGGCTTTGTCACCACGGAAGAAGCGTTCGAAGAGGCGAGGCTGGATCTCGGCGGGGATAGCGACGCCGGTGTTGTGGATGGTGAAGACGGCCTCGCCTGCCTCGCGGGTGAGGCTGAGACGCACGGTGCCTGCGGGGCGGTTGTATTTGATGGCGTTGCTGAGGAGGTTTTGGAAGACCTGGCGCAGCAGGGCGCGGTCGGCATGCACGTGGATGCCCGATTCGATCTCGTGATGCAGCGTGAGCTCGGCGGCTTCGCAGAGGATTTCGCCATCTTCGATGAGGCGGGAGAGGTCAGCGCTGAGGTCGTAGGTTTCGGGACGTGTGGGCAGGCGGCCCGCGTCGGCTTGGGAGAGGAGGAGCAGGCTCTGCGTGATGGTTTTGAGTCGCGTGGCTTCTTCAAACAGGCTGGCAAAGCGCTCGTGCTCGGCGCTGCCGGGCGTGGTGTGGCGCAGGGCGTCATCGAGGCTGGCGAGCATGACGGCGAGGGGCGTCTTTAACTCGTGGGAGGCATCGGCGGTGAAGCGCACGGCCTGCTGAAAGCTGCCCTCAAGGCGTTGCATCATCTCGTTGAGCACGGCGATGAGCTGCGCGAACTCGCGGTCGTCATCGCGGCTCAAAGGGATGCGCTCGGCGAGGTCGCTGGCGGTGAGGCGCTGGGCGGTGGTGACGACGCGTTCGAGCGGTTTCATGGCTCGTTTGGAGGTCCACAAGGCAGCGAGACCAGCGAGGGCGAGAGCGACGACGGCCGCGCCGGCATACCAGGTGCCCATGCGGTTCACGTCGGCATAAAATTCACGCAGGGAGAGGCCGACGAACATGGTGTAGTGCGGATTGCTGAAGGCTCCCCAGCGCCAGTCCACGCCGCGGGAACGGGCGGTGAACATGACGGGATCACGCACCATGGGCATCTGCGGGCGGAAGCGGGTGGCGCGGCCGCGTTGACCCTGCCCATGCGGGGGTCTCGGTTCCAGCCTTGGCAGGCCGAGCAGCTCGCCGAAGTCGTCATCGCGTGCCTCGGGCGGCGGTGGATTGTCGGCGGGAGCGGGCGGGGCATTGCGTAGTTCCTCGTCGGTGGGAAAACTGCTGCGGAAGTAGGCATCGAGATCGTCCGGTGCTCCCTGCGTGCTGAAAATGGTGGTGCCCTGGGCGTGCTCTTTGACGACCATGACGATGGGCGCCTCGCCACCGGCGGGCGCGAAGACGGCGTCGCTGATGGCCTGAAACTCCTCCACGGTGGTGCGGGGATCGACGCGGTTCCACATGCGCTGCGCCTGCGCGGTGATGCGGGCATCCACGCTGCGCTCGAGCACGCCGCTGGCATACCACCAGGCCGCCGCGCCAAACGCGGCCACGAGCGAGCCCGCGACGAAGATCGTCTGCAGGGCAAGGCGCACGCGAAAGCTGCGGGTGGAGGCCGGTTGGCTCATCGGCGCGGAGTTTCACGCCAGCGGCGCGGCCATGCACGCAGATAAATTCCTTTTAATGATCGACGGCGGGCTGCTGTCATGCGGCGGGTTTCTCATTCCGGCAGTCAACCACCCCTCCCTCGCCATGAACGCCATCGAAATCCCCGCCGCCACCTCCACCACGCATGACAGCTCCGCCGGTGCCACGCTCTACCGCCGTCATTTTGCCTCGTTGTGTGCTTTTGCACGGGCACGCGGCTGTGAGGCGCATGATGCCGAGGACGCGGCGCAGGAGCTTTTCGCCAAATTGGTGGCGCAGGGGCAGATGGAACGCGCCGCGTCCATCCCGGACAATGGCGAGCAATCGGCCTTCCTGCTGGCCCGCATGCGCACGCTGCTGATCAAGCGCTGGCAGTTCCGCACGCGGCAACGTCGCGGAGGCGGCTGCGTGTGCTTTTCGCTGCACGACGATGAAGGCCAGCCCATTGATGTGGCGGATGAGCATGCCACGCCGGACCGCGAGCAGGATCGCGATTGGGCGCGGGAGGTCTTGGAGAAGGCGCTGGAGCGCATGAACCACGAACTCTGCGCCAGCGGCCGCCGCGAGGTGTGGCAGCGACTCGAAAGCGATCTGGTGGACAAGACTCCGCAGCAGGAGGCACAAAGCGGGGCTCTCCGCGTGGCGCTCTGCCGTGCCCGCCGCCGCCTGCGGGATTTCATTCGCGAGCAACTCGGCACGAACACGGAGGACGCGGCCCGCCTGCTCTGTGCGGCGCTGGTCTAAAGCCGGTCAACCCACGGAAAGCAGACCTTTTTGCCCGCCTTTCACACAACCGGCGGAGCTATGCCCAAGATTCTCACTATGGAAATTGCATTTAAATCTATACAGTTATTGAGGGTTGCGTTAAAATTAAACACTGCTGAACTAATTTCCCGACTCATGCACCCCTTGAGATGCCGTTTTTTGTGCCCGCTGCTGCTTTGCCCCTTGCTGGTGCTGGCGACGCTGCCCTCGTCGCTACGTGCGGCCACCTCGTCGATCGTCGGTTTCTATAATGTGAGCATTCCGGCGGGCAATTCCGCGTGGGTTTGCGGCCTCGTGACGGCCAACAGCTACGAGGCAGCCTGTGTGAACGTGACCACGAATGGCAGCGGCAAGGCCCAGGTGCAGTTTTCCGCCCCGGGATGGACGGCGGGCGAGTTCAATCTGCACTACGCCGAGCCGCAGTCCGGCTCCTGCGCCGGGCTGGCCATTGACATCCTCTCCAACACGACAGACACGCTCACGCTCGACATCAATCCCGCAGAGGCCGGGCTGACCAGCGGGATGACTTTCATCGTGCGGAAGCACAACACGCTCGCCGGGCTCCTGCCGACGGGCGGCGGGTTTGTGCCGTTCGGCGATACGATCAGCCTGCTGGGCTCGACGGGGCTGCAAACGACCTATTTCTTCAACAATGGCACCAGCCAGTGGATCAACGTGCTGGGCGATGACGCCAGCAATGCCATCATCCGGCCGGGCCAGGGCTTTGTGGTGCAGCTCGGCAGCCCGCTGACGGTCACCTTTGGCATGGGCGAGGTTTGCCACCTGAAAACGACGCCCACGAAGATCCGCGTGAGTGCCAATGCGCCGAACATCATCGGCTCGATGAACCCGCTCGGCGGCTCCACGACCACGCTGGGCTCGATGGGCATCGCCACGAGCATGGAGGCCTTCAACGACTCGCTCGTCACGCTGACGCCCGGTCCGCTCTCGCAGAGCGCCACCTACCTCAGCACCGGCACGAGCCTCATCAACAGCGGCACCGGCGGCGATGGAGATGTCGTCACCGTGGACGCAGGAGCCGGTGTGGTCATCAATGTGAACACCGCCAAAAAAGTCGAGCTCGCCCCGGTGAGCGTCACCCCGTGATTTGCCGCCATGAAACGTCTTTTTCTGCTTTTCACTCTTTTGGCGGCCTCGGTGCAGGCAGGCACGATCACGCTCAGCAGCGTGGGTGGCAGCCGTTTTGCCACGAAATCCGGCTCTCTGCTTCCCGCGGGCTGCGCGGTGCGTCTCGGCACGTTTGAGCTTCCCGCGGCCACTCGCGATGCCGTGCTGAACAGCCAGGGAGACTACGCCTGGCTGAAATCGGTCTTCAAACCGCTCGCGGAAGGTCTCATCGGTGCCGGCAGTGCCTCGCAGGCCGCCGGAGCGGGCAGCGTGCTGCGGGCGAACGGCTTTCCAGCCGCGGGAGACATCTTTGGCTCCATCGCCGGCATCGACGCCTCCTACCTGCCGCCGGACACGCGGCTCTATGTGTGGGTCTTCAACCACTCGAATCCCGATCAAGCCACGCAGTGGGGCCTTTTCACCGCTGCGGAATGGACCGCACCACCGGCGCTGGGCAATCGCACGCTGAGCACCACCAGCGCTGTGCAGGTGCTGCAAGGCACCACAAATGCCGGGCAGCTCCGCCTCATCGATGTGCCCTCGACTTACGGGAACTGGACCTGGCAAAACTATAGCCTCGGTGCTCCCGCGAATGTCACCCATGCCTCCGCCGATCCCGATGGCGACGGTGTGGCAAACCTCGCCGAGTATGCGTGGAAGCTGAATCCCGCTGCTCGCAGCGAGCCCCGCACGGAACTCACTTCGCCGACCGGCGGCGCCTTCACTTTCCGCTTCAAACGCCCTCGCAACCTGCCAGGCGTGACGCTCATCGCCGAGTGCTCCACCGATTTGAAGACCTGGCAGCCCGCGAGCGCCGCCGTCACCGCGAGCGACGCGGATTTCGACACGCTCGAATCCACTGCCAGCACCGCCACGCCCTGCTTCTGGCGGGTGCGCTTTGAACCTGTCCCCTGATTCCGCTCCATGAAAGCTCTCGTCCTTCTCTTCCTCGCCCTGCTGCTGGGCCTTCCTGCTCACGCGGCGACGGTTTCCATCTCGCTGAGCAGCAACAACGGGCCCAAATTTGCCACCAGCGGCGGCTCGCTGCTCGTGAATGGCGCGGTCATTCGCATCGGTGTCTTCAACGTGGCCGGCCTGAACCTCAGCATGCTGCAAACCAGCAATGACTACGGCCTCGTCGAATCGCTCTTCACGCCGCTGGGTGAAGCCTTCCCGAATGCCGGCACCGTCACGCAGGCCGGTAACAGCGCCCAAAATCTCATCATCAACAGCGTCATCGGCAGCGGCAATGTGCTCGGCCAGATCGCCAACATCGAATCGACCTACCTCACCACTGGCACGCAGCTCTACGCCTGGGTTTTCAACGATGCCAATCCCGCCCTCTCCACCGAATGGGGCATCTTCACGGCCACCAGCGGATGGAATTTCCCCAACGGCCTCGGCTCCGAGACGCTCGCCACCTTTGAAGTGAACTCGATCATCCGTGGCAGCACCACCGGCGGCATCACGACCTCCGACCAACTCCGCCTCTCCGCCGTGCCAGAGCCCGGCAGTGCCTTGCTGCTGCTCGCCGCGGCCTGCCTGTTGCCGCGACGTCGCCGCGTGACGGCGCTTTGAGATCTTTTTATGCCCACCCATTCATCGCATTCGCTGCGCCTGCTGGTTTTGCTGGTGGCGTTCATCGCGTGGCCAGCCATGGCGCAGACCGTCATCTCCCCCACGGTCACGCCACAGGGAAATGGCGACAACGTCATCACCTGGCCGCAGACGATTAATAAACTCTACCGCCTCGAAGACTCCGTCGATCAGGTCACCTGGCAATACACCGCACGGCATGTGAAGCTGGCCACGAGCACCTCCGGCAGCTTCACGGATGTCAAGCCGGCCGTCGGCACGGTTTACCGTGTTTTGGAGTTCACGCCGAGCATTGCCCGCATCTGGAATGAAGTGCTTCTCAATGCCATCCGCATCGACACGCCGCATCCGCCGAAGCATGCGCGAAACCTCTTCCACCTCGCCACGGTGATGTACAATGCCTGGGCGGCCTACGACAGCACCGCCATCGGCTACATCCACCACGAGCGCATCAGCCCGCTGCCCGGTGATGTGCCCGCGGCACGCTCACAGGCCATCAGCTATGCCGCCTACCGTTTGCTCAAAGCACGGTTCACGACCGGCCCGAACGTCACCGCCATAAACAATGCCTTCGACGCCGAAATGGCCTCGCTCGGCTACGATGCGAATGTCACCACCACCGTCGGCACCACGCCCTCGGCCTTGGGAAATCGAATCGCCGCCAGCATCATCGCCTGGGGCCTCGCCGATGGCTCGAACGAGACCGGCGGCTACGCCGATCCCAACTACTCGAACCCGCAGCCGCCCATGATCGTGCTCGGCAGCAATGGCACCATCGGCGGCATCCCCGCGAACACCGATCCGAACCTCTGGCAGCCGCTCGCCCTCAGCACCATCGTGACGCAAAACGGCATCCCGCTGCCCAACACCGTCCAGCAATACGTCGGCGTCACCTGGCTTAACACGCTGCCCTTTGCCCATCAACGCTCCAATCCCTCGCTGCCCTGGATGGACCCCGGGCCGGTTTACAAGGTCACCACGCCCACCTTCACCTCACCCACCGACTCGGTTTACAAAAATGCCGCTCTCGAACTGCTGATCAAAAGCAGCCAGCTCAACAGCTCCGCCACCCTCGACATCTCCCCTGGTGCCATCGGCAACAACGCCCTCGGGGCGGACACAGGCCTCGGGCACAGCGTCAATCCCGCCACCGGCCTGCCTTACGCCTCGAACGTCGTCAAACTGGGCGACTACGCTCGCGTGATGGCGGAGTTTTGGGCTGATGGACCCGATTCCGAGACCCCGCCCGGTCACTGGCATGTGCTCGCCAATGAACTCTCGGACAATCCCAGCTTCTCGAAGCGACTCGGCGGCACCGGCCCGGTGCTCGATGACCTGCAGTGGGATGTGAAAACCTACTTCGCCCTCGCCGCCGGCACCCACGATGCCGCCTGCGCCTGCTGGGGTGCCAAACGCTACTACGAAGGCGTGCGTCCCATCACCATGATCCGCTGGCTGTGCGCCCAGGGCCAGAGCAGCGATTCCCAACTGCCCGGTCACTCGCCCTACGGCATCCCGTTGATCCCCGATGTGTGCGAGGTCATCACCAATGCCTCCAGCGCTCCCGGTGGCAAACATGAGCTCGTTTGGGACATCGACCTCGCCAGCAATGTCTTCGGCAGCAACCACGTCGGCAAAATCGTCGTCAAATCCTGGCCCAGCGAACCGGGCGACCGCACCACGCAGACCAACACCGTCCGCTGGATGTTTGGCGAGGACTGGGTGCCCTACCAACGGGCCAATTTCAACACGCCCGCTTTCCCCGGCTACATCTCCGGCCACAGCACCTTTTCCCGTGCCGCCGCAGAAGTGCTCACCACCCTCACCGGCACACCGTATGTGCCCGGCGGCCTCGGCACCTTCGTCGCCGAGAAGGACAACTTCCTCGTCTTCGAACGCGGCCCCAGCGAGACCACCGTCATTCAATGGGCCACCTGGTATGACGCGGCCGATCAGGCCGGTCAATCCCGCCGCTGGGGCGGCATCCATCCCGCTGAGGACGATTACCCGGCCCGTGTCATCGGCTCCAAGTCCGGGCAAAACGCCTGGGCACTCGCCTTGAAATATTTCAGCGGCGACCTCCTCACCGAATCCATCGACGCCGGCCAGACCTGGAACTTCGACGGCACCATCACCCTGCGCACCCCCACCCGCCGCGGCCTCTTTTACCAATGGGAATACACCACGGATCTGCAAACCTGGCTACCTCTCACACCCACTTCCCTGGCCACGGATACCAGCCTCAGCTTTGTGGACACCCCTCCACCCGGCCAGCGCCGCTTCTACCGCTCCCGTTGGGTGGCTCAAGGCCCATAAAAATGCCGCGACGGCCTTTGAAGCACGTCGCGGCTCTTTTGATGCTGTCGCTTACTCGTAACGATAACCCGCTCCATGCACCGTGCGGATGATCCGCGGCTGCGAAGGGTCTTTTTCGACACGTTTGCGAAGCTGCGAGATGTGCTGGTCGAGAGCGCGGCTTTCGGGGAAGTAATCGACGCCCCAAACTTCGTCGGCGAGCGTGTTGCGGTCCACCACCTTGCCACGACGATCAAACAGAAGACGGAGCACTTTCACATCACGCGGCGAGAGCTGCACTTCCACCTGACCGCGATACGCACGAAGCTCATCCGGCACGATTTTCAGGTCATCCATTGTGAAGACCTCATCACCCTTCGTGGGGCCGCTACCGCCACGGGTAGCCGTGCGACGCAGGATGGCGCGAATGCGGGCGATGATCTCTTTCACGCCGAAAGGCTTCGTCATGTAGTCATCAGCGCCGAGCTCGAGGCCGAGCACGGTGTCAATTTCCTCCGCTTTCGCGGTGAGGAAGAGGATCGGCACCTTCTCGTCCTGCTTGCGGATTTGTTTGCAGACCTCATAGCCATTGAGGCCGGGCATCATGACATCGAGGCACACAAAATCGGGATTCTCGACGCGGAAGAAGTCCACGGCTTGCAGCCCGTCGGCGGCCGCCACGACGTGGAAGCCCTCCATGGTCAGCACCTCGCGCAGGGCCTCGCGGGTGTGTTCGTCGTCTTCAGCGATGAGGATCTTGGTCATGATGCGGAGGTGGGTATGGGTTGGATGGGAAGGGTGAGAATGAAACGCGCTCCTTCGCGATAATGCGGGCAGACGACGAGCTTGCCGCCGTGCAATTGTGCCAGTTCGCGAGAAATGGTCAATCCGATGCCGGTGCCGCTCACGCCCTCGTTCAGGTCGCTGCGGAGGCGTTCAAACGGCTCGAACACGGTCTTGCGCTTGCTGGCCGGAATACCGGGGCCGCGGTCTTCGACGATCACGCGGGCCACATCGCCCTCCACCTCGGTGCGCAGGCCCACGTAACGGCCTGCGAGACCGTATTTCTCGACGTTGGAGAGCAAGTTGCCGAGGATTTGCGAAAGCGCATCGGCATCACCTTGAAGGACAGGAGGCCCGTGCAGGTCCACGCGGATCTCAAAGCCCTTCGCTTCGAGCGTGGGCTTCCAAAACTCGATCGCACGCGTGGCGATGTCATCGAGCGAGATCGGCTTTGGCGTGATGGCGAGCTTGTCACGCTGCTGGCGGGCGTAGTTGAGCACGTTTTGAATCAGACGATCAAGACGTGAGGTCTCTGTTTCGACGACGGAGAGCTGCCGCTTCATCGCCGCATCACCGGAGGCCGCCGCACGATGCGCCGCCATCTCCGCATAAAGGCGAATGTTGGTGAGCGGCGTCTTCAGCTCGTGCGAAATCTGGTTCACAAACGTCACCCGCTGCTGCGCCACGCTGAGCTCACGAGCGCTTTCGTGGAAGTAAAGCCATGCCAGCACGATCACGAGCATCACACCCGAGCCCATGCCGAGCATGATCGGGAAGAGATACGGCTTTGGAAACTCCTCATCCGCCGGCGTGTAGGCCAGCTCCCACTGATCGAGCGGCTCCGAGCAGGCACGATGTGCCGCGGGAGGACGTTCGGAGCCTTCCAATCGTTTGCCCCATTGATGCAAAGGCACGCCCTGGACATTCGCCAGCATCATGCGGCCCGGCGGCACTTCGAGGCCAGGATGCGGCAGCCGGGCAAACAGACCCTGCATGAGCAGATGCGTGTTCAGCAAAATGGCTGCGATGCCTCCATCCGTGCACTTGAGCCAGTAAATGAAGGTCCGCTCGCCGACATGCCAGCCACTGGCGCGGTGTTTCAACACCGTCGGCGCCATCGCCTCGTCAATGTGGTAGCCGCCCAGTTTTTGATAGGTCTGCCATGGCGTTTTGCGACGTGTGCCCTCACCGGAAGGAACACTGATCGCTGAGAGGCGTTGAAACGGCGGCCCGCCGCGCGGATCGGGGACGACGAGCTCGCCGACATTACCGGCGGCCAGAAGCCGGTCCCGGATGGTCTGCATTTGCTCGCGCGGGTCGATGGGCGTCAGAATCTCGAAGCTCGCCCCGCCAGCTGTCTCATCGAATCTGCCGTGAGCATCAAAAGTCCACGCTTTCGCCACCCAGGCGTGGGCACCCAGATTCTTGATCGCTTCGCTCGTCGCTGTCCCGGGTTTGACCAAGCTGTCAAATTCATCCGTCAGCTGGCGCAGGTCATGCACAAGCTGGTGGTCGGCCAATGAGAGACGCTCGGCCAGAATCGCCTGCATGGAGGCATCGGTCCGCTTCGCCGCGTCGCGCATCAGGTAAGTCCCCAGCCATGCCAGCAGTGCCAGCGGCAGAGCCACGAGCACAATGAACAGGAGGGTGGAGCGACGACGAAACATGACAGAACCGCATAATTTAGGGCCGTCGGAGGTTTGGTCATCTAAAATTTATAATTTCCACAAAACAAACCGGGGCGGCTTTTGAGGCCGCCCCGGTTATCTGAGTTATCCAACAGCCAGAAGGATCCACTCACTTGGAATGATGCTATCTTGCCATAACTGCCAGAAGATGCGTCAGGCGCTTGTGAGCGGGTTGTAAGATGATTGTCAGGTCGGGTCATTCGCCTGCAAATCGAACTCCGGGTCCAGCGGCCGACCGTCGAGCAGGTGCTCGGCCAAGTGCCGCGCCAGCCACGGAGCTCGCAGGCTGCCTTTTGAGCCGAGGCCGTTGAAAAAAACGACCCGTGGATGCGACGGATGAGCACCGAGCAGCGCCTGGCGGCCTTTGATGATCGGACGCACGGCGCTTTGTGAACCCACCAGCTCCACTGGCACGGCCAGAAAGTCGCGCAGCTTCGTCTCAAGGTCGGCGATCATGCTGGGCGAGCCTGCGGGAGGATCGGGAAAGCTCCATTCGTAGGTCGAGCCGGCCCGCAGCGTGCCATCGGCTCGCGGAATGACCCAGCAACCGCGATTGAGGATACGCCGCTCGCCTTTCAGATCGGCCTTCGCGGTTAAAATGGTGCCCAAAGCGCTCTGAAAAGGAACCCAATCAAAAAGCGGATGTTTTGCCGCCTGCCAGCCCTGTGCCCACACAACATGCGAAAAGCGTTCGCCACGCCAAACAACTCCTTCTGCATCATCAATGACCTCATCCGGCTCGACGGTGGCCTGTCGATAGGCATCGCCAAAGAAACGTCGGCTGGCCTCGAGGTAGGTGACCGTATCCAGCCAGGCCGCGTGGCGTTGTTGGAAGCCTTCGTGAGACAGCGTCACGATCGCCGGATCAAGCTGCGGTGCCTGCGGATGCACAAACGGCCCCACCTCGGACTCGCGCAGACGTTTCGGCCACTTTTGGCGCTCCTGCTCGTTTTTGAGCAGGCGCACATAGCCTCGCGGGAAGAACACTCGCCTGCCCAGCCGCTTGCCGATGTTCCGGTAAAACCGCAGCGCCTCGGGATAAAACACCTCGAACCGCCAGCTCACCTTCAGCCGCATGCCGGTGACTGGTGTGATCAGTCCCGCGGCCACCTTGGAGCAGGTAACAGGTTCTTCACGATCCACGATGACAAACGGCACGCCTCGCTCATGGAGCCGCCACGCCAGCGCCGTGCCGGCGAGGCCTTGGCCGATGATGAGAATGCGGATCATGTTGCTTCTATTTCATTCAAACTGAAGCGATTCAAATGCGTCGATAAGGCATGAATCACTGGCGCGAGGTGTGCATGGATCGTAGGTTTTGCGCCCTTTAACTCCTATCTCCTAGAATCTCATGTGCGGAATCGTCGGCTACATCGGAAATCGTCAGGCCAGCTCCATCCTTCTCGATGGTCTTCGTCGTCTGGAATATCGCGGCTATGACTCGGCTGGCATGGCGCTGTGCGGCGAGGGCGGTTTGCAAACCGTAAAGAAAGCCGGACGCATCGACAACCTGCGCATCGCTGTCGAAGAGGCAAAACCCGAGGGCACGATGGGCATCTCCCACACTCGCTGGGCTACGCACGGACCCGCCACCGATGAAAACGCCCATCCGCATCCCGACCAGGGCGGCAAGCTGGTCCTCGTTCACAACGGCGTGATCGAGAACTACCAGTCGATCCGCGATCAACTGACCGCGAAGGGCCACACCTTTCACTCGCAGACCGACACGGAGGTCCTCTCGCATCTCGTTGGCACCTTTTTCGATGAATCGACGGAGAAGGACGGCACGCAGCGCCTCGTCGGGGCGGTCAAAGCTGCTCTCGGTCGCGTCAAAGGCACCTACGGCATCGCCGTGATGCACGCGGACTTGCCCGGCGTCATCGTCGGCGCACGCCTCGGCAGCCCCTTGATCATCGGTCTGGGCAAAAACGAGCATTTCCTGGCCAGCGACGTGGCGGCGGTGGTGAATCACACGCGTGATGTGGTCTATCTCAACGACTACGACATCGTCATCATCACGAAGGACAGCTACGATGTACAATCCTTCAGCGGCACGCCCGCGGAGGTGAAAGTCAGCCGCGTGGAATTCAGCGCGGACGATGCGGAGAAGGGCGACTTCCCGCACTACATGCTCAAGGAAATCTACGAGCAGCCGCAAAGCCTCCGCAATGCCATGCGCGGCCGTCTTTCCCGCGATGAATGCACCGCCGTGCTCGGCGGCCTGAACATGACGCCGCGTGAGCTGGCGGGCATCGACCGCATCATCCTGGCCGGCTGCGGCACCGCCTATCACGCCGCGATGGTGGGTGAGTATTTGATCGAAACACTCGCCCGCGTGCCAACGGAGGTCGAGATCGCCAGCGAGTTCCGCTACCGCAATGTGCCGGCCAACAAGAACACGCTGCAATTCGTGATGAGCCAGAGCGGCGAGACCATCGACACGCTTGCCGCCATGCGTGAAGGACAACGCAAAGGCATCCGCTGCCTCGGCATCGTGAACACCGTCGGCAGCACCATCGCCCGCGAGAGCGATGGCGGTGTTTACATCCACGCGGGTCCGGAGATCGGCGTGGCCGCGACGAAGACCTTCACGTCACAGGTCACCATCCTCACGCTGCTCAGTTTGCTCCTCGGCCGCATTCACCATCTTTCCAGCGTCGATGGTTTGGAGATGATCGATGAGCTCGAAGCGCTGCCGGACAAGATCGTCACCATCCTCAAGCAGGCCGACAAGATCAAAGCCATCGCCGAGAAGCACTGCCACGCCGAGGGCATGCTCTTCATGGGCCGCCAGGCGAACTATCCTGTGGCTCTCGAAGGCGCTCTCAAGATGAAGGAGATCAGCTACATCTACGCCAGCGGTCATCCGAGCGCTGAGCTGAAGCACGGCGTGATCGCCCTGGTGAAGCCGGACATGCCGAGCGTGTTCATCGCGCCCGACGACGCCGTTTTCGACAAGAACGTGAGCAACATCGAGGAGGTCCTCGCCCGCAAAGGCCCCGTCATCGCTGTCACGACCGAGGGCCGCACGGAACTCGAGCGCCTCACGCAGGATGTCATCTACGTCCCGGACTGCCCGAGCTACCTCACGCCGATCCTGAATGTCATTCCGCTGCAATTGCTCAGCTACTACACCGCCGTCGCCCGTGGCTGCGATGTGGATAAACCGAGAAATCTGGCGAAAAGCGTGACAGTTGAGTAATAGTGGGCTTTCCCCCGTCGAAGCCCGCCAACCATGTTTTTCAACCAGCGCCCCGTTTTTGCCGCGATCAGTCTGATCGCCTGCTGCGGAGTGCTGCATGGTCAAATCCCGACTCCAGAGCCTGGACTGGCTGTTTCACCGATCATCGGCGTGGTGGACCAAACACCCGCCGAGTTCCTTGATGTGCTCGGCAAGGCCGCGAAAGCCCGCTGGCGCCTGCTTTTCCGTCCGCCGCCGCCCACACCCTCGACCGACCGCTGCCGCTCCGCCCTCGTTTTGGGCAGTTTGATCGGAGAAAGCTACCTCATCTGGCAGGCCGGTGACTCGCAGCAGTATCGGAACACCAATCAAGAGATGGTGAACTACTGCCGCACCCTCGGCCTCGGTGAGAAAATCATGCCACGGCTCATGGCTCAGGGCAAAATGGCCGAGCAGGAGCAGTGGAAAGACCTCCAGCAGGAGATCGCCGAGGGCCATCAAGAGCTCCAGCGTCTGCTCCGCGAGATGCAGGACGAAGATCTCGCCCTGCTCATCGATACCGGCCTGTGGCTGCGCCTGCTCGAAGTCTCCTCCACCCTCATCGCCGACCTCCCCGGCACAGAGTCCCGCCATCTTTGCATCGGCTCCACGACCACGCTGCAGCTCATGCGCGATCGTTTCGACCGCATCAGCGAAAAGAAACGCCAGGGTCCGCTTCTTCAGCTCGTGCAGGCCGCCTTGTTCGAGACACAAACCGTCTGGCTCACCAAGCCCAACGAACTCCCCACCGCTGAAGCCGTCCTCAAGACCCGCCAGCGTTTCGCCGATATGATGCAGGTGCTGTGGGAAAAGGAAAAGTAGGCCCGCTTTGAGCATACTTCCGGCCCGGGAAATCCAACGCCTCACCATGAAAACGAAGCTTCTCTCCTGCGCCGCGCTCTCCGCCACCCTCACCTCCGGTCTGGCTGCCACGCCGCCCAAGGTTATCGAAGCGCAGCGTCGCATGGACCCGACTGGCCTGGGCAGCTTCCATCGAGCGGGGCTTCTCCGCGAAGCCGGGAACACGCAGAGGCTTGCTGAGAAGGCGCGGCATAAAAAAGCGGAGACCTCGAAACGCTGAATTGCCTTTTCGGAGATCACGGCCACCTCTGGCGGCCTATGTCCCGGTTTCTTCTGCTCTCCATCGCCGTTTTGACCCTCGGTGCGGGCTTGGTTCACGCCCAAGTGCCGCCACGCAACGCCCTGATCGAGTCCTACCGCCGCCAAGACCCCACCGGTCGCGGCAGCTTCCATCGCTTCGGCCTGTTCCGTGAGTTGGAGAACAGCCTCGCCGCCGAGGCCGGGTTGGCCACCGAGCCCACGCAGGAGGAAAAGGCCGGCTGGAAGCAATCACTGGGCGAAGTCCTCTCCATGCAGTTCCGCGCGAACTCGATGTTCTTCGCCTCGGACAACATCTTCAACACGGAGGAAGATGAAATCACCGACACGCAGTTCGCGCAATTCGTGGGCGTGTCCCTTGATGCGCAGTTCAACGAGCACTGGAAGCTGGCCAACAGCTTCGATCAGGCGTGGTTCATCCACGGCAAAGGAGCGAATTCCGCGAATGATTTCATCACCAGCACCTTCCGCCAGGCGCTGAGCTACGAGCGCCTGCTCTTCAATGACAAGGTCAGCATGACCATTCCCCTCAGCTGGCAGTTTTCCCGCCTCTTCAACCGTTCCACCGGCGACCGCACGCTCGACACCTACTCCTACGGCCTTGCCACGGAGTTTTCGTGGTTCCTCAAGTCCTGGCTGATCCCCACCTTCAGCTATCAATACAGCTACCAGGACTCCGGCAGCCCGCAGGGGCCCGTGCCGGACAAGCACAAGCACGACTTTAACCTCGGCTTCACCTTCATCCCGTTCGAGGGGAAGAAGTTCTTCATCATCCCCAGCGTGCAGTATAGCCACGAGCAGTTCATCGGCCTCGTGCGTCGTGACAATGCCTGGACGCCCACGCTGACGGTCTCCTGGCAGCCGCTCGACTTCCTCGCCGTGGACGCCGTCGGCAGCTACACGGACTCCGACTCGACTCTGCAAGGCTCGAACTTCGATGCGCTGACCGGCACGGTCTTTGTGCGCCTGTTCTACAACTGGTAAGCCTGTCTCCAGCACCCTTTTTTCATGCTCCGGCGTGCGCCCCCAAAGGCCACGCCGGATCTTTTTTGGCCTTTTTGCACAAGTTCCGGCGGGGGCGTGCATCTGCCCGGTGAATCCAGTCCATTCACCCCATGAAACTCCGTCATCGCCTCACCGCCACAATCCTCCTGATCGCCTTTGCCAGCACCTCCGCCCTCCCGGCGGCAGGCATTCCGAACATCAAAGCCCCCGCCGCCATCAAGGCCGCCGCACCGCGAGTGGTCACGCCGCCGAAGGTGCCTGTGGTCAAGATGCCCACCGCTCCGAAAATCCCGGCCACACCCAAAGTGCCCGTCGTGAAGATTCCCACCACGCCGAAGGTTCCCGTGGTGAAGACCCCGGTGGTGCCGAAGGTTCCGGCGGTGGTCCGCGTCCCGGTGGTCAAAACGCCGGTCACGCCAAAAATCCCCGTCATCAAGACGCCGGTGCCCCCCCGCATCGTCAAAGTGCCCGTCACCACCAAAGTGCCCGCCATCAAGGCTCCGGTGGTCGTATCCGTGCCCAAGGCCCCGCGTGAGGTGAAAGCGCCCGTCATGGTGAAAGCCCCCGCGCAGCCAGTGATAGTCAAAGCGCCGGTTTCCGTGCGGCCCGCGCCCGTTTTAGCCCCCGGCAAGACCAGCAACACCAAGGACAGCGGCAACACCTTGGCCTCCATCACCAACGCGCCGCCGCCGGACACGCGTGCCACCGTGCAGGGCGGCAGCGGAAACGCCCAGGAGAACGATGACGCCTCAAAGAAGGATAAGAAGAGCAGGGACTATTCCGACATCAGCGCGGCCTACCGCCGCCAGCAGCAGAGCGAGGAGGCGGACGACGAGTCCCAGGACCCCTACTTCAAAAACGGTGTCTTTGATCGCGATCAGTTCCAGAAGGACGAGCGTCTGGTCGCCGATTACTACAACGACCAGGTGGGTGCCAAAGACCTGCTCGACAGTGCCAGGAAACCTGGAGGCGGGGCGGACGACGACCAGGACGACAACACGCCGGTCGCGGTCACCCGCGGCCGCATCAAAGACCTGGTCAAAGTGGAAGAAGCCAGCCAGACCACCGGCCTCAACGGCGACGAGAAGGAAGTCGTCGATGCGAAGGACGCCATCGCCCGCGGGAAGGTGAAGGACCCCAAGGCGGTGGGCCGCCTCGTGGACAGCGTGGCCAACAAGGGCGTGGACAACCAGTATGGCGAGGCCCCGGAGGTCAATGTGAAGGATCTGGAGCGCAAAGGCGATGAGTTGCGCCGCAAAGGCAAATACCGCGAGGCCATCGACTACTACGAGCAGGCGAAGGATGCCCTCCGCAACGGCGGGAAAAACAGCGCCGCCTATCGTCTGACGGTGATCGCCGAGGTGCAGGGGGGCAAGCGCCCAGCCAAAGACCTCAATCGTGTCGTGAAGCCCGGCAGCATCGCCGCCACGGGCAGCGGTACAGGCAGCTCTCCCGCCACATCCCCTGGCACCACACCCGCCGCGAGTCCTGCGCCGGAAAATCAAGCTCCCGCCCCTGCCCAAGTGGGGCAGAATGTGGCCGATGCTGTCGCCAACCGCCCCGGAAAAGGAAACGACAGCACGAGGACCACACCCGCTCCCGCGGCCAGCGGTGCAGGCAGCGCCACGGCCGGCCAAAATGCCGCCGCCGGCCAGCAGGCGGACACCAGCGTCCAAAACAGCGCCCAGCAAGGCACGTCCGCAGGCGTGACAAACCAATTGGGCGCTGACACCCAGAACCTCGGCGCCAATTCGGCTCAGAACCCGGCCGCTGCCACGCCCTCCGCCACCAACGACGCGGCAGGCAACAACGAAGCCCCTGTGGCCTCCAATCCAGATGCCAGCGTGAGCACGCCACAGAATGAGGTCGTCCTTTCCACCCCCGGCAACGATACGGATGTCGTTCACAACCAATCTGCGGATGGGAACACCGCGGCGGACATCAGCTACCATTCCGATGGCACCTTCACAGGCACCGTCACCACCGTCACCCGTGACGCAGACGGCAACATCACCTCCACCACCACCCAGACCGTCAGCGGCACCTACACGGAAGGTGACGACGGCGAACGCCACCACACCGTGACGGATGCCTCCACCCCCACCACGACCAGCGGCAGCGGTGGAAGCACCAGCAGCCAGGGCCAGAGCCAGGATGGCAGCGGCGGCGGCACCAGTGACGATGATGACAAAGACGACGACAACAGCACCGACACGCCTTCCACCACCACCGAATCCGAATCCACCCCTGCCGAGACTGCCGAAACCAACGACGACACCGCCGAAGCCAGCACCGAAGGCACACCCAATCCCGAGGCGGCCGAACGCGGCAGCCGTGGAGGCCGCTTGGCCGAGGCCACTCAAGGTCGCGTCGGTGGTGACGAGCAGCGCCGCCAAAACAAAGGCCTCGACCAGCGCAAAAACGGCAACGGTGCCGGTGGTCCCAATCCTGAGGCCGAGTCCGGCAGCGGCGTCCTCCTCACTGCCGAGGAGCAGAGCGCCTTCGCGAAGAACCTGGGCATGAAACGCGGCGGCGGCGTCACCACGCCCACCGGCGAGGAAAACAACGTCGCCGTCACCGACCGTGATTTGAAGGACATCGCCGCCCGCCGTGGCAGCACCATCAACCCCGCCAGCGGCGACGACAAGGGCGGCAAAGGCGGGAGCGGCCTCAGCTTTGGCAAAAAAGGCTTCGGCCCCGGCAAAGGCGGCGCTCCCGCCCCCGCTCCCCAGGGCGTCCAGGTCCAAGGCGCGACGGTCAGCGGCGCGGTGAAGGCCGGAGCCGTCCAGGCCGTGAGCGGTGCCGCCATCCGCGTGGATACTGCCAAGATTCAGCAAAACGTCCGCTGATTCCGCTCTAGCCACTTCCAGCCCCGGCAGCACTCCTGCCGGGGCTTTTTTGTGCCTCAAACCCGCCTCGAAAACTTTTTCCACTTTCCGCACAAGTTTCTCCGCACCGCGCATCCAGCCTGTGAAAGCCACCTCACCCATCATGAAGCTCCAACACCACCTCACCCTGTTCCTCGTTCTCGCCAGCACCCTGCCGGCCGCCACGTTGCCGCATCTCAAAAACTGCCCGGTGGCCGTCAAGGCACCGGTTGTGTCCAAACCCGTCGTCGCACCGAAAGTGATCATCCCAGTCGTGAAAACGCCAGTGCAGCCCAAGATCCCCGTCACGCCGAAAGTGCCAGTGGTGAAGGCTCCGGCCGTGCCGAAGGTGGTCTCCGCTCCCAAGATCCCCGCGGTGAAAGTCACCATGCGCACGATGTCGGCGGCCAAACTGCCCCAGGTGGCAATCGTGAAGCTCCCCAAGACCTCGGTTCCCGTCGTGAAAAGCAATCCGCTGAGCCAAAAAATGCCAGCCAACGGCCTCAACAAGCCGAAGGACTTCATCGCCCGCCGGGTCGGTCCGTTTCACAGCGTGAACAAGGCCTACGAGAAAGCCGCCGCTCCCGCGAATCCGCCTTCATCCGCCGCTCCCGCGAACACCGACCCGGCCACCGCGGCGGGCGAGATGGGCTGGACGCCCTGGTGGGCAGCCGGATCGACCAGCAGCAGCGATGGCAGCTACTCCAGCAGCCCGCCTCCTCCGCAGGCCGACCCGTATGCGATCTCTGCCAAAGGGCCGCGTGAGCCTTCCAAAAAGAAGCTGCTCTACGCTCCCAATCCGGTGAAGAAAAAGTAAGCCATCTCTCTTCCCACCAGCCCCGGCAGCCTCCCTACCGGGGCTTTTTTGTGCCCCAAAGCCACCTCGCGAACTTTTTTCCACTTTCCGCACAAGTTCCGTCCGGTCGTGCATCCAGCCTGTGAAAGCCACTTCTTATGAACTTCTCCCTCCGCCTCACCATCGCTGCCGTCGCCGTCCTCATCGGCTTCTCCACCCTCGCCGCCGCGGCCACCTTTGCCAAACACCGCGCCCAAGCCGCCCTCGTCACCGCTTCCCGCTAATCTTTCACCTTCAACTGGTCACACGCCATGAATGCCACCACCGAAACTTCTGCTGTCTCAGCCCTCGCTCTCATGCCCATGATGCTGCTCGTCCTGTGGCTCGCCTGCCTTTGATGGAGGGCGGATTGCATTCCCGCCCCATTCAAAACCGCACGGTCACCTGCATCGCGCCGAGATGATTGCCCTCCGCGTCGTTCCCGCGCTTGTCACCCACGCTGTATTGCAGCTTCACCTGCACACGTTCACTCACACGATAGCCAAGAGCAAAATCCGCCCGCCACGCGTTGCGATCCCACTCGGTGGTCAGGCCAGGCACATCGCCAAACGCGGCCTGATTCCATCGCAGAGCCGCCCAGAGATCGGCGGTGAGTTTGTACTTCGTTTCGATGAAGCCGCTGAGCACCTCCACACTGCCGACACGCGGCACTTCAAAACGCGCAGCAATGAGCTCGCTCCAGATCTGCCACTTCCCATGCGCATAGCCCGCATCAAGGCCCCAGGTCGTCTGCGTGAAGTCATTCACACTCGTGCCTGCGGGAAGCAATGATGCGGCACTTTCCCGCAGATACGGCCCATGGCTGAACGAGGTGCCAAAGCTCCACTCCGGTGCCGGGCGCAATCCCACGCGACCCGTGAAGGTGGGATTCGTGTGAAATCCATCCTGCACGCCGTCCCACGAATTCGGATTCGACGAGATGGACGCGTTTTTCACCTCAAAGGCATACTCCAGCATGTCCACGCGACCAAACAACGACACGCCGGTGGCATACGATGGTCCCCAAAGGATCGGCAGCCACTCTGCCTTGTTGTCAGGCATGTCCCGCCGTGCGGCGAAGCCTGCCAGACCACCCGGCACCAGTGCGTCGCTCACCGGCAGCATGTCTTCATAGGCCATCGGCGCGGTGATGAGCGGATTGTCCCAGCTCAGGCTGCGTTTCGACCACGAACCAAACGCGGTGGCGAACTTGCCGATGCGCACGTTGACCTCGTCCTGCCTCCACAACCTTGCTTGCAGGTAATATTCATCCAGCCGCACCTGCCCGCCGCGAGCCGCGCCCGGATCAAAGCCACGATCCACACGCATCTGGCCGTGCAGCGTGATCCGATCACCGAGCTGCACATCCAGAAACGTCATCAATCGCGGCGCGAAGAACACACGGTCATCGGTCGAGAGCAATCCCTGAGCCGGCTGCTCGGCAGCGAACAGCGTGGCATCCGCCATGAAGGATAAATCGGCATGCAGGCCCAGCGCCTCGGAGTCGAAGCGCGTCAGGTCATCGAGCCTGTCCAACGCGGCCTGACCGTGGAGCCGGGCAGCACAGCAAAACATGACGATGAACCAGTGGTGCGCTTTCATGAGTCGGTGGAAGCAAGTGAAGCGATTCGAAAGGCCGGAACAGGCTGCGCGAAGCCTTTCAGCGACAGCGGCTCCAAAACATCAAACGCGCCCAAGCTCGCCGTTTTGGCCTGCGTCTCGGCATCGATGAGGATCTGTCCTGCCGCAGCAGCGCTGCACAGCCGCGCGGCAAGGTTCACCTTCTCACCCACCACGGTGTAATCACTGCGGCTCTCCGCGCCGATGCATCCGGCCACCACCATGCCCGTGGCCACACCGATGCCAATCTTGAGCGGTTCCTTCGCCTCGCGGTTCAGCCGCTCACGCTCCTGCATCATCTCCCACGCGCAGCGCACGGCATGCGCCGCGTCGTTGCCGTAGCTCTTCGGAGCGCCGAACAGAATCATGATCGCATCCCCGGCGAACTGATTGATCACCCCATGATGACGCTGCACGATTTTTGTCAGCGCCCCCATGTGATCATTGAGAAGGTGGATCACCTCCACCGGATCGCGGCCCGCGCTCAGCGCCGTGTAGCCGCGGATGTCACAAAAGATCACCGAGACCTCACGAAGCTCGCCACCGAGCTTCACACGGCCCGCCACCAGCTCCTCGGCCACGCGAGGGTCCGTGACTTTTTGCAGCACGGAATGGTAACGATCACGCAACGCCAGCCCCGCGGCCATTTCATTGAAAGCGCTGCCGAGGTTGTTCAGCTCAAACGTGCGTGTGGGAGGCAGATTCACCTCGTAATCACCTGCCCGCACGCTTTGCGCCGCCTTCACGAGCTCTGAAACCGGCTGGGCGAGCTGCCGCGAAAGCGCCACGGCCACCAGCGTCGCCAGCAACAAGGCCGCCACACCGATGAGCACGATGCGCCAGGCAAGCACCCGCTGCTGCCGCGCCAGCTCAGCCATCGAGAAAACGGAGACCCAGTCCGCCGTCGGATACCTGGAGCCTTCATTGAGTGTGAAACGCGTAAAACGATGCTCCACGCCGTCGGCCACGAAGCGGCCGTTTTTGCCGCTTTGAGCCAGGAGGAGGCCACGAAGCACCTCGGGAATGCCTTCTCCGATCAACTGCCCTTCGATGATGATCGAGGTCTCGCGTGGCATGGGCTGGCCCAGAACGAGCGTGCCGACGGTTTCATCAAAATTGCGGATCGCACAGGCCATGACGCGATACACCGCGCCCTGCTCCGTGGCCACGAAACCGGTCTCCACCTCCGCACTGCCTTTGCCACGTGGCAGCCACTCACCGACGAGATTTTGATCCGCGAAGGAACCCGCGCCCGCATCAGGCCCCGGTGGGATGAGCTTTCCTTCTGCATCGAGCAGTCGGAAAAATGCGAACTCGCCCAGCCGCAGCTCATCAATGGCGATTTGATACACCACCTCCGGATCACCCTCCTCCAGCGCCGCGAAGAGCCGCACGGACTTCGCGAGGCGTCTCGCCTCCGCTTTTGCTGCCTCGATCGGCAGTTCCTGCGCTTGCTGAAACGCCGTCATCTGCGCCGCGAACAACTCATCCACGACCGTTTGGAACGTGGCGACGTTCTGCCGCTGGGCGATGACCAGCGCGGCGGCCGTCGTGAGGATCACGAGGGCCAGAATGGTCTGCAGCAGCTTCGCGCGGAAGGTCATGCGGGATCAGCGGGAAAGGTTCACCTTGGTCGTCTGGCCCTCGGTCACCGTCACACGCTCCTGGAGCAGCTTTTCAGACGGTTGGAAGACTCGCAGCCAATACTCGCCCGGCGGGATGTTTTTGAGCGAGAACCTTCCCGCAGAATCGGTCGTGACAAACCACGGCGTGTCGAGCACGACGACAAAGCAACGCATGTGCTGGTGGATCTCACAGTAGATCTTCACCACGCCCGGCTTGTCGAAGAGCACCGACGGGCTGGTCTCGTCCTTGCGGAAGCGGCCCAGGTCAAAGCGCTTTGCCTTCGAGTAGGAGAAGACGTTGTGAAACTCGTCGTCGAGGTTCGGAAACTCGACCTTCGCGCCAGTTTGAATGGCCACCATCGCTGGTCGGAACTGGTAGCCGGACTGCCGGATGCTCACTTTTTCACCCGTTCGCGTGCGCGGATACTTTTCGTCATCACGCTCGAGATAAACAATCGCCGGTGCTGCTTCGGCCTTCTGCACCGGAGCCTTCGTCTGCGGTGCCACATAGCCTGGCCGCGAGGGCGCGGGCTTCATGGCATCCACCGTCAACGAACCCTCGACCGTGCCGCCGGCCACGACGGTGCGGAGACCGATGAGGAAGAATCCAAGAAGCGCCTGTTTCATACGACGCGATGATGCCGGAAAGCCTGGCATCTGCCAAGACGCAAAAAACCTGCTTCACGCTCTGCGAAGCCGCCGCTACACTCCGCGCACGCCATGCCCAGTCCCTTTCCCACACTTCCCGATGCCGAGCTCGCCACGCTGGCCGTGCGGCTGGCTGATTCGCGTGATGAGTGGCTGCTACATGCGCTCAAAGATCACACCGCCGCACTGCTCGATGGGTTACCCTCCGTCCTCATGCAGGACGCGCTGCGCTCCATCCAGGCGGACGAAGGCAGCGTGTGGCTCACGCCAGACGGCGGGCGCACGCTCACGCCCTGCTGGAACAACGGCCCGCAGGCCGCGGGCTTTGTGGGCAAGTTCTCCATGCCGGCGCAGGATGGCCTCACAGGACTTGCTTTCACCAGCAGCATGGCTTCGAGCGAGAGCGAGGTGTGCTTCAACCAGATGCAAAACCGCACGCTGGATGATTCGCTCGGCGTTTTCACGTGGGCGATGCTTGCCGTACCGCTGCGGCTGGCCGGGCAGGTATGGGGTGTCATCACCGCCGTGCGCCTCATTCGCCGTGCGGACCTAGGTGAGGTGAAAACCATGCCGCGATGCCGCGAGGACTTCCCCGCGGGTTTCACGCCGCCGCCGAGCTTCAGCGTGGCCGATTTGAACGCGATGGAGACCACCGCCACGGTGCTGGGCCGCCTGCTCGACCATCGTCTGAACTGCTGGCTCATGCGCATCGAGGAATAAATCATGGCCGCGCCTTCCTGGATCGATGAACTGCACCTCCATGAGGTCCGCGCCGCGATGGCGGCGGCCGACGGCAGCGGCGTGCGCATCGCCGTGCTCGACTCTGGCATCGATACGAGTCACCCAGACCTCGCCGGGCTTGCCTTGAGCGATGACAGCGCCTTTGAAATCGACGGCTCCTTCCTCCGTGCGGTCGAAAACACCAGCGGCGACGCCATGGGGCATGGCACCGCCATCGCGTGGATCATCCGCTCGATCGCACCGAAGGCCGAAATCGGCAGCTTTCGCGTGCTCGATGGTGATTTGAGATCGCGCAGCACCATCGTGTGGGAGGCCGCTCGCCATGCCATCGAGCGTGGCTACCACATTCTGAATTGCAGCTTTGGCAGTCCGGGTGATGCACGCTTCGTGATGCCTTACAAAGAGTGGACTGATCTCGCCTATGTGCGGAACGTCCACATCGTCGCCGGCTGCAACAACCACGACGTCTCCGTGCGCGAATGGCCCGGCTGGTTTCCAACCGTCGTCACCGTGAACCTCGCCAGCCTGCCGCCGGAGGTGTGGCAGCGTCGCACCGGCAGCCTCGTCGAGTTCAGCGCCCACGGGCATGAGGTTCGTGTGCCGTGGAAGGGCGGCGGCCATCGCGTCGTCAGCGGCAGCAGCTACGCCGCGCCACGCCTCACCGGCTGGCTCTCCCGGCTCATCTCAGCGTATCCTGAGCTGCGTGTCGAGGAGGCCAAGGCACTGCTGCGCCGGCTGGCACGGGAGCAGAGTGAAAGGTGAGAAGTAAGAGGTGAGACGTCTGACTTCTCACCTCTTACGTTCTTATGCAGCAGCTCAAGCCCTCCTCCGAATCGCACCCGCGAGGTAGCGCACCCACTCGGGATGCTCCTTGAGCATGCTGGCCACGCTGCCACGCTCCGCCGCATCGGCCTCGCCGGCGGCAAAGCGGTCGAGTCGTGCAGCGACATCAGCAGGCGGCGGTTCCGCCGCGCGACCTTCCACATCGGGATCGAAGCGGTTCAGGAAGCGGGTGAGGATGAGAAGGTCTTGGTCGTCGTTCATAAAGAGTTCGGGATGGCAGCAGGTGGATGCGCGAGGGGACGGAACTTGTGCAGAAAGTCGAAAATCATTCGCCAGCAGGCCCCAAGATGGCCTCCGCGCCCTCACCGCAGGCTTCCAGCAGCTCCTGCCAGGTGATCTGGAGGCTCGGCTCTCGCTCTGCGACATAGCCGAGCGTGTCATCGCGGATCTGCGTCATGACCTGCTTCTTCTTTGCCGAGATCGTGCCTTCATGCACGCCGCCCCAAATGTCGCACAGGTCCCGCTGCTTGATGTCCTGCAGCAGCGAAAGCCGCATGATCAGCAGCGCCTCCGCGTCCGCCCGATCCAGCGCAAACTTCAAGGCA
The DNA here is from genome assembly GCA_016795465.1 of Verrucomicrobiaceae bacterium. Classification (GTDB taxonomy): domain Bacteria; phylum Verrucomicrobiota; class Verrucomicrobiia; order Verrucomicrobiales; family Verrucomicrobiaceae; genus Prosthecobacter. The sequence continues at coordinate 70,637 of JAEUHK010000103.1, read as the reverse complement.
TCACGCAACAGCTCCGCCAAAGGCGACTCCTGTGGCGCGTCGTTCTTTTCACCGGCGATCCGGTCCATCGCATCACCTTCCTCGTCCTCGCCCGCCAGCGTGCTCGCATGCACCTCGCGGCGATGCTTGCGCAGATACTCCAGCCATGCGTTCGAGGCCGTGGTGCGGACAAAGCCCATCAGCGGACCCTGGCCGGTGTAGGAGGCCAGCTTCTGCCGCGTCCACAGCCGCTCGATCACCAGCCCCTGCACCTCGTCCGCATCCGCGTCCGATGCTCCCATGCCACGCAGCCGCTGCGCGATGGCCGGTGTGTATTCGGCATCAAAACGAAGCCAAGCGCCCTCATCTCCCGCGAGGAGATCCTGGGCAAACTCAAAGTCAGCGGCATGAAAAGTCGTATCGGCGGAAGACATGCTCACACAGTCTGGCGGCACCTTCTTGAGGTAAACAAAAAACTTCCCGCCTTTCACCGCGTTTGATAAAAGCATCCCATGAACACGCCAACCCTCCTCCAGCCGTCGTCTGTCTCCCGTCGTGATTTTCTCACTCGCAGCGCACACGCCGCTGCGGCGGGGCTTTTGGGCTCTGCCTATGCCGAAAAGGCTCCGGCGGCTTCTTTGCCCTCCGAGACACTCGTCACGCAGCTCTACAAAACGCTCGATGAGAAGCAGAAGTCCATTCTCTGCCTGCCGTGGAGCGATCCGCGTCGTCAAAAGGTCGATAACAACTGGCATATCATCAAGCAGCCCATCCGTGATGTGCTCAACGCCGACCAGCAGGCCATGGTACGCGAGATCTTCGACAAGCTGCACAGCGATGAATACAAGAAGCAGGTGTGGAAGCAGTTCGATCACGACAACCAAGGCGACGGCGGCTTTCCGAGTGCCTCGATCGCGTTGTTTGGCGAGCCGGGCACGGGTCAGTTCGAGTTCGTGCTGACCGGAAGGCATTGCACGCGTCGCTGTGATGGCGATAGCGAGAAAGGCGCAGCCTTTGGCGGCCCGATTTTCTACGGTCACGCCGCCGGCAGCTTCAACGAGAAGCCAGACCATCCTGGCAATGTGTATTGGTATCAGGCCAAGCGTGCGAACGAGGTCTTCGCGGCTCTTGATGGCAAACAACGCGAAGCCGCGCTGCTCGGCAAATCGCGTCAGGAACGCGGCAACTTCACCGTGGAGCTCACCGGCAAGAAAGCCGGCCTTGAAGGCATCCGCATGAGCGACCTCAGCAGCGATCAAAAGGACCTCGTGCGCAAGGTGATCGGCGATTTGCTCAAACCTTTCCGCGAGCACGATGCCAAAGAAGCCGCGAGCTACATCGAAGCCGGTGGTTTCGACAATCTGCACATGGCCTTCTTCAAAGATCAGGACGTGGGCAAGGACGGCGTGTGGGACGTGTGGCAGATCGAAGGCCCGAACGCGGTCTTCTACTTCCGCGGTGATCCGCACGTCCACGCCTGGGCGCACGTCCGCCAGCCGGCGTGAGCCTTCACTTCCGCACTACCCAGATGTTCCGGTAGCGGACCGGGTTGCCGTGATTCTGCAAGTACACGGGACCGGGCTTGTCATCCTCCTTTCGAGGAGCGGAGGCCGTGGGGCCGGGGAGATCCTGGTTTTCGTGAATGAGCACGCCATTGTGTTTAACGGTGATTTTGGCGTTCACGAGCTTCTGACCGGTTTCGTCATACTTCGCGGCGGTGAAGTCCACGTCGTAGGTCTGCCACGTCAGCGGCGGCAGGCACATGTTGATGCGTGGCGAAGCAATTTTGTAGAGCCCGCCACATTCGTTGTCTTTGCCTTCGAGGGCAAAGCTGTCGAGCATCTGCACCTCGTAGCGGCCTTGCAGATACAGGCCGCTGTTTCCACGGCCCTGACCGCGTGCCTCGGGCATGAAGGGCAGCATGAACTCCACATGCAGCGTGCAGTCATGAAAGGTGTCCTCGCTCGTGATGCCTTCTTTGAGAGCGTGGAGCTTGTCGTCGATCTGGGAATTCGGGAAACGGTTCACGCCTTGGCCATCGAAGAGCACCACGGCACCGACAGGCGGCTTGGCACCAAGGGTCGGTGAGGTGCGTGCTTCTTTCTTGAGAGTGGCTTTGACTCCCTTCTCCTCGACCTCTGCGGTGCTGCCATCGACTGTGACGATGCTTTTTTGATGACGAAAGGTCACCGTCTTTTGTCCGGCCTCGCGAGTGCCTTGAATGCGCTGCAGACTCCTCCGATTCTCATTCCAACCCGCACCGGGCAAACCACCAAGAAACGCGATGGCCTCAAACTCGCCTTTGCCTTTGGCCCAAACCTGAAAGCCGACAGCGAGGCCCGCAAGGTTGCCCGTGTACTCGCCTTGAATGACGAAATCTTCGCCCGCTTCCTCGGCGCTGAGATAGGCCGGCGGCTTGGGTTTCGGAGCGGCGGGCTGCTGGGCTTGAAGAAACGAACTCAGCAGAAGGATGGTGAGAAGCGTGCGCATAAAAAGAATGTGTGAAGCCATGTTCACGCCCGCGGTTTGCGGGCGAGCATGCCGATCAAGAGACGTTCGAGCACGAGCTTGGGATCGAGCGAACTCGTCACGAGCTTCACGTTCGCATCGAGGCAGGCTTTGAAGGCCACGTGCAGCTCTTCGAGCGTGAAATTGCCGGTCTCCGGCAGCGCGAGGAACATCGGGTAGGCGTTGAAGCCGGTGCCGTCCTTCTTTCGCGGCAGGTGCGAGGTGGCGGAGGAAGGCAACGCTTCGAGCGAGGTGCAGAAGCCCTGGTAGTTGAACTTGTTCAGCTTGTAGCGGCTGCCGATGTCCTTAACGAGAAGGAGGCTGCGCACCCGCGGCACGATGGCGGCAAGCAGCAGGCCGATGGCGTTTTGGCCCTGATACATCAGCGTGCCGAGCAGATCGAGCGCCCGCGGCAGGTCACGCTTGCCGATGGCATTGCCGAGATCCCACAGCACGCCGGCACGGCTCATCGAGACGAGGCCTTGCACGGTCTTCAAACCTGCACGCCGACGCTCGCCGAGATACAGATCGATCTTTTCGAGTTCGTTCTCGAGCTGCCGCGTGTCATCACCAGCCATCTGCACAAGCAATTCAATAGCACCGGACTCAAACGTGATGCCGAGCTCCTTCGCCCGTTTGTTCGCCATCGCGATCACCGGGCCTTCCCAGCCGGCACGCGAGGTGTCCGGCTTGTCAAAGACCTCGATGGTGGCGAGCTTTGACACGCGTTTGTAGGCAGCACGACGTTTATCGATGCCCGTCGTGCTAATGACGAAGCGCACATCGCTGCCGAGACCATTTTCCGCGATGTCGAGGATGCGCTCAAAGCCTTCAACCGCGGCCTGCGAGCGGCCGGTTTGCGTATCGGCGAGGAAATTGGCGTTCTTCAACCATACGACCTTCGAACCGCCGAAGAACGGCAGCGTTTGCAGGGCCATGCACACGTTTGAGCAGATCGTGCCCGCATGGTCTGCATTGTCCGCGGTGCCGTCGATGACATCGTTGGAGAAATCACCGGCGTCCTTCGGCGTGAGCTGGCGCACTTTCATCAGCGCGGCCTCTTTCACACGCGCTTCATCGCTGCCCATGAAGACATGGAAGGCGGCGGCGATGGCTGTTTTCGGCGGAGGCATGGCAATCAGGGACAGAAATGCTTGGCGAGGACTCTTGACAGTTCACGGCCAATTTGATGAAATCATGCCTCAACCCAACCGCACCATGAAAACCTCGTTTCTTCGTGTTTGTGTCTCCTCCGCGGCAGCCGTCTCGATGATGGCTGCTTTTTTTATGGCCTCGCCGAGCCTCCGTGCCGCCGATGACCTCAACGCCCTCTATCAAAAAGGCCGCGAAGCCTTCCACAAGGGCGACTTCGTGACAGCGCGAGCCTTTCTCACCCAAGTGGCTGCCGCCAATCCCGGCCATCCCGACACGCAGAACATGCTGCGATACATCAATGCGCATGCGAAGCAGGAATCGACGCTGAAGCGCGACTACGCCGCCGTGACGCTCACAAAGATCGACATGCAGGAGGTGACGCTTCAGGAGGCCGTGAGCGGCCTGCGTGTGCTGGCGAAGAATGCCTCGCAGGGCAAGGTCTCGCCGAACGTCATCATCAAAGGCACCACCCTCGGTGAGAAGAAGCTCTCATTAAATCTCGCCAATGTGCCGCTCACCGAGGCCATCGAATACCTGGCGCAACTCACCGGTGCCAAAGCCAGCTACGACAAGCACGCGGTGATCCTCAGCGAGGCCGCTGTCGCAGGCACGGAGGTCAAAGAGGTGGCAAAGTGAGGCGCGTGCCGCATCTTGGCCGCTTTCTCCCGCATGCCGCCCGCCATCGTTCTCAGCGAAGATCCCATCCAGCCCTACACGTCGGCCTTTGAGCCCGGCGAGGGTGCGGAGGCGCAGTTCCTCGGTGTCGTGCGTGGCAGCGAGGATGGCCAGCCGATCACGGGCATCGATTACAGTGCTTATCTGCCCATGGCGGAAAAGATGCTGCAAGACCTCGTGGACCGCGGCCGGGCCTCACAAGGTCCCCATCGGGTCTTCATCCAGCACCGGCTCGGCTTTGTGGCCGCGGAAGAGCCCAGCATCGTCATCCGTGTGCGCACCCGGCATAGCGCCGAGGCCTTTGACCTTTGCCGCTGGTATTTGAAGGAGATCAAGACCTGCGTCCCCATCTGGAAACGCCCCGTTTTCGCCCCGGAAACCGTTTCCAGCCCGGCGTGAACCCGCACTTGCGCAATCTCGCGAACCGGTTACTATCGCCGCCGCCTCCCGGCAAAATGGTGACCGTAGTTCAAAGGTAGAGCCCCAGATTGTGATTCTGGTTGTTGCGGGTTCGAATCCCGTCGGTCACCCCATTTTTTCCTGCTCCAGCCAAGGCGTCACTCACGGAACATCGGCGATCAGCGAAACATGGAATCTCTTGAGAGCATCCTCGGCCACCCTTTCCGCCAGCTCCGGCTCCTCACCGAGGCCCTCACGCACGCGAGCGTGAGCTACGAGTCCCAGCGATCCGGCCTCGACAACCAACGTCTCGAATTCCTCGGCGATGCCGTCCTCCAGCTCGCCCTCAGCCACGAGCTTTTCGCCCGTCTGCCGGACTCCGACGAAGGCCGTCTCACCAAGGCGCGGGCTCATCTGGTCAGCACCAAATCGCTCGCCCGTCTCGCCCGCGAAATGGGCCTCGGTTCGCACCTCATCATGGGCCGCGGTGAGGAGGCCAGCGGCGGCCGCGAACGTGATTCGACGCTCGCCGATGCTCTCGAAGCCCTCATCGGTGCCATTTACCTCGACGCCGGCCTCGATGCGGCCACGCAATTTGTGATACGCATCCTTGGCAACGAGCTCGACGGCCTCGGCCAAGGTCTCATCGAATCAAATCCCAAAGGCGATCTCCAGGAGCGCCTCCAAGCGATCAACTCCGAAGCCCCCGTCTATCGCATCATCGGCCAGACAGGGCCGGATCACGCCAAATCCTTCGAAGCCTCGGTGTGCTGGGGTGGTCGTGAGCTCGGCCGCGGAGCAGGGAAGAGCAAAAAAGAGGCGGAAGTGCAGGCAGCCAGCGCAGCGCTGGCCAATCCCGATTTCGAAACTCTCACCGCCACGGCCTCGTGAACAACTTGTGAGCAAAAGCACCAACAAACCCGGACAACCTGCGAGGAACCTCGATAAGCCCGACTTGTTGGAAACTGCTGACACTCATCCCCAATTTCATTCACAGCCGCGATGCACGTGGAACCGCGCAGTTTCAGGGGTGGAACTCACTTCTTGAGCTTATCCACAGCCCTTACGGTTAGGGAATGATCTGCCCTTTAATCTCCATCATCATAGAGGGTGTGAAGAAGTCCCTTCTGAAGAGGAAACGCTGGTCAAGCAGAACGCTCTCGTTCTATCTTTAGAGCATGAAATGGCTTGTCGCTCTCATTTCGCTTCACGCCGCGGATCTGCTCGCTGCGGAGAAGGAGGCCAAAGTGCCCGCACGCATCGAGGCGATTGCGCAGATGCTCACGCCTGCCCAGCGCACGAGGCTCCTCGATCTGCTCAACAAGGGCCGCGATGATTCCCTGCGGTCCTTGCCAGGCGTCGGAGAGACCCGTCTCGCGGCCATCAAGCAGGCACGACCCTTCAACGACATCACCGAGGTCACCCAAGTGCCCGGCGTGGGCGAAGGGACCTTCATCGAGTTCGTGAAGCATGCCAAGGCCGGCTTCCCCAAGAAGTAATCGGGCCATTCCTGGCCCGTCAGAGCGGGGCACGAATGCCCCGGCTACCTCTCGAGCCAAGGACAATCTTTTGACAACTCGCCGCTGGCATCTGGTCCGTGTCACGCTTCCCTCGGGCTCCGATGAACAGGCACGAAGAGCCATCGACCCCGATGACACGCCGCGATTGGTTGCGGCGTGGGCTTGCCATGATGCCGTTTGGCCTCGCAGGATGTGCCGGTGGTGGTTTGATGAATGTGTCCGCGAGGAAGACGCGGGCGCAGTGGGAGTATCGCAATCGCTTCCTGGCCTCCGGAGCCCGTCTTCGCTTCCGTCCGCATGCCGCGCATGGTCGGCCGTGGACACAGCGCTTTGAGCAGGCCTACCGGGCGCATCGTGGCGATCCTCGTGTGGGCTATGCGGTGAAGAATCTCGCCACGGGTCGCTACCTCGCGGAGTTTCAGGCAGATCGTTTGTTTGTCGGCGGCTCCATGCCCAAGCCCGCCGTCGCTGCCGTGCTGCTCGAGCGGTCGCAGGGCAACCTCAGCCGCGAGGAGTTCCAGCACATCGTCTATGCTTGCGACAAGAGCGAGAACAGCTCGTGGTTTTATCTGCTGGGTCGCATCGGGCATTACGACGAGCATCACTTCCTCTCGAAGTATGCCCTGCCGAATGTCGCCATCCGCGACAATGTGCTCTCGCCACGCTTCTACGCCGAGTTCTACGAGCGCTGCGTGAACTACCGACTCGACTACGGCTGCGAGCTGCTCCTCGAAGCCATGCGTTGCGATCAATACGGCCTCGGCCGCTGGGTGCTCCCCGCCAGCATCACCTACATTGGCGGCAAGACCGGCAACTACGGCGAGTGGGACCACGAATCCCTCTTCTTCTATTACGGCAGCATACCCTACGCCATCGTCCTCTTCACCCGCGGGCACTTCGCCCCGCCCGGACAGGACTGGAAGCTCGGCGCCATGATGGGCGGCCTGTTTCGCGATTACTGCGCGTGAAGCCCATCCACGGATCTCACGCCCCGATCGCCAGCCAGTTGAACTCCACCGCGAAGACCCGCGTGCCAGCCCAGGTGGAGATCACCGCCCGAAAACCCGTCGCGGTGATGTTCTCCGCCTTCAGCGTGATCCGGGCGCTGTCCCGTTGATCGAGATCAAATCCCGTCAGCCCGAGCTGCACCACCGGGATCGAGTCAAACGGCGTCGCAAACACGATCTCGGTGACGAACCTCCGCACCTCATCGGTCGTGCTGTCCATCGTATCGAGCGTCCAGCCCTCCGTGAGCACACCGACGCCAGTTTGGGAGGACAGGACTTTCCAAGGAAGAGCAGTAGAAGACATGAACATCCTCTCCAAGCAGCATTCAGGCCGTCTTGAGCCCGTTGTTCACGCGGCGTATCGGGGCCATTCCTGCCCGCTCTGAAAACGGGGCAGGAATGCCCCGGGTACACCTCACATCTTCGGCGCCTTCTCGACCAAGGCGATGAACTCCGTGGCATCAAAGGCCCGCATGGTGCTGGTGTGCACGTTGCCCAGAGCGGAGAGGCTCATCATCAGGCCGGTGGCCGCCGCGTCGTCTTTGGCTTGGAAAACGATCACGCCATCATGCGCCCCCATCGTCCAGAGCAGGTGCTGCACTTTGCAGCCGCTCTTCTTCGCCGCCGCCCGGAAGGCCGAGGCCCGGTGCGCGGACTCGTGCATGTTGGTAAGGCCTTGCTGCGTGAAGTTCAGGAGAGCGACATAGGTGTTCATGGCGTGAGGATGAGTTGCTCCCTCTTCAACGTGCCTGCCGCCTTCCCCGCTTGAGCCGCCATGGTGCGAGAGTGGGCGGTTCTTGGCCGGTGGGTGTCAACGTCTCGGATCAGGCGACGGCGAGCGGGAAGCGTTGATGACACGACAGATGCCATACGAGCCGTTGCCTGCATCCGTTTTGTTCGGCTTGTGTTGGTTGCCGGTCTTCATGGTGGGCCATCAGAACACTTGATTCAGGAAGATGAGGAGCAAGCCGATCATCAGGTAGCCCGCGAAGAAGGCGAACGGCCACAGCACGATGCGGATCATGCCTGAAATCGAGTCAAGGCGGACGGCCAAATAGCTCGTGAGCACGAAGGAGAATCCTCCTGCCGGAAACGCCAGAGAGCGGTTCGAATAGGTCGTGCTGTCCACATGGCTGTCATGGTAGATCATGTGTGCGGTATAGATCGCAAGCAGGACAAAGATGATGATGCAAATGACTTCCAGACCTCGGTCTCGCCGCGCATCAGGTCTCATCCTGCTCAATGGCCGTTGCATCGCTTGTTGTGGTTAGCCGAACAATTCAGATGGGAAACACTTCTGTCGGTTTACGAGCACCTTTATAGGCGACAGAAGTGTGGGAAAAGTACAGCCCGACCTGTTTCATGGTGTGGATTTAGCCGCACATGGCGGAATAGGGCAACAAAAGTGTCGGATAACATGCTGCATGCGGATACTGGAGCCTGTTGGATAACACCGGAGGCAGGTTAAGGCGTCGGCGGCGCTGGCGGCTCCGGTTCCTCCGGCGCGGACGGATTCTCCAGGAGGTGCTGCTGCATGTAGAGGCTGAGCTTCTCGGGCTGGCGGGGGAACATTTCGGCGAGCTTGAGGAGGTTGAGGAAGAGCATCAACTGCAGGTTTTCGCGGGCGAGTCTTTTGCCTTCCTGCGTCACGGTCTTCGCGCCGGTGGAGGCCTCGCTGGCCTGATAAATGGTGACCCAGTTGTTTTTCAGCGTGGTGGCCTGGGTGAGGGTGGCGGGGGCCAGATCGGCCTGATGCGTGGTGGCGGCATCGAGCAGGGTTTGCAGATGTACCTCCACCTGATCATCGCGGCAGGTTTGGAAGATGGTGCGGCCCTGCGGCAAGGCTTCGAGCAAAATGGGCGAGTCGGCACCAAAGGCGGCGATGAAGCCGGCTTCGATGCGTTTGACCTCGGTGGGGATTTGCTCGCGAAAGTCGTCCTTCGCCTGTTTGCGGGCCATTCGCACGCCGAGGCGGCCCTGGTCATCGGTGACGCAGTCCTCGACGACGGCGAGGGAGCTGGTGGTGGCGGCGATGCGGGTGGAGAGTTCGCCACCGGCATTGTTCGCGCTCATGCGCTGCAAGTGGTCGGTGGTGAAGGCGATGAGTTCGGCCATGCTGATGCCGTCGTCATCGAACGGGTTTTCCAAGAAGGAGGCGAGCGTTCTCATAGAGGTGGGGTGTGCGTCAGGTTGGTCAAAGCGCACCCCAGAGTCGAAAAAGGCGAAACCGAAGCGTGCCATGGGTTGGGTTGGTGAACGATTTTCGGGAGACGACGCCCTTTTACCGGAAAAGGATGGCTTGCGTCGAGATCAATCTGGGTTAAACACCCATGTTTATTTAGGTAAAAGCATGGAAAACACCCGCTATTTTGGCGTGTGACGAAAATTCAGTTCCCGGAGGCCTGCCAAACTGGCGAGTGCCGGGAAACGGTTTGGAAAGCAACCGCCGTTTTGGCGGTGACCGGGGAAATGGTTGGATATCGACTGCCAAATTGGCGACGACCGGGAAACCGTTTGGAAAGGCACTGCCATTTTGGCGATGTCCGGGGAACCATTTGGGAAGCGACTGCCAAAACGGCGGTGACCGGGAAAGTATTTGGAAATGGACCGCCGAAACGGCGATGCCCGGAAAAGCGTTTGGGAAGCCGCTGCCGAATGGGCAGCTGGCGGGGAAGTGATTGGGGAGCGACTGCCGAAATGGCGGTGACCAAAAAGACGCATCGGTGGATGTCAGCCGCACTAGGCCGTGTTCGAGAACCCCATGTATCTTGTTCACGCTTTAGCGTGTGCTGGGCTTTGGCACGCTAAAGCGTGAACAACATACTCCAGACGCGCCTTGCAAGATCAGCGCACCTTGGGTTTTCAAACGCGGTCTGGGCACGGTGGTAGCCGATTTGCATTAGCCTTCCGCGTCGGGAGCCGACTCTTCGGCTAGCGGTGGTTTCACCCAGCAGGTGAAAATGGCCCCCTGCGTGCTGCCCATGGCGTTGATCAGAACTCCGTTGTCGAAGCCGCTCAAAGCTTGGAGCCGGTGCAGAAGTTCCGTTTCGCCGGTAGCACCTTGGGGAATGACGCAGCCACCGTTCGAGCCGTGCAGGAGCCAAAAGACATCGGGGGCAAGTGGGCCGTCGCTCGTCGTGAGGATGTCCACTTTCTGTAAATCGTCCCAACAGACGGTTTCCGTCTGACCATCGGGTCGGTGGCAGGTGACAGTGAGTTCGGTGATCTCGACGACGAAGGTGCTTTCGGGCGTGAGCTGCGGCTTGGGAGCATCGGGTGAAAGGGCCAACGCTTTGGCCGCTGCACGCGAGCCGAGCCAGTCCGCCAGCCGACGGCTCGCGAAGCCGATGAGCCAGAAGGGAATGAATACGATCAGAACCCAAAACAGGCATTGGAGGATGGTATCGAGGAAGTTCATTCTCGTGAGTGTGACGACCAACGGATGCCTAACACCAGCTTGTGGCTCTACGCCTTCTGCTCTTCGCTCTCCGCTTCCGCACTGCCGCGTTTCAGCATGATGCCGAGCAGGGCAATGTCGGCGGGGGTGACGCCTTGGAGGCGGGCGGCTTGGCCGAGGGTGGAGGGGCGGGCGGCGGTGAGGCGGTGGCGGGCTTCGGTTTTGAGGGCGGTGATGGCGGCGTAATCGAAGTCGGCGGGGATCATCTTCTCCTCCATCCGTGCGGTGCGGGCGACGAGATCTTCCTGCCGGGTGATGTAGCCGGCGTATTTGACGTCGTTTTCGACGAGGGTCCAGACCTCGGGCGTGAAGCGGTCGCGCAGCTCGGAGGGCAGGGAAGCAGGGGTGTTTTCGGGCCGCTTGAGCCACTGGACGGCGGAAATGCCGTCGAGACGGGTTTCCGAAAGCAGGGTCTTGGCGGCCGAGACGGCGTCGATTTTGGCCTGGGTATGCTGTTTCCGGAAATCGGAGACGAGGCCGATCTGGGCGGCGAGGGGGGTCAAACGGAGGTCGCAGTTGTCCTGGCGGAGGAGGAGGCGGTATTCGGCGCGGGAGGTGAAGAGGCGGTAGGGCTCGGTGGTGCCTTTGGTGACGAGGTCGTCGATCATGACGGCGAGGTAGGCCTGGCTGCGCTGGAGGAGGAAGCGGGGGCGGCCCTGGACCTTGAGGGCGGCATTGGCTCCCGCGATGAGGCCCTGACCGGCGGCTTCTTCATAGCCGGAGGTGCCGTTGATCTGCCCGGCGAAGTAGAGGCCGGAGACGCGCTTCGTCTCCAAGGTGGGGTGGAGCTGGGTGGGAGGGCAGTAGTCGTATTCGACGGCGTAGCCGGGGCGGATGATCTCGGCCTGCTCCAGGCCGGGGATGGACCGGATGAAGTCATATTGGACCTCGAAGGGCAGGGAGGTGGAGACGCCGTTGACGTAGAATTCGCGGGTGTGGCGGCCCTCGGGCTCCAGGAAGATCTGGTGGCGTTCCTTCTCGGCAAAGCGGACCACCTTGTCCTCCACGGAAGGGCAGTAGCGGGGCCCCACGCCCTCGATTTTGCCCGAATACATGGCCGATTTGTGGATATTGGCCCGGATGATGTCGTGCGTTTGGGGGGTCGTGTATGTGATCCAGCAGGGAATTTGTTCCACGTGGAACGTTACATCGCGCCAGGAGTTGAGGGTGAACTGGTTGGGGCCGGTGGAGGGAAGACTTGGAGAGGGGGAGACTGGGAGACTGGGAGAGGCAGAAGGCCCTTCTGCTTCGTCCTCGGGCAGGACGCCAGAGAGGTAGCTGAACCTCGGCGCGGGTTCATCGCCGGGCTGGAGGTCGCACTTGGAGAAGTCGATGCTGCGACTATTCAGGCGGCAGGGGGTGCCGGTTTTGAAGCGCTGGACGTCGAAGCCGAGCTGGCGGAGGCTGTCAGACAGGGTGGAGATGCTGTCGCCCATGCGCCCGCCGGCTTGGTTCTGCTGGCCGACATGGAGCAGGCCGCGCATGAAGGTGCCGGAGGAGATGACGACCGCTTTGGCCCGGTAGATCATGCCGAGGGAGGTGCGCACGCCGGTGATGGCGTCGTTTTCGACGAGGATCTCGGCGGCGTTGCCCTGGTGGAGGTCGAGGTTGGGTTGGTTCTCGATGAGCCACTTCATGCGGAACTGGTAGGCCTTCTTGTCGCACTGGGCGCGGGGGGCCTGGACGCTGGGGCCCTTGCGGGCGTTCAGCATGCGGAACTGGATGCCGGTGGCGTCGGTGTTCCGGCCCATGACGCCGCCGAGGGCGTCGATCTCCCGCACGACATGCCCTTTGGCCAGACCGCCGATGGCGGGGTTGCAGGACATCTGGGAAATGGTGTCGAGATTCTGGGTGAGGATGGCTGTCTGGCAACCCATGCGTGCCGCCGCCATCGCGGCCTCCACCCCGGCGTGACCGGCTCCGCAGACGATGACATCGTAGTGCTTGGGGAAGGTATACAGAGACATGGAGACGGGGAGAAGAGGAGACTGTGAGACAGGGCGGCGAATCGTCCTCCTACTCGAACTCGTCCTCGATTCAACGCGGGGTGAGAGGTGAGACGTGAGAAGTGAGAGGTCTGCCGGGAAGGGCAGGGTAGCACAGGCGAGGCGGTTGTTCCATGTGGAACGTGGGGGTGGAAAATGACGAAACCAGAATTCCGAAGGACGAAGGAATGTCGAAATTCGAAGCCCGAACGAGCAGCCGGGCTGGTTGTTCGGGCTTCGGGTTTCATTCGACATTCGTCATTCTGGTTTCGTCATTCTGCCTCGCTGCGGGCCCCTCATCCCGCTTGCCTTTGGCACCCTTCCCGCTAGTATCGCGCTCCCCTCATGGCCAAGACGAAAGCATCCTCCGCCTCCCTCGCCGCACACGCTTCGGCTCCGATCAATCAGAAGCTGACGGCAGCTGACAAAGTGAACCTTTACCGCCAGATGGTGCGCATCCGCCGCTTCGAGCAGGTGTCGCTCCAGCACTACCAGGCGGGTCGCATGGGCGGCTTCCTCCATCTTTACATCGGCCAGGAATCGGTGGCGGTCGGCACGGTTTCCGTGATGGGCCCGAACGATCACGTCATCACCGCTTACCGCGACCACGGCCACGCCTTGGCGGTCGGCATGGGCATGAACGAGTGCATGGCCGAGCTCTTCGGCAAGGCCACCGGCTGCTCCCGCGGCAAGGGCGGCTCGATGCACTATTTCGCGCCGGACAAGAACTACTGGGGCGGCCACGGCATCGTCGCCGGCCAGACCCCGCTTGGCCTCGGTCTCGCCTACGGCCTCAAGTATCGCGGCATCAAGGGCGCGGCCCTTTGCTTCCTCGGTGATGGTGCGGTGAACCAGGGTGCCTTCCACGAGTCGCTCAATTTGGCCGAGCTTTGGGACCTGCCGGTGATCTATGTGATCGAGAACAACGGCTACTCGATGGGCACGAGCCAGAAGCGTTCGTCCGCGTATGTGGACTACCTCGCCAAGCGTGCCGAAGGCTACGGCATGGCCTGGGAGCAGTTCAACGGCGAGGACATCTATGAAGTCCGTGCCGGCGTGGGCAAGGCCATCGAACGCGCCCACAACGAATCGAAGCCCAGCATCCTCGAAATCGCCACCTACCGCTGGGAAGGCCATTCCGTGGCCGACGCGAACAAGTTCAAATACCGCACGAAGGAAGAGGTCGAGAAGTTCCAAAACGACCACGACCCGATCCAGGTGTGGAAGCGCAACCTGATCAACGAAGGCGTCGCCACCGAGGAAGACCTCAAGAAGATCGACAAAGAGGCGCAAAAAGAGGCCGAGGATTCCGCAGATTTCGCTAAGAGCAGTCCCTATCCCGAGCCGGAGACCATTTTCGAAGACGTGTATTGGGAAGTGGACAACAAGACCGAGGCTGGCCAGACCGGCCGCCACTTCTTCAATGACTGAAGCGATCGCCGCTTCACATCGCTGAAACCTCATGAAGCATCGGTCATGGCCGATGCGGCATAAAACTTGTCCGCCACGGGCCAAATCTGTTAGCGTTGGTTTTCGCCCAGCCATGAAAACGCTCGTCTTCGCCCTCCTCGCGGCCTCCAGCCTGCACGCCGCCACGCAGATCACCTGGAAGCGCCAGCAGCTCCACGGTGACTTTTACTCCGAAGGTGCCGCGATCGGCGACATCAATAGCGACGGCAAGCCGGACGTCGTCGCGGGGCCGTTTTGGTGGGAGGGGCCAGCTTTTGAAAAGAAGCACGCCTACTACGAACCGAAGATTTTCAGCATCAATGGCTACTCGGACAACTTCTTCGCCTACGTCCACGATTTCGATGCCGACCAGAAGAACGACATCCTCATCCTCGGCTTCCCCGGCAAGGAAGCGCGGCTTTACCTCAATCCCGGCACCCACGACGACAAACCCTGGCCCATGCACATCGTCGCCGACGTGGTGGACAACGAATCGCCCGTCTTCACTGACATCACTGGCGACGGCAAACCGGAGATCGTGTGCAGCACCGGCGGGAAGTTCGGCTGGTTCGCCCCGAACTGGTCGAAACCGACCGAGAAATGGCCCTTCGTCGCCGTCACGGACGACATGAAGGTCGCGAAGTTCACGCACGGCCTCGGCGTTGGTGACGTGAATGGTGACGGAAAGCTCGATCTGCTCGAAGCGCGTCGCTGGTGGGAAAACAACGGCACCGACAAGTGGACCCAGCACAACTTCGCCGCTGGCGTCGGCGGTGGTGCGCAGATGTTCGCGTATGACTTCGATGGCAACGGAACGAACGATGTCTTCACGGCTCTCGCCGCGCATCGCTACGGCGTGGCGGTGTATTTGCAGGCCAAGCAGGAGGGGAGCGCGGGCACTCCTGCCCGCATCGAAAATAATGGCGGCGAAGCCGCGAAGAATGAAGCGGACAAGAGTGTCCGCGCTCCTCTCAGTGGCCCCACTTGGAACCGCGTCATGCTCGCCAGCGAGCAGCCACAGGACAACGACTACGGCATCGTCTTCAGCCAGCCCCACGCCGCGCACCTCGCGGACATCGACGGCGATGGCATCAAAGACATCGTCACCGGCAAGCGCTACTGGGCGCACAACGGCCACGACCCCGACGAGCGCGGCCACCGCGTCATTTACTGGTATCAAACGAAGCGCGACGGCAAAGGCGGCGTCGATTTCGTGCCGCATCTCATCGACTCGAACACCGGCGTCGGCGTCGATGTGCAGGTCGGCGATGTGAATGGCGACAAGCTGCCCGACATCGTCGTCGGCAACAAAGCAGGCGTCTTCATCCTCACGCAGGAGCGGAAGGACACCACCGCCGACCTCACGCCAAAGAAGCTCTACGGCCCCGCGCTCAAACCGCAGGCCGAATACGCCAAAGGAAGCGTCGCTGCGGAAAAGTTGATCGAACTCAAGGTGCTGTCCGAATCAGAGTTTGAACTCAAAGGAAACCGCTATTCGAGAGAGGAGTTGTTCAGGCGCATTCAAGCAGCCGCATCGATGATGCCAGATGTTGTAGTGAATCTAAGTCCGGACTCTCCAGCCTCCACAGAGACGCTCAAACGCATTCAGAATGACTTGGTGAGCGATATTGGAGTTCGCTGGGTAACCAACAAGCCCAAATCGCTCGATCTGATGCAACTCCCCGGCGGCTTCAAAGCCGAGCTCATCGCCGCGGAGCCGGACCTCGTGCAGCCGATGGCCTTCACCTTCGATGAACGCGGCCGCATCTGGGTCGTGGAAGGCAACAGCTACCCGCAGCCCCGCGAAGTCGGCAAAGGCCAGGACCGCATCAAAATCCTCGAAGACCAGGACGGCGACGGCACCTTCGAGACGAAGAAAATCTTCTGCGAAGGCCTGAACCTCGTCAGCGGTATCGAGCTGGGCTTTGGCGGCGTGTGGGTGGGTGCTGCGCCGTATCTTCTTTTCATTCCACGCGACGGAGATAGACCCTTCGAAAGGACTGAAGGGACCGAAAAGACAAAAGAGACTCCGCAGCAGGCGTCCCTTCCGTCCTTTTCGTCTCTTCAGTCCCTTCCGCTCGCCCCCGGCCTCTCCTTCAAAGCCCACATCCTCCTCGACGGCTGGGGCACGCAGGACACCCACGAAACGCTCAACTCCTTCATCTGGGGCCCGGACGGCTGGCTGTATGGTTGCCATGGCGTCTTCACGCACAGCCGCGTCGGCAAGCCGGGCACGCCGGATGACCAGCGCGAGCCCATCAATGCCGGCGTGTGGCGTTACCATCCCGTGCGGCATCAGTTCGAGGTCTTCGCGCATGGCACCAGCAACCCTTGGGGGCTCGATTACGACCAGCATGGCGAGTGGTTCGTCACCGCGTGCGTCATTCCGCATCTCTACCACATCGTCCCCGGCGGACGGTATCAACGGCAGGCCGGGCAGCACTTCAACGCGCACACTTACGAAGACATCAAGACCATCGCCGACCACGCGCACTACGCCGGCAATCCGCGACCCGATGTCACCTTCGACAAAACGACCGGCGCAGGCGTGATGAACAACGACACCAACGCGCTCGGCGGCGGTCACGCGCACTGCGGCCTCGCCATTTACCAGAGCAGCCTCTTCCCGCCGACGTATCGCAACCAGCTCCTCTTCGGCAACCTCCACGGCCATCGCCTCGTCGCGAACTACACCGATCCGCACGCCAGCACCTACACCGGCAAACACGCCGCCGACTTCCTCCGGGCGAACGACATGCACTTCATCCCCGTCACGCAACGCGTCGGCCCCGACGGCGCCCTCTACGTCAGCGACTGGAGTGATCAGCAAATCTGCCACCGCGGCAGCGGAGCCGTAGAGCACTGGGACCGCAGCAATGGGCGGCTCTACCGGGTGACGTATGGAAGTGAAGCGGGCACTCCTGCCCGCTACGACTTTGCGGGCAAGAGTGCCCGCATCACTGCGCCCTTCGATCTCGCCAAGGAAAGCGATGAAACACTGGCAAAGCTGGCCGTGCAGACGGAGAACGAGTGGTTCTCGCGGATGGCGAGAAGGGTGCTGATGGAACGGCTACAGTCCGAGCGCGACACGAGCAAATTTTCAAAATTTCTCGCGTGTCTTCAGGATCTACCTGCACAGCACGACGAGATTTCAGAAGCAATTGCGGTAAGAGCGACTTGGTTAATAAACCTTTCCCGATTCTCGTCCCCGATCGGAGTTTCTGGCGACGAAGCTAAAGAACGTGTTCGCGCGGCGATTGTGCGTCTCGCAGCATCAAAATGCAGCCCTAAGCTTTGGAATCAGCCTGGCTTACTAGACAAGGATGCGGACGTTCGCTTTCCAGAGATCCATTATTTCGTTTACGATGGCCAGCCAGAGGTTGGCGTCCCGGGCGAACGAGGCCTCGCAGCAGTTGAGAAAATGGCCCGTGAGGACAAATCTCCTTATGTGCGACGGGAAGTAGCATCACTGCTGCAACGACTTCCCGTTGATAAACGGCAAGCAATCGCCACCGCGCTCCTCAAGCATGGTGAGGACAAGGACGATCCGATGATCCCGTTGCTCATCTGGTATGGCATCGAGCCGTTGGTGGCGGCGGACCCGGCGGTGGGGATGCAGCTCGCGAAGGTGTCGAAGATGCCGAAGGTCACCGGCTTCATCTATCGACGGCTTACAGGCACTGCCGATGGTTGGGACAAAATCTTTGTACTCGCTGACCAAACCGAAGATTTAGAGACGAAGACAGCGCTCGTAGCTGCTTTGGTTGAGGCTCGGAAACAGGGGGTGCCAAAGATGGAAAGGGGAGAGAATTGGCCGGGGTCCGGAGCTCTTCTCAGAAATGGCGAAAACCCTGAACTAAAAAGACTCGTTTACGAGCTATCGGTTTTGGAAAACGAGAGTGGAGAGAATTGGGGAACTTCCCTTGCGCGCTCTAAACTGCAAGATCCCTCCACATCACTGACTGACAAAGAACACGCTCTGTCATTGCTGGTGCAGGCCAAAGACGCCTCCACCGCCAAAACCCTGCTCCAGCTCATCCAAAACGACGCACCGGCCTCGCTGCGTCGAAAGGCGATCCAGGCGCTCGCCTCGCTCAAAGATGCCGAAACGCCGAAAATCCTCGGTGCGGCGCTGCCGAAGCTCTCCGCGAACGAATTGCCGGATGCGGTGAACACGCTCGCCTCGACCAAGGAAGGCGCGAAAGCGCTGCTGAAGGCCGTCGAGGCCAAAACCGTGCCCGCGACGGCCCTTTCGCCGTTTTTGGTGCGCCAGCTCACCGCGTTCGATGACGCGGAGATCAATGCCCTCATCAAAACCGCCTGGGGCGATGTCAACGCACCGAAGGCCGACCTCGCCGAGCGCACGAAGAAGTATCGCGACCTCCTCACGCCCGCCAAACTGGCCAAAGGCGACCTCGCGAAGGGCAAGATGCTCTACACCGCCACCTGCGGCCAATGCCACAAACTCTTCGGCGAAGGCCAGAACGTCGGCCCCGACATCACCGGCAGCAATCGCGCCGACTTGAACTACCTGCTCGAAAACGTGCTCGATCCCAACGCGGTGATCGGCAAGGCCTACCAGCTCAACCTCTTCACCATGAAGGACGGTCGCGTGATGAGCGGCGTCATCAAAGAAGAAAACCCCGCCGCCGTGAAGATCGCCATGATGGGCGGTGTGGAGTTCACGCTGGCGCAGACGGACATCGCGAAGCGCGAAGTCTCCAAGCTCAGCACGATGCCCGAAGGCCTCTTTGATGCCTTGCAGCCCGAGATGGTCGTTGATCTCGTGAAGTATCTGCAAAGTGGTTCTGTAGTCCCGCCTTCAGGCGGCTCAGGAGGACCGGCTAAAGCCGGGACTACGATCCCAGGCGCCCTCGAAGGCGAAACCCTCAAGGTCCTCGAACTCACCGGCGGCAAAACCGGCCGACAAGGCATGGGCGGCTTCGGCAGCGACTGGAGCGGCGGAGCCCAGCTCTGGTGGACGGGTGGGAAGCCGGATCAGAAGCTCACGCTGGCACTTCCAGTGAAGGAAGCCGGCAAATACACCCTCTACGGCGCTCTCACCATGGCCCGCGACTACGGCGTCGTCAGCATCACCCTCGATGGCAAGCCCGTGGCGTCCTCGTTCGATGGCTACAACAACCCCCAAGTCCTCCACACTGGCGAAAAAGACTGGGGCACCCACGAACTCACCGCCAGCGAGCACAAACTCACCTTCACCCTCGCACCGCCGAATCCAGATGCGATCCCGTCGAACATGGTCGGGCTGGATTATGTGAGGCTGGAGAAGAAGTAACCAAAGCACGCGAGAGCCTCCTGGAGTGCGCCGGCCCTCCGGCGCTTTCGAATGACTCCAGGCCCGCGAAAAGCTCCAGAGGGCTGGAGCATTGATTCGCTTCGCTCACCCTGCCGGGCAGCCTATGGCTGTCTATCTCCGCTACGCTCCGGTTCCAAAACGCTGCCGCGAAACTCATCAGTCCAGACCATGCGCAATCTTCAATCCACCAAAGCCATGTGGCTGAAGGCCTGGCTGTTTCTCTTCATTGGCATTCTCTCCGCCGGGATCTTGCTCGTCGAGCACTGGAGCTGGCGCACGGCGGCTTTGCTCGCGCTTTGCGTGTGGGGTTTCAGTCGTGCTTACTACTTCGCGTTCTACGTCATCGAGCGTTGGGTGGACCCGAAGTTCAAGTTCAGCGGCCTCGGGCACTTCATCGCGTGGTGGTGGAAGAGGCGCGGTGGTGCTTGAGTCACTTCTTTTCCACGGGAATGAACTGCACGGCATCGGCGATGACCACTTTGGTGGGATCGGTGCCTTCGTTGGAGATGCGCACCCAGCCTGCGCGGCCTTTCTCAAAGCGGAAGGTGCCGAGCGTGCGAAACAAGCGGTCGTGTGGTGGTTCTTCCTGCTGGTTGATGCGCAGCGTGGTATCGCCATCGGCATGATGAATGGTCACGGGCGTGTTGGTGGCGCGGCGCACGTTGTAGCAATGAGCAAGCCGCACCTCATACCAGCCGGCTTTCGGCAGCTCCGGTGTGAAGGTAACGGCTTTGAGGCCTTTGCCTGCCTTCATGTCATGCAGGTAACCGAGGCCCACATACGGCGGCGTGTGCGTGGAATACTGCCATTCACCGGTGAGCTGTGCCTTCGTCTCATCGACGACGATGCCGGCGAGCTTCGCTGGATCATTCACGATGAATCGCACCATCTCTGGACGGTCGACTTCGCCGGGTGGATGCGTGTTCGCGAGGGCTTGCGGATGCGGCTTGAGAGGCGCGGCTGCGGTTTGCTCGCCGAGCAAGTAACCGAGCAGGTCGCTGAACGTCGCTTCATCCATCGTTTGGCCGAAAGTGGGTGGCATGAGGGACATGGGGGTGACTTCGGACTTGGTGATGTCTTTCTTGGAGAGGCGGTGTTCTTTGCCGGTGGCGTCGGCGAGGATTTTGATTTCGCCGAGTTCGGCTTTGAGGAAGCCGGAGGTCACGGTGCCGTCTTTGAGGGTGAAGGTGTGGAGGTGAAAGTGGGCATCGACGTTGCGATTGGGATCGAGGATGTCCTCGCAGAGGCGCTCGGGGCCGCGGGTGCCGATGCCGTCGAGCTGCGGGCCGATGAGGCCGCCTTCACCTTGGATTTGATGGCAGGCGGCGCAGTTCATCTTGAAGACGTTGGCTCCGACTTCGAGATCGGGCTTCGCTTTGGCGTAGGCGGCGGCGCGGGCGGCGATGAGGGTGTCGAGCTGCCTGCGTTGCTCGGGTGAGACGGGCAGGGGAGGTGGCGCGGGTCGCGGTGGGAGGTAGGTGGCGAGTTTTTCTCGCAGCGCGGCCGGGGCGCTGTGTTGGAGCATCACGGCGAGCGTTTTGAGAGACTCGCGCGTGGTGTCGTAGCTTTGGAAATCGTTCACGCTGACCACGGCGGGCTCGATGCGGGTAATGCCGAGCCAGGCGTAGGCCTTGGCGTTGTCGCCATCGATGATTTCGAGGCGGACGCGTTTGCCGGTGTGCTTGGAGAGATCGAACTCGGTGCGGCGGCCTTCGTTGTGTCGCGGTGGGAAGGCGCTGGCGAGTGTTTGGCCGGTTTGGGCTTCGACGATGCGGACGAGGTTTTTGTCGTGCGGTTTGGCCGTGGGGAAGCCGCGGTGGCCGTTGAGCCAGAGGGTGAGTTTGGCGGGTGCGTCGAAGATTTTCGATTGGAGCGTGCCGGTGCGGCTTTCTTCATCGCCACCGCCTTTGGCCATGCTTTGGAGCACGGTGACTTCGCCGCCTTCGGCGAGTTTTCGCGGCTGGAGGGACCATTTGACGTTTCCGATGCTGGTCCAGGCGGGTGCGGGTTTTTGCGAAGCAGCTTCGAGTAGCTGTTTGGCGAGGTCTTGAGCCCAGGTGAGGAGTTCGGGCAATGGAGGCGTGCCGCGTTCGCTGAGGCCGTCGTGTAGGGCGGTGAGGAGGGGGAGCGTGGCGGAAGGGACAGAAGAGACGGAAGCGACCGAAGGGACAGTGGAGCGACGAGCGAGGGCGATGGCTTGAGGGAGAAGTGTGGGATCGCCGTGGCGGGCGATGTGGGTGAGAATTTTGGCGAAGGAGGCGGAGCGAGTGGGTAATTGAGTTTCGACCCGCCAGAGCCAGTGGCTTGATTCGGCATTGGGGACGGCAAGAGCGACCTCGACGGCTTCGGTGGCATCAGGCGGGAGAGCTTTGAAACTGCCCGAGCTGCTCAAGATGGTCTTGAGGGCAATCTTGGTGGTGAGACGAAGGGTTTCGTCTCGAAGAGATGAACGACTGCGAAGCTCGAGAAGAAGGTCGTAAATGCCTGAACGGCCTTCTGAAGCTCCGATGCATTCGATGGATGCTTTTTGGTCCTCGGCTTCTTGCCTTGCGAGAAGATCGGGTGGTGATCTTCGAATAAGCTCATCCACGGAACTAAATGACATCGTGGCTCCACCCCGGTTCACAGGCGAGCCAAAGTCCCCGATGAAGCGGGTGAGTGCGGAATAGCCCGGGATGCCAGCTTGATCCGTAAACCGGCATGCAAGCCTCAGCGCATGCGTTTTCGCGAGCGGAAACGAATCCATAGCTGTTTTGATCTGATTCGTGTCGATGGTGCCGAGTCGTGCGCCGATCCATAGGCTATGAGCGACGGATTCCTCGCTCGCCGGTGCCTCAGCGTCATGAGCCGGGTTGTTTTGCCGAATCAAAAGCTCGGTGGCGAGATAGCGGCGTGTTAGGTTCGATGAATGAAGCGCATTCAAAGGCGATGCAGCCACGGGAGAGTCACGCAGGCTTTCGGAGTGCTTCTTGTTAACGACACGCCAGATGCGGCCGCGGGTTTTGTCCCGGCCTTTATGATCGAGGGGGACTTCGTAGTGGCCGATGATCTTGTTGTAGAAGTCGGCGATGTAGAGGGCGTTGTCGGGGCCGAGTTGGAGATCGACGGGGCGGAACCAGGGGTCGTCGCTGGTGATGAAGTCGGGCTGCTCGTTGGCTTTGGGGGTGGAGCCGGTGAAGGTGACATGGTCGTGATTGACGCGGGAGGTGACGCAGTTGCCGAGGAGGATGTGATCGTCCCATTCAGGACCCCAGACGCCGCCGTCGAGATAGACGATGCCGCAAATGCCAGTGCTGCCATGCGTGTGCTGGCACATGACGGGCGCGAAGCCGAGTCCGTCGTGCGGTTTGCCAAAGCTGGGATAGCAGGCACCGCGGATGAGTTGATACACGGGCGAGCTGTGGCAGTCGGCGCTGTAGAGATTGCCGTAACGATCCCACGCGAGACCGAAGGGATTGACCTGGCCTCTGGTGTATTTTTCGACGCGTGAGCCGTCGGGTTTGAAGCGGAAGACGTTGCCGGATTGGAGTTCGAGTGTACTGCCGTCTTTGGCTTTGAAGTTGCTGGTGTTGTTAAAGCCATGCGTGGCATACACCCAGCCGTCGAGGCCGAGGCGGAAGCTGCTGCACATGCCGTGGGTGTCTTTTTCGTAGCCGAGGGGGCCGAAGAGGACTTCGCGGAGGTCGGCGTGGTCGTCGCCGTCGGTGTCGGCGAAGTACCAGATGTTGGGGATGCTGAAGGCGATGCAGCCGGACTTGTGCTCGGGCTTGTGCCAGGGGAGGACGCCGGTGGGGATGTTCAGCGCGTCGGCGAAGACGGTGATTTTGTCGGCGCGGCCGTCGCCGTCGGTGTCTTCGAGGATCTTGATGGCATCGCGGCTGTCTTGGACGCGGGTGCCTTGAGGGTCGGACCAGCGGCTTTTTTCGGCGGCGTAGGGATACTCGACGGTGGAGGAGACCCAGAGCCGGCCTTTGGCGTCGAAGGCGAGGTTGATGGGCTTGTTGATTTGCGGCTCGGCGGCGAAGAGCTGGACCTCGAAGCCTTCGGGGGCATGCAGTGCGGCTCGTTCGGCCTCGGGCGTAAGCGCGGGTGTCTCGCGGATGAGGCGGTCCTTGGGCTCGGCAGCGAAGGCGGAGAGCAGAGGGCAGAGAGCGAAGAGAAAGAGACGCATGACCTCGAAAATCAAAAATCGGTTGTTCGACAATCGTCAATCAAAGGCGGCGTGGAGCGGATCGATTGACGATTGCTGATCAACGATTGTTGATTGCTGAAGTTTGCGGTGCGCGGAACACGAGGCTGGCCACGAAGCCGGTGAAGAGCACGGTGGCGAAGGGGGCGAGGCCGATTTTGAGGTTGGAGCCGATCCAAGGGAGGGTTTCGCCGCGGTTGAGGGCTTCGGAGGTGAGGGTGAGGGCGGTGAAGTATTTCAAACCGAAGACCCAGCCGGCATGCAGGCCGATGGGGAGCCACAAACGACCGGTGCGGAGTCGCGTGAAGGCCAAAACGGCTCCGACGGCGGTGAGGGTGAGGAATTCGGCGATGAAGATGCGCAGGTGGCCGAAGCCGTCGAAGAGCCTCACGAGCACGGCGAAGCCGCTGTGCCATCGCACGTCGGCATCGGCGAGCTGCCAGTCGCCCGGTGGACGCAAAAAGTGGACGATGGCGAAGATGAAGGTGCACCAGAAGAAGGCGGTTTTGGGCTTCATGGTGCGCAGCAGGATGCCGAGCAGGGCTCCGCGAAAAAACAGCTCCTCGACGATGCCGGCACCAAACGCGGCGGTGAGGTGTGCGGAGAGCTTCAGCCATGCCGCGTCGGGTTTGAGCATGTAGATGCCGTTTTGGATGAAAAGCAGGCCGAGGCCGAACAGGAGCCCTGCGGCGAGCAGGAAGCCGGTGAGGCCTTGTTTGAGGCCGGAGGCGGTGGGCGCGAAAGTGGGCAGAACGCTGCGATCGAGTCGGATGGCCTTCAAAAGCGGCCAGATGAGGACGATGGCGAGGACAAGGACGGCGCGGTTGAAGTAGCGGGTGAAGTGGGCGCGTTCGATTTCGCTGAGGAGCCATTTCACGATGCCCCAATCACGCATGGCGGAGTCGGTGAGCCAGCTTTGGGCCCATTTGCCGAGATCGAAGAGCAGCGGCGCGAGCAAGGCACCGCCCACCAGCACGGCGGCGAGGTAGGCGAAGAGTGGCGGCAAAGCGGAGCGTGTGTTGGGTTGCATGCGCACCCGGACGATTGCATGCTGGCCGCCCACGAATCCATGAAAAAGAACCAGGCGCACGAATGGCACGAGCAGATCGAACCCCGCAAGAAGCGCTATGTGCGTGCCTACTGGGACTTCCGTAACTGGGTCTGGCACTACCTGATCGAGCCGGAGATGGAGGGATGGGCTCCTTTGGAGAATCCGACGGACGATGACTGGCTGATGCTGCGCGATCTGATGTTCCGGAAGTATCAGCGGAAGAAGTATCCGCTGAAATACATCGAGATGGTGGACAAGGTGCTGAAGGAGAAGGGCCTGAAGGGGGATGAGCCTTCGAGTGAGCAGTTGCGTCCGCGGTGATGCGGTGGGCGGCTGGAGTGTTGGAGAACTGGAGTGATGGAGTGTTGGTTGATTGGTAAGACAACACGCCAGTCATCCACGACTCCATTTCTCCATCACTCCGGTCTGCCTACCTCGCGGGTGGTTGCGTGCGGATCTCGGCGATGAGGCCGCCGCCGAAGGGGGCACCGAATCGCGTGCTCACGGTGACGTCGGGGAAGAGGAGTTGCTCGCCGCTGGCGTGGCTGCGGGCGCGTGAGATCATGCCGAGGATGGCGGCGAGGAGGGCTCCGCCGAGCAGGATGCCAATGAGGAGCATCGTGGAGAGGCGTTCTTCCTTCGGGAACCAGACGGATTGCTTGAGGCGCACGGTTTCGAGCTCGCGCAGGCGTTTGGCGACCTGATGCACGATGGTGGTAAGGCGTTCTTCGAGCGTGAGCTTGGTATCGGCGATGGCACGGTTGGCCTCGAGGCCGATGGTGGCGAGGGAAGTGGCCGGGTAGCGTGCCCAGAGATCGGGCGAGAAGGAGAAGGCCATCGCATTCGTGGCGCGGTCGTAGGCGAGGAGGAGGGCCGGCTTGTCGCCACTCCAGCGGATGCGGGTGGCCTGAGCCTGGCGGCGCGGGGTAAGTCCGCCGGTGGAGAAACTGGTGGCGGTGAGCCAGACATCGCACTTCAGATCGGTGGCGAGGCCGCGGATTTCCTGGGCGAGGGCTTGGCGCGAGGCATCGCTGAAGGCGCGGGTGTCGTCGTAGATGCCATCGGCCGGGGCGGGGACGCTGTCGATGGCCGCCATGGCTGACGTGGCGACGAGGCCGCCAATGCCGAGGATCTTTCCAAGACTGGAAAAAAGAGCAAAAAGGCGGTGGAAGGTCTCGCGGGCCATGCGGGCGGTGGATTCAACTATTTAATATAGGATGGACCCGGTTGGCGAGGGCGGAATGAGGGTGGCTGGGTGAGCTTGTGAAACTTTTCACAAAATCGTGTTGCCGCTCTTTCGTGGGCGACGAATAAGTCGAACTCCCCCACTTTCCGAACGCATGCCCACTGTCACCCGAGAATACGAGGCTCCCGATACCGCCGCCAAGGCCGCCCGGCATCTCGAATCCGTGGAAGAGACCACGACAGACATCGTGGGCGAAAAATTGGTGCTCAATATGGGGCCGAGCCATCCGGCGACACACGGGGTGCTGCGCCTGATCCTCGAACTGGACGGCGAGATCATCACGAAGGCTGATCCGGACGTTGGTTTCCTGCATCGTGGCGACGAAAAGATCGCCGAGAACATGCACTACAACCAGTTCGTGCCTTACACGGACCGCTTGGACTATCTCGCGCCGCTGGCGAACAACGTGGCGTATGCGCTGGCTGTCGAAAAGCTCATGGGCTGGGAATTGCCCGCTCGTGGCAAGGCCATCCGCGTGATCTGCTGCGAACTGGCCCGCATCTCGGCGCATATGCTGGGTGTCGGGGTGTTCGCGATGGATGTCGGCGCGATGACGGTCTTCCTCTACACGTTCACGGAGCGTGAGAAAATCTACAATTTGTGCGAGCAGCTCACGGGCGCACGTTTCACGACGAGCTACACCCGCGTCGGTGGACAGACTCGCGATCTACCAGCGGGCTTTGAAGCCGCGGTGACCACTTTCTTGAATGATCTGGAGCCGGTGATCGATGAGATCGACAAGCTGCTCTCGAGAAACCGCATCTTCATGGAGCGCACGCAGGACATCGGCGTGATTTCTCGCGAGGAAGCCATCGCGTATGGCATCACGGGCCCGAATCTGCGTGGATCGGGCGTGGAGTTCGATGTGCGCAAAGCGCATCCTTACCTCGACTACGAGAAGTATGAGTTCGACATCCCGGTGGGCACGAAGGGCGATTGCTATGATCGTTACCTCGTCCGCATGGAGGAGATGCGCCAGAGCGTGCGCATCCTGCGTCAGGTGCTGAAGGATTTGCCCGGTGGTGCCATCAATGTCGCGGAGGCAAAGGGCCTGTTGCCGAAAAAGGAAAAGGTCCTCATGAAGATGGAGGAGCTGATCCACCACTTCATCATCGCCACTCAGGGCATCGACGCGCCTGCGGGTGAAGTTTATTTCTCCGCGGAGAATCCGAAAGGCGAGCTTGGCTTCTACATCAACAGCACCGGCGGTGGCGTGCCGCATCGCCTCAAGATCCGCAGCCCTTCCTTCCTGAACCTTTGCATCCTGCCGAAGCTGCTCGTCGGCCACATGATCAGCGACGTGCCTGCCGTGCTCGGCAGCCTCGACTTCGTGATGGGCGAGTGCGACCGCTGATTTTTTCACCCTGAACCGATTTTGACCGACCCACGCATGGCCTTCGAAGTTCCAGCCGAATTGGAGAAGCAGATGGATGAGGCCATCTCGCACTACCCGGTGTCGAAACGCAGCGCCGTGCTGCCGCTGCTGCACCTCATGCAGCATCATTTCCGCTACATCAGCGAGGAAGCGGTGAACTGGGTGGCCGCGAAACTCGGTCTGGAGCCGATCCAAGTGCTCGAAGTGGTGACTTTCTATCCTGGCTTCCGTCAAAGCGCCCCGGGCAAGTATCACATCCGCGTCTGCCGCACGCTTTCCTGCGCCATGGCAGGCAGCTACGAGTTGATGGAGTCGTTTTGCAAAACGGCGAACATCGACCGCTCGCATGTCGATCACCATCACCCGATCGCGGTGAGTGCCGACGGCAAGTACAGCATCGAATTCGCCGAGTGCCTCGCGAGCTGCGGCTTTGGCCCGGTCTGCATGGTGGAGGACGATTTCTACGAAAAGGTCGATCCGGCGAAGACGGCTGATTTGCTCGCGAAATACGCGTGAGCATGAAAAAGCGGCGGTTCCGAGTGGAGACCGCCGCGTGGAGGAAGACGAGATGGTGGATCAGTTACGCCACGACACGATATCGTCGCCAGTCATCTGGATTTTATCTTTGCCAGAGCTGTAGATTGCCACGTCTGTCGGGAGGAACTGTGGCGGAGGACTGACAGCGTTCTGGGAGATCTTCGGATCTTGGTTTTGCAGGTCTGGATTATTGATTTTACGATCGAGATTAGTGTCGAAGAGAACATAGAATGGCATGCCCCAGAGATCGACGAGACTGTAAGGGCTCTGCGCTCCAACGAGACCGTTCAGACCATTCTTTGCCATTTTGAAAGTGGTAAATTCAATGCCCTTTGGGTTCAGGTTGACGGTGCCGCTGCCAGATGAACCGGTGCCACCTTGGCTTGCCGCTGGGCCCATCAAAGTATCGATAAGACTGGTGCTTTGATTGGTGAGGATCGCAGGGGCGTCTTCTTGACCTGAAGAAGCTGTCTGTGATGGATCGAGCGGAAAGCGATTGTATTCCGTCTGATAATTTCGGATTCCTGTTTGCAAAGCGACGATCACGTTTCGCACTTCAAGCTCGCGGCTTTGCTGCATCAGCTTGGGAGCCTGCGAGATAACAAGGCCTGCCAGGATGCCGATGATGGTCACGACAACCAGCAACTCCACAAGAGTGAAGCCGTGAGGTGAATGATTGGATGATGGTGTTTTCATGTGCTTGGGGGATGACGGTGAGTTGGTAGGGTCATGCTGGTGGCGGGCACAGAAAGCACGCCGCAAGAGATGATGAGTGGTTTTATCAGAAGAACATTCTTCGCGTCAATAGCCGTGTCGCGATGTTGTTCGCGATGCTGGCCGGTTTGCGTCGCGGAACTTTTCATTGTCAACAAACACCTTGCATCATATAATTCAGCAATATAGATCGGCGATTCAATCCCACCCAATATATCGACCCACACAACGGATCGCATTGATCGACCGAAAACCCAATATGGCAAAACAAGCAACCAGCGGCGCAAAGAAAGTGAAATACGTTTATTCCTTCGGAGCAGGAAAAGCGGACGGTGACGGCTCCATGAAAGCGCTGCTCGGCGGCAAAGGAGCGAACCTCGCGGAAATGAGCCGCATTGGTCTCCCGGTGCCTCCCGGATTCACGATCAGCACCGAAGTCTGCACTTACTTCTACGCGAACAAGAAGAGCTATCCCGCTGATCTCCAGAAGCAGATGGAAGCTGGCATTGCCTCCATGGAAAAAATCATGGGCGCGAAATTTGGCGACGCCAATGGCATGCCGCTGCTCGTTGCCGTGCGTTCCGGTGCTCGTGACTCGATGCCGGGCATGATGGACACCATTTTGAACCTTGGCCTGAATGACCAGACGGTTCTCTCGCTCGTCAAGGCCACCAACAACGAGCGTTTCGCCTGGGACTGCTACCGCCGCTTCATCCAGATGTATGGCGACGTCGTTCTCGGTGTGCAGAAGCGCGAAAATGAAGATCATGAGCCCTTCGAGACCGTGATCGAAGGCTACAAGCACGAAAAATATCACAAGGACATCATCGACTCCGATCTGACCGCCGATGACCAGAAGGAACTCGTGAAACGCTTCAAGCAGCTCGTCAAAGAGCGCACCGGCCACGTCTTCCCGAACAATCCTTGGGATCAGCTTCGCGGTGCCGCCGGCGCTGTGTTCGGCTCCTGGATGAATGACCGCGCGATCGTGTATCGCCGCAAATACAACATCCCCGCCGAGTGGGGCACCGCCGTCAACGTGCAGGCGATGGTTTACGGCAACACCGGCAACGATTCCGGTTCTGGTGTGGCCTTCACCCGCAATCCTGCGAACGGCGTCAACGAATTCTACGGTGAGTTCCTGATCAATGCGCAGGGTGAAGACGTCGTCGCCGGTGTCCGCACGCCTGAGCCCGTTGCTCAGCTTCAGAAGGAAATGCCGAAGGCTTTCGCCGAGCTCATGAAAGTGCGCTCCATTCTGGAAAAGCACTTCAAGGATGTGCAGGACGTCGAGTTCACCATCCAGCAGGGCAAGCTTTTCATGCTTCAGACCCGCAATGGCAAGCGCACCGCCGCTGCCGCGCTGAAGTTCTCCATGGACATGGTGAAGGAAAAGCTCATCGACTGGGAAACCGCCATCCTGCGCAATCCCGCCGACCAGCTCGAGCAGCTCCTCGCTCCTGATTTCGACCTCAGCGAAATCAAAAAGGCCAAGGAACTCGCCAAAGGCCTTCCCGCCGGTCCTGGTGCTGCCTCCGGCACCATCTATCTTAATGCAAACCGTGCCGCCGCCGCTGCGGAAGCCGGTGAGACCGTTCTCCTCGTCCGCAACGAAACTTCCCCGGAAGACCTTCGTGGCATGATCGCCGCCGCTGGCATCCTCACTGCCAAAGGTGGTGTTTCCAGCCACGCCGCGCTCGTCGCCCGTCAGATGGGCAAGGTTTGCATCTGCGGTGCCTCCGCCGTTGAAATCGACTACGACAAGAAGACCGTCACCATCGCTGGTGAAGTCTTCCACGAAGGCAAAGACAGCCTCAGCATCGACGGCACCGCCGGCACGATCTACGGTGGCAAAATCAAGACGGGTCCGTCCTCCATCGTCACGGGTGCTCTTCACGGTGACAAGGCCGCTCAGGCCACCGAGAAGTACAAGAGCTTCCAGACCCTCATGAGCTGGTGCGGTAAGGCCGCCCGCCTGCAGGTGCGCACGAATGCCGACAATCCGGAACAGACCGAAAACGCCATCGCGTTCGGCGCTCAGGGCATCGGCCTCACCCGCACGGAGCACATGTTCTTCGAAGGTGACCGCATCGACGCCGTTCGCGAGATGATCCTCGCTGACAACGTCGCCGACCGCGAAAAAGCCCTCGCGAAGCTCCTTCCGTATCAGCGTGAAGACTTCACCGGCATCTTCGAGGCCCTTAACGGCCTGCCTGCGACCATCCGTCTGCTCGACCCGCCCCTCCACGAATTCGTTCCGCATGAAGAAGCCGCCCAGACAGACCTTGCGAAGAAGATGGGCGTCTCCGTCGAGAAAGTGAAGTCCCGCGTCGCCGCCCTGCATGAGTTCAACCCCATGCTCGGCCACCGCGGCTGCCGTCTCGGCATCGCCTATCCAGAAATCACCGCCATGCAGGCTCGCGCCATCTTTGAAGCCGCCGCTGATGTGGCCGCCAAGAAGATCAAGGTGAAGCCTGAGGTCATGGTCCCGCTCGTTGGCTTCAAGAAGGAGCTCGACCTCCAGGTTGAGATCATTCACAACGTCGCCAAGGCCGTCATGGCCGAGAAGAAGATCAAGTTCAGCTACATGGTCGGCACCATGATCGAAGTCCCGCGTGGTGCTCTCACCGCCGACGAGATCGCGCAGACCGCGGAGTTCTTCTCCTTCGGCACGAACGACCTCACCCAGACCGCTCTCGGCATCAGCCGTGACGACATGGGCTCGTTCCTCATGCCCTACACGGAGAACGAGATCTTCAAGAAGAACCCCTTTGCCACGCTCGACACCACCGGTGTCGGCCAGCTCATCCAGACCGCCATCACCAAAGGTCGCAGCACCCGCCCGGACATCAAGCTGGGCATCTGCGGCGAGCATGGTGGCGATCCTGACTCCGTGAAGTTCTGCCACAAGGTGGGCCTTTCCTACGTCAGCTGCAGTCCTTTCCGCGTCCCCGTCGCCCGCCTTGCCGCTGCGCAGGCCGCGATCGAGGAAAAGCGTGCCGCCGCCAAGGCGACCGCCGGTAAAAATGTCCGTGGCTCCAGCTCCGCTGGTGCTTCGGCAAAACAAAACAACAAAGCAACCAACAACAAGAGGACAAACAACATGGCTAAGAAAGCTGCAAAGAAAGCCGCCAAGAAGGCTGCCAAGAAGGCCCCTGCTAAGAAAGCCGCCAAGAAGGCTGCCAAGAAGGCCGCGAAGAAGAAGTAACCACACGGCGGCTCCAGCCGCTGTAGCGGGCTAAACTCCGCAAAACAAAAGCCCTGTGGGGGAAACCTCACAGGGCTTTTTGTTGTCATGTCTCTCGAACGCCAGCGTTTTGTTCTTCACATGAAAAGCCGACTTCTGCTCTGCCTTGTTGTCCTCGCCCCCTCTTTGCATGCTCAAACCCCTGCAGTGCCAGCCACGCAGATGTGTGCGGTGGACAAGCTGATCTCCGCCGAGGCCTTTGATAAGCCGGAATCCTTTGCCAAAGAGAGACAGCCAGGCACGGAAGGCTGGCGGCAAGGCATCGGCACGTGGAGCATCAAGGATAGCGCGGCTTATGCCGTGCAGGAAGGTCCGAGTGATAAGCGCCCGAATGGCCACGAGGCCGTCTGCGAGCACATTGTGGACCTCGGCGACTATGTGTTGACCGCCGAGTTCAAGCTGGGCCCCTCGCCAC
This sequence comes from Verrucomicrobiaceae bacterium, assembly GCA_016795465.1. Taxonomy (GTDB): domain Bacteria; phylum Verrucomicrobiota; class Verrucomicrobiia; order Verrucomicrobiales; family Verrucomicrobiaceae; genus Prosthecobacter. The sequence continues at coordinate 38,412 of JAEUHK010000103.1, read as the reverse complement.
AGGTTGGTTTTGTGTGCCGCGACACGAACAAACCGAACCTGCATCAAGGTCGCGTCATGATCACGCCCACGTCCATCTGGATTCAAAAGATGAGCGGTATCGCCAAGGAGACGCGGCGCGAGGAACTGAAGAAGATCGAGGTCAAACTCGATCCCAACACCTGGCATCGCATCACCATCGAAATCTGCGGCGAACGCTTCATGGCGAAAATCGACGCCCACGTCCTCGAAGCCAGCCACGAGCGTTTCAAGGAGCGCAAAGGCCGCGTGGGTTTCGTCGCCCGGGCTGAAGGTGCCCAGTTTCGCAATGTGGCGTTGTGGAGCGCAAAGGCGAAGTGAGTGTGACTCACCAGCGCGGCACGACGGTCTTCACGTAGTCTTCTTGATAAGCATCTTGTTCTTCGCGAGCGATCGCGGGCGCGTTGGGATCAGAAATGGCCGCCTTCACGTGGCGGATGATCACGCCATGAGGATCGGGCTTGTGAGCAGCGGAGCGAATGCGGAGGTAGCTGACGCCGTTGAGGGTGCGGTGCCGAAATTTGTGAGTGGCGATGAGCTGGTCATCGAGTCGTTGCTCGCATTCGCCACGAGTGAGGTCCCAGCGGAGGGAAAGCCTATGCCAAGTCTCGGGTTTGGCGGCGTCGGTGGTCACGCGGGCTTGGAAAATGGCGAGATCATCGCCGAGAGTGTTCGGGGGATCGAAGAAGCGGTCGTTGAGGGAGAAGATCGCGCCTTGTGAGCCGGAGGGGAGACGCAGGCGCACGGTGAGCTCGCCGCGCCAGCCGTTGGGGAAGTTCCAGACGGCGGTATCGGGTTCGTCAGGATTGCGCACATGCAGGCTTTGCGTGCCGGGTTCATCCGGAGTGTCGATGAGGCCGCAGCCGACGCGGCGCGCACGCCACCAACGTTTCGCGGGGCCGGTGTGCTGATAGACGGCCCATTGCACGAGACTGTCGCGGAAGTCGCATTCAGCGGTGGTGGCGGTGATCCAATCGGGATCGACGAGGATGGGATTGCGTCCGCCTTTGCCCTGGCCGGCTAGGACGACGATTTTGCCCTCATCCGTGAATGCGGCGAGGGGATAAGCCGTGCCGCGATCTCCCGAGGCAGCAGGATTGTCGTTGCGGCGATGATCGAGGTAGATCTCGCGAAATCCCCGCCATGTGCGGCCGTCGTCGTCGGAGATGGCGATGTGCAAGGCATCGCGTCCGCCATACACGCCCACACCTTCGTGCTTCGGCGGCAGTTCGCAGTTGTTCCAGGTCAAAACGAGCCGTCCATCGCGGTGACGGAGCAGATTGGCTGGACCCGTGGATGTACGGAAGCGCGAGGGCGCTGCGGCGGACCAGGTGGTGCCGTTGTCTTTGGAAATGGACTCGTAGAGGCAACCAGCCTGCGTGCGCATGAGCATCCAGATCGAGCCGTCGCGGAGTTCTTCGAAGCAGGGCTCGCAGGCGCCTTCGTTGGAACCGTTGTAGTCTTCGTAGCAGGGCGAGGTGAGCTTGGAAGCACTGAGCTGCCAGTTCGTGCCGCCATCATCGGAATACTCAATCACCGTTTCGTGGCGACCGGTGGGAGGTGCGGCCTTGGCAAAAGGAAGATAGCTGCCATGCGGCACGAGCAGTCGCCCGCTGGCGAGCCGCTGATACTCCATTTGAGATCCATTGTAGCCTCGCCAAGTCCGAACCGGCTTAGAAACAGCCTGCGCAGTGCCTTGGCGATACCACATGTCGAGATACATCGGCAGGCCGATGCGTGCCGCGTCCTCTTTGCTGTGCTTTTCGGCTTTCACCGTGATACTGCGCACCGTGCCATCGGCTGAGAGCAGCGTCTGCGTGTTGTTAAGGATACCGCTGTCGATGAGCGTTTTTGATTGGGCGAGGCTTTCGGGCAATGCAGGCCGCAGCGTGTGCTGTTCGCCCTTCGCATCCGGCAATCGAAGCGGTTCGGAACTCGGTGCGTAAGGATTGTAGAAGCAAAAGCTGCCGTCCTCGCGCCGCAGGATGGCAAAACCCGACCGCGTGCCGCTCGGCGCGGTGGGATCGTGTCCCGCGTCTTCGAGAAAAAGCATACGTGGAAGCTCGCCAGCGCTGCAAATCAGGCAAAACGCCAGCGTGGCGCATTGAATAAAGGAATTCATGATGGGCGTGTCATTGTGAAACGTGATGAGATGTCGGGTCTGTGCCCGCGTTTTATATCAAACCACCCAGCCCCATGAAAAAACTCCTTCTGGCGCTCTTTGGCGGCCTTCTCATCGTTTCGTTGTCAGCCGCTGAAACCACGATGAACCACGCCACCACTCTCTCCGCCTACGTCGAGGTCCTGAACACGCATTCGTGGGATCGGATCGCTCCGCATGTCGCGGCAGATGCCGTGTTCATTTTCACGGAGGACACCTTCATTGGACATGCTGCGGCCAAGGCAGCCTTTGAGAAGACCTTCAAGCTGATCGAAAACGAGGTCTTCAGCCTTCACGACATCGTGTGGACGGTGGTCACGGAGGACGTGGCCACTTGTCACTATGAGTTCCGGTGGAAGGGGCTCATCAGCGGCGAGGAATCGGCTGGCGGTGGTCGCGGCACCACCATCTTGCGCAAAGTGGATGGCCGATGGCTCATCGCGCATGAGCATCTCGGGCCTTATCCTCGAAAGTGAGGCCTCTTTCATTGAGTTATCTCTCCGATTCCCAGCGCCAATTATCCTACTCGTTTCCTGAACCATGAAAACACCCCAAACATCTCCCACCACCTCGCGTCGTCGTTTCGTTCAAAACACGGTCGCAGCAGGTCTCGGCTTCAATTTCATCCCCGCTTACCTCACGAGCGCACGCGCAGCGGACAATCCGAAATTGCCGCCGAGCCGACGCATCAACTTGGGCTGCATCGGAGTCGGAGGACGCGCGGGCAGTGTCATTCCGGGGCTCACCGCGGCCGGAAATGCCATACCGGTGGCCTTTGCGGATGTGGATTTCGTCACAGCAAAGAGCGCGGAGAAGAATTTGAAGGCTTTCCCCGATGTGAAACGCTTTCAGGACTTCCGCGAGATGTTGGACAAGATGGGCAAGGACATCGACGCGGTCAGCGTGGTGACACCGGATCACACGCACTTCGTCGCGGCCATCAGCGCGATGGCGCTGGGCAAGCATGTGTATGTCGAGAAGCCGCTCACGCACACCTTTGAAGAGGCGGAGATTCTCATGCGGGCGGAAAAGAAGTTCAAAGTCGTCACGCAGATGGGCAATCAAGGCCACACCTCGGCCGGAGCAGAGCAGTTCAAACAGATGCTCGCGGCTGGCATCGTGGATGACATCGTGAAGATCCAGGCGTGGAAATCACCCTCACTGTGGTTCATGAACGCGGCGGAGCGTGCGCTTGTGAAGGGCTATCCGGCGGCGGAGGCGAAGCCCGAGTCGCTGAACTGGGACCTCTGGTGCGGTCCGCAGGAGGTGAAGCCCTACAGCAAGATGTATCACCCCTTCAACTGGCGCGGCTTTCACCTCTACGGCGGCGGCATGTTTGGTGATTGGGGTGCCCACATCATCGACTTCGCCCATCATCACCTGAAGCTCGGCCTGCCAACGCGCATCACGCCGTTGGCGCTCGCGGACTACAACCAGATCAGCTACCCGCTCAGTTCGGACATTCGCTTCGAGTTCCCGGCTCGTGGCGAAAAATTGCCCGCCGTGGAGCTGCACTGGAAAGCCGGCAGCGACATCAAATTCGACATCGAGGAGAAATACGGCGACCCCGGCCCCGACGGCAAAGTGGTGATCCCGAATCCCGGCAACGCAGGATCACTCCTCCACCGCAAACAGGGCGACTACCTCGTGCAGCGCGGATCGCATGATCGTCACTCGCTCCTCTATCCACGGGCGAAAATGGTGGAGAATAAAGACGCGATGGGACTGCACCCGATGAAGCTCAGCCACCAGGAAAGCTTCATCCAGGCCTGCCTTGGCAACGGCACCACCGAGTCGCCCTTCAGCGTCTCCGGTGAACTCACGCAGGTGCTGAATCTCGGCACCATCGCCGAGTATCTGAACGTCGATCTGAAATTCGATCCGGCCACGAAGCGCTTCATCGGCAATGACGAGGCCAATGCTCGCCTCGCAGGCCCGCCGCCGCGTGCGGAGTGGGCGGATTGCTACAAGCTGGCCTAGCTTGTTTTATGCGACACCTGCTCTTCCTCCTCTTCGCTCTGACCGCCGTGGCGCAGCCGCACCTCGTCGTGCTGCTCGCGGATGATCACAGCGCGGCGGACATGAGCGTTTATGGTGCAAAGGACATCCCCACGCCGTATCTCGACCGGATGGCGGCGGCGGGGATGGTGTTTGAGCGGGCGTTTGTGAACTCGCCGAGCTGTGCGCCGAGTCGTGCGGCCCTTTTCACGGGTCTTTATCCGGCGAAAAACGGCGCGGAGCCGAATCATGCGAAGGTGCATGCACAGTTGAAGCGACTGCCGACCTATTTGAAGGAGCTGGGATATGAAACAGTCAGTTTTGGCAAGACGAGCCACTACGCCCATGTCACGGAGCAGGGTTTTGATCGCGCAGAGAACTTTGGTTATCACGACCACGCAGGCGTGCAGGCCTGCATCGACTACTTGAAGCAGCGGAAGAGCGAGAAGCCGCTCGCACTGGTCTTTGGCACCAACTGGCCGCATGTGCCGCTGCCTCAGCCTGAAGGCGTCGATCCCGCCAAAGTGCGCGTGCAGCCGACGCACATCGACACACCGGAGTTCCGCCACCACCGCGCCCGCTACATCAACGCGGTGATGAAGATGGATGCGGAGATCGGCGCGGTGTATGAGGCCGCGAAAGAGCATCTTGGCATCGAGAACACGTTTTTCCTCCAAACGAGCGATCACGGCGCCCAGCTCCCGTTCGGCAAATGGAACCTCTATGACGAAGGCACGCGCGTGCCGCTCATCGTGCAATGGAAGGGCAAAACGGTCGCTGGAGCACGCACGATGGCTCTCGCGCAGTGGATCGATATTCTGCCCACACTCATCGAAATCGGCGGCGGCATGCCTCTGGATGACTTGGATGGGAAATCGCTCGTTCCGGTGCTCACGGGCCAAACAGACACGCATCGCGACGCGATCTTCACGACGCACACCGGTGACAACAACATGAACGTGTATCCGAGCCGCTCGATGCGCACCGCGCGATGGAAGTACATTCGCAATCTGCATCCCGAGTTCCGTTTCACCTCCCACATTGACCGCAGCGCGAACGAGGACAGCCTCGCCTACATCGCCTCATGGGAAAAGGCCGCGCAGAGTGACCCGCAGGCCGCTTTCCTCGTGAAACGCTATCGTGAACGTCCCGCAGAGGAGCTTTACGACCTCGACGCCGATCCTTTCGAGCTCCAAAACCTCGCCACTGATAACAGCGAGCAGCTCGAGGACATGCGCCGCGGCCTCGACGCGTGGATGAAGAGCACTGGCGATACGCAAAGGGTCGCTGGACAGCCCTTGCTGCTCAGCGAGCCGTTTCAGATGATCGGCAAAAAGAAGCCATGAAAACTCTCCTCTTCTTACTGCTCGCCCTGGTGGCACCATTCACCGACGCGGAGAAACAGCGTCTTGCTGCAGCTGAACAAATCGCGAAACGCACACCCGCCATGCGTGAAGCGGCGAAGACCTACAGCGCCGCACGCAAGGCCTACACGGAGGACCGGAACAAGTTCCCCGCCGATCGCGACAAGAACGCGTCGAAGACCTATCGCGAGGCGACGAAGGCTTATGAGGCCGCTTTGAAAAAGGCCATCCTGGCCGTCGATGCCACGCTGGAGCCGCTTTTGGCCAAACAGGCCGAGTTGAAGAAGCTGGGTCTCGACAAGGCGAACGAGGGCGAGAGCGTGGCGGACTCCGATTCGAAGAAAAACGACGCGATGGCACAGGTGAAGGATGATCCGAAGCTGCCGCGGGTGCTTTTGATCGGCGATTCGATCTCCATCGGTTACACCCTGGCAGTGCGAGAGAAGCTGAAGGGCAAAGCGAACGTGCATCGCATCCCGCAAAACGGCGGCGCGACAGAGGTGGGCCTCGAAAAGATGAAGGCGTGGCTCGGGGCAGGGAAGTGGGATGTGATCCACTTCAACTTCGGTCTGCATGACGCGAAGTACAACTCTGAGACGACGCAGCGTGCCTCACGCGAGCAATACATCGCGAACCTCAAGACGCTGATCACGCAGATGAAAGCCACGGGCGCGAGGCTGGTCTTTGCCACCACCACGCCGGTGCCGATGGGCGGCGTGCTCTCGCCGACGCGGAAGTTCGACAGCGTCGAGGCACGCAATGAGCTCGCCGTGCAGCTCATGCAGTCGAGCGACGTGGCCATCGACGACCTCTACGCCACCGCGAAGCCGATCATGGAGAAACATGGCCGCCCGAATGACGTTCACTTCGCCCCCGAAGGCTACGAAGTGCTCGCCACGGCCGTCGCCGCGAGCATTGAGAGCGCTTTGGCGAAACGCTGAACCTCATGAGACTCCTCCTCGCCATTCTGCTGCTGCCTTCGCTCCTCATCGCGAAGCCGAACGTCGTCATGGTCTTCATCGACGACATGGGCTGGGGAGATTTTTCCTGCTTCGGAAACAAAGAGGCGAAGACACCGAACATCGACCGCATCGCCGCGGAGGGCGTTCGCTTTGAGCAGTTCTACGTGAACTCGCCCATCTGCTCGCCCTCACGCTGCGCACTGACCACCGGGCAGTATCCGCAGCGCTGGCGCATCAACTCGTATCTCGACAACCGGGCGCAAAACGAACGCCGCGGCGTGGCGCAGTGGCTCGATCCGAAGGCACCGACGCTCGCACGGCTGCTGAAGCAAAACGGCTACGCCACCGGGCACTTCGGCAAATGGCATCTCGGCGGCCAGCGCGATGTGGATGATGCACCGCCGATCACCGCGTATGGCTTTGATGAGAGCCTGACGAACTTCGAAGGCATGGGCGCAAAGCTTTTGCCGCTCACTTTGAAGCCTGGCGATGCTGAACCCGGCAAAATCTGGGGGGATGCCGAGCGTCTCGGCAAGCCGGTGACGTGGATGCAGCGCAGCGAGATCACGAGCGGCTTCATCGATGCGGCGATTCCGTTCATGAATCGAGCCGCGGCAGCCGGAAAGCCCTTCTTCGTCAATCTGTGGCCCGATGACGTGCATGGCCCGTGGTGGCCGCCCGTCGCGAAATGGGCCGAGGACAAACGCGGCAAGTATCTCGCTGTGCTCGAATCGATGGACCGGCAGTTTGGCCGTCTTTTCGATCATCTACGCTCCACGCCTGCTTTGCGCGACAACACGCTTCTTCTCATATGCTCCGACAACGGCCCCGAGACCGGTGCTGGCAGCGCAGGACCTTTCCGCGGCAGCAAGACGATGCTTTATGAAGGCGGCACACGCTCACCGCTGATCGTGTGGGGTCCAGGTTTGATCGACAAAGCCCAAGCAGGCAGCGTGAACACGCAGTCGGTCTTTGCCGCGTTTGATCTCGCACCTTCACTGCTGGCCATCGCAGGCATTGAAGCCGGTGAAACGGCCTTTGATGGCGAAAACATCGCTCCAGCGCTGCTCGGGCAAAAAGAGGTCTCACGCCAAAAACCCATCTTTTGGCGTCGTCCGCCCGATCGGAAGACCGCAGCACCGAATCTGCCGGAGCGCCTGCCTGATCTCGCGATGCGTGAAGGCCACTGGAAGCTCCTGTGCGAGTATGACGGCTCCAAGCCGCAGCTTTACGACCTCTCAAAAGACCGCTCCGAGGCCACCAACATCGCCGCCAAGCATCCTGAAGTCGTCTCTCGCATGCGCGAAGCCGTCGTGAGCTGGCACCAATCTCTCCCGCCCGACAACGGCCCCGCACTCGGTGCCGAAAAGCCGAAGAAGAAGCGCTGAGCTATTGTCGGCTCTGGAAGAATACGAGGCCTTTGCTGCGTATGCAGAGGCCATCATGCTCCGCTTCACCGATTCACGCAGTCTTGCCTCCGGCCTGGGGCGGCGTGATTTTTTGCGTGTGGGATCGCTGGGCCTCGCGGGGCTGGGTTTGGGCGATTTGATGGCTGCGTCGCAGAAGAAGCTGCTGAAGGATAAATCGGTGATCTTTCTCTTCATGCACGGCGGGCCGTCGCAGTTCGAGACCTTTGACCCGAAGATGACCGCGCCCTCGGAGGTGCGCAGCGTGACGGGCGAGATCAAGACGACGATCCCTGGCATCGCCTTCGGCGGCACGATGCAGCGGTTGGCGAAGCTCGCGGACAAGTTCAGCATCGTGCGCAGCTTTGTCACCGGTGACTCGGTGCACGACATCAAGACGATCGTCGGCAAGGACACGCTCAAGGCGAACATCGGCTCGCTCTACTCGCGCATCGCCGGGCCTTTGCGCCCGGACAGCGCGATGCCGACGAATGTGGCGTTGCTGCCGCGTGCGGTGCTCGCCGAGGCCGGACCGGCGGTGAAGCAGTTTGGCGACATCACATCGAGCGGTGAGTTTGGGGCCACTTATCAGCCGTTTGTGCCCGGAGCCGGTGGCGCGGCGCAGGCGGATATGACGCTCAATCTGCCGCAGGGCCGTCTCGATGACCGGCGGCTGCTGTTGAGTTCGCTGGACCAGTGGAAGCGCCAGTTGGATGCCACGGAAGCCATCGGCGGCTTCTCGCAAGTCGAGTCGCTGGCCTTCGATGTGCTGCGGCGCGGTGTTTCGGATGCGTTTGACCTTTCCAAAGAAGATCCGCGCCTCATCGCCCGCTACGACACTGCGCCGCTGCTGCCCAAAGACCGCATCAGCAGCGAGTGGAAGAACCTCGAGCACTACGCGGACAATGCCGCGACGCTCGGCAAGCTGTTGCTGATGGCCCGCCGGCTGTGCGAGCGCGGCGCGGGCTTTGTCACGGTGACGACGAGTTTCGTGTGGGACATGCACGCGGACAAAAACAACGCGCCCATGACCACCGGCATGGACTATGTGGGCAGGCCCTTTGACCATGCGGTGTCCGCTTTGATCGAGGACATCGAGGCGCGTGGTCTGCGCGACAAGATCATGCTCGTGTGCTGCGGCGAGATGGGTCGCACGCCAAAGCTCAACGCGAAGGGCGGTCGTGATCACTGGGGCGGCCTCGCGCCGCTCATGATCTACGGCGGCGGATTGAGCATGGGCCAGGTCATCGGCCAGTCATCGTCAAACGGCGGCGAACCTGCCTCGCAGCCTGTGACCATCCCCGATTTGATCGCCACCATCATGCACTCACTCGTGGACATCGGCGAGGCACGCGTGCTCGATGGCCTGCCGCAGAATCTCGTGAGCCTGCTCTCACGCGGCGAACCGATTCGCGGCTTGGTTTAATGGATGCTGGGAGGCACTCAATGAGTTGCTTCCAATCGCAGCGTTCGGGTTTAAGGAAAGCCGTCTCATGTCTTTTGCCTCCCTCGGTCTGTCCACGCCGCTCGTCGATGCGGCGCGTCTGTTTCCTGCGCCGACGCCGGTGCAGGCGGCGGTGATTCCGGTGCTGCTGCGCGGCGCGGATGTGCTGGCCACGGCCCAGACGGGCTCTGGCAAAACGTTGGCCTATGTTTTGCCGTTGCTGCAGCGGTTGCGTCACACAGGCGAACGGCAGCGACGCACGCAACTGCTCGTGCTGGTGCCGACGCGTGAGCTGGCGGCGCAGGTCACGGAGACGATGCTGCGCAGCGCTTTGTGCCTGCCGCAGCGCATCAAGGTCGTCAGCGCGATCGGCGGCGTGTCGATCAATCCGCAGATGATGGCGCTACGCGGTGGCGCGGAGGTGGTGGTGGCCACGCCGGGGCGTTTGCTCGACCTCGTGGAGAAAAACGCGCTGCAACTGCGGGATGTGACCGCGCTGGTGCTCGATGAGGCGGACCGGCTGCTCGATCTCGGCTTTGCGCAGGAGCTGGCTCGCGTGCTGGCGCTGCTGCCGCCGCGCCGGCAGAGCGTGCTGCTTTCAGCGACGTTTCCCTCGGCGGTGGAGGCCCTCGCGAACACGCTGCTGCATGAGCCGGTGCGCATCGCGATCACGGAGACTCCGGCGGAGCTGCCGGTGATCCAGCAGCGTGCCATAGAGGTGGATGCGGCGCGGCGCACGCAGCTCCTGCGGCATTTGATCCAGACGGAAAAGTGGTCGCGCGTGCTTGTCTTTGTCGCGCGGCAATACACGGCGGAGCTGGTGGCTGAAAAGCTGCGCCGCGGCAGCATCTCGGCGCTGGCTTTTCATGGCGAGCTGAGTCAAGGCGCTCGCACGCAGGCGTTGGCGGACTTCAAAGGGCTGCAGGTGCGCGTGCTCGTGGCCACGGACCTTGCGGGACGCGGGCTGGACATCGTGCAACTGCCCGTGGTGGTGAACTACGACCTGCCGCGCTCCGCGGTGGACTACACGCACCGCATCGGCCGCACCGGCCGCGCGGGTGAGCCCGGACTGGCGGTGAGCTTCATCACGGCGGAGTCACATGCGCATTTTTGCCTCATCGAAAAGCGTCATCACCTGCGCCTCACGCGCGAGCACATCGCGGGTTTTGAGCCGCAGGACACGCCGCCACCCTCTCCCGGCACCGGTGGCATCAAAGGCCGCCGGAAGAGCAAGAAAGACAAACTGCGTGAGGCCGCCGCGCAGAAGGCGCGCTGATCAATAACCGAGCCAAGGTCCGAGCCAGCGCTCCATCTCTTCGACGCTCATGCCTTTGCGCTTCGCGTAGTCTTCGACTTGGTCTTTGCCGAGGACGCTGATGCCGAAGTAGTGGGACTCGGGGTGGGCGAAGTAGAGGCCGCTGACGGCGCTGCCGGGGTGCATGGCCATGCTTTCGGTGAGTTCGACGCCGGTTTTGGCGGTGGCGTCGAGCAGGGCGAAGAGGATGGGCTTCTCGGTGTGGTCGGGCTGGGCGGGATAACCGGGCGCGGGGCGGATGCCGCGGTAGTTTTCCTTGATGAGATCGGCGTTGGCGATGTCGCCGGGCTTTTCGTAGCCCCAGGCGAAGCGGGCTTGTTGATGGAGATACTCGGCGAAGGCTTCGGCGAGTCGGTCGGCGACGGCTTTGGTCAAAATGCCGTGGTAGGGATCGTGAGCGGCGTCGAACTCCTTCGCGAGCTCATCCGCGCCGTGAATGCCGACGCAGAAGCCGCCGATGTGATCGGTGCGGCCGCTCGATTTCGGCGCGACGTAGTCGCTGAGGGCAAAGTTGGCCTTGTCCTTCTTGATGACTTGCTGACGCAGCGTGTGGAAGGTCGTTTTGAGCTTTCCGCCTTCATAGACTTCGATGTCATCGCCGACACTGTTGGCGGGGAAGAGGCCGAAAACGCCTTTCGCGGTGAAACGCTTCTCCGCGATGATGCGGTCGAGGAGCGTGTTGGCGTCGTTGTAGAGCTTCAAAGCCTCGGCCTCGGCTTTGAGCTTCATTTCGGCGTCTTCATGCGCGGAGGAGAAGCGCTTGTCGGCGGCGATCCAGCGTCCGCGGAGCTCCCACGAGTGGAAGAAGGGCGACCAGTCGATGAACTCGCGCAACGTGGCGATCAAGTCCGCGCCTTCATAGACCTTCGTGCCGGTGAAACTCGGTGTGGCGATGTCTTGCGTGCTCCAGTCGAATTTTTGGCCCTTCTCGCGGGATTCATCGAGGCTGAGAAGCTGGCGGTCTTTCTTCTTGCCGTATTCCTCGCGGAGACGGGCGTGGCGCTCTTCGTTGGATTTGATAAAGCCTTCGCGTTGATCGTCGGAGAGCAGCGAGGTGGTCACGGGCACGCTGCGGGAGGCATCGAGCACGTGAACGATGGGGCCGCTGTATTTCGGAGCGATCTTGATGGCGGTGTGCGCGGGGCTGGTGGTGGCGCCGCCGATCAAAAGCGGCTGTTTGAAGCCGAGGCGCTCCATTTCGGAGGCCACGTGCACCATTTCATCGAGCGACGGCGTGATGAGGCCGCTGAGACCGATGACATCGGCGCCGACTTCGATCGCTTTGTCGAGAATCTTCTGGCACGGCACCATGACGCCCATGTCGGTGACTTCGAAGCCATTGCAGGCCAGAACGATGCCGACGATGTTTTTGCCGATGTCATGCACATCGCCCTTCACCGTGGCGAGCACGATTTTGCCGGCGCTGCGCTGAGCGGGGTTGGCGAGCTTTTCCTGCTCCATGTAGGGCTGCAGGTAAGCGACGCTCTGCTTCATCACGCGGGCGCTTTTCACCACCTGCGGCAGGAACATTTTGCCCGCGCCGAAGAGGTCTCCGACGACGCTCATGCCGTCCATGAGCGGGCCTTCGATCACGGAGAGCGGCTTGCCGAGCTTCGCGAGGGCCTCGGCGGTGTCTTCGTTGATGAAATCGGTGATGCCTTTGAGCAGCGCGTGCTCAAGGCGCTTCTCGACCGGGGCTTCGCGCCAGCTCATGTCGATCTCGGTCTTCTTCGCGCTACCGGCCTGGCCTTTGAACTGCTCGGCGTAATCGACGAGCACCTCGGTGGCGGTGGCGTTGCGATTCAAGATCACATCCTCGACCTTCACGAGCATCTCCGGCGGGATTTCCTCGTAAACTTCGAGCATGCCGGCATTCACGATGCCCATGTCCATGCCGGCTTTGATCGCGTGATACAAAAACACGCTGTGCATGGCTTCGCGCACTTTGTTGTTGCCGCGGAAGCTGAAGCTGATGTTGCTCACGCCGCCGCTGACCTTCGCGTAAGGCAGGTTTTCTTTGATCCAGCGTGTCGCGTTGATGAAATCGACGGCGTAGTTGTTGTGCTCCTCGATGCCGGTGGCGACGGTGAGGATGTTCGGATCGAAAATGATGTCCTCAGGCGGGAAGCCGACCTCATCGACGAGGATGCGATACGCTCGCTCGCAGATGCGAATCTTGTCGGCGTAGGTCGCCGCCTGGCCTTGCTCGTCGAAGGCCATCACCACCGTCGCGGCGCCGTATTGTTTGATCTTCGTGGCGTATTCTTTGAACTTCGCCTCGCCTTCCTTCAGCGAGATGGAGTTCACGATGCCCTTGCCTTGCAGGCACTTCAGACCGGCCTCGATGATCTCCCATTTCGAGGAATCGACCATGATGGGCACCTTGTTCACCTCCGGCTCGGTTTGCAGGAGCGTCAAAAACTTTGTCATCATCGGCACGCCGTCGATAAGGCCCTCGTCCATGCAGACGTCGATGACGTTCGCGCCGCTCTCGACCTGCTGACGCGCGATGGCGACGGCTTCCTCGAGTTTGTTTTCCTTGATGAGCTTCGCGAATTTCGGCGAGCCGGCCACGTTCGTGCGCTCGCCGATCATGAGGTAGTTCGAGCCGGGGCTCAGCACATACGGCTGCGAGCCGCTGAGGCGCATCGTGTGCGGATCAGCGGGGATTTCTCGCGGCGCGAGTTTTTCGACGGCCTTTGCGATGGCGGCGATGTGCTCGGGCGTGTTGCCGCAGCAGCCGCCCATGATGTTCACGAAGCCGCTGCTGGCGAAGTCCGTGGCGTAGCCCGCCATGTCCGGCGGCAGCAAATCGAAGCCGGTGGGCGCGAGCGGGTTCGGCATGCCGGCGTTCGGGTAGCACGAGACGAAGCAATCCGCCTTCGATGCGAGCTCCGCGAGGAAGGGACGCATCTTGTCCGGGCCGAGCGAGCAGTTCAGGCCGATCGACAGCGGCTTCACATGCCGCATGGCATTCAAGTAGGCCTCCGTGACCTGCCCGGAGATCATCGTCTCGCCACCCGGGCCGACGGCGGCGCTGATCTGCACCGGCAGCTCCAGTTTGTCCTCTTCAAAGACCTCGCGGATCGCCACGAGCGCCGTCTTCGCGTTCAACGAATCGAAAATCGTCTCGACGAGCAGCGTATCGACGCCGCCGGCGATCAGCGCACGCACCTGATGCTTATACGCGGCCTTCACCTGATCGAAGGTGACGTAGCGAAAGCTCAAATCGCTCAAGTCCGGGAACTGCGACAGCGACACCGTGAGCGGCCCGATGGCTCCGGCGACATAGCGCTTCCGTCCCGTCTGCTCAGCGACGATGTCGGCCCATTTGCGGCACTGGCGGGCCGACTCGAAATTGATCTCCCACGCGAGGTCATTGAGAAACGTGTCCTCGATGATGCCCTGGAAGAATTCCGGGTTCTTCTTCCCTTCGCGGAAGAATTCCGCCTGCGCGATGCTCGTGGCGGAGAAGGTGTTCGTCTCGATGATGTCCGCGCCCGCTTCGAGGAAGCGCTTGTGGATGTCCTCAATGATGTCCGGGCGCGTGATCGAGAGGATGTCGCCGTTGTTCAGGATGTCCTTCTCGTTGTCTCGGAAACGCTCGCCGCGAGCGCTGGCCTCATCGAGCACACCTTTCGCCTTGTACTGCCGGATCGTCGTCCCCATCGCGCCATCGATCACGAGGATGCGCTGGCGCAGGGCGGCTTCGAGTTCAGGGCGGCAGTTGGGACGGGCGGGCATGGTCGGAAACTACGCAAAGCCCGCGAAGGGTCAACCGCTCGGATCAACGCATCATGATTTGAAGATGTGTTGTGGTCACGGGGGCGCAGGAAAGCGGATGTAACGTGAACTTTTTGCGCGAAGGTCCGTCTGAGCACCCGCCATGCGCCTCGTGACCTGCTTTCTTCTCCTGCTGTTTGCCACGGCCAGGGCGGAGCAATGCCTGGTGATCGGGGACAGCCTCACGAAAGAGTATGAGGCGGAGTTTCCGGGCTTGTTTCCGAGCAATCCGGCCGCGTGGCAGGCGCGAAACTGGATCGAGATCCTTCATCAGCATCGCACCGATTGGTTCGACACGGGTGTGTTCGACACCTGGGCGGACATCCGGGCCACCGGCCATGCGCACAACTGGGCGGTGCCGGGAGCGACGACGAGCGAGCTGAAGTCCTTGTTCACGAATTTCTTCAATCAGTGGTGGGTGAACTCGCTCAAGAATCACATTCGCTACGATGTGGAGCGTGTCGTGATCTTCGCCGGCGGCAATGACGCCGACAGCTACTACGCGAACCTCTACAACGGCCTCGTCGGCCCCGAAGTCACAAACACCACGCTGAGCAATTTGCAGTGGCTGGTGGGCTGGGTGCGGGGCTTGAAGCCTTCGATGCCCATCGTGCTGGTGAGCGTGCCGCATGTCGGTTGCACACCGAAAGTGCAGCAAGGCTATCCGACGGACGCCATGAAGACCGCTCGCGTCACCGCCGCGATGGATGCATTGAACGCCAGCCTCGCCGCGTGGGCACAGACGCAGGGCATCGGCTTCGTGCCGGGTGTTTACACCATGACGAAAGCTCTCATCACCGACCCGTTTCGCATCAACGGCATCGAATTCTATCGCGTGGCGGATGCTGATGCACGTCCACGGTATGTCTTCAGCGGCGATGGCTTTCATCCCGGCACCTGTGCGCATGCGAAGATTGCCCAGATGGTCGTTCAGACCTTCAACGCGACCTTCCCGGCCACGCCAATCACACCGCTGAGCGATGACTACCTCACCACGACGGTGCTTGGGCTCGATCCGAATCTGCCGTTCAACGAATGGATGACCTCGCAAGGCCTCAGCGGAAGCTTCACCGGTGATTCGAATGGCAACGGTGTGCCAAATCTGATCGAGTTCGCCCTCGACCAGCCCGCGATGCCGCAGCCGGTGATGCAAAGCGGAGCGCTGACCCTCACTTACCGACCACGAACCGTCTTCACCGAATGGGGCACGCTGAAGGTGCAATCCTCCACCAACCTCCTCGACTGGACCGACGTGCCCGAAAACCAGATCACGACGAATCCGGATGGCACACGCACGGTGAGCACCTCGGCAGCAGCGAAGGCGTTCTTGAGGTTTCAGGCCACCCCGTAGCGGAAGACGTGAGTCTTCCGCACAAAGTGAAATGATCAAACCAGCGCAGCGATGCGGCGGCAGACTTCTTCGACGTTCGAGCGGCTGTTGAAGGCGCTGATGCGGAAGTAGCCTTCGCCGGCGCTGCCGAAGCCGCTGCCGGGGGTGATGACGACGTTCGCCTCGTTGAGCATCTTGTCGAACATCTGCCAGCTGGTGAGGCCGTTCGGGCAGCCGACCCAGACATACGGAGCATTCACGCCGCCATAAACGGCGAGTCCGGCCTTCTTGCAGGCTTCGACGAGCAGCGCGGCATTGCCCATGTAGTGCTCGATGAGTGCTTTGACCTGCGCTTTGCCCTCAGGGCTGTAGATGGCTTCGGCACCCCTTTGGACGATGTAGCTGGTGCCGTTGAATTTCGTGCTGTGACGGCGGCTCCAGAGCGGATGGATGGCTTGCTTGCCACCGGCTTTGGTTTTGCCCATGAGGCCCTTGGGAATGACGACGATGCCGCAACGCACGCCGGTGAAGCCACCGTTCTTCGAGAAGCTCCTGAATTCGATGGCGCAGTCGCGAGCGCCTTCGATCTCATAAATGGAACGCGGCAGCTCCGGATCGCGGATGAAGGCCTCGTAAGCGGCGTCGTAGAGGAGCGTGGTGCCGTTCGCGAGGGCGTATTTCACCCAGGCTTCCAGCTGCGCCCGCGTCGCGACAGCGCCGGTGGGATTGTTCGGGTAGCAGAGGTAGGCCAGATCGACCGGCTCGGAGGGAATGCCGGCCACGAAACCATTCTCGGGCGTGCATTTGAGGTAGTGCAGACCGGCGTAAGCGCCGCTTTCATCGGCGTCACCCGTGTTGCCGGCCATGACGTTCGTATCGACGTAAACGGGATACACCGGGTCGGTGATGGCGATCTTGTTCCCGGCACCGAAGATGTCGAGGATGTTGCCGGTGTCGCACTTGCTGCCGTCGGAGATGAAGATCTCATCGGCCTCGACCTGGATGCCGCGGGACTTGAAATCGTGCTCGGCGATGGCATTGCGGAGGAAATCGTAACCCTGCTCCGGGCCGTAGCCGCGGAAGGTGTTGCGGTCGCCCATTTCATCGACGGCCTTGTGCATGGCGGTGCGCACGGCTTCGGGCAGCGCCTCCGTCACATCGCCGATGCCACAACGGATCAGGCGCTTCGCGGCCTCCGCGTTCGCCTCGGTGAAGGCTTTCACGCGGCGGGCGATTTCAGGGAAGAGGTAACCGGCTTTGAGCTTGTTGTAGTTTTCGTTGATGTAGGCCATGGCGGGAAAAGGGCCGCCATGGTGGCGAGTCCGCCCACGGATGCAAGAGGCGGAGAAGGGCACCCTTGCCGCCGGGGCGGCGCGGCCTATGCTCGGAGCCTTCATGCCGATGCATCCCAGCACCCTTGCCTTGATCCATGCCGCCATCGCCGAGGACGTCGGTCCTGGCGATGTGACCTCTGAATACTTCATCCCGGCCGATTCGCGGTCCAAAGCGCAGATCGTGGCCCGCGAGCCGGGCGTCGTGGCGGGCATGGAGGTCGTCGAGGAGGTGTTTCGGCAGATTGATCCCCAAATCGAGGTGAAGCCGCTCATCGCCGATGGCCAGCCGTTTGAGCCTCAAAGCATCCTGTTGGAGGCTCGCGGCTCCACGAGGTCGCTTTTGACCGCGGAACGCACGGCGCTGAATTTCCTCCAGCGCCTCTGCGGTGTCGCCACGCAGGCACGGCGGTATGTCGAGGCCGTGAAACCGCATCCGGTGGAGGTGTGGGACACGCGGAAGACCACTCCCGGCTGGCGTCTCCTCGAAAAAGCCGCGGTGAAGTGCGGCGGCGGCACGAATCACCGCATGGGTCTCTATGATCACGCGATGGTGAAGGACAACCACCACGCCGCGAATCCCAGCCTCGAAGCCTTGCAGGCCAACATCCGCCGCCTGCGTGCTGAGCGGCCCGGCGTCCGCGTGCAGCTGGAGGCCGCCAGCCTCCAGCAGGTGCGTGATTTCCTCACGCTCGAGGGCGTGGACATGCTCCTGCTCGACAACATGAGCGTGCCGCAGCTCCGCGAGGCCGTGCAGCTCGTGAACCGCAGGCTCTGGCTCGAGGCCAGCGGCGGCATCACGCTCGACACCATCCGCGAAGTGGCCGCCACCGGCGTGAACGCCATCTCCGTGGGTGCTCTCACGCACTCCGCGAGAGCTCTCGATCTCGCACTCGACATCCTCAGCGAGGACGCGTGAGGCTCACGCCTCTCAGTTCGGCATCGTAAACTGGCCCGTGGGCACTTCGAAGCTCCCGGCGGCGGCCTCCGAGGCACGACGCTTGCGTTTGCCACCGACAAAGGCGGGGCGGAAAGGCTGCTTGCCAGCGTTTTTCAGTGCTTGGATTTCTTCCTCGCTCGCCCCGTGGGCTCGGAGGCGGCTGGCTTCGTAAAGGCGATCTTTCTGAGCTTCTAACATGGGGGTTGGGGGACGCTCAGACGCCGGTGGCGAAGGGCGTGTTCAAAACTGCCCTGTGCGCAACAGCACGAGGGTGCAAGCTTCTTCACACGCGATTCCCGCCGCGATCAAAGACGCTTCCAATGCTGCATTTTCCGTGCCGGGATTGAAGATCACCCGACGCGGTTTCAGAGCGATGAGTTTGTCCTTCAATGTCAGCGAAATCTGCGGACCGACATACAGCGTGACGGTGTCCACCGGCCCGGAAATGGCACTCACATCAGCCACGACGGGCACGCCTTCGATCTCGGCGAGCTTCGGATGCACGGGCACGACCTCGTGGCCGTGCTGGCGGAGCAGGAGCTGCGCCTGATGGCTGTAGCGTTCGGGATTGTCACTGGCGCCGATGATCACGACGCGTTCGGTTGGGGAGTGGCTCATGGCTTGGAATCGTTTTCGTCGAGGTGGAAAAGATGCAGCGCCCGATGCGCCAGCGGAGCCAGCACCATGCCCATCACGGTGATGGCCACCAGCCCGCTGAACAGCGCATACGCGGAGGCAAACAGCTTCGCCGCGTCCGACTCCAGCGGCGCCACTGGGCCCATGCCGCCGAGGATCATCGAGGCGTTCAGCACGCTATCGATCCAGCTCATCTCCGCGATGTAATGATAACCGAGGATGCCGGCACCAAGCGAGCTGCCCACCAGCAAGGCCGCGCCGATGAAGTAGCGCAAAAAGCGCCACAGGAAGATGTGACGCGCGGCGAGGGGTTCGTGGCGGGACTCAAACATGCCCCACCATCCGGGCGCGACGCCCATTTGCAACCGCGCCGCATTCATCGGCAGCCTGCTCTGGCGTGCGTTTGTGTCCTCGCCGCTTGTCTTGACGTGCAAGAACCGGCCTCACCGCCTAGTTTGACCTTCTCCAACCGCATGAAATCACTCGCCGTCCTGCTTTGCCTCGCTGCTGCTGCCTCCGCCGCAGACCTCAAGTTCAAGAAATTCACCCTCACGGAGGAGTTTGTGGCCGAAGGCGCTCACTTCGCCGATTTCGATCACGATGGCGACAACGACATCTGCTCCGGCCGCTTCATCTGGAAGGGCCCGGACTTCAAGGAACGCGTGAGCTTTGCGCCGAAGTTCGAAAAGGAGCCCTACGACCCCGCGAAGGGCTACAGCGACTTCTTCCTGACCTACACCTACGACTTCAATGGTGATGGCTGGAGCGACATCCTCGCCTACTCGTGGCCGGGCAAGGAGACGTGGGTGTTTGAGAATCCGCAGAACAAAAAGGAGGAGTGGACCCGCCACACCATCTTCGACATCACCGACGGCGAGTCGCCTGACTTTCGCGATGTGAATGGCGACGGCAAACCGGAGATCCTGGCGCACTCCAGCAGCGGCAAGCAGCCCTCCACCGACGGCCAACTCGGCTATGCGGAGATCGATTGGGCGAATCCGCTCGGCAAAGCCCGCTTCCGCCCGATCACGCCCAAGTCGCCGGAGAACGACAAGAAATACTTCCGCTACACGCACGGCTACGGCGCCGGCGATGTGAATGGCGACGGCCGCACCGACATCCTCGACAAGGAAGGCTGGCGCGAACAGCCTGCGGATACGAAAGCGGACAGCGATTGGAAATTCCACCCGCAGCTCTTCACTGTGCCCGGCGGTCGCGGCGGCTCCTTCCTGCTCGTTTACGACGTGAACGGCGACAAGCGCAACGACGTCATCACCGGCTACGATGCGCATGGTTACGGCTTCGGCTGGTTCGAGCAAAACGCGGATGGCAGCTTCGCCGAGCACAAGCTGATGGGCAGCACCGTCGAGGAAAGCCCTGTGGGCGTGAAATTCAGCCAGCTTCACGCGATGCAGCTCGCCGACATGAATGGCGACGGCGTCATGGACGTGGTCACCGGCAAGCGCCGCTGGGCCCACGGGCCGCTCAAAGACGACGAACCGAACGCCGCCCCCGTGCTCTACTGGTTCGAAATCCAGCGTGATGGCAAAGGCGGCGCGAAATTCATCCCGCACCTCATCGACGACAACAGCGGCGTCGGCACGCAAGTCACTCCCGGCGACGTGAACAAGGACGGCAAAATGGACGTCGTCATCGGCAACAAGAAGGGCGTGTTCGTCTTCCTGCAGGAGTAGGTTCGGGATCGATGGAGTAATGGAGTGCTGGAGTATTGGATGGGCAAAAATCCATCACTCCAATATTCCACCACTCCATGCCCCCTGCCCGCTCACTCGCGACGCTGCGCCCACTTCTTGCCTCGCGAGAGGGCCCGCAGCGTCTCGGCGAGGCGTTTGGCGATGGTCTCCGGCTGTTTGGCCGTGCTGATCCACACTTTGTATTCCCGTTGGTAGGTCGGTTTGAGCGTTTCGAAGAACGCGGCGGCCTTCTTGTCCTTTTTCAGGCCTTTGGCCAATGCTTCGGGCATCGGCCACTCCTCGCGTTTTTTTGGCGGCGGCGGCTTCGAGGTCTCATCGGCATCCAAAGCCACCGCGGCATGCAAAAGCCGTCGAAGCGCCTGCGCATCGAGTTTGTCGAGCGAGGTGACACGAATCGAGAGAATGCTCGTGTTCGATTCGCCGCCGGTGAAGAGCTTGGTGACATCACGTAGCTCCGTGCCGCGGAAGAAGGTGATGCCGAGATGCTTTTGGCAGGCGCTGAGGCCGCACACGAGCTTTCGCCCGCTGAAACAGAGCATGTGCCATTTGATCGCCTCGGTGAGGTCCGGCTCCCAGCGTTGAATCCATGCCCGCACCTGCCGCGCCATCGCCTGCGAGGCCTCGGGAGCGAGGTCGAGCCAGGTTTCAGGATCACGGGTGGGCGTGCGGGAGCAGTCCATGCAGGTTTTTAGTTCGCCCGGCAGCCTTCGCGTTTTATGAAGGCCCTTTCAAGCGCATGCCCACTGAACCTTCACCCCCGCCGCAGCTCAAAGACTGGTTTGATGAAGCCCGCCATCGCAGCCTCGCGAAGGCGCTTTCGAAAATCGAAGCCCGTTTCGATGCCAAAACCTTCCTCCAGCTCGTGCTCGAAGAGCTCGACGAGCGCAGCCTGATGCAGCGCCTGCATCAATGCGCCATCGCCACGGAGGCCGCGCTGCCCGGCGACTACCGCCGGAAGGTCGGCGTGCTGCAAAAGCTCGCGCCGCAGATCGGGCATGAGTTCGTCAGCATCTACCTGTGCGATTTCACGGCCACCTTTGGCCTCGACGACTTCGATTTCTCGATGGAGGCGCTGCGCTTCTTCACCTGCTTCGGCTCCGCGGAGTTCGCCGTGCGGCCCTTCATCGCCGCGGATCAAAAGCGGGCCTTGAAGACGATGCATCGCTGGACCGCCGACGCGGATGAAAAGGTGCGCCGTCTTGCCAGCGAAGGCTCACGGCCGCGTCTGCCCTGGGGCATGCAATTGAAGTCCCTCGTCCGCGATCCCGAGCCGACCGGCGTGATCCTCGAAGCCCTCAAAGACGATGCCTCCCTCTTCGTCCGCCGCTCCGTGGCGAACCATCTCAACGACATCACCAAGGATCATCCCGAGCGTGTGATGGCCCGCCTCGAAACGTGGGACCTGCAAAGCGAGCCGCTGCGCTGGATCGCCAAGCACGCGTGCCGCACCCTCATCAAACGCGGCCATCCACGAGCCTTGAAGCTCTTCGGCTTCGGCAAGAAAGCCGAGCTGGAGGCCACGCTGAAGCTCTCTCCCACCAAGCTCACCCTCGGCGACCGCCTGCAAATCACCGCCGAGATCACTTCGACGGCGGCGAAGCCCCAGCGCCTCGCCATCGACTACGTCATCCACTATGTAAAGGCCCGCGGAGCCGCGTTTGAAAAGGTCTTCAAGTGGACTGAGATCGACCTGCCGGCCCATGACAGCCTCGTTTTGACCAAATCGCAGGTCATCCGCGATTTCACCACCCGCAAACACCACCCCGGCCACCACCGCGCCGAGCTCCAGATCAACGGCGCCCGCGTGGCCGCGGCAGGTTTTGATCTGAAGTGAGGCGGATCAGGCTTTCGTCAGGTCGTGTTTGAAAACCTGTTGGAGCATCCTCGGCTGTGCGCCAGCAAAGTGGCCATCTCGCTCCGCCGAGATGAGCAAAAGGCCACCGCCAACACCCGTGCGCCAGGATTTCCAGCCGCGTTCTGCTTGCCCCACGCTTCGTTCCTCTCGCGGAGCGAGAGGACTACCTTGCTTCGCCTGACCGGTGCCGTGGGTTTTCAAACACGGCCTAGCTTGCATTTCTCACGCTCGATTCTGCCGCCAAGGGGCAAAGAGGCAAAGCACGCGGAGGACGGCATCGAATCCTCCTCTCGGCGGAACTCGGCGCTCTCTGCGGTTCATTTGAATCACCGCCGAGGCCGCGGAGATCCGCAGAGGAGGAACAAAGGTCTTAAACGCCTCATCGAGAGAAAGACCCTCGCCAGCGGCAGGAGGGCAATAAGCTCGCCCGTGAGAACCTGCAATTGATGCTCTTCCTCTGCCTCCTCAAGCTCGCCGCAATGTTCCCCCGCCAGCCCGAGAAGCTGAACCTCTACATGCAGCAGCATCTCCTGGAGAACCCGTCGTTACCGGAGGAACCGCCGCCGCCTGCGCCGCCAACGCCATAACCTGCCTCCGGCGTTATCCAACAGGCTCCAGTATCCGTATGCGGCATGTTATCCGACACTTTTGTTGCCCTATTCCGTCGTGCGCGGCTAAATCCACACCATGAACCCGCTCAGCCTGTACTTTTCCCACACTTTGGTCGCCTATAAAGGTGCTGGCAAACCGACAGAAGTGTTTACCATCTGAGTTGTTCGCCCAATCCCCTCACCGACGTTCGTGATGAACCATCCTGACTTTGATGCTTACTCTAAGGACTTGAGTGAGTTGGTCGCTTATGAGGAGAGTGACATAGCCGGTTTTCATTTCTACGGCTACGACTGGATAGACAACCTTCACTTTTTGCTCCCTCCACATCGAGTCATTACTGACGCCCATCGTTGTGAGGCACTTTCGGCAGCAGTTCAGAAGAGATTCACCGATGAAGGCGGCTGGGAGGGGACCGGACGGCTATCACTTCTATGGCTACCACCTTTCATTTTTCCATTCGGGGGCAGTGTTCCGACCGAAGGGGTGATTGTTTGGCACGTGAAGCAACATGAAGACGGATTGTCTTTTCTACTCTCGCCGATACCACTACCATTCGAGCAGATTGCAGGTGCATGACCGAACCACAGGAACCACCAACGGCGAACAAAACGGATGCAGGCAACGGCTCGAAGGCTATCTGTCGTGTCAGCAACGTCTTGCGCTCGCCGTCGCCTGATCCGAGGCGTTAGGCAGAAAACAAAACAAATCAGCATGTTCAGCTTCTTTCGAAAACCCAAGAGAGTCTTAGACGAACGGCTATTCGGCAAATGGCGGCTCATCACTACCACTGCCATAGACACCGCAGAAGACACGGTCTCTGAATTCACTCCTGACGGTCGCCTGATCTATTCTATTACGGAAGGCGGAAATACCGGAATCATGAATCTCATATATCGCACCGAGAATGGGTATATCCTCTCGAACCAGCCGTCGCATCCACGTGAAGATCGGACTAAATATGACTTCACTGAAGACGGAGCATTGATCTTGGATTACGGCGGTGAGCGCACGACATTCTCTCGAATCCAGAAATGAAAACTGAGCCTAACAAAGCGATGGAGCCAACTCCGGTAGCTGTCACGATTCCGGCTTACGCCGGAATCGCGCCATCTACCTCCGTGGCTCATCTTCTACGTTAGCCGGCGAAGTTCACCTTGAGCAATTCGGGCGCATCACGACACTGGCGGCCGATTTGCCCCATGAAAACGACCCTGCTCTTCCTCGCCGTCTTTGCCTCCCTCGCCCCCGCTGCTGACTGGCCCGTGTGGCGGGGTCCGAACCGCGATGGCATCTCGACTGAAACACTCGCGGGCACGGAGGTGACGAAGCTTTGGACCGCGCAGGTGGGCATCGGCTTCGCGTCCTTCACGGTGGCGGATGGCCGTGTTTTCACCAGCGGGCATGCGGACGGGCAGGACACGGTGTTTTGCTTTGACGCGGCCACGGGCAAGCCGGTGTGGAAACACAGCTACAAGGCCGAGCTGGGCGACAAGTACTACGAAGGCGGCACCTCCGCCGGTCCGGTGATCGAGGGGGACAAGGCCTGGCATCTGAGCCGCTGGGGTGATTTGATCTGCTTTGAGGCCGCCACGGGCAAGATCGTGTGGCAGAAGAACTTCCTCGCGGAGACCGGCGCGGAGATTCCCGAGTGGGGTTTCTCGGGATCGCCGCTGATTCATGGCGCTCATTTGATCCTGAACATCGGCCAGAACGGCGCGGCCTTTGAAAAGGCCACGGGCAAGCTTGTGTGGAAGTCCGAAGCCGATACCGCGGGCTACTCGACGCCGCATTTGATCCGCGTGAACGGCAAGGAGCAGGTGGTGCTGAGCACGCGGCGGGCTTACAAAGGGGTCGATCCGAGCAACGGCACCGTTTTGTGGGAGCACACCTGGAACACGAGCTACGGCGTGAACGCGGCGGATCCCATCCTCAGCGGCACGAAGCTCTTCATCTCCTCCGGCTACAACAAAGGCTGTGCCTTGCTCGATCTGGCCTCCGCGGAGCCTGCGGAAGTGTGGCGCAGCCGCGTGATGAAGAACCAGTTCAACTCCAGCGTGCTGCTCGACGGTCATCTTTACGGCAGTGATGGCGATGAGAGCAAGACGGCCTCGCTGAAGTGCATCGACTTTGCCACCGGCGCGGAGAAGTGGAATGCGGCTGACGTGGGCTTTTGCTCGCTCATGGCCGCGGACGGCAAGCTGATCATCATGACGGCCAAAGGCGAGCTGATCATCGCGAAGGCCAGCGCGGCGAAATTCGAGCCCATCTCCCGCACGCCGCTGCTCACCGGCCGCTGCTGGAGCGTGCCCGTGCTCGCCAACGGCCGCGTGTATGTGCGCAATGCCGCGGGTGAGGTGGTGTGCGCGAGCGTGAAGTGAGCCCGGCGGGGATGTTTTTTGTCGCGAGGAGAAATCCTGCGAGGCACCCATGGGCGTAGTGCCATGCATGAACGACCTCTCAGGAAAACGCATCGCCATCATCGGCGCCGGGCTTGCAGGCATCGCGGCGGCTCGCGGGCTCGTGCAGCGCGGAGCGGCCGTGACGCTGCTGGAGAAGTCGCGAGGCTTTGGAGGTCGCTGTGCCTCGAAGCGTTGGGAAGGCCATGTGATCGATCACGGGGCGCAATACTTCACGATGCGGGATGAGCGCTTTCGCGAAGCAGCCACCGCAGCCTGCGGAGATGCTTTGGTGAGGCTGGAAAAGCCGGTGCGCGATGAAAATGGCCGCGAATTGCCGGATTCGGGCCGCTGGATTCATCGCGATGGCAACAGCCGTCTCGCGCGTGAACTCGCGAAAGGCATCGAAATCCGCTCCGAATGCCAAATCGATGATGCGCGGACTCTTTTGGCCGAGTTTGACCACGTGGTGAGCACCGCGCCGTGGCCGCAGACGGCCCGGCTTTTCGGCATCGAGCATGCCTTTGACCACATCCCGTGCCTCGCGGTCGCGCTGGCCTATCACGGCGAGTGGATCGGTCGCACGCGTGAAACGTATGCGTTCAGCCATCCGGGCACGGCGCTGGCGTGGACGGCTTGCGAGAATCACAAGCCGGGACGCATCGCGCCGGGCTTCACCGTGTTGGTGGCGCATCTCGGCGAGGCCTTCAGCCGCGAGCATCTCGAAAAGCCGCCGGCGGAGTATCCCGCGCTGGTTCGCTCGATGGTCGAGGAGCGTTGGGAGATCCCTGCAGAGGCTTTTGCGGGTGCTTTTGGGCATCGCTGGCGGCTCGCTCGGGTCGATGCGCCGTTGATCGCGCCCGCTTTGCCTCCGCGACTGCACTTTGTCGGCGATGCGCTGCGTCGTTCACGCGTGGAAGACGCGTGGCTGGCAGGACATGAGTTTGCTCAAAACACCTCGTTTGAATCATGAACAACGTTCTCGAAGATCGCTGCGCCGGGATGGTCATCGGTGCCAACATCGCAGATGCGCTGGCGATGCCGGCGCACTGGTATTACGACCGCGGAGCCTTGCAGCGCGACTATGGCATCATCCGCAGCTACCTCGCGCCAAAGCGGCTGCATCCGGACAGCATCCTGTGGCGCTCCAGCTACACGCCGCTGAATGAGCGCGGCGACATCCTGCGCGAGCAGGCTCAATACTGGGGTCAGCCGGGCATGCATTATCATCCCTTTCTGCGAGCGGGCGAAAACACGCTGAACCTCCAGCTCGTGCGCGTGCTGGATGAATCGCTCACCGCGAAAGGTGGCTACGACCTCGATGACTACCTGCAGCGCTACATCGACTTCATGCTCACGCCGGGGAAGCATCGCGACACGTATGTGGAGGAGTATCACCGGCACTTTTTCACGCATCTGGCGCGTGGCTGGAAGCCGCAGCGCTGCGGCGGCGCGGATGTACACATCGGCGGCCTCGCAGGCGTCGGTTTGCTGTGTGCCCGCCTGGGCAAAGAAGCTCCCGCCGCGGTGGTGGAGCATGTGGGCTTTTCGCACGGCGATGCCGATATGCTCGACGCGGCCAAAACACTCACGCGCATGCTTTTGGCGCTGATGCTCGGCGAACCGCTGCGCGAGACAATCCTGCATCACGGCAGCCGTTGGTTCTCCGAACGAAAAGCCGCGCTGTGGTCCAAAGAGCCCGATTTGGTCGTGATCGGCCGTCATGTGAGCCCCGCGTGCTACATCCGCGAATCGTTTCCTGCGGCGCTCTACCTCGCGTGGAAGTATGCCGATGACTTCGAGGCCGCCGTCGTGGCCAACACGATGGTCGGTGGCGACAACTGCCATCGCGGCACCGTCGTCGGAGCGCTGGTGGGAGCCGCGTGTGGCTTTGAGCGGCTGCCGCAGGCTCTGCGAGAAGGCTTGAACCCCAAGACCGTCGAATCTCCGCCAAAGACCGCTTGATGCCGCGAGGCGTTCCTGACAGGCTTGTATCCGATTCCGCAAAACCGCATGCCAGACAAGCCCTCCATCCTCAGTGTCGTGCCCGCCGGGTCGGCGCATCGCGTGCAGGGACATCGCAGCGTGGCGCTGCCGGGCGTGACGGTGGACATCCTCACCACCCGCAAAATCGAGCTCCAACAGTGGGAGCTGCGCCGCCTGAATGATCCTTACTGGCGTCTCTACTGGCCGATGCAGGAGGGCGGCGTGGTAGAGATCGACGGCGTGAGCACCGTGCTGAAACCGGGAACCGTGTATCTGATCCCGCCACGCACGACGTTTAGCACGACCACGCGGCGGCCGTTCAGCAAATGGTACTGCCATTTCAATCTCGGCCCCGTCGCGGATCGTGCCGCGCCGGGCATTTACGCCTTTTCCGCGTCCACGGCGCACAAGACGATGCTCAACGAGCTCATCAAACTCGGCGCGAAGCCGCAAAGCGTGCGATTTCCGTGGGTGAGCATCCAGCTCGTGAGCGAGTTCGTGAAAAAACTGCCCGCCAGCGTGTGGGAGCAGCAGCGGCTCGATGCGCGAGTGCTTCGCGCGATGGAGTTCATGAACCAGCATCTCGGCCTGAAGCTCACCGCTGATCAAATCGCCCGCCATGCCGGGCTCAGCGTGCGCAATTTGAACCATCTCTTCAAAGAGGAGGTGAACCAGCCGCCGATGCGCATCCTGCTCGACTACCGCCTCGACGAAGCCTGCCGACTCCTCCGCCATACCGACGACAGCATCGAGGCCATCGCCGAGACCTGCGGCCTAGTGAACCGCCACTACTTCAGCCGCATGATGCGCCAGTATCGGAACACCTCGCCCGCCGCGTATCGCAGCGAGCAGTCGTGAATTTACCCGTAGGTTGGGAAGGTTTGGCGGACAAAGTCATCATGTTCTTCTTTGCCATCCTTCGCCAAACTTCCCGACGTTTGGAAGCGTGTGAAGCCTTCGAACGCGCTCAAAGATGTCGGGAAGTTCGGCGAACCAGCCTTCACGCGATGCGATATCCCATTCGCCGAACATTCCCAACCTACTCAAGGCGCACCACGAGCGAGTCGTAGCCGAGGGTACGGTCGAATTTGGCTTCATGTTCGACGCGTTCGGTGGCGCTGATGAGGTGGATACGTTTGACGTGGTCGCAGCAGAACTTCAGCAGCGTACGCAGGATGAGTCGCGCATGCGGGGCACCGAGGCAGAGGTGGGTGCCGAAGCCGAAGCTGAGGTGTGGGTTGGGTTTACGGTCGAGGCGCACTTCGTCGGCCTGCGGAAAGGCGGTCTCGTCGAAATTGGCCGAGGACCAGCACAGCGAGATGCGCTCACCTGCTTTGACGGTGACGCCGTTGACGTCGGTGTCCTTCGGGCAGACGCGGCCGATGTGGGTGAGCGGCATGAAGACGCGGAAAAACTCCTCGCTGGCCAGGGTGATGCGTTTCGGGTCCTCGCGGAGGTATTCGAGCGCCTCGGGATGCTCGGCGAGGTAACCGATGGCGCAGGCGATGGTGAGGATGATCGTGTCACGACCGCCAGCGAAGGCGAGGTTCGCATAGCCCATGCATTCTTCACGCGTGAGCTTGCGGCCGCGATACTCGGCTTTCACGAGGGCGGAGAAAAAGTCATCGCCGGGATTGGCTTCGACTTCGTCAAACTTCGCCGTGAGGTAGTCTTCGAGCACGGTGCCTTTCTTGAACTCGCCGTTGGTGACTTTGAAGACGTGGATGCCCCAGCCGATCCAGGTGTCCGCCTCTTTTTCGGAGGTGTTGAGCAGGTAGGTGAGGGCTTTGGATTGAATCGGGAGCGCAAAGTCATGCACGATCTCGATGCTCTCGCGCTTCATCGCCTCCGCGAGCATGCCGCCGATGAGGTTTTCGACCTTGGCGATCATCTCGGGCTCTTTCGTGCGCGTAAAAAATGGCTCGGCGATGGCGCGGTAGTCGCCGTGCTCCGGCGGATCGGTCTCGATAGGGAGCTGGCGCATGCTGCGCACGTCCTCCTCGGAAGGAATCGGCACACGGAAGGGCACGTTGGAGCTGAAGGTCTCCCAATCCTTCGCGGCTTTCCGCACGTCTTCATGCCGCAGGATCATGGTGATGTTCTCGCCATGAAACGGGCACTGCATTACGCCGGTGGCGGCGCGGGCTTCTTTGAAGGGATCGGTAAAGGCTGGCATGGCGGAGAATGACGAGCGTGGAGGCGGACGGCAATGCGTGGTGTTTGCGCTTTACTGCTTTTGCCATGGCGTGCTGCCGCCTCGCTGAATGTGATCGCGGAGGGCGGTGGCGAGGTCGTTGAAGACTTTCGGGGCTTTCGTGGCGACGTTGGTCTTCTCCTGCGGGTCGTTTTGGAGGTGGTAGAGCTCGAGCGGGCTGAAGGGATCGTTTTGCATGAGCTTCCATTCACCGCGGATGAGGGCCTGGTAGTCTTTGCCGCCGTATTGGCGACCGCCTTCACGACGCACGAAGTAGAGATCTCGCGGCTTCGTGATGCTACCACCTTGGAGAAGCGGCACGAGGCTCACGGCGTCGAGTTCCGGGGAAGGTTGGAGGCCGGCGAGTTCGAGGAAAGTGGGGAAGAGATCGAAGTTGAGGCCCTGGTAGTCGCTGCGGCTGCCGGGCTTGATTTGCGCCGGCCAGCGCAGCATGAAGGGCACACGCAGGCCGCCATCGTAGTGATCCTGCTTCCCACCTCGCCAAGGATCGTTGTTTTGAGCGTGCGGCACGGAACCGCCGTTGTCGGCGCTGAAGACGACGACAGTGTTTTGCTCCAAACCGGTGTCTTTGAGCACATCGAGCACTTTTCCAATATGGTGATCGAGATGCTCGACGAAGGCCACGTTCATCGCCCGCTTCTCATCGAGCTGTGGCGCACGCTGTTTGACCTTCGCGAGCCATTCGGTGGGCGGCTCGATGGGGAAGTGAGGGGCGTTGTAGGCAAGGTAGAGGAAAAAGGGTTTCACGGCCTTCGCACGCTCGCGGAGGTAGTCGGCGGCCCAATCGGTAAAAAGCTCCGTGGCATGGCCTTGAGGCTCGATGACCTCGCGATTGAGCCGCATGTAGTTGATGCCATGCCGCAGGTGCGTGGTGTAGCTGTCCATCATGTCGCCGAGGAAGCCGTGGAAGTGGTCGAAACCGCGTTCGTTCGGGGTGTTGGGCGATTCGAGGCCGAGATGCCACTTGCCGATGATGCCGGTGTGATAGCCTGCTTTCTTCAATTCATCCGCCAGCGTGGGCACGCCCGGCTTGAAGTAGCCCCACGAGTCCTCCGGCTTCGTGCGAATCACGCCCGGCACACCCACGCGGTCCGCGTAGCGACCTGTGAGCAAGGCCGCCCGCGAGGGCGAGCACACGGTGCAGTTGGCCCGCATCGCGGTGAAGAGCATGCCCTCGCTGCCGATGCGGTCGATGTTTGGCGTGCGCACATCGGAGGGATGATAGGCGGAGACATCGCCATAGCCGTGATCATCGGCGAGGATGATGATGAAGTTCGGCGGAGCCGCGGCGAGCAGGCTGGAGAGCAGCGAAAGGCAGAGCAGAAGACGTTTCATGAACCGGAAGGGTCCAGTGAACGTGCGTTGAAGATGAAATCCTTTCGCGAGTGCCGCTGCCTTACGGCTGCGCGGAACGCTTTTCCTTCGGCAACCACTCGATCTTCAGCGTCTTGCCATCGTCTTTCCCACCACCGAAGAAGTCGCCGGTGTCCTTGAGCGTGACGAAGAACAAGAAGCCAAAGAGCGCGAGCGCACAGGCGGTTTGCACATACTCGAGCAGACGGCCAGTCGGTGGCTTGCGGCGGATGGCTTCCAGCGCGGCCATGGTGATGTGACCACCATCGAGCACCGGGAAAGGCAGCATGTTCATGATGGCGAGGTTGATGTTGAAGACGACGCTGAACCAGAGCACGAGACGCCAGCCATCCGGATGCTGGAAGAGCTTGTAATAGAGGCGACCGACTCCCACCGGGCCGCTCATGTGCGCAGGGCTGAGGTCCGACTTCGGCGAAAGGAGCTTCGAAACGAGTGCTCCCATGTGACGCATGGCATCGCTCACCTGCTCGACAGGTGAGGGGCCGGGCTTGATCGTGATGCGGCGGCCTTCCACATCCCACTCGACGCCGATCATGGGATACTCTTCGTTGAAGAGTTCCTTGAGATTGTTTTTCTCCGGGATGCGCGGCGTGACAGGAATCGTCATGGTTTTGCCGGCACGTTCAATGAGAAGCTGGATGGTCTTTCCAGGATTGGCCTTGATGTAATCACCCAGATCACCGGCGCTACGCATCGTGTTTTCGTCAGCCTTCAGGACGAGATCGTCAGGTTTGAGACCTGCCTCGTCCGCAGGGCTGTTGGCACGGACACCGCCAACGACGGGCGTCATCTGACCCAGCAGGCCCACATCACGCAATTCAGGACGTTTGAAGATGAAGCTCCACCACGGGGTCTTCTCCTGCTTTTCGCCCTCGCCCTCGGCTTTGTCCCAAGCCTTCGGATCGACATCAAACTTCAAAAGACCCGCCTGGCCGGCACGCTCGACCTCGAACGGGATCGTGTCGCCTTCACTGGCGACCATGCTCCAGCGCACGCTGTCCACGAGACCTTCGAAACGCTTCACTGGATGGCCGTCCACGGTTTTCACGACATCACCCGGAAGGATGCCCGCCTTCTGCGCAGGGCTGCCCTTGGCCACATGACCGACGATGGTGGTCGAATGCGCCTCGCTCTGCGGTTTGCCAAACTGCCACACGGCCACCGCGAAAGCACACGCGAGCAAAAAGCTGAACAGCGGGCCCGCGAAGGCGACGATGGCCTTGTCGAGCGGCGTGATGGCGGGGAGGTTTTCGTGGTCCACCTCGCCCTCGAGGCCGCCCATCGGGGCCATTTGCGGCAGCGCCACGAATCCACCAAAGGGAATCGTGCCGAGGCCGTATTCGACGCCGTTGATGGTCTTCTTCCACAGCGGCTTGCCGAACCAGACGTAGAACTTGTCGATCTTCAGCCCACGCCAGCGGGCGGCGAGGAAGTGGCCCCACTCATGAACGACGATCATGAGATTGAAGACGAGGACGACGAGGAGAAGGGTGCCGATGAAGGAGAGCCAGGCCATGGGGGCGCGAAAAAGGGCGGAAAGCTACCACCCGGGCATTCCGGGCGCAAACCGTCACACGATCTTTTGAGTGAAAAGCATCGTTCCGGGGTAGAACACGCCGCGTACATGGAATAGAACGCCCACCCCGCCTCTCACCCCTGACGCCTGCCGCACCCCTGACTCTCATGCACCGCCTCAGCCTCCTCCTTCTGGCCCTCGCCGCCTCGCTGCTCTGCTCCTGCAAGACGGCCAAGAGCGTGGTGGCATCCGTCAGCGTGAAGCCCTCCGCCTTCCTCACGCATGGCAACGAGCTGAAGGAAGACCGCTCGAAGTCACCCTTCCTCGGCAACTGGTGGACCAACGACAAGAAGCTGCAGGCGGCCGCGGACGAAAAGACCCAGATCTACATTGCTCCGGTGAGCATCGATGCGGTGCGGCCGATGCAGAACTACCTCGCGAAGGTGGAGTTCAGCGATAAACGCCGCCAGAAGAAGCTTGAGGAGCTGGCGAAGTATGCGCACAAGAAATTCGTGAGCGCCTTCAAGGGCGCGAAGCATCCACGCTACACCGTCGTCGATGCGCCCTCGAAGGACGCGATGACCCTCGACCTGCATTTGCTGGAGTGGGAGCCGAATGCGCTCTCCGGCTTCATCGCTCGTGAAACGATCGATTTGCTCACCTTTCCCGCCGTGGGTGATTTGATCTGGAAGCCTGTCCGCGCCTCCACCACCATCGAAGGCCGCCTCATCGAGCCCAAGAGCAAAAAGCCCGTGTATGAATTCGCGGACAAGGAAGAAGCGAAGACCATCATCGTGATTCCAGTGCAGGAGGCCTATCCCACGGGCCAGGCACGTTTTGCCATCCGTGAGTGGGCCAAGCAGCTCCAGCTCGTCCTGCACAAGGAGCCTCACAAGAAGCCGGTGGACAGCTCCCCGATCCAGCTTTGGGGCTTTTGAGCCTGTTTTTCCATAACGAGCATATCGAGTGGATTTAAAGTCGCTCGCAGGGCTTGTCAGTCACCCGGATTTCTGGTGGCATGGCGGTGGTCACACCCCTGACGACTATGAAAACGCTCCTTCCTCGTCTTGCCGCGGTCACTTTGACTGCGTGCGCCTTGGTCCTCACCTCCTGCGCCAGACCCTACGGCTCTGGCGTTCTCGGCAGCGGCATCGCTCGCTCGCATGCCACCCCGCCGCTGCTGACCTCCGCCGTCGCCGGTGCCACGCAAAACGCCCAGGCCAATAGCTGGCTCTTCCGCAACACCCGCTACGATCCGTGCTCGCCCTATTATGGTGGCCGCTCGCCGGCCTCGTTTGGCTTGCTCGGTCTCTTCACGCGTCACTCACGGCCCTACTATGCGAACTACGGCTGGGGTCGGCCTTACTATGGGTCCACTTGGTATGGCTCAAACTATTACGCCTACCCCTACACCTCGCAGTGGCGGTCGCCCGGCTACTCACGCTACAACAGCTACGGCAGTCCTTGCCAAAGCTACGGCTGGCCGATGAGCCACTACAGCGGCTGGAGCTATGTGTACCGGCCCGTCGGCTGGCCCGCGAGCACGAGCTACCGCCGCTACTGGTGGTGAGAGTAATTCAACAACGAAGGCGGGAGGTCACTCCCGCCTTTTTTGTTGCTGCGTGCCGCCAAGATGCCTCTTCAAATCGCCCGCGTAACCAGCGAGTTCGAGGAACGCCCGCCCGATCACCTCGCCGCGTGCATCCAGCACATCGCAGGCTCCTTCCCAATACGGCAGACCCGTGATCGAGCCGCCCTGCTCTTGATCCTGCGCTACCGGACGCAGCTCGAAAACACTGCCCTCACTTTCGATGCGCACTCGATTCGGATACGCCGCGCCGCTGTGCGGACTCTTCCACGTCGAGAGAGCCTTCCACTCAAAAACCGCCTTCTTCAAATCGCCGTCCTTCGCGATCCACGTCA
This sequence comes from Verrucomicrobiaceae bacterium, assembly GCA_016795465.1. GTDB lineage: Bacteria > Verrucomicrobiota > Verrucomicrobiia > Verrucomicrobiales > Verrucomicrobiaceae > Prosthecobacter. The sequence goes on along the minus strand of JAEUHK010000103.1, from coordinate 4,133 downwards.
GCGTCGAAGCCGCGTCCGTGCTGCCATCGGTGCGCCGCATGCGATACACCATGATCTCACGACCATCCTTCAACTGGATCGCCGCCCAGTCCCAGCCTGCCTGGCCTTCATCGAGCTGCGAGCTGCTGAACTCATGATCCATCCACGCCTCGCCGCTCACGCGATGCTCCTGCATTCCCACCTTGACGCTGCCCGTCGCCTTCAGCCGCGGAAAGGTCAGGTAGTGACTCGCCGCGCTTTCGTTCGCACCTTTTCGAGAAACACCATCCTCACCAAACACCACCAGCGGCTTCACCGCCTCCAGCTCCAGCTTCAACACCGCCTCCGCCTTCACCGTCGCGGCCACGGAGATTCGATTCGTCGCCTCATCGAGCTTCAGCGACCAGTTCGCGTTTCGCACATCGAGCGTCTTATCCGATGAAAACGCATCCCAGCCTTCGCGGTTGAGCTTCTCTTCATGCCAAAACCGCCCGCTCGCCGCATCGAGCAGCGCCGCATGCGCCAAATGCAGATGCGAAACTTTTCCACTCGCCGCACCACGTCCCGCCTGCCGGAAAAACGTCACCTGAAAGCCAAAGCGCCGTCCATCCACCCCATCGAGATGCCCCGTGAGATACCACCACTCCGTGCGAAACGCCTCATGGCTCCCATGATCCTTCGGAAACTCAAACACACGCCCCTTCTGCGGAATCGCAAAGCCGTCCGGTGTCGTCTGAGCATGGGCTGAAACAGCAAAACAGCAGACAAGCATCGCGAGAGCGTTTTGGAGTGCGCCGGCCCTCCGGCGCTTTCGAACGTCTCCAGGCCCTCGCAAAGCTCCAGAGGGCTGGAGCACTCCAGGACGCTGCCGCGTTCGCGATGTACCATTCGTGTTCATTCCTGTTCCTCCCATTTCATTTTCGCTGCCCACTTCCCCACCATGGCCGAAACAAGCGCTCCAACGCCCACCACCGCCAGCATCAGCACGCCAAACTGCCCCCACGGCATCGCAAAACCGAGCGTCCAGCCGAAGCACTGCTTGTTCACGCGGTAGATGAGCAGCCAGCCGAGCCAGCCGCCCGAGATCAATCCCATCACCGCGCCCGCCATCGCCACGCCCGCGCCTTCCCAGGCACTCGTCGCTGCGATCTGCCGACCTGTCATGCCCAGCGAACGCAGCGTGCTCAGATCCGCGCGACGCTCCAACAGCAAGCTCGCCAGCGCCAAACCTAGGCCTGCCACCGCGACAAACACGCCGATAACCTCCAGCGCATACGTCACCGAAAATGTCTGCCGGAAGATGCGCAGCGCCTCGCGACGCAGATGCGCATTCGTGAACACAGAAAGCCCCGGATTCGCCTCCGCGATGCGTTTCGCCACCGCCTCGGCATCCACACCCGGTTTCAGCATCAAAGCCACCCGCCACGCCATCTCACCTTCAAACCATTCGCGAAACGTGTTCTCCGAGATCGTCACCGCGCCACGCTCATTGCCATAATCCGCCTGAATGCCGTGAATGCGCACGCGATGCCCGCCCGGCAGTTCCAACTCATCACCCGCATCCACTTCAAAGCGCTCCGCAAAGCTCTCATTGATGATCGCCCCTCCATCCTTCCACCACTCCGCCACTCCCGGGGCCTTCACCCACGCATACGCATCCTGCCGCTGCGTGAACGGACCATCCACACCCAGCACCATCGTCGGCGCACCTTTCAAGGTGATGCCACGCGCCCGCAGCGTGGCCACCTCCGCCACCTCCGGCATGGCTCGCAGCTCCTCGATGGTCGCCGCGCTGATCTGATGCGTGCTGCTCGCGCTTTGAGCGCCGGCGCTCGAGACATACAAATCGGCCTTCATGCTCCGCTCGATCCATCCACGCATCGTTCCATCAAAACTCGACACCATGATCGCCATGCCCGCCGTCATCGCCACCGCACTCGCCAGCGCCGCCACCGCGAAGCGATGCCTCACCGTGGGCCTGCGCAGATGGCTGAGACCGAGGCGAAGCGTCACCCCATCAAACATCCGTCCCATCTGACGCATCGGCCCCATGAGCTTCGCCGCTGCCAAACCCGTGCCGAGCAGCCAGCACAACGCCGCCGCATAAGCCGCCAGCGGCACTCGCGTGCCGCCACTGAGTCTCCAGGCACCGATTTGAGCCAAAACCATCGCCACGGCCATCAGCGCCCATCCCAGCCACTCCGCCCGCCACCAGCCACCACCGCTGAAAACGGCTGCTTTGCGTCCGAGCATATGAACCGGCGGCGTCCGCGACGCCTCACGCGCCGGCCACCAGGCCGCGATCAGGCTCGTCACGATGGCGATGCCCATGCTCAGCATGGCTTCACCGAAATGCAGGTCCGCGCGTTGCACGCTCGATGCACCATACAGCGCATTCACCGTCTTGCTCACGCCACCCACCGCCGCTTGCGCTCCGAGCCAGCCCACGAGCAAACCCAGCCCGCCGCCGATCACACCCAGCAGCAGCGCCTCGATCAAAAACGCCCGCTGAATCACTGCGTCCGTCACGCCGAGCGATTTCAGCACGCCGATCTCCTCGCGACGCCGGATCACCACGCCATCCAGCGCTTGGAAAATCAGATAACCGCCCACAAACAACGCCAGCAGCGACAGGATCGTCAGATTCAGCCGAAACGCCTCCGTCATCGTTCCCGCCAGTGCTCGACGATCCTCCGCGCCGCTCACCTGCCAGCGCTGATTTGCCAGCTTGCTCAACACCTCGCCTGTTTCCTCGCGCAAATGAGCAAAAGCCTCTCCACGCGTCACCACCACCTCCACGCGATCCACTTTGCCCTCACGCCGCATGAGCTTCTGCGCCGCCGGCAGATCCATGAGCAGCATCGTTTCAGGCAACGTCGGCACGCCCGGCTGCTCCGTGACCACACCGGCCACTTTGAGCGGAACCACCTGCTCGTGCATCACCACGCGAATCTCATCGCCCACGGCTTTGCGCAGCTTCGCGCTCACAAAAACACCCTCCGCCGCCTTCACATCGCCCTTCAGGCCCGCCGGAGCCTCCCCGCGCAAATTGAGCAAACTCACAAAATCGGTTCCCACAAGCTTCCACGTCACGCCGGAGCCGATTTCGACCGCTTTACCTTCTTCAAACGGCATCACTGTCTCCTCAATCACCGGCAGCAAATGCACCGGACGCTCCGCGAGGGCATCACGCATCTCACGCAGCCACGTTTCGTTCAAAGAGCCTGTCGTCCCCGTGATCGTGAAATCCGCCTGTCGAGTAATGCCGCTGGTAAACTGCTCAAAGCCCGACAGCGCCGCGCGATTCGCCAGCCGCATCGCCAGATACACGCCCGAGCCCAGCGCCAAGATCAGCATCAGCATCACCTGCTGCCGCCACGCCAGCCGCCAGTGCCTCAGCGCACACTTCTCGAGAATGAGGCGCGTGATCATGACTCGATCAGTTCCCCGTCGCGCATGCGCAGCACCCGACCGCATCGTTTCGCTGCCTCCTCGCTGTGGGTGACCATCAACAAGGCCGCATTCGTCTCTCGCACGATCTCCGCCAGCAAGTCGAGCACCTGCGAGCCTGTGTGCGAATCCAAATTCCCCGTCGGTTCATCCGCCAGCAGCAGCGCCGGCCGGTGAATCACCGCGCGTGCAATCGCCACGCGCTGCATCTCGCCACCCGAAAGCTCCGAAGGCAGCGCCGAGGCGCGATGCGACACGCCGACACGCTCCAGCAGATCCCGAACGCGGCTTTCACGCTCCTCGGCACCCACGCCGAGCAATTGCAGGGGCAATTCCACATTCTCCGCTGCCGTCAAAGTCGGCAGCAGATGAAAAAACTGAAACACGGTGCCGATCCGCGTGCGCCTGACTCGCGCCAAACCGTCCGCGTCGAGTGCATGCAGCTTCTCACCTGCCACAATGACCTCTCCGCTGTTCGCTCGATCGACGCCGCCGATGCAATTTAAGAGTGTTGTCTTGCCACTGCCGGAAGGTCCGAGCAGCGCCGCACGCTCGCCTGCCGGGAGTGCAAACGACACACCGCGCAGGATGGGACGTTCGGCATAGGCTTTGGTGAGGGAACTGACAGTCAGGGCAGGACTCATTCGAATGCTATACGATGCCAGCAAAGGATTGGGATTGCCATTCGCGAGCAAAACAAAGCC
>JAEUHK010000098.1 GCA_016795465.1 Verrucomicrobiaceae bacterium | reverse complement strand
GGGGCTTTGGCCGCCCCGGCGCGGCCGGGCGCGGGGGGGGCGGGATGTCCGGGGTGCAAAATCGGATTTGCCCTCGCTCCTGCCCGCTGCATCACTGGGCCGGATTTTTACCCACACACGCACCGCCGCCATGCAGTTCTACTTCCCCACTTCCCTGAACCTCGGCAATGAGCACAGCGAGGGCTTCCACCAGGAACTTCTCCGCGGCCTCACGCACAAGCTGAACAACCTCCTCGCGGTCATCCAGGGCTTTAGCAGCCTCATTTTGATGACCGAGGACCTCGATCCCGGTGTCGCCGAAAACATGCAGCACATCCGCGAGGCCTCCGTGGGCGTGACGAGCCTCAGCGAGCGCATCCGCTCCGCCGGCGGCTGCGCCAAGCTGACCCCCCAGGGGCTCAATCTGAACGAGTACCTCGGCCTGATCGAGGGAGCGGTCATGGACCCGTTTCAAAAAGCGGGCGTGCAGCTCGAAGCCGATGTGCAGGCGGGCCTTCCCGCGATCTTGGTGGACTCCAGCAAGTTCAAGGAACTGCTGATGGAACTGCTCAAGAACGCCGCGGAGGCCGCCCAGAAGGGTGCCGGCCGTTGCGCTCTGAAAATCTGCGGCCCGGGTGTGATCACGCCGGCCGAGCAACGCCGCGTGGACGTCCTCGTGAGCAACACAGGCTCGCAGATCGCTCCGGAGAAGATTCAGGAGATCTTCCGCCCCTTCCACGGCTCGAAGAACAGCAACCACCTCGGCCTCGGTCTTACCATCGCGGCGATGCTGAGCCACCAGATGAACATCCAGCTCGGCGTGGCCTCGGAGAACAACACGACGACCTTCTGGCTGAGCTGCCCCATGGCCTGAAACGCCGTGTTTTGAGCGTCCGGGCGGCCTTGAGTGTCAACGCCGCCTGACTACTTCGCCATAATTTCGCGCAAATGCCGCGCTGGACGCCTCCGCGTCCGTCCGGGATGATGCGCCCGCTTATTCACTTGGAGGCATGCCATGAACCGAACGCTGATCCTCACCCTCGCCGCTCTCGCCGGATTCTCCGCCGGAGCCGCCGCTGACACCATCACCACCATCCGCGGCAAGACCTACGTGGATTGCAAAATCGCGCAGGTGCATCCGGACGGCATTTCCTTCACGCATCGCAAAGGCGCGGCGAAGATTTTGTTCACCGACCTGCCGTCTTCGATGCGTGAAAAGTATGGCTACGACCCGAAGAAGGCCGCCGCCTACTCGAAGAAGATCACCGAGCAGCGCAAGGAACGCGAAAAACGCGTGCAGGAGCATCTCGCCCGCCAGCAGGAGGCCATCGAGGCCGCGCAGTTCGCCACGGCGATGCGCTACGCCGAGATCGAGGCGCAGCAACAGCAGCAAGCCTATCAACAGCAGGTCTGGATGCCGGCGCAGGGCTTTTACACCAGCGCCGTCGGCTTCCCGAACATGTCGCCGATCTACGGCCCGGTGGTGAATGGAGCGCCGTATCGCCCGCGTGGCTGGGATGGCGTGGGCATCGCCCCCGTGGTGCCCGGCACGAGCGGCATCTACATCCCGCAAAGCGGTGGCTACAGCTGGTATCCGCCCATTTCTCCCTCGCTCGGCTACGCACGCCCCGGCTACACCGTGGGTGGCAGTTTCAATGTGGGAGGCGGCGTGCGCATCGGCGTGGGCGTGGGAGCCGTGCCTGCTGTGGGCCCGATGTTTGCCCCGCCGCCACCTGCCCTGCCCGCTGGCATCCGCGGGAGCATTTCGATCGGCCGTTAAAGCTGAATCTGCATCGCCTGGGCGGCTCGATGAGCCTTCGCACGGGCTTCGTTGATGTTTTCAGCACGGGCGAGGGTCACCGCCATGCGACGCTGGCCGCTGACGTTTGGCTTGCCGAAGAGGCGCACCTGCGTGTCAGGCTCCGCGAGCACCTTGTCGAGACCGCCGAAGCGCACCTGACTCGATTCGCCCTCGACGAGCACGGCGCAGCTCGCGCTCGGGCCGTGCTGGTGAATGTTCGGAATCGGCAAGCCGAGGATAGCCCGCACATGCAATGCGAACTCGCTCAAGTCCTGCGAGATCAGTGTGACGAGGCCGGTGTCGTGCGGACGAGGCGAGACCTCGCTGAAAATGACGTCATCGCCTTTGATGAACATCTCCACGCCGAAGAGCCCGCGACCTCCGAGAGCGCCGGTGATGGCTCCGGCCATGTGCTCGGCGGCTTCGAGAGCCTTTTTGGACATCGGATGCGGCTGCCAGGACTCGCGATAGTCGCCTTTGATCTGGGTGTGACCGACTGGAGCACAAAACGACGTGCCGCCGGCATGACGCACGGTGAGCATGGTGATCTCGTAATCGAACTCGACGAAGCCTTCGACAATGACTTTGCCCTTTCCGGCACGTCCGCCCTCCTGCGCATACTTCCACGAGTAATCGATATCCGATGCGGTTTTGACGACGCTCTGGCCTTTGCCGCTGCTGCTCATGATCGGCTTCACCACGCAGGGCATGCCGATCTTTTCAATGGCGGCGCGGAACTCCTCCTCCGTGCTGGCAAACACATACGGCGAGGTTTTGAGGCCCAAATCTTCCGCGGCGAGGCGGCGGATGCCTTCGCGATTCATCGTGAGTTTGGCCGCACGAGCCGTCGGAACGACATTGAGGCCCTGCGATTCGAGCTCGACGAGAGTGTCGGTGGCGATGGCCTCGATCTCCGGCACGATGAGCGAGGGATTTTCCACCTCGATGAGGCGGCGCAATGCTTCGCCATCCAGCATGGAGATCACATGGCTGCGATGCGCCACCTGCATGGCGGGGGCGTTCGCGTAGCGATCGACGGCGATGACCTCGCAGCCGAGGCGTTGCAGCTCGATGACGACTTCTTTGCCGAGTTCCCCGGAGCCGAGGAGCATGACTTTGGTGGCGGTGGAGGAAAGCGGGGTGCCGATGGTGGCCATGCGAGGATGTACGCAGGGAGTTTGACGGCTTCAATTCGCATTTGAGAATGTCGCCATGTCTTACCCCGGCCCACGACCTCCCTCCGCCCTGTGGCGGCTGGCGGGGCCGTTGATGCGGGCGACGGAGGGTTTGGTGTTTCCGCCGGTGTGCGTGGCCTGTGCGGAGCCACTGCCAGCGATGGCGGAACGGCATGAAGAAGCGAATTGGTTCTGCCAAGCGTGCCTCGACACGATTGAGCCACAGGTGCCGCCTTACTGCTCGAAGTGCGGCGAAATGTATGACGGAGCCTTCACGAACGCTTTTCGATGCTCGAACTGCGAGGGGCTGAAGCTCGAATTCGACTTCGCCGTGGCCGCCTGCACGGCCCGAGGCCCCGTGCGGGAGCTCATTCACCGCTTTAAATATGGGCGAAGGCTGCATTTGAGAGCTTCGCTGGCCGTGCTGCTGCGTCGCGTGCTGGAGGAGGAGCGTTTGAAGCATGAAGACCTCGCCCAGTGGCTGCTCGTGCCCGTGCCGCTGCACCCGGAGCGTGAATCGGACCGCGAATTCAACCAGAGCTGGGAGCTGTGCATGCGTTTGGCCCAGTTCACCGGCATTCCGGCGGCTGAGGTCCTCGAACGCACCCTGCCAACGGTGAAGCAGGCGAACCTCAACCGGCGTCAGCGGCAGGAAAACCTCCGCGGGGCCTTCCGCATCCGCCAGCCGCGGTGGTGGCACAGACATGTCCAAGAGCTCAAAGGGCGGAAAATCCTCCTCGTGGACGATGTTTTGACCACGGGTAGCACCACAAGCGAGTGCGCCCGGGTGCTTAAGAATGCGGGTGGGGCTGAAAAAGTGGTGGTCATCACCGTGGCACGCGGCTAGCATCGTCCTCCGCGACCGGTTCAGGCTGGTCCGGTCCTGTGCGTTGGCCGGGAGGCTCACCCCTCTCTGCCGCTCCCGCGAGTGCCATTTCGGGGAGAGCCGCTCAAGACTGGTCCTCCATGCCGGATTCGCCTGAACGCCAAACCAAAGCACCATGGGATTTTTCAAAAAACGCAGCGTCGATGAACTCGGCGAGAAGAAGAAAGACATGCCGGAGGGCCTTTGGAC
>JAEUHK010000081.1 GCA_016795465.1 Verrucomicrobiaceae bacterium | reverse complement strand
TACAGAGGATTTTGGTTTTGCGCATGGGCATGGCGGTTGGGGGCAACTCTTGGCATGAAGCAGGGAGCGGGCCGCTTCAAGCTCCAAAAAGCCGGGCGTAATTCGCTGCGACGACCTCTTCCGCGGTCTCGCGGGTGATTTCATGCTGCCGGGCGATCAAATCATAGCTCACGAGGATGTTCGCCGGGTGGTTCAGTGATTTGCCGGCGGCATCCGTCAGCGGGTGCGGGTTCAGCTCCGGCGGTGGATGCATGTCCGGCGCATCCGTTTCCGCGAGCAGCCGGTCTAGCGGGATGCGGCCAAAGGTGGCAAGCTGCGCCGCCTTCCGAGGATGGCCAAAGTAAGGGCTGATCGAGAAATAAGCCCCCAGCTTCACAAAGCCCGGCACCATCTCCGCGGGCCCACCATACGAATGCAGCAGGAAACCGCGTCGCGGCATTGTCACCGACCTCAAAACCTCATCGAGAAGACCAAAGGCCCGTAGGCAATGAATCGTGATCGGCCGGTCGAACTCCACCGCGAGAGCGATCTGGGCTTTGAAGCACTCGATTTGGGCCTCGATGTCCGGATTCTCGATCCAGCGATCCAAGCCCGTCTCGCCGACCACGGCCTGCGGATGGCTTTGAAGATGCTCGCGGAGCGTTGCGAGCCACGCAGCCCCGCGTTCCTTCACATACCACGGATGCAAACCGAAGGCCGGCCGCACCCACGGCAGCCGACGGGCCAGCTCCGCCACCTGCGGCCAATCTTCTTCGCACGAGCCATTCACGATCATCTCGCCGAGTCCGGTGGCAGGCATCATCGCGATGATCTCCTCACGCCATGGATCAAGGCGTTCGTCCTGCAGGTGATTGTGCGCGTCGTAAAGCAAGGCTGCAGCATAGATGCCGCCACGCCCGCCGCAACGGGCACGGCTTCAGCTTGAAGACTCTCGCGAACGAAGCCACTGCATGGCCGCTCCGCATGTCCCTCCCGCGTTTTCATCTCCCCGCCGCCGCATGGGCCTCGTCACCGCTCACGCTGGTGGATGACGAGGCTGCGCATTGCGCCCGCGTGATGCGAAAGCAGCCCGGCGATGCCGTCGAGATCTTCGACGGCGAAGGACGAGTGGCCGTGTGCGAGATCACCGAGGTCTCGAAACACGCCGTTCACGCTCGTGTGACCTCCGAAAGCCGCGTCGAGCCTTTCGCGACCGCGATTCATCTGTTTCCAGCTTTGATCAAAGCGGAGCCGTTTGAGTGGCTGCTCGAAAAAGCCGTCGAGCTGGGGGCGGCGAGCGTGCAGCCAGTCATCACCGAGCGCACGGTCATCCATCTCGATGGCTCGCAGGTGGATAAAAAGCTCGCCAAGTGGCGACGGCACATGATCGAAAGCGCGAAGCAATGCCACACGCCCTTTGTGCCGCGGCTGGAGGCACCGAAAGCCTTCCGCAGTCTCGTGCCGGGCATCGAAGCCAGCCTGAAACTCATCCCGGCGCTCAGTGAGCACTCTCGCACGCTCAAGCAGATCGCTCCGCCAAGCCCTCCGGCATCCGTCGCCGTGCTCATCGGTCCGGAAGGGGACTTCACGCCGGAGGAGGAGGCTGCGGCGCAGCAGGCCGGTTTCGTGCCGGTGACGCTCGGGCCGCTCGTTTTGAGGGCGGAAACCGCGGCGATCAGCACGCTGGCGGTTCTGGGGCATGAGTTCTGCTTGGGGCGTTAAGCGGTTTTTGGCTGTTTTTGCCACAAAATTGAGAAAGAGGGCCTGCAAGCCTGCGTTTTCGCGCCCCGTCCCCCCAAAAACCTGTTTTCCCCATGAAAAAGCCCTCTTTGAGCCTGCTCGCTGTCCTTTGCGGATTTGGCTTTGCCCTGTCCGCTGCCGCTGCGCCTGACCTCAAGGCCACTTCCGCAAAGATTGACGAACTCATCCTCGCCAAGCTGGCGAAGGAAAAGCTCCAGCCGAACGCTCCCGTGAGCGATGAGGTCTTCGTGCGTCGCATCTACCTCGACATCGCCGGGCGCATCCCGACGATCAAAGAGACCACCGACTTCCTCGCCGACAAGGCGGAGGACAAGCGTGCCAAGCTGATCGATGAGCTGCTGGCCTCCGACGGCTATGCGCAGAACTTTTTCAACTACTGGGCCGACATCCTCCGCCTCCGCACCCAGCTCGCAGTCGGCAACAGCCAGCCAGCCGGCGCCGCCTACAACAACTGGCTCCGCAAAGCTCTCGCTGACAACGTGCCCTACGACAAGCTGGTGCGCGAGATGGTCACCGCGAGCGGCAAGACCTATGAAAACGGCGCGGTGGGCTTCTACCTGCGCGATTACAACATGCCGCTCGATAACATGGCGGTCACCACGCAGATCTTCCTCGGCACCAGCATGGTCTGCGCCCAGTGCCACAACCATCCGTTCGATAAGTGGACGCAGATGGACTACTACCAGATGGCCGCGCACACCTACGGCATGACCGGCACGAACGGCCTCAGCAATCCGCTGCTCGCGAGCGTCTTCGGTGGCGGTTACGGGGACAAAGCCAGCAAGACCAAGGGCAAGAAGACGAAGGCCACCACGGACATCGCCGCGATGATCCCCCAAGGCATCGAGCGCAAGGATATGAGCAAGGCGATGACCGAGATCCTCCGCCCGCTGCGCTACAACACCGTCCTCGACCGCACGGACAGCAAGTCGCTGGCCCTGCCGCATGATTACCAGTATTCC
>JAEUHK010000051.1 GCA_016795465.1 Verrucomicrobiaceae bacterium | reverse complement strand
GGCGAGTTTGTTATTGACGCTCAGAGACTAAATCCGGTAAAAGCTGTTATAGCACACCGAATCGCCCTCTCTTCGAAGAGCCGCCAACCTGTCAACTCGGCTTCGCGACGAAGGCATTGAAGATCTGCCCTTTCCACCATGAAAAACCGTTTCGCCCCGCGTCACGTCTCCGGCCTGCTGGCCGCCGTCCTTATCGGAATATCTTCCGTGCACGCCTCCACGGACAATTTTTCCACCGGCCCCGGCCAGGGCAGTGCGGATGGCATGTGCGACATCTGGCAGGCGATTTACAACGCTTGGGGCCTTTCCGCTTCCGCCGATACGGACAGTGACGGCTGCTCAAACCTGGTCGAATCCATCGCCGGAACCGACCCGCGCAAGCCGGGGGACTGCCTGAAGGTGGGCAATACCATCGTCTCCGCTGGCTCGGTGACCTTCTACTTCGACTCGGAGGGCTGGAAAAAATATCGCGTGATGACGGATACGGCGCTGAATGGAACTTACAGCACGCCGGTCGCCTTTACGGGGATTAACGGCATCGCTCCGGCACCCGGCACGACCGAGTATATCCCTCCGGCTGATAGCCTGCCCGGCACGCCGCATTACCTCACCGTGGCCCGTGCGCCCGGCAACATGCGTTTCTACAAGCTGGAGGTCTCGGATGTGGACGGGGACAGCGATGGTGTATCGAGCTGGGCAGAGAGCCGCACGGGCCTGGACCCGATGAATCCGGACAGCGATGGCGACGGCACCAATGACGGTGCCCAGATCAATGCGGAGGTGGCTGCTCCGGACGTGGTGAGCATCGTGAGCTCCACCACACTGGCCTCGGAAGATGGCCCGCAGGCAGGCGCGTTCACGGTGAGCCGCACACGCAAGCTGATTCCCTCGACGGTGAATTTCAGCCTCTCCGGCACGGCGACCGCCCCGGGAGATTTCTCCGCGTCGCCCTCCAGCACCATTGTCTTCGCCCCCGGTGAAAACAGCCGCCAGATCATGGTCAATCCCTCCCCGGATGCCAGTGTGGAGGGCAGCGAGTCCGTCACGGCCACCCTGGCCGCGAGCGGCGCGGGCGAATATGCCCTCGATCCGGCCAAAACGGCCGCCACGGTAATCATCGCGAATTCCACGGCAGCCAGCGGGACGGGACTCCTGGCACGGTATTATGACCACAGCAGCAGCCTCTACGCGCACGCGGCGAATTTTGGCGACTCGGGGAACTACCAGTACACCCGCGCGGGCACGACCCCGAACTTCACCGGCGCGGCGGTGATCACGCCGACGGGTGTGTCCCCCACGCGTCTGGCGACGCTGCTGGCGGCGCTCACGCCGAACACGACGATGGTGAAATTCTCCTTCAACGGCGGGAACCTGAACACGGCGGTGTACAATCACCAAAACTTTCTCGTGACGGCAAAGACGGCTGCGACCTTCACCATCGCCCTGCCGCCAGGGGCCGGGCTGCCTACGAACAGCACGAGCACCTGCTTTTTCAGCATCCTGCCCATTCATCCAGGGCTGATCGAGCGTGCGGAGGCGGTGAACAATGACTGGATCTACGGCACGCCGAATGCGACGACGATTTCACACCTGAACTCGCCGGATAATTATTCCGAGACGTTTGAGACCTATCTGCATCCGACGACGGCTGGCAGTTACCGCTTCCAACTCGACGCGGATGACCGGGCCAGGGTGCTCATTGACCTAAACCGGAACGGGGTTTTTGACCTTCCTGGCGAACAAGTGGTGGAGCATGGCTGGGATACTTCCGCCACGGCTTCTCCCGTCGATGGCAAGGCGGATGACGAGGTGGTGGGCACCTTCAAATCGGGTTTCTCACTCGCGGGAGCCTCCACCACGATCGGCAGCGCCACGATCAATGTGCCTTCGACAGATGGTCTGCTCGTCGGCATGTCAGTGACGGGCACAGGCATCCCGGCGGGTGCCTCCATCGCGAGCATTGGCACCTCGACGATCACACTCGGAACTGGAACCGGCGTGACGACGCAGGCCAGCACGACGCTTACCTTCACCCCGGTGCTCGCACTGGCGGTGCCCGCGAATCCCTCGGAACGCTACAAGATGCGTGTGGAGCATGTGGACGCGGCCGGTGATGCTCGCTGCCGCCTCCAGTGGAGCATCGATGGCGGTGGCTTTGCGAATATCCCGCAGGCCAATCAGTTCACTCACACTCAGGCGATGAGCTGGAGCTACACGGCTGGAAACCTCGTGGTGACGCCCACGGGTGGTCATTCCCGCACGGTGGGTGAAAATGTGGACCTTTCCTTCTCCTCCGGCCCGCTTTTCCGCCCCGGAGCGACCTCCACGCAGAATGGCACGATGCAAATCTCCGCCATCAACGGCACCACGACCTTCACGGTGCCCATCGCGCCGACGACGGTGACGGTGACTGGTGCCACCACGACTAACCTCAGCGCCGTGGTGACGGTGCCATCCGTCGCAGGGCTCTTTGTTGGCATGTCCGTCCTCGGAACGGGCATCCCGGCGAATGCGATCATCAATTCGATCAGCGGGACGACGATCACGCTCAGCGCGAACGCCACAGCGTCCGGTTCCGTCGATCTGACATGCCGCCTCGGCGGCATCCCGATCACCATCGCCGACGCATCGACCACGGCGGGCAGCCAGACGGTGCTTGTGCCTTCGATTGACGGCTTGGCGACTGGAATGGCCATCACCGGACCCGGCTTGCCGGCGAACGCGACGATTTCGGCGATCAATCCCGGCGCAATCCTCATCAGCACGGCCACTGGCGTCACCACGCAGGCGAGCACGACGCTGACGGCCTTCCTGCACCCGACGAACAATGTCACGGGGAATGGATTCATCGTGAACCACAGCGGCAGCACTACCACGGGTGTTTACAACCTGATCTACAACAACACGACCTTCTCCGGCTCTCCCGCCCGCACCGGTACAAACGGTCATGTGACGGAGCAAAACAATGGTGTCTGGGGCAGTGGCACGCCGGATGTGGCGCTGATCAATCCGGACACCTTCTCCATCCGCTGGAGCGGCCAGGTGCAGCCGCAGTTCACGGAGGAGTACACGTTTGTCTTCCACGCGGATGATGGCTGCGTTTTCCGCTTCAATGGCCAGACTTTTGATATGCGTCCGGTTCCTGCGACGAGCAGCGGCGGCACTTATTTCTACGATGCCACCACTGGCGGCACCATCGTGAACTACGTGAACACGACCATCAAGCCCGGCAGCTATGTCCTCGGCGAGACGGTGCGCCTGGACCCCACGAGTGGAAATCTCAACCATCCCACCGTCTCCACCACCTACACCTACACGGCCTCCACCGGTGTTGCTGTCATTGATTACAGCCCGCTCACGGCGATCACGACCGGCAGCATCGCCGCGGGGCAGTTTATCGAGCTCGATCCCACGGCGGGCACGGCTGCGGCACTCGGCACGACGCGGTATCAGGTGCTGGCCGTCCCGGAGCCGACGGCGACGACCTTTGCGGTGCAGTGGGTGGCGGGTGCCTTCGCTGATCAAGCCACGGGCGCCGCGATCACCGTCGCTGACACGCGTGATGTGCCGATCACGGCGGTCTATCCCGCTGGAAATGCCAGCTACGCCTACACCAGTGGCACCGGAGCCACGGTGGTGGATTACTCGACCTCTGGTTTTGCGCCAAATACCTTCACCGTGGGCATGAGCCTGCTGCTGGATCCCACCAGCAATGCGCTGACGAACGAAGCGAACGCCTACAAGACCATCACGGCCGCCACTGCCACCACCTTCACGGTGGCCTACGGAACTGGCATCTCGGGCACGAGCACTGGCAGCATCACCATCGTGGCCCCCGGCCTGACGGGCCAGCCTTCGACCCAGATGATGGCCTTTGCGGTCAACTTGGAGGCCGGGCGCTTCGCAAACGCCAGCGCGGGCAACATGAACATCGAAACGGTGAATAAGACGCTCAAGGACTGGGCCTCGATGGGCAATGAGCGTTATTTCCGTGTCCCGGTCGTCGCGGGCACGCGTTACGACATCGAGATCGATTATTATGAAAACACCGGCAACGCCCGTGCCCAGCTCTACTGGTACAGCCCCAGCCAGCCAAAGCAGATCATCCCGGCTGAGCGTCTCTATCCCACCACCGTGGCGCAGGCACCTGCGGCTCACCTGAGCGATATCGCGGCCACCGCGCTCGTCGGCGGACCTTTCTCCCACACGATCTTGGGCAGCAATGGCGGGGCGATTTCCATCAGCGGAGCTCCGGCCTGGCTCACGCTGACGGGCAATGTGCTCTCCGGCACGCCTCCGACCGGCTCGGGCGGCGATTATCAAATCCTCATCACCATCACCAATGGCGCGGGAACCTCCACTTCGGTGCTGAATCTCCATGTCGATGCCACCGGAGGCACTGTGGCACGCGAATTGTGGACCGGCATCAGCGGCACGGCCATCTCCAGCATCCCGCTGGGCACGAATCCCACCAGCACGAGCAATTTGACCTCCCTGCAGGCTCCGACGAATGCGGCAGACGATTTTGGTGCCCGCATCCGCGGCTACATCACGGCTCCGGTGACCGGAAACTACTACTTCTGGCTCTCCGCGAGCGATTCGGCCGAATTCTGGCTCTCGAATGACCACGAGGTCGTGAATGCCTTCAAACGCGCCTCGGTGAGTTCCGGCGGCACCACGCCTCTGAATTGGGCCACGGCTGCAAAATCACCTTGGATGGCCCTTGAGGCCGGAAAACGCTACTACTTCGAGATCCTCCACAAATCCGGCACGGGGGACGATCACCTCGCCCTCGGCTGGTCGAAGCCCGGTGAGGCCACGACGGTCCCTAGCGCCGTGGTGCCTGGTTATGTGATCTCTCCTTGGGTGGCCCCCGCGCCGGGCTCCAGCAATGGAACGCTCTACATCGCCACCATGCTCTCCCAGAGCGGCGCGATCACCAATGGCGTCGGCTCCGCGACCTTCCGCCTCAGTGAGGACGAAAATTCCGCCATCGTCACCTACACCTACGGCGGCCTCACCGGCGTGCTCACGGACTGGCATGTGCATAACGACGCGTTCCTCGCCTATCCGTCGTCCATCATGTATGACCCGAACGCGCCGCCCTCTGGCAGCGGACCGCTCCCGGACAACAATCCCCCGGGCTTCACCAGCCACAAGTGGGTGATCCCGCCGATGGTCGGCCCGATGACCAAGGCGGAGGTCGTTGAACTCATCAAACAAGGCAAGGCCTACATCAACCTGCACACCGCTGCTTACCCCAACGGTGAAATCCGTGGCAACCTGACCCTCGCGAATGGTTCCAAGACCTTCACGCCGCCGCCTGCGCCGCCAACGTGGACGGATGACAGCAATACAGACACGGGAGCGCTGCGTTTCCTCGCCCAGGCCAGCTACGGGGCCAGCATTGCCGATGTGACCGCTTTGAAGGCACTTACGCCGACGGGTGGCGGCACAGGTTATCCCGCCAGCCGTTATGAAGCCTGGATCAATGCTCAGTTCGCCCTCCCGGCCACGGATGCTCTCGCCGAAGTGCTCCGCACCCGCCGTGCGGATGCCCAGGGCGGCTCGCAGCTCGATGAGACGCTCTTCTTCAACTCCTGGTGGCGCAACAGCATCACCGGCCCTGACCAGCTCCGCCAGCGTCTGGCCTTTGCCCTCAGCCAGATCCACGTCATCTCCGGCCAGGGACCGCTAGACAACCGTGGCGAGGCCATCGCCTACTTCTACAACAAGCTCGCCGAGGGTGCGTTCGACAATTTCCGCGAGATCCTCGAGACCACCACGCTCACTCCGGCGATGGGCCGTTACCTCGACATGAAGAACAACGACAAGCCGGACCCCGCCGTCGGCCGCATTCCCAACGAAAACTACGCCCGCGAGATCAAGCAGCTCTTCTCCGTGGGCCTTTACCGCCACTGGCCGGACGGCACCTTGATGCTCACCTCTGACGACCGCCCCATCGACACCTACACGCAGCGTGAGATCGTTGGCTTTGCCCATGTCTTCACTGGCTGGACAGATGGCTACGATGGCCTGGACCGCACCGGCCTGAACGCCCCGGCGAACTGGCTGCGCCAGATGCGCGTCGTCCCTGCCCGCCACTACACTGGGCCGAAGCGCGTGCTGAACAACGAAGTCTTCCCCGGCCTGCCTGAGCTCGGCGGCGTGCCGCTCGACCCGCTCGCCACGCACAATTCCACCCACTTCAACAATCCCGTTTACCAGGCGCTGCCCACTCAGGAGCTGGAGGCCTCCCACCAGCAGCTCTTTGACCACCCGAATGTCGGCCCCTTCATCTGCCGCCAACTCATCCAGCGCATGGTGACGAGCCATCCTTCGCGCGACTACCTGTATCGTGTCGTTCAGAAGTTTAATGACAATGGCGCAGGCGTGCGCGGAGACATGCAGGCCGTGATCAAGGCCATTCTGCTCGATTACGAAGCACGCAATCCCGGACAGGTCGCCATCCCGGCCTTCGGCAAGCAACGCGAGCCGCTCCTGCGCGTGGCTGCCGCAGGTCGTGCCTTCCGTCCCGACACCTACTCCGGCACCTATAGCCAGAGCGGCACACGGACCATCACCGTCAATACGACCACGCCACACAAGCTCGCCACCGGCAACAATGTTCTGCTCGAGTTCACCGCCAGCCCGGCGGATGTCACCGCAGGCATTCCCGCCCCATGGACTGGCACTTACAGCGCCACCGTCACCGGCACCACGTCCTTTACCGTCCAGGCCACCAACTGGATGCAAAACACCAGCGCCACTGCCTACAGCATCCCGGCGAACTCCACCACCTGCACCGTTACCATGAGCAATCATTGGCTCCAGGTAGGCAATCAATTCTTCATGGACTTCACCAGTGGTGGAGCTGACGGCGTCGTTGGCCTCGATCAGGCCGTTTACACCGTCGCCACCAATCCAAGCGCCACGAACAATGGTGACAACGGCCCCAACTTCACCTTCCAAATCCCCGCAGGAATGACGAGCACCTCTGCCCGTAGCGGCAGTTGCATGATCCCGCGCTTCCGTCCTGGCAGCATGCAGATCGCCGCATCTGGCCTCCCTGCGCCAAACGACCGCCGCGTCACCATGCGCACGGAGGAGGATCACCATCTCAAGGTGGGTGATCAGGTGCAGCTCAATGTCTATGGCACCCAGGCCACTCCGCAGCCGATTGATGTCGTGGTCACCGTCGATTCCGTCATCGACCTGAAAGGCTACACCTTCCTCATTTCCAGCGCCACCACCGGCTGGAGCAATGGTCAGGGCAACAACAGCGTGTATCAATTCCCTCTGCTCTCCCAGCCGCTCACCCGCGGCGGCGACATCAATTCCCGCTCCAGCTCCTTCCAGATCGGCAGCACGGATGGCACGCTCGACCAGTCTCCCGTCAATCCGGATACCGTATTCAACTACTTCCTGCCGGATTTCAAATTCCCCGGAGCCCTCGCCTCCCAGGGCATCACCACGCCGGAATTCCAGCTCACCGCCGAGACCGGCGTCATTCGCCAGGCCAATTACATCTACGACGGCGTCTTCAACAGCGGCACCACTAACGGCTTCTCCAGCTTCTCGACGGGCAATGGAGCGCTCACCCTCGATTACTCGCCCTGGCTCGTCGATGACGCCACCAACCTCGGCATCGGAGGGGCACCCACCAACACCACCGTGCCCTGGACGCACAATCAGAACATCGCCGCCCTCATCGACCGTCTCAGCCTCCTGCTCACGGCCGACCAGATGCCCACGGCGGCCAAGACAGCCATCCGCGATCTCGTCGCCCTGCCCATCTCCTCGATTTCCACCGGCAATCCCTGCACTGTCACCACGACGCGGCCGCATGGCTACAGCACGGGCCAGAGCGTCTGCATCAGCGGCGTCACGAATGGCACCTTCAGCAACACGGTAAACAGCACCTCCACATCGCGGACGATCACCGTGACAGGGGCAAACACCTTCACCTTCCCGTCGAATTGCACTGCCGCGCCGAATGCATCCGGCCTCACCAACGCCCACGCCTCCCAGATCATCTACAATCAGGGCAGCACCACTCCCTCCGCCACCGAGCGCCGTGATCGCATGCGTGCCATCCTTCATCTCATCCTCACCAGTCCGGACTTTACTATCCAGCGTTGATTCAAACCGCCTCCACAGTCCCGCAGCACGCTGACCACCATTTACCGCCATGAACACGCCCAACATCATCACCCGCCGCAGCTTTCTCCGCCGCTCCGCTCTTTTCGCCGGAGCCGGTGCCGCCGCCGGCACCCTGCGGGACATGAAGCTCATCAACAGCCTCATGGCCGCCGATCCGCCCACCGATTACAAGGCCCTCGTGTGCGTCTTCCTCGCTGGTGGCAATGACGCCAACAACTGGATCGTCCCCACCGACAACACCACCTACGCTCAATACGCCGCCGGTCGTGGAAACCTCGTCCTGCCCTCCGGCTCGCTGCTCCCGCTGCGCACCGGCCCGAATGGCTCCGACCCGCTCTACAACTACCAAGGACGCACCTACGGCTTCCATCCCGCCTGCGCCGGTCTTCAGACCCTCTGGGGGGAGAAAAAGCTCTCCATCGTCCAAAACGTCGGCACCCTCGTCCGCCCCACCACCAAGGCCAACTACACCTCCGGCCTTGCCGCCTACCGTCCGCCACAACTCTTCTCTCACAGCGATCAGGTCACCCAGTGGCAGACCTCCATCCCGGATCAACCTCCCGCCACCGGCTGGGGCGGCCGCATTGCCGACATCTATAACTCCGTCGCCAATCCCGCAGGAAACATCTCCATGTCCGTCTCCCTCAATGGAGCCAACACCTTGCAAATCGGCAACCTCGTCTCCCAATACCACGTCTCCACCGCAGGTGCCGTCGTCATGAATGCCACAGGCACCGGCGGCGGACTCATGGGGGCTACTGGCGTCCGCCAAAAGGCCATCCAGTCCATCCTCGACCTCAATCACAGTAATCTTCAGCGCCAGGCCTACGCCGGCGTGCTCGACAGCGCCATCTACACCGGCGACCTCCTCAACAACAGCACCGCCACCACCCGTGACCCCACGGACAGCCCCTCGGGCGGCTACACCAATGCCCAGCAGGTCACCGGCTTTGGTGCCGGGCAGACCTTCCGCTGGGACACCGGCCTCACCGGCATCTACAATCCTGCCCTCGGCGGTGCTTTCGCTTCAGGCACCGGCGGCTTCCCGAACACCACTCTCGGCACCCAGCTCAAGATGATCGCCCGCCTGATCGCCGCCCGCGGGCCCTCGGCGTTCAACATGAACCGCCAGATCTTCTTCGCCTCCACTGGCGGATTCGACACCCACACCGCCCAGGTGGACGGCGCGGGCTTCACCAATCAGCCCACCAACACCGGCGGCACCCACTACGGTCTGCTCCGTCAGGTCAGCGAGGCCATGTTTGCCTTCCAGCGTGCCATGGAGCAGCTCGGCATCTCCGAAAAAGTCGTCGCCTTCACCGCCTCCGACTTCTCCCGCACCTTCCCCTCGAACAGCCAGGGCTCCGACCACGGCTGGGGCAGCCATCACATCGTTGTTGGCGGACAAACCGCCGTCGATGGCGGCAAAATGTTCGGCACCCTGCCAAACTTCGCCGTCAACGGCCCCGATGACACCGGCACCGGCCGCTGGATCCCCACCCTATCCGTCGATGAGCACACCGCCACGCTGGCGAAATGGTATGGCCTCGGCCAGAGCGACATCTCAGCCGTCCTTCCAAATCTGGGCCGCTTCAACACCTCCCACTCCGGCGGCTACATCGGCTTCATGAAGCCCGCCTAAAGTGGAACAGGTTTCCAACCTGTTCATGCCCTCGCAGCAGGCTCGTCATTCGGGAACTCGTCATTCGTCATTTGAAAAAGCTCCTCGGCCTACTCCTCATCCTCCTCGCCACCGCCGCTATCTGGTGGCTGGCGCGTCCACAGTCCGAAGCGCCCGATTCCAAGCCTCCAGCGCCCTCCAAATCCACCGCCAAGGCGCAAAAGCCCGCCGTTCCCGCGCCCATCACCTCACCCGCGCAGGTCAGCGTCGTCACCGCCACGCCTGCGGCACCGAAAGCGCCCGTGCGCATCGAAGCCCCACCGATGAAGCCCGTCGCCATCCCTGCCGACTACCTTCAAAGCATCCAAAGCACCCCGCAGCGTCAGGAAGCCGAGGAAATCGCCCTCAATCTGCGCAACTACGGCCAGCGCTTTGGCGGCAATCCCACCGGCACCAACGCTGAAATCGTCGCCGCCCTTCGCGGAGCCAATCCCGCCCGCGCCAACTACCTTCCTCAAAACGCCCGCCTCAACGAAAACGGCGAACTCCTCGATCCCTGGGGCACCCCGTGGTCCTTCCACTCCAATGCCGCCTTCGACACCGAAGTCCGCTCCGCCGGCCCCGACATGAAGCTCCACACGCCCGATGACATCGTCACGCGATAAAGTGCTGCGTGACTCGTGATGCGTGAGTCTGGAAAAGGCATCAAACGTGGCTCACGCATCACTCGTCACGCATCAGAGACCCTTCGTCATTCATCATTCTGGTTTCGTCATTCGGCCTTCCAGCCCGCCGTCCGTCAGCGTCTTCAAAAACGCGATCACACACCGCTTCTCCTCCGCCGTCAGCTTCAGGCCGCCATCCGGATGCTTCGCCAGATTCGGGTCCAGCGTCTCCGTGCGCTGCACACCTTCGCTGTAGTGATCCAGCACCTCCTCCAACGTCGTGAATCGACCGTCGTGCATGTAAGGAGCCGTCAGCGCGATGTTTCGCAGGCTCGGCGTCGCAAACGTGCCCTTGTCCAGCGCCGCGCCCGTCACGCGATGCCTTCCCGTGTCCTCACCAATCGCCAACCCGTTGTTTCGGAACGCATGATCCGTGAAAAGCGCCCCGCCGTGGCAGTGAAAGCAATCCGCGCCCATCTGCCCCAGCCGCGGCTCACGCTCCATCATGAAAAGCTCAAAGCCGCGCTGCTCATCCGCGCTCAGCTTCACCTCACCACGCTGCGCCCGGTCAAACTTCGAGTCATGCGACGTCAGCGTCATCAAAAACGCCTCAACCGCCAACCCGATGCGCTCCGCCGTCACCCCAGGAGATCCAAACGCCTCCGCGAACTCCTTTTCCAGATCACCGAGCTTCATCACCACATTCTCCAGGCTCTCATCCATCTCGCGATGATCCACGATCGGCATCAGCGCCTGCTGCCGCAGACTCGCCGCACGTCCATCCCAGAAAAACGAGTCCTTCCACGCCAGATTGAAAAGCGGCATCGCATTCCGATCTCCGATTCGTCCTTCCACACCCACGCTGAAGCGCCGCGCATCACTCAGCCCCGCCTTCGCATCGTGACACGACGCACACGATACCGTTCCATCGCGTGAAAGCCGCCCATCCGCAAAAAGCCGTCTGCCCAGCTCCACACGGCTTTTCGTCAAAATCACATCAGCAGCCAACTTTGGCTGCGGAAAGCCCTTTCCGATGTTCAGCGGCAATCTCTCGCTCAAAACCATCTTCGGCTCCGAAACCGCCTTTCCGGCCTTCACCGCCTTCAAAGCAAACGCACGGCTCAAATTCGCCTTCAGCTTCAGCGCCAGCGCATCGCCCTCACGCGCATGCGTCGCCGTGCCATCCTTGGCAAAGCTCACGCCCTTCAAAATCGATGCCACATCCAGGCCCACATGCACCTCCGTGGCCTTCTCCACCTTCACCGTGCCCTCCAGCACGATCCCCGTGCGAAACGGCGTGCGTCCCAAGTGATACGCATAGCCGCTCATCTTCCCTGCCGCATCGCTCCACATGCCTTCCAGCGCCAAAAAGATGTATCCGCCCTGCCAGCTCCAGTGCAGACCGTTCAGGCGAGGATTCAGCGGATGCTCCGGCCCGCGTGAAGCCGGCTCACGACCATTCTCCACCTCATCCAGCCCCACAAAAAAACGCAGCGCCGTGTACTCACCCTCCGGCACCTTCGAAAACACCGCCGCATCCCGTTTCGTCGCCGCATTCATCCACGCCACCGATTCCGGCACCTCAATCCACGTCCCATCCTTCGTCTTCAAAGCCACGCCGCTCACCAGATAGCTCAGCCGCGTCACCGACCACGTCTCACCCGCCTCATTCGTCTGCTTCGATTCATTCAGCCGCAACCCACCATCCTCCATCACCAGCCGCAGCTCCGCCGCCCCGCACCACGAGGTCGCCAGCAGCAAAAGCATTCGAAGAAACCAGTTCACACGCGCAAACTCCACACATTATCGTCTATTGTCTATTGTCTATTCCCCACCGCATGACACGCCTGCTTGCCCTGTTCCTTCTCACGACACCTCTCCTCGCGGACGTCGAGGTGCCGCCGCGCATGCTCGCCCCCGCCACCGCGGAGGAGTCTTGGAACATCATCCGCCTCGCCACCGCGAGCGTGGAGCGCCTCATTGAAGAAAAACGCCCGCTGGAGGTCACTTCACAAATCTCGCTTCTCAGCCCTGCGCTGCGTGTCCTCGCCCGACAGCCCGTCAAAGCCGGAACAGAAGCCCTCATCGAGCGCCAAAGCGTGCAGGCCTTCCAACTCGTCAATCTCATCGCCCAAAACAGCCTCTCGGAAAACATCGACGCCCTCCCGCCTGCTTTCAAAAAACTCCGAACCACTCTCGATGACATCGCCACCGGCTTCGAGCCCGCTGTCGTCAAAGCAGAGCTCCATCACTGCCTCACTCACAGCGAAATCCTCGGCAAACCCGGCGACAAGTGCCCGCAATGCAAGCAGCCGCTTTTACCACGCCGCATTCCTTACAGCTTCATCTACGCCCGGCCCAAAGAGCCCACCACTCAACTCACCATCACCTCCAAAACACCCGCCGAGGCAGGCAAAGAAGTCACCCTCACCGCCAAGCTCCAAACCCTCGATGGGAAACCCGTCGTCGAAAACCATCTCTGGCCCATGCACACCCAGCGCGTGCAGTTCCTCATCACCGGCCCGCGATTGGAGGACTTCCATCACCTCCCGGCAAAGGCGGCCAGCACGCCGGGAGACTACACCATCACCTTCACCCCGGCGCTCAGCGGCACCTACCGCGTTCGTGCCGGACTCACTCCGGCGGGCACCGGCATCCCGGAATATCCTGCCGCCGATCTCAGCGTGGCAGGAAATGTCCCCGGCATTGCCAATCACGCCCCGCCTGGCATGAGCAGCGAGGTCGCCGGTTATCACCTCAAGCTCGGCGTCATTGGTAGCAAAGGCCTCCTCTTGCGCAGCGGTCAGCTCCAAGGCCTGCAACTCACGATCAAAGATGCCGCCGGGCAGCCCGTCACACGGCTGGAGCCCTTCCTGCAAGCCTTCGCCCACCTAAATGCCTTTTACGAAGGCTCCGATACCCTCCTCCAGCTCCACCCCACCGGTGGCGATATCTTGAGGGATGACGTGCGCGGCGGGCCCGACTTCACCTTCAAAATGTTCAGCCCCCAGCCCGGTCCGCTGCGCCTTTACGCCCTCATCCGAATCGATGGAAAAATCCTCCAGGCCCCCTTCACCCTCCAAGTGCATCCTTGAGCCTCAACCACCATGCGTCGCCCGAATTTCATCCTCATCTTTCTCGCGCTCGCCATCGCCGCCACCATCGTTTTTTGGCCCTCACGCCTTCCACAGCCAAAAAACGCCGCGCCGCCTACGCAGCCGCCACCCGCGCCGCAGCTCAGTGATCTCGGCAAGCCTGCCGACCTCTTCCACACCAGCCAGCGAACCACCACGAACACACCCGAGATCGACGCCGCGAATCTTCAAAAAGCTGACACGCTGAATTCTCCCGACCAGTCCGTGCAGCAAGACCTGCAAATCATCGCCGAGTTTGTCGATCTCCTGGGCAAAGCTGGACTCAATTACTCCGTCGGCGACAATGCCGACATCACCGCCGCGCTCACCGGCACTCAGTATGCCGGACAGAAGGGCCACATCTTCCCCCGGCAGCACAATGCGCTGCGTGGCGGGCAGCTCGTCGATCGCTGGGGCACACCGTTTTGGTTTCATGCCAACGGCCCCGGCAAACTCGAAATCCGCAGCGCCGGGCCCGACAAGGAACTCTTCACACCTGATGACGTGTCACACAATCCCAGTCCACCCGGTCTCGGTGTCACGCCGCCGTGAGTTCGTAGTTCCCCGCCTGCAACGCTGAGCGTAGCACTGCGGGCAAGGGGGCTTCAGCCCGCCCAAGATGCTCCAATCACGGCCTGAAGGCCGAACTACAAACTTTCACGCTTCCCCTTCCGCGGCCGGCTTGATACCCTCGTGGCATGCCTGAGATCAAAATCGCCTTTTGGAACGTCGGGAACCTTTTCGACACCACCGCGTCCGAGCTCGCCACCGACCTCGAATTCACGCCCGAGCAAGGCTGGACCCAGGCCGCCTACGACGCCAAGGTCAAAAACCTCGCGAGCGTCATCAACGCCCTGCACGATGGCACCGGCCCCGATCTCCTCGGGCTCTGCGAGGTCGAAAACGAGTCCGTCATCCGCGATCTCATCAAGGCCACCGGCCGCACCGATCTTCAACTGGCCCACATCGACAGCGAGGACCTCCGCGGCATCGACTGCACGCTGCTCTACTCCGACAAAATCTTCCGCAAGCCCGCCAAATCCGAGATGAAGGGCCACACCGTGCATTTGCGCTATGCCACGCGGGATGTTTTCGAAGTTCGCCTCCGTCTCAAAGGTCCCGGCACACCGCCCGAGCTCATCGTGCTCGTCAATCACTGGCCCTCCCGCAAAAACGGCCAGTATGAAAGCGAGCCCCTGCGCATCACCGCCGCCGAGCACACCGGACGTCTCGTCGATGCCTATCTCAAATACTCCAAGCAGGAATATCTCACCGCCAAACCGGCCTTCACCCTCGACCAGCTCAAAACCCGCTGGAACCGCAACGTCCTGCTCATGGGCGATTTCAACGACGAACCCTGGTCACGCAGCATCCTCGACTACTTGCAAGCGTCCAAAGACTTCGATCACGTCGAGGAGGACATGAAGGGGGCAGCCGGCGGAAAGCCTCCAACGGCCGAGAGCTACCTCAAACGCTCCGCCTACCTCTTCAACGCCATGTGGCCGCAGACGGCGATTCCTGATCGCGGCACCCACTTCTTCTCCGGAGCCACAAACTCGATGAACCTGCTCGACCAGTTCATCGTCACCCGCGGTCTCGTGTTCGGTGTCCAAGGCCTTAAATTCGAACCCGCCAGTGTCAGCATCTTCGACAAAGCTCCCGCCGCCGATGCCCGTGGTCGTCCTTTTAACTTCGACCGCGAAAAGCTCACCGGCACTAGCGATCACCTGCCCATCACGGCAAAGATCACGGTGCTGTGAGCACCTGCACCGCATTGCGCAGCAGGGTGAGGCCGGCCTCCTGGCTCTTTTCCGGGTGGAATTGCACCGCGACGAGATTCTTCCGCGCGATGCCGCTGATAAAGCTGGTGCCGTAATCCGTGCGGCAAAGCGCCAGCGATTCATCCTGCACCTCGGGGTAGTAGGAGTGCACAAAATAGACGTGCGTGGGATTCGGCAGTCCGGCCCAGACGGCGGCGTGTTCCGGTGCCCAGTGCGCCACATTCCAGCCCATGTGCGGGATTTTCAGACCGCTGGCGGCATCAAACTTCCGCACGCTGCCCTTCGCGATGGCGAGACCTTCCACGCCGGGGCATTCCTCGCTGTTTTCAAACAGCAATTGATAGCCCAGGCAGATGCCGAGGTAGGGTTTGCCCGCGGCCAGCCAGGCTTTGAGAGGTTCCCAGAGCTCACGTTCCTTCAAAATGCGCACCGAGTCACCGAAGGCACCCTGGCCGGGAAACACGAGCACATCGATGCCGTCAAAGTCCGCCGGCTTCGTGACGAGGTCCGCGTGGGTTTGGATGGCCTCAAAGGCATTCAACACGCTGCGCAGGTTCCCCGCGCCGTAATCAAGCACTCCCAGTTTCATCATCAGAGAACGTCCTTGGTGCTGGGGATGCCGGTGACACGGGGATCGAGACGCGTGGCGGCGTCCATCGCCCGGGAGAGGCCCTTGAAAATGGCCTCCGCCATGTGGTGCGCATCGCGACCGCGGCGGATCTCGACGTGCAGGGTCGCCAGCAGGCTGGACGAGAAAGCGCGGAGGAATTCCTCCACGAGCTGGTAGCTGAAGCGGTTCACTCCGCCGATGGCCTCCACACGGTCCGGCGCGTGGTAGCTCAGGAAGGCGCGGCCGCTGAGGTCGATGGCCACTTCCGCCAGCGTCTCATCCATCGGCAGCAGGAAAAAGCCGTAGCGGGTGATGCCTGCCTTGTTCCCCAGCGCCTCGCGAAAGCACTGGCCCAGCACGATGCCGGTGTCCTCCACCGTGTGGTGATAGTCCACCTCGATGTCCCCCACGACCTTCACATTCAGGTCAAACAGGCCGTGCTTCGTGAAAAGCGTGAGCATGTGGTCGAAAAACGGGACACCCGTGTCGATCTGCGCCTTGCCGGAGCCATCGACGTTCAATTCGATGGCAATGTCCGTCTCGGCGGTCTTGCGGGTGATCTTGGCGGTGCGGTCCTGGCTCATGAGCAGGCGAACAAACACGCACATCGCCCTCCCGACAACCATCTTCTGCCCATGCCGGCCTCGTGCCGGACGCCACACGGAAAATGCGTGCTGGACAATGCGGCGCGTTTTCCCATAAAGTCCGCCCTCTTTTTCTGGCATGCGCATCGTCTCCAAAGTCCTCTGGACCCTCGCCTTCATCGCCGCCACCTTCATCTGGATGGTGCTCTTCGAGCACGGTTTCAGCGTGAAGGGGCTCACGGATGGCACCCGGCAGGAATTGCAGGCCATCGGCGGATGGTTCTCCGGAAAAAAATGACCTTCCAAAAACACCACGACCTCTCTCGCACGGGATTATGATCATCAAGGACACCGACCTCGACCCGAAGTACCAAAACCTCTGGAAACGCGCCCTCGTCTCCGCCGACCAGAAAAACTGGGACTACGTCATCAATCTGGTGCTGCCGATTGTGAAGGAGAACCTGGGCTTCATGCAGGGCCGCATGCTCCTCCGCACCGCTGAAGGCGAAAAAGCCAATGCGGGTGGCAAGAAATTCAGCCTCGGCGGTCTGAGCCTCGGCGGCGGCCTGTTCAAATCTGGCAACAAAGAACCGGCGGACGTCATCGCGGAGATGGAGGAGAATGTCTTCCAGAAGGACCCCTTCAACATGGGCGCAAACACCCAGCTCTACGATCTGGCGATGAAGCTGCACTTTCCGGAGCTGGCCGCCTTTGCCCTCGAGACCATCCGTATGGGCCATCCCGAGAACACGAAGAACATGCACAAGCTCGCCGACCACTACATGGCGCACGACGAGCCGCAGAAGGCCAGCGATGTGTATCGCGCCATCTTGAAGGTCGATCCTCGTGACATCGCCGCGAACAAGGGCGAGAAGGATGCCGCCGCCAAGACCTCCATCAAAACGCAGGGCTGGTCGCAGGATGGTGACTTCCGCAAGGCGATGAAGGACAGCGGCGAGGCTGCCAAGCTCGAGAAGCTCAACAAGCAGGGGATGACGCAGGAGGAGATGGAGCAGTTCCTCGCCGAGACCATCGAGCAATACAACGCCGACCAGACGAACATCCTCGTCGTGAAGCGCATGGCCGACCTTTACGAGCGCATCGGCCAACTCGAGAACGCCTACACCTTCTTCGAATACGCCCTCACGCTCAACTCGGGTGACGTGGCTCTCCAGCGCAAGGTGGAGAACCTCCACAACAAGATCCAGGACCTCCAGATCGCCCAGATGGAGGCGGACATCGAATCCAACCCAGGCGCGCCCGATATCGACGACAAACGTGCGCAGATCGCCGAGATCCGACGCGAGCGTGCTGGCAAGCTCATTGAAGAAGCGAAGACCCGCGTGGACCGCAATCCCACCGACAAGACTCTCCGCTACGAGCTCGGCCAGGCTCTCTTCGACGGCACTCTCTACACAGAGGCCATTCCCGAGCTCCAGCAGGCTCGCTCGAATCCGCACATCCGCACCAAGGCCATGCTTCTGCTCGGCCGCTGCTTCGAGAAGAAGAACATGAACGACCTCGCCGAGGGTGTGCTGTCCGAAGCTGCCAAGGAACTCGTCGCCATGGACAACATCAAAAAGGAGATCCTTTACGAGCTGGCGATGGTTTACGAGAAGTCCGGCAAGCGGGACCAGTATCTCGAAGCCCTCAAGGAGATTTACAACACCGACTACGGTTACCGCGACGTCGCGAAGCGAGTCGAGTCCTCCTACTCGTAACCGGGCCGCGAAGTCCAAATTCGAGCAATTTGACCGCATGCGCACCGTTCCCCGGTGCGCATGAAGTTTCTAGCCTTCCTCTTCCTCCTGCCGCTTGCCGTTCTCGCCGCGGACAAGCAGCCGAACATCGTCTTCATCATGGCTGATGACCTCGGCTGGACCGATGTGGCCTGCTTTGGCTCGAAATACTACGAGACGCCGAACATCGACAAGCTGGCCTCGCAGGGCATGAAGCTCACGCGGCATCATCATTGCCAGAACTGCCAGCCCACCCGCGCCGCGCTGATGAGCGGCCAGTATGCGGCACGCACGGGCGTTTACACCGTCGGCGGCATCGACCGCTTTGACTGGAGCATGCGCCCTCTGCGCCCGGTGGACAACGTCACCGAGCTTCCGCTGGAGAAAACCACGCTCGCGCAGGTGATGAAGTCGGCAGGCTATGCCACCGGCATGTTTGGCAAATGGCACCTCGGTGAGAAAGGTGACTATCATCCCGGCAAGCGCGGCTTTGACGAGGCCATCGTGAGCATGGGCAAGCACTTCGACTTCGCCACCAATCCGAAGACGGAGGTTCCGGAGGGCCAATACCTCGCCGATTTCCTCACGGACAAGGCGGTCGATTTCATCCAGCGGCACAAAGATGCACCGTTCTTCCTCTATCTGCCGCACTTTGGCGTTCACTCGCCGCATCAGGCCAAGAAGGACCTTATCGAAAAGTTCAAGCCGAAGCCCGGCGTGGGCGGTCACAACAATCCGGTCTATGCCGCGATGATCGCCAGCGTCGACGACAGCGTGGGCCGCGTGATGCAGACACTCGATGAGCTCAAACTCGCCGAAAACACCGTGCTCATCTTCACCAGCGACAACGGCGGCGTAGGTGGTTATGCCCGCGAAGGCATCATGAAGAGCGCCGGTGACATCACCGACAATGCTCCGCTGCGCAGCGGCAAAGGCAGCCTGTATGAAGGCGGCACGCGTGTGCCTTTCATCGTGCGCTGGCCCGGTGTCACGAAGGCCGGGTCGAGTTGTGATGTGCCCTCGATCCACGTCGATGTGATGCCCACGCTCGCGGAGATCGCACATGCGGCACCGCCGACAGATCAGCCGCTCGATGGTGAAAGCCTCGCGCCTCTTTTCCGCGATCCTGCGGCCTCGCTGAAGCGCGATGCCATCTACCAGCATTTCCCCGGCTATCTCGGCGCAGGGGCGGACACCTGGCGCACCACGCCGGTGAGCCTCGTCGAAGTCGGTGATTGGAAGCTCATGGAATACCTCGAAGACGGCCGTTTGGAGCTCTACAACCTCAAAGAGGACGTTGGTGAGTCCAACAACCTCGCCGCCTCAATGCCGGAGAAGGCCAAAGAACTCCACGCGAAGCTCCAAAGCTGGCGTGAGGCCATCAAAGCCCCGATGCCGCTCAAAAACACGCCTTCACCGGACGCCGCCAAAAAGAAAAAGGGCAAAGGCAAAGTGAAGGGGAAGGGCAAAAAGGCTGCTGATGAGTAAAACGGACCCTTGTGGCACAGCACGGTGAATGCTCCGTGATGTGCAAC
This sequence comes from Verrucomicrobiaceae bacterium, assembly GCA_016795465.1. Lineage (GTDB taxonomy): Bacteria > Verrucomicrobiota > Verrucomicrobiia > Verrucomicrobiales > Verrucomicrobiaceae > Prosthecobacter. The sequence goes on along the minus strand of JAEUHK010000051.1, from coordinate 181,787 downwards.
TTCCCTTCGCACACCGCGTTTCAAACCGACTCTATGCCCACTTTGATCGACGTCCTCGTCCAGACCGCCGCTTCTGCCGGTTGTGCCGAGCCCACACGCCTCCGCCACTCGCTCGAAACCGCCGCGGACAAGCGCCAGCCGCTGATGGATGCGCTCGTGGACGCGAACATGGTCGATGAGGACCGCTTCTTCGAAAAGCTCGCCACCGGCCTCGGCATCCCGTTTGATCAAAACGGAGCCGCGGATGCCCCCGAAGGCATTCACAACCGCTTTCCGGCCAAAATCGCCCTGCGGCATCGCGTCTTTCCCACCCAGCTCTCGAACACCGAGGCTACGCTCATCACCTACAACCCCTTCGACCTCTCCGCTCGTCAGGCCGTGGGCCAGGAACTGCGCAAACGCGTGCACTGGCAGATCGCCCCGCGTCACCGCATCCTCGAAGCTCTGCATCAGGGCTACGGCGTCGGTGCGGAGAACTTTGAGGAGCTTCTTGAAGGTCGCGAGGCCGGTGATGACAATGACGATCTCAAACAGGAGACCACCGTGCTCGACGAGGCCGATGAAGAGGCCACCGTGCTCAATTTCGTGAACCAGATCTTCCGCGAAGCACTCAAGGAACGTGCCACGGACATCCATGTGGAGCCGTTGGAGAAGGATCTGCGCATCCGTTACCGCGTCGATGGCAAGCTGCTCGAAGTGCCCGTGCCGCCGAACATGCGCCTGCTGCAAAATTCGCTCGTGTCGCGCCTCAAGATCATGGCGCACCTCGACATCGCCGAGCGCCGCCTGCCGCAGGACGGTCGTATCAATCTCGAACTCGATGGCGAGCCCATCGACGTGCGCGTGGCCACCATCCCCAGCGTGAACGGCGAGTCCGTGGCGCTGCGTCTGCTCACCCGCAAAAAGTTCGACATGAGCGCCATCGGTCTCGACGACAAGACCGAGGCCATCCTGCGAAAACTCATCGCTGCGCCGAACGGCATCATCCTGGTCACCGGCCCCACGGGAAGTGGTAAATCCACCACGCTCTACACCCTGCTCAAAGAGCTCAACACGAAGGACCGCCGCATCGTCACCATCGAAGACCCGGTGGAAAACAAGCTCGATGGCGTCGTGCAGATCGCCGTGAAGCCGGAGATCGATCTCACCTTCGCTGCCGGCCTGCGCAGTATTCTCCGTGGTGACCCGAACGTCATCATGGTGGGTGAAATGCGCGACCAGGAGACCGTCGAGATCGCCATCCGCGGCGCGTTGACCGGTCACTTGGTCCTTTCCACGCTCCACACCAATGATGCCGTCGGCGGCATCTCCCGTCTGCTCGACATGGGCATCGAGCCCTTCATGGTCGCCTCCAGCGTGCGTGCCTTCCAGGCGCAGCGCCTCGTGCGCACGCTTTGCGGAGCCTGCAAGCAGCCCGCGCATTACGAGGAGTCGTATTTGAAGAACATCGGCGTGCCCGCCGAGTTCAAGCGCACCTTCTTCAAGCCTGTTGGCTGCCGTTCCTGCCGCGGCACCGGCTTCACCGGCCGTCTCGCCATCATGGAGATCTGCCAGATGACCGAGGCGCTGCAGGACAAGATCAACCAGCGTGCCAACGCCATCGAACTCAAGGCCCAGGCCCTCAAAGACGGCATGGTCCCGATGCGTCAATACGGCTTCCGCAAAGCCAGCGACGGCATCACCACCCTCGAAGAAGTGCTCACCGTCACCGCGGCGAGCGAGTGAGGTTTCTCAGCAAACAAAACTCCAGGCAGCCGCAGCCGCCTGGAGTTTGAATGAGATGCTGGAGGCTTCGATTAGGCGAGCTCGCTGATCTTCACGGGGCGGCCGCCCTGCTCGGCGCTTTTGTCGGCGGCGAAGATGACTTCGAAGGACTTCAGCGATTCCTCGAAGCTGGTGAGCGGCATGGGCTTGCCGGCATCGAGAGCATCAAAGAAGGCCTGGAACTGGCTCTGATACGGATGATCGCTCACATCGCCGGAGTCGAGCATCTTCATGGAGAGCTTGCTCCAGGAATGCTTGTCCGTGTGGAGCTTCATTGAGTGGAATTTGTCATCGAGAAGGCTGCCCTGGCTGCCGCACAGGTGGGTGTGGAAGTAGTAGGGCTGGAGGCAGTCCACGATGGCCGCGGACTTGCCGACGGCACCGTTTTTGAAGCGGATGATCGTGGTGCTGCTGGTGTTGTATTCGTAGGGCTTGAAGATCTCGCTGCTGCTCTTCGTGGAGAAGGAGCACACGCTCTCCACTTCGCTGCCCATGACCATGAGCAGGGCATCGAGCGCATGGCAGCCGGCGGTGAGGAGGGCACTGCCGCCGTCCTTCTTGCCGGTGTTCCAGCGGAACTGGCCATACCAAGGGCCGATGCCGTGGTAGTAATCGACTTCACCGTAGTGGAGGCTGCCGAGCAAACCTTCATCAATGAGCGCCTTCGTGACCTGGAACTGGTTCGAGAAGCGGCACTCGAAGCACACGCAGCCCTGCACGCCGTTCGATTTCGCGGCGGCGGCGATCTCACGCACTTCCTGGAGCGAGTTCGCCATCGGCTTTTCGAGGATGATGTGCTTCTTCGCGTTCGCGGCGGCGATTGCCTGATCGCGGTGCTGGCTGGGGTAGCTGGTGATGTCCACGACATGGATGGACGGATCGGCGAGCATGGCATCGATGCTCTGGTAGCTCTTGATCGTGCCGCCGTGCTTCGCGCTGAGCTCGGCGTCGTCGAGCTTGCGGGAGGAGTAGATGGCCGTGACCTGGCCCTGCGTGGTTTTGTTGATCGCTTCGATGTGGGCGGTGGCTGCCCAGCCGTATCCGATGATGCCGACGTTGTATTTTTTCATGGTGGGGAGTGCTGCATTCCAGCGGTGGGCCGGAAAGGTGTCAACCTGATACCCGGCGAGCGGGGAAGATGTTTCAAAGAGTGGCGCGAGGAGGCGATTCACGCTAAAAAGAGCGCCGAATGCGGTCCCCCCTCCTCGTCCTGTTTTTGATGCTGCCGTGGCTTCAGGCAGCGCAGCCGCGTTGCTGGCGTCTGGGTGGCACAGCGGAGCCGCGGACGCTGCGGGCCTCCGGTTTCCGGCTGCTGCTGGTCACCGCGGAGCATGCGGGCGGTGTGCTGAAGCTCCGCGCAGGCCTGCTAAACATCTCGCAGAATCCTGCGCGGCCTCCGCTGCCGGTGCAGCAGCCCTTTGTCATGCTGCGGAAGGCCTCCGGCGGCTCGAATGTGCCCTGCTCGGACGTCGGCATGTCCTGGCTCGGCGGCGGGCCTCCGCTGCTGCGGCCCGGCGAGGCTGTTTTCACCGAGCTGAGCTTTCCGTGGTCTGAGGATGACCTGCTCGACATCCTGGTGCTCGACCTCGGCTCGCATGCGCCGCTGAAGTTTTTGCTCAACAACGCGGCCTCCTTCATCGCGCCGGATCTCTCCAAGGCGGAGGGCCGTGTGATGATGCTGGATGCCGCTCTCGAGCCGCTCAATGCGGGCAACCAGCACATTCGCCTGCGCCTTGGCCAGATGCGCTGCGCGGAAGGGGCGCTCACGATGGAGGTCGGCTTCACCAACATCGCCCGCTATCCCTTCACCATGGAACGCTGCCCCGCGGGTGGTGAGGCGATGATGGTGGGCAGTGACGGGCAGGCGCTGCGCCTCATCGAGGTGCGTGGCGGCATCGTCCAGCGCATCGCGCCTCCCGGAGCTTGGGCTCCGGGCGATGAGAACCGCGGCATCCTGCGCTTTGAGATGCCCCACCCGCATGCCGCGTCCCGCCTGTGGTTCCGCTTTCCCGGCTATCCGGACCTGCCCCTGCTGTTTGACGAGAAAAATTCCATCTGGGTGGTGGACCATGCGCAGAAGCAAACGCCCGTGGTCACCGCCGCTCGTTTGCATGCCCTTGCCGAGCAAAAGCTCTTCGAGCATGTCAGTGCCTTCTGGAGTGATGTCTCCAAGAACGTCCGCGAAGGCCGCATCAAGGAGGCGCAGGCTCGTTTCGAGACCGAGGAGCCTTCCGAGCTTTTTCGACAGATCGAGCCGCTGGCCTTCGACGCGTTTGAGATACAACCCGTGGCCGAGCAGGGCCTGAGTCTCGAAAATGGCGGCCTCCGCTTCGTGGCGCTGCAGTTGAAATTCCGTCTCAAAGGCCAGACTGGAGGCAATGGCTTCTACGTGAGCATGCTTGCCCGCATGGACGCGTCCACCGATGGCGGATGGAAGGTCAAGGCGCTTACGTTTCCCTCCGGGCCACCGTTTTGGAGCCGCGGTTACACGCGTGTTTTAAAGGGGCAGCACACGCTGGTGGTGCACAAAGAGGGCCCAGCAGACCTCGTGCACGCCCGTGAGCTGGCTGGCGAGCTCGAGCAGGCTTGGACACATCTCTCGCGGACGGGACTGCCCTTGGGCTCCACCTTTGTCGGCTTTTCGTGTCTGGCCCAGGGTGACTTTGAAATCCTAAGCGGTGCGGATCCCGGCAGCGCCACGGGTGCCGTGCCCGGTGTCACGATCGAGGAAAACAACCGACTGCTCACCTACAACCTCGCCATGTATGCCAACAAGGCCGGCCTGCAGTCCCACCGGTTGCTCTCGGGCCGTGCGAGCGATCAGCAGATCATGGTCGAGCATGAGCTTGTGCATCTCACACTCGGCGAGTGGTCGCGCAGTTGGACGCCGGGATGGCTCGTCGAGGGCATCGCCGTGTATTTCTCCTCTGAAAACTTCGCCGAGCGTGCTCGCGAGGTCATGCAGGCCGTGCGCCAGGGCATGAACCTCACCGAACTCACCCGCCATGGGACGCTGCGCCGTGAAGGCGATGATCTCACGCAGCGTTTCAACCGCTACATGCTCAGTACCTACGCCGTGGCTTGGATCGCGAAGACCTTTGGCGAAAAGAAGCTCATCGACCTCTACCGCGCCTACGCTGATGAGTTTCCCCATGAATGGAAAAGACTTGGCGGCGGCATCGAATACGACAACGAGGAGGGAACCGCCAAACAAGCAGCCCGCCTGCGGCTCACGGAAGTGCTGATCCAAAAGCATCTCGGCGTGAATCTCGCCCTCATCGAGGCGCAGGTCATCGGCGTGCTGGGCCGGTGACGAATCGCGAGTTGACCGCCAGCAGCGCCACACATCCTTTTTGACTATGGAATCCAAAATCGAGCTCCGCCAGCGCATGCGCCAGCACCTTCGCGAAGTGCCCGCAGAAGCCAATGAGGCTCTCATCCGTGCCTTGAAGCATCACGCATCTTTGTGGCAGCCTGGGAGCACGGTTGCCATCTACGGTGGCCTGCGTGGCGAGCCGGATCTTGTCGGCGGCTTTCTGCCGTGGCTGCGCGAAAACGGCCACCGAGCCGTGTTGTTCGCCATCGAGGGTGAAAACCTCGCTCCGCGTCTCGTGTGCGAGCCTGCGGATCTCATCCGCAGCCGTTTCGGAGCTTGGGAGCCGAATGAAAGCTGTGCTTCGCTCGCCGTCGCAGATCTCGACTTCATCATCGTGCCCGGTCTGGCCTTCTCACCACGACATCTCACGCGGCTCGGACGCGGCGGCGGCTACTACGACCGCCTGCTCGCCCATCCGGAATGCCACGCGAGACGCATCGCTCTCGCGCATTCGTTCCAAATCATCGACGAACTGCCCGTCGAGCCGCACGATCAAAGAGTACACGTGATCCTTACTTCAGGCTCTTGATGTACAAAATCAGACTTTCGATCTGCGAATCATTCAAAATGCCCGCGTAGATCGGCATGCCCGTGTCGAACTTCTCGAAGCCCTTCACCACTTTCGCGCTCGGATTGAGGATCGACTCACGCAGGTAGGCCTCGTCGGCCTTCACCTTGCCCTTCATGCCCTTCGCGATGTCGCGCTCGGTGCCGAAGAGACCCTTCCAGCTCGGCCCCACCTTGCCCACGAGCGTGCCATCCGTGCTGTGGCAGGCCATGCAGCCAAACATCTGATACAAACGCTCGCCTTCCTCCACCGTCGGCTTCACCACTGCGGCCACCGCCGATTTGCGCGGCGTGAGATCGATCTTCAAGCCGGGCTCAAAGCCCAGTTTCGCCGCATCGAAGGGCATCAGCTCCCACGGCGAGAAATACGCCGTGTTTGCCGCCTTGAGCCCGTCCGCGCTTTGCAGGCCCCAGCCCACGCGCATTTGATGGCAGGTCGTCATCTCCGGAAAGGCCACCAGCACGCTTTGGCCATCGGTGCTGAGGTAGGCGCTGCTCGCATTCAGCCATTCCTGTCCATTGCTGCCATCCAGCTTCAAATGCGGGCTGCCATACTCCGGCGTGCGCTTGTAATTCCAACGCTCCGCGCTGTAGCTCTCGGGGTTCGTCGCCAGCTTGGCATCCAGCTTCGCGTTGAAGCGCAAAACGACGCCTTTATCCGTCGGCGTGACCTCTTGCAGCAGCACACGCGGCTTCCCCGTCCAGCGCACACGAGCCAGACCGCTCAAACGCTTCACCACCGTGCCCCACACTTGGAAACCGGTCACATAAAGCTGCCCGTCCGCCGGATTCACGATCGCGTTCAGCGTCGGAAAATCGAACTCACGCGAGAAGCTCACCACCGCCGTTGTAGAACGGGTTTTCAACCCGTTCTCAGATGACGAGTTGAAAACTCGTCCTACGACCCGGAACAACTCCGGACGGTTGTAGCCGATGTGGATCAATTCGCCATCCACCGGCCCCATCTTCGAGCCGAGCAACCACGTCTGCGTCACCCCGCTCGGGTTCACCGGATGCGGCAGCCACGTCAGCGGATCAGCGATGGTCTCCGGATACTTCTCTTTCTCCGCAATGGTCGGCAGATGGCCGTAGAACTGATGATCGCGGATGAGGTGCAGCGGCGTGGACGGCACATAATGCCCCTGCTGATCGCTCGCCGTCACGAGACCCGTCTGCGCATTCACGCCGATGAATGGCTGACGCAATCCATAGCCGATCACCTCAAACGACTTCCCATCCGCCGCCACTTTGATGACGGTGCCGTTGTGTTTCCCCCGCGTCGTGCCCTCCTGACCGCCCTTCGAGATGTTAAGCTCGCCCTTCGGCCCCAACTTCATCGAATTCGGAAACTCCCGCGTCTCCGCCGTCTGCGCGAAGAGATTGCAGAACATCTCATAGCGGTCGCATGCCTTATCACCGTTCGAATCCACGAGCTTCCAGATGCCGTTGCGGTCGAAGACGAGGATTTCGCCATTCCGCGACACAACGCTCATCGGCTCATGCAGCCCGCTCGCGAAGCGTTTCCACGTCACCGCCTCCAAATCGCCCTTCAAGCCCGAGATCAGCCACACATCGCCATCAAACGTCACGCCCGCCGCATCGCCCTGATCATTCAAAAACGCGATGTCCGCCAGCCTCACATTCCTCTTCCAAGGATTCGGCACCGGCAGCGGGATGTCGTCGATGACGTAGGCATCGGGCTTTTGCGAGAGCGTGGCCTTGGTGGTGAGGGTTTGGGGCCAATAACGACGCTCGAGTTGACTGCCGAAAGTGTCCTTCTTCGTCAGAGCGCCTTCTGCCACTGAGTAGTTAATACGAATCTTCGTCACCACATCGGCGTTGGGAAGCAAAAGGAAGCGACCGTTGGCTTGCCGCAATTCAGTGATTTTGGCATCTTCGCTTGGGTCAGAGTCCCCTAGCTGCATAAACTGAATCTTCGTTCCAATCCCAGTTTTGCCCAAAGATAAAACTAAGGGGCTCTCATGAGGTTGAATCAAAACGTCTCGTTCAATTTCACAGATGGGAGGCTTGCCAGCGCCCCCCATCGTTATGCACTTCCAACATTCTTCAATGATAGTGCCCGAAACAGAGTAGCGAAGCCGCCACGTCTTCGGTTCTGCCGCCATTCTGCCAAACAATGGCTCGTCTAGGTGGAAGCTTTGGAAAGTTGAGTTAGCAATCCCGCCTCGCCCCACCTCGTCCTTGCTCGGCGCAGGCTCACGCGGATCGGTGAAGCTCGGCTTGTCACCGACCTGCCAGCCCGGATAGATGCCATTCGCCAGCCAAACCTTGCCAATCGGCTTCGGCAGGTCCTCCTGGCCATCCTTGGTCTTCTGACCGGCGATGTGATACGAGCCGGGGGCGAGCGCGGCGGGCGTTACGGGTGGTTTGCCGGGTTCGCCTTCCCAGATGCAGGCGATGCGGAGGAGATCGGTGTCAAAGCAGGCCCAGAGATTGTGGCCGAGGTTCAGGATGAGGCCGCGGGGCGTGAGATTGTCCTTCGGAAAGCCTTCACCGACATCGCGACAGTCCAGCACGCTGCTGAAGAACGGAAAATCCTTCTCCACAAAGTCCCCCCACGGCGAATCCGCCGCCTTCTGGGCGGCAAGCGAGGTGACAAAGACAAGAAAAGCAAGGCTGGCAGGCAACTTCATGGCGGGAAGCCAGAGAACACGGCCAGCACCTCGTGTCTGTCAACGAACCATGGCCCGAGACTTACTTTGCAACGCGATGCATGAACGAAAGCTGCCTATTGCGGCTTCGGGCTGGTGTCCTCGAATGCGCGACAGCGTCCTGGAGTGCGGTGGGAAGCGAAGCGCGACACCGCTTTCGTCCGCGCGCCGACACTCTTCTTCCGGAGAACACTCTATCGCCGCGCGAAAGCGGTGTCGTCGATGCAAGGGCTTGCCCTTGCATCTTTGCCACCGCACTCCAAGACGCTCTCGCGAGAAACCACGCCTTCCTCACGTTCCCACCTCCAGCATGCGCCTCCTGCCCGTCCTCCTTCTCACCTCCCACCTCTCACTCGCCCACGCCGTCGATTTCTCGCACGAGATCGTGCCGATCCTGCGCAAGCATTGCGCGGAATGCCATGCGGGGGACAAAAAGAAGGGCGGGTTCAGCTTCAATGACCGGAAGGCGTTGCTGGAAGGCAGCGAGAATGGCGAGGTGATCAAAAGCGGGCGCTTCATCGAGGTGATGCTGTCCACGGACAGCGATGAGCAGATGCCGCCGAAGGGAAAACGGGTGCCGCCAGAGAAGATCGCGCTGCTGAAGGCGTGGGTGGCGGCCGGGGTGCCTTGGGAGGAGGGGTTTGCGTTCAAGAAGCCCGCGTATGAGCCGCCGTTTTTGCCGAGGAAGGTCGCGCTGCCGGATTCGAAGCACGCGCACCCGATTGACCGCCTGCTGAACAAAGAGTTGCCAAAGGTCTCCGACGCGGCGTTCCTGCGTCGGGCGCATCTCGACCTCGTCGGCCTGCTGCCGACGGCGGAGGAGTTGGCGGCGTTTCAGAAGGATCCGGACCGCGTGAAGCTCGTCGAGTCGCTGCTCAAGCGCGACATGGACTACACGGAGCACTGGCTCACGTTTTGGAATGACCTGCTGCGCAACGACTACGGCGGCACCGGCTTCATCACCGGCGGTCGCAAGCAGATCAGCAACTGGCTCTACCGGGCGCTGATCGAAAACAAGCCCTTCGACCAGTTCGTGCGCGAGCTCATCGCGCCGCCGAATGACGAGAGCCGCGGCTTCATCGACGGCATCAAGTGGCGTGGCGATGTCAGCGCGGGGCAGACGGTGGAAATCCAGTTCGCGCAGAGCGTTTCGCAGTCCTTCCTCGGCATCAACATGAAGTGCGCGTCCTGCCACGACAGTTTTATTGATCGCTGGAAGCTCGGCGAGGCCTACGGACTGGCCGCGATCTACGCGCAGAAGCCGCTTCAGATTCATCGCTGTGACAAACCCATCGGCCAGACCGCGACGGCCGCGTGGCTTTTCCCGGAGATCGGTCAAATCGACGCGAAAGCACCGCCTGCCGAGCGTCTGAAGCAGCTCGCCGCGTTGATGACACATGAGAAGAACGGCCGCGTGCCGCGCACCATCGTGAACCGCCTCTGGCAGCGCCTCATGGGCCGCGGCATCGTGCATCCGGTCGATGCGATGCAGACGGAGCCGTGGAATGCCGACCTGCTCGACTACCTCGCCATGTATCTCGTGGAGAGCGGCTGGGATTTGAAGAAGACCATCGCGCACATCGCCACCTCGCAGGCCTACTCGTCGCAGGCGCAGGTCGTGCAAAAGGGCGCGGACGATCACGGCTACGTCTATGCCGGACCGCGTGCGAAACGGCTCACCGCCGAGCAATTCGTGGACGCCGTGTGGCAGCTCACCGGTGCCGCGCCGACGAAGATGGACGCGAATGTGCTGCGCGGAAAAGTCGATCCCGCCTTGGCGAAGACGATCACCGTCAAAGGCCAGTGGATCTGGAGCGACAACCTCAAGCCCGACGCTGGCGAGACCATCACGCTGCGCAAAACCATCCAGCTCGACTCCGATCCCGCCAGCTCCAGCGCCGTGATGACCTGCGACAACGAGTACATCCTCTACGTGAACAACCGCAAGATCAGCGAAAGCACCGACTGGACGAAATTCGCCGCCGTGCCGCTGCAAACCGCGCTCAAGAAAGGCCCGAACGTCATCATCGCCGTCGCCAAGAATGCCGGCAAAGGCCCGAACCTCGCCGGCTTCTTCTTCGACGCCCGCGTGCGCGATGACAAAGGCCAGGAGACGATCATCGCCAGCGACGACACCTGGGAATGGACCTCCGCCGTTCCCGGCGGCAAGGAAGGCCGCCTCGCGCAGTTTCAGCCGAAGGACTGGAAAAAGGCCCGCATCGTCAAACCCATCGCCGCGTGGACCAGTGCGCTCAATCAACAAGCCCCCATGCTCCTCGCCCAAGGTGCCACATCCAACGGCATGATGGTCCGCGCCTCGCTCATGAAGTCCGATTTCCTCATGCGCACGCTCGGCAGGCCCAATCGCGATCAAATCGTCACCGAACGCCCCAACGAGCTCTCCACCCTCGAGGCCATCGATTTGGCCAACGGCAGTCTCTTGGCCCAAAACCTCGAAAAAGGCGCGAAACGCCTCCTCGAAGTCCAGCGCCCCGATTTGATCACCGATCTCTACCGCCACGCCCTGAGCCGAAACCCATCCGAAGCCGAAAAAGCCCTCGCCAGCGAAATCCTCGGCCCCAAACCCACGCAGCAGAGCATCGAAGACCTCCTGTGGTCCGTTTGCATGCTGCCGGAGTTTCAGGTAGTGAGGTGAGACGTGTTCGAAGTCCCCTCAGCCACGATCAGGCGAAGCAAGGCAGCCATCTCGCTCCGCCGAGATGAGCTGAGCGCCCACGAAAACACTGAGGCTATTCGAAACTCGAAAACGCCAGGTTTTGGCGGAACTCAACGCTCATCTCGCGGAGCGAGATGGCCACTTTGCTGACGCATGCACCGATGCGTTTTTGGAAGCAGGAAGCACCCAAGAAATCAGACGGTCGTGCGTGATGTCCGGCGTCATGTCCATCCGAATCAGCCCACGTTTCAAACCAGTCCTTGTCATGCTTTTGCTTGCCGGTGGTGTCTGCTGGAAGCTGGGCCAGCCAGCCGCTGCACCTTCATCGACGACAGAACCAGAAGCCAATCATAGGAAGTGGATGCATCCAAGAACTGCGGAGAAGCTGAATCGCCGCATGCAGCGACACTACGGGGAGTGGATTTCCCAAGTCCCTCCAAAGCGAATGGTGTGCGGCTATGGAATGTACGGTTGCTGCTTCATTCCTGAGTTGGCGGATATGGCACCATTCCCAGAGCCATTCGGTCGCTCAGGAACGACGCCAAGTCTGGGCTTGAAGTTTCAGGCGATTTTGGGTGATTGATTCGTAACAAGGCGGGGGATTCGGGCATTGATTGAACCAACGGGGGCCGGTAGGCTTCCAAATCGCCCGCCATGTGCCACCGACTTTTCTTCTTCCTTGCCTCAGCATGTCTGTCTCTGGCCGGAGGCATGGCTTGGGGACAGCAGGCCGCGGCAGAGACACGCTCGCGATTTGAGATTCATGACGGCGGAAGGAAGCGCGGCTTCGAGCTGGCACTCGATGAGGTGACGGAGAAGTCGGCTGCGAAGGGCGAGAAGGGGGCGAAGACCTCGCGAAAGGGCAAAAACCTCGGTGAGATGCGGCAGATGGCACGCGAGGCGGAGGCGGGCTCCGGTGGGAAGGTGGACATCGTGCTCTACGAGGAGGGAAAACCGCGCGATGAGTCCACGCGGCGTGTGTTGACGCGTCGCGTGCTGTTGAAGGTGGCGGCTGGGTTTGATGCGCAGGCGGCTGCGGCGGCCGTGGGAGCCGTGAAGGTCGAAAAGCCAGGCTTCGCCCCCGGTCATGTGCTGCTCACGCTGCCCGGCGCGGGCGATGCTTTGACGAAGCTCGATGTGTTGAAGGCCTTGCCGGGTGTGTTGAGTGCGGAGGCGCAACTGGCACGGATTCAGAAGCGTCGGCTGATCCCGAATGACACCTACTTCAGCTACTCGGCGAGCAATCCAGGCTATCAATGGCATCTGCGAAACACGGGCCAGAGTCCCGGCGTGGCAGGCGTGGATGTGAATGTGACGAGCGTGTGGGACAGCTACCTCGGCACGGGCGTTCGCATGGGCATCGTGGATGATGGGCTGGAGGTGGCGCATCCCGATCTCTCGCCGAATGCAGACACGGTCAACGACCACGACTGGAATGACACCACGCCGGATGATCCCACCGGCAATGCGAGCAGCGACACGCACGGCACCGCCTGCGCCGGTGTGGCCGGCGGACGTGGCAACAACGGCACGGGCGTCTCCGGCTCCGCACCGATGGCGACACTGGTGGGGCTGCGCCTGATCGCCGCAGCGGTGAGCGATGCGGAAGAGGCAGAGGCGCTGACCTGGAAGAACGACATCATCCACCTCTACAGCAATTCATGGGGCCCCAGCGATGATGGCCGCGATCTGCGTGACGCGGGTCCGCTCGTGAAGCAAGCCCTCGCAAGCGGAGCGAGCATCGGTCGCGGTGGCAAAGGCTCGATCTGGCTTTGGGCCGCCGGAAATGGTGGCGACGTGCAGGACAACTCCAACTACGACGGCTATGCGAACTCGATTTACACGCTGTCTGTGGCGGCGCTGAATGACAGCGGTGCTCGCAGCGCCTACTCCGAACCCGGTGCGAACGTGCTTGTGTGCTCGCCCTCGAATGACAGCGCCAGCGGCCATCGAGGCATCACCACCACGACGACGAACAGCAGCTACACGCACAGCTTTGGCGGCACGTCCTCCGCCACGCCTCTTGCAGCCGGTGTCGTTGCCCTGCTGCTGGAAAGCAATCCCAATCTGGGCTGGCGTGATGTGAAGGAGATCCTGCTGCGCAGCGCCACGAAGGTGAATCCCACGCATGCGGACTGGGTGAACAACGGCGCGGGCTATCATGTGAACCACGAGTATGGTGGAGGTTTGATCAATGCACAGGCCGCGGTGACGATGGCCTCGTCGTGGACCAACCTTGGTCCGCAGGTCACGCAGCAGATTGCCCAGGCCGGACTCAGCGTGGCCCTGCCGGATGGAAACAGCACCGGTGTGACACGCGCCTTCACCATTCCGAGCAATGTCTTCATGCGGGTGGAGCAGGCCACGCTGCACCTCACCGCCACGCATGGCCGGCGTGGGGACATGAATGTGACGCTCACCTCGCCCGCAGGCACCGTGAGCAAGCTCTTCGTCGCTCATAGCACCGATTTGAACCTGAACATGGACTGGACCTTTTCCTCGATCCGTCACTGGGGCGAGAGTGCCGCTGGAAACTGGACCGTGACGGTCAGCGATCTCACCACGGGGAATCTCGGCACGCTCACCAGTGCCACGCTCACGCTTTACGGCACCAACACGGCCGCGCCGACCGCACCGCCGGTGATCAGCAGCTCTTTGAGCAGCAGTGGCAATGTGGAATCCGCATTCAGCTATCAGATCACCGCCACGAACAATCCGCAGACGTTCACCGCCAGCGGCCTGCCGGACGGTCTCAGCCTGAGCAGCAGCGGCCTCATCCAAGGCACGCCGACTCAGCAGGGCACCTTCAACGTCACCATTGGAGCCACCAATTTCCTCGGCACCGGCACCGACACTCTGGTGCTCACCATTGGCCCCCGCCTGCCCACGCCTCCGGTGATCACGAGTTCTTTGACGGCACAAGCAGTGCTCAATGTGAGCTTCAACTACCAGATCACCGCCACGAACTTTCCCACCAGTCTTGCCGCCACCAACCTTCCCGCGGGACTCACAGTGAACAGCACGGGGCTCATCAGTGGTATCCCCACGACCACCGGGATTTTCAGCGTCGCTCTATCGGCATCGAATGCAGACGGCACGGACAGCAAGACGCTGCAGCTCACCATCAACTCCGCCGCCTCGCTCATCGCCCAGGCGGTGGACAACACGCAGCTCGTCTTCACCACCGGCGGAAACCTGCCGTGGACCCTCTCGACCTCATCCAATCATGACGGCGTGGACTCTGTCGAGAGCGGATGGATCACCCACAGCCAGCAATCATGGCTCGAAACCACCGTCACCGGCCCGGCTTACATCAATTTCTGGTTCCAGCTCCAGTCGGAGCTCGGAGGTGACTACTTCCGCTTCACGATTGATGGCGAGGAGCTGTGGTACAGCGAGGACACCCATTTATGGCGGCTGCTTGGCTTCTATGTTCCGCCTGGACAGCACATCGTGCGGTGGAATTACACCAAGAACGAAAGCATCAGCTACGGCTACGACGGCATGTGGCTGGATCAAATCGAGGTGCAAGGCGTGCAGCAGCTCATCGGCAACACCATCGACAATCCCGACCTCACCTGGAGCATGCCCAGTGCCCAGGCCTGGCCCTTGCAAAACCGCCGCACCATCGATGGCGTGGATGCTTTCATCAGCCCGATCATCCTCGACCATGGCCGCAGCAGTGTAATTGAGACACCTGTGACCGGGCCTGGCACCGTCTCCTTCTGGTGGACGGTCTCTTCGCAAGCCGGTGGTGACTTCTTCCGCTTCGAGATCGACGAGACCATCCAAAACCAGATCAGCGGCCACAGTGGCGGAAACAACATCCCTTGGGCGCAGCAGACCTACAATGTGCCCGCCGGCCAGCACATGCTGCGCTGGCGTTACATCAAGAACGAAGCCGTGATCGATGGCCTTGATGCCTGCTGGCTGGATTCCATCACCTACACGCCCACCTTCGCCAGCGGCCCGCCGTATGCGCAGTGGCTGAACGGTCTCTTTCCCACCAACCAGCTCGGCAACGCTCTCCACACGGGCCCCGATGCCGATGTCGATGGCGATGGTCGCAGCAATCTGCACGAATACGTCTTTGGCGGCTCGCCGCTGGTTCCGGATCATGTGCAGCTCTTCACGAGCCAGCCGCAGGGCACGGAGATGTGGTTTGATTACTCGATTGAGACCTCGAAGACGGATGTCAGCCTCACGCCATCGCTTTCTCCCGATCTCAGCGTGTGGACGGACAGCGTCGGCGAGTTCGTCACGCAGTCAGGTGGACGCAATCACTACCGCGTCCGCATTCCTTGGAGTGAGGGAAAGAAGTTCCTGCGGCTGAAGGGGAGTCTCGTGCCGTGAGTGTGAACAGAAGGGTGTGAGTCGCGAGAGCGTTTTGGATTGCGCCGGGCCTCCGGCGCTTTCGAGCGTCGCATGGCTCGCGAAAAGCTCCAGAGGGCTGGAGCACTCCACGACGCTGTCGCGCCTTAGATCAGGCCATCACTCTCCACGCAGGAGCAGTTCGACCGTCGCAGGCACATCGGCGAAGGATTCGACGGTGCGCCAGGGCTTGAGGGCATCGAGTTCGTCCACGGAGTAGTCGCCGGTGGCGACGGCGAGGCATTTGGCACCAAAGGCCGCGGCGCAGCGGATGTCCTTCGGTGTGTCGCCGATGACGATGATGTCCGCGAGGTCGTAGGTGGTGCTGGTGGCGGCCTGCATGCGCTGCGTGGCGATGGGGCCAAGCTGGTTGCGGTCGGGATGATCGCAGCCAAAGCCACCATCGACGAAGCGGTCGAAGATGCAGTGACGGCCCAGTTTGATGGCCGCGCCGCGGCGGATGTTGCCGGTGAGCAGACCGAGGTGCGCATCGTTTTCTTCGCGAAGGGCATCGAGGAGGCTTTTCACGCCTGGAAGCATCACACCGCGAAAATCGGGGGCTTGGAGCCGACGCTCGAGATTCGCGAGGTAGTGGTCGAGGAAGGCAAAAATCGTCTCGCGGCTATGCTCGCGGCCCACATGCCCGAAAACGTCCATCGCGATGGCGGGATCGGTGGAGCCAGCGAGCTGGAGTTTCGGCAAGACGGCACGATCAATGCCGAAATAGGCCTCTGCAGCGTCGAGGATGGCGGAGCCGCCCGCGCCATGGCTGTCGATGAGGGTGCCGTCGATGTCGAAAAGAAGAAGCCTGGGCATGTAGCGGAGTGGAAGGTTGCAGCGGAGCGGGCAAATGACGAATTTAGAATGACGAATGTCGAATGGCCGCCATGCGGAACGAATTCGTCATTCGCCATTCGTCATTCGTCATTTCGCCGCAGGCGCGGGAGCTTGCGCGGCGGTGCCAGTGTTCGAGGGGGCAAATTTGGCCACGAGGAAGGCTCCGCAGGCAGCCATGATGCAGCCGAGGATAAAGGGCAGGGGAAGCTTCGACCAGCCGCCTTCCGGAGGATGCACTACCATGGCGGTGATGGTGTTGATGACCGGCGCACCGGCAAACACGATGGGCATGACGGCTGCCGCGGCTGCGACACCGAATCCGCCGCCACCTTTAATGATGGGAGAAGCAGCAGCACCAAGGGCGAGCACGAGCGTGAGGGCACCGAGAGCACCGGCGATGCCGGCAATGAGGCTGAGCGGGATGCCGCTGCCGGTATCGCCAGTGAAGCTCATGTTTGAGCCGCGCACTTTCAGCACGATGGCGGCCACGACGCCGATGATGGCATACGCGATGCAGACGAAGAGGAAGGCCTTCAGGCCGGCGTTCGGGGTCTCAGGGCCCATGGGCATCTTGGAACGGGCGGCATGAAGGATGACGCCATAGACGCCCCAGGACAGCACGGTGAGCAGGGCATAGACAAGCCAGGTGGACATGATCTTGGATTTGGGTTGGGAGTTCACGAGAGTGGTGGTGGAGCCGTCTCTTTGGCGAGGAAGGCTTGCGGTCACAAGAAAAAACGCCGCGGAGGTCATCCGCGGCGTTTTTCGTGAATCCAATGGAGCGGGCGATCACCAGCCGTGCGCGTCACGCACCTTGATCATCGTGTCGAGGATGGTGTTCCAGGTGCCGGGCGTTTCGAGCACGGCGTTCGGGAACATGCAGCCGTCCCAGCAGATGTGCTGGATGCCGCGGGCCTGGGCGTCCTTGAGCCAGTAGCCGGAGGCCTTCACGATGTCGAGCTTGCCGTTCGGATCGTCAGCGCGGCAGTGCTTGCCGGTCTTGTCGTGGCTGCCGGCGCCGTGGACGGTGCCGTCGTTCTGCGCGACGTGGAAGTCGATGGTCCAGGGGCGGAGAGCGTCGGTCATCTTCTCGTAAGCGGCCCAGAATTCGGCGTCGGAGTAGCCTTCTTTGACGAGGGCATGCTCAGGAGCGTTGTAGCCGAGGGTGTAGAGGTAGGTGTGGGCGAGGTCGGCCTGGAAGCCGAGCGCGTCCGGCTGGCCCACGCCTTCGAGCACGTCGAGCATGTCCTTCCAGGAGTGCATGCCGGCCCAGCAGATCTCGCCTTCGGCGGCGAGGCGTTCACCGCTGTTCTTGGCGATGGCGGCGGCCTTCTTGAAGGTGTCGATGATGCGGGCGGTGTTCGCCTTCGGGTTTTCCTTCCACTTGGCGATGCCGAACTCAGCGGAGTCGATGCGGATGCAGCCGTATTTGCGGATGCCGGTGCTGTTGAAGACCTTCGCGATGCGGCAGGCCATCTTCACGGCGTCGAGGAACTTCGCCTGCTGGGCGTCATCGCCCATGGCGCTGTCGCCCACGGTGCCGGGCCACACGGGGGCCACGAGCGAACCGACGGTGAAGCCGCGTGCGGCGATCTGATCGGCGATCTTCTTGATCTCGTCGTCGCTGGCGTTCGGATCGGTGTGAGGGAGGAAGAGGAAGTAGTCGATGCCTTCAAACTTCTGGCCGTTCACATTCGCGGCGGCGGTGAGGTCGAGCATGCGCTCGAGGCTGATCGGGGGCTCCTGTCCTTCGCCGTCGCCTTTGCCGACGAGACCTGGCCACATTGCGTTGTGAAGTTTGGGTGCGTTTTTGCTCATGAGTAGTAGGTGGGTTGAGAAATGAGGCCGCGAGGCTAGCGGCTGCTTTTTGGAACGCACCAAAAAAGTGCGTCATTTCACCCGCGGAAGCCTTCGGCTGTGTGAAATGGCTTTCCTCCGTCATTTCATGCCCGGTTCATCAAGGTTTCACGGCGGCCCGGCAGCATGCGGGCGATGAAAATCATCCGCCTCTCCCTGCTGGGAGCCGTGCTGGCCACCACCGCCGCCACGGCTCAGACCAAACTCGACGACAGCGAAGTCCGCATCAGCTACGCCGAACTCAAACGCCTCCTCGCCGCCACGCAGCCGGTGGTCGAGGTGAAAGTGAAAGCACCGCCGCCCGTGCCTGCCGCGCTGCTTTCCGCCGTGTATCGGCTGGATGCGAAAACAGGCGAAATCATCGCGGAGATGCAGGCGCAGAGCTTTGCGGAGGGCTGGCAGTCCATTCCACTCGCGGGAGCGTCCACCGGAGCCGTGAGCCTCGAACCGGCGGATGCCCGCGTGGTGGTTCAAAACGAGCAACTGTGCCTGCTCACGGACCAAACAGGCCTCACGAGCCTCAAACTGACCTTTCCGGCCGTTTGGCCGCAAACGCTGCATCTGGCACCGAGTGCCGTCGCGGCCCTCGAAGTGACTTCGCTGCCCGAAAACCATGTTTTGCGTCTTTCGAGCGGCACGATCATCCGGCAAAACGGTCGCTATGCGCTGCCCGCGGCCGGTGGCGAGGTCACATTGACCTTGGAGGATGCGAAAAAAGAGCCCGCGCCGCTCGCTGATGAGGCCATTCTCACCTCCGCCACCTATGCCACGCAGGTCGTTCGCGATGGCTCGGTGCTCACCGAGGGCACGCTGCTCGTGCGCCACGATCCACCGTTGCGCATCGTGGTGACGCTGCCGGAGTCTTCGCAGCTTCTTCAATGCCGCGTGAATGAGGCGCTGATCCGTCCTGTCACGCAAAGCGGCACGCGAATGGAGATCCCGCTCGATGATCCCGCCACCGACGGCGGCGAATCGAAGATCGAGCTCTCCTTCACGAGCGCCTTGCCCGCGCTGCAAGCCACCGAAGGCGAGCTGGAGCTCGCCCTGCCGCAGACGCCGCTCTTTGCGAAGCAGATCGACTGGCAGGTGCAGCTCCCCGCCGGCTTCGACACCACCGCCATCGGCAACATTGAGACTCTCCCACCCGCCGCTGACGCCAAGCCCGGCCTCCACCTCCGCAAATCTCTCTGCCGCGATCAACAACCCCAGGCCCGCATCAGCTACCGCAAACGCACCAACTAATCACCACCACTCCACACCTCCATCACTCCATGAAAACCAGTCACCTCATCACCATCGCCATCATCTTTGTCGTCACCTCCTTTGCCTGGTGGTTCCTCGGCGGCACGATCACCATGCGCACCGCTCAGGTTCGCGACGCTGTGGCCGACGGCGTGCATGACCGCTGGGGGCCGAATCTCGTGCAGAAGCATCCCACGGCCAGTTACAAGGCCAGCGATGGAGATCGCGTCCTGCTTCAGCCAGCGACAAGCGACGTGAAAGTGTCGCTCAACTACCAACCGGTGAAAATGGGCCTGTTTTGGCAGCGAACCTACGGCACGACCTTTGAAGGCGGCTACACCTTCAAGAACGACACCACCATCACGCAGACGTTGCACATCGATCTCGAACTGCCGACGACCAAAAGCATGCTCGACAAGGTAAGCTTTGTGGTCGGCGAGGGCGACAAAGCCCGCAAATCGCTCGTCACGCCCGAGCAGGGCATCATGACCGAGAGTGTGGAGCTTGCGCCCGGCCAGTCGGTGCCGGTAAAGATCAGCTACGAATGCCGCGGCACCGAGGCGTGGCGCTATGCCTTTGCCGATGCTAGCCGCATCCGCGATTTCCAGCTCACGCTGACCACCGATTTCACGGATGTGAACTTCCCCGTCAGCTCGCCGACGGATCGCGACCTCGCGGGGAAGGGGATGAAGTTCATCTGGAAGTATGACGACGCCATCTCCGCCCCTGGCATCGCCATCGACATGCCGCGTGAGTTGAACGCCGGACCCGTCGCCGCGCAGATTGCATTTTGGTCGCCGCTCTCGCTGCTGCTGTTCTTTGGCGTGCTGGTCATCACGGTCATCGTGCGCGGCATCCGCCTGCATCCGGTGAACTACGTTTTCCTCGCCGGTGGCTTCTTCGCCTTCCCGCTGCTCTTCAGCTACATGCTCGATGTGTTCCCGGTGTATGCCAGCTTTGCCATCGCTGCCGTCGTGTCGCTCGCGCTGGTCTGCGGCTACCTCCGTGCTGCCGCGGGCGAGTTCATGTTCCGCATCGCCCTCCCGGCGCAGTTTGCCTACATGGTGCTCTTCAGCGCCAGTTTCTTTTTCAAAGGCCTCACCGGCCTCACGCTGACGCTTGGTGGCATTTCCACCCTCGCCGTGCTCATGGCCCTGACCGCAAAAGTGGACTGGAGCGAGCGTCTGGGTGGTCTTTCACCGAAACTCGCTTGATCGCCTCGCGAATGACGAATGACTTCGTTCTGCTGGCATTCGTCATTCGCCCATTCATCATTCGATATTCCCTTCCGTCATGTCCCCGAAAATCCTCATCGTCGAAGACGAGCCCTCCATCGCTGAAAACATCGTGTATGCGCTGGAGACGGATGGTTTTGCCGTCACGGCGGTGAGCACCGGGCGTGAAGCACTCGAAAAGGCCGCGGCGCAGGAGTTTCAGCTCATCATCCTCGATGTGGGGCTGCCGGACATGAGCGGCTTTGAGGTGTGCAAAACGCTGCGGCTGACCAAAACGCTCCCGATCCTCTTCCTGACAGCTCGTTCGTCGGAGGTGGATCGCGTCGTGGGCCTCGAAATCGGTGGCGATGACTATGTGGTGAAGCCTTTCAGCCCTCGCGAGCTCGCCGCCCGCGTGCGGGCCATCCTGCGGCGTGTTTCGACGATGCCGCTGCCGCCGGGGAAGGCCGGGGCGGTGCTGCCGCTGGTGATTGATGATATTCGCTGCCAGGCGGTTTACTTCGGCACGGCGCTGGTGCTCTCGCGTTATGAGTTTCGAATGCTCAAAGCCTTCGCGTCGCATCCGGGTCGCGTCTTCACGCGGGAGCAGTTGATGGAAGCCAGCAGCGAGGAGCCGGATGCGAGCATGGAGCGCACGATCGACACGCATGTGAAGACGCTGCGTGCCCGCATGCGGGCGGTGAAGGGCGGCATCGATCCCATTGTGACGCATCGCGGCATCGGCTACTCACTGCTCGAAGAGTGGCCGGCGGAGTGAAGAACTACTCCTCGCTGATTTCGAGGGCTTCGACTTGTCCCAAGCGTTCGCACAAAGCCGTTATCTCGGCGGGTTCCATCACCATGAAGGCGGTGGAAAGCGCATCGGAAAGGGCGGCGGTGGGCGCGAGAGCGTAGGTGCGGCGGTTTTTGACCGGCACGGGCTGGAAGAGCCGCGGATTCATGATGTGGGCACCTTGCACCGCGAAGCCGCTGCCGCTCACGGCGCGGTCGCGGAGCTGGATCTGTTTCGCGCCGTGGCTGAGCGTGAGATTCCACGATTCCTTGTCCGCAGGCTTGCCGATGGCGAGCACGGTGCTGTCGCCTGCATTGAGCACGGCATTGTGCACGCCGTGCATGGCGAGCACATCGGCGGCTTGATCAAGCGCATAGCCTTTCCCGAGCGCACCGAGGTCAAAGATCATTCGGCTGGCATGCACGGTGACGGTCATCTCGGCCTCATCGAGGTCAAAGCGGTGGCTGCCGATGATCTGACGAGCCTCTTCGAGCACCGAGGCATTCACATGCCGCGGCTCGCCCGTGCGGGTGACAAACAGCTCCATCAGCGGACCGATGGTGATGTCGAAGGCACCATTCGTCTCCGCATGCACGGCCTTCGCGAGCGAGAGGCAATCCCACGCGGCCATGCCGAGGCGGAGGCGTTCGCCAGCCTGAAGCTGGCCGATGCGGAAGATGTCGCTGCTGGCGCGGAAGCGGCTGAGTTCGTCCTCGAGCCTCGCGATCTCTTCAAACGCGGCGTTGGCCGTCTGCGCGGCGTAAACCTCGTCCACATCGTCCTGCGAGATGATGATCTCGAAGGTCGTCGCCATGGCATGGCGGGAGTGGCGGAAGGCGGGAGGGGTCACGGCGTGACGGCGGCGTCTTTTTGAGCGGTCTCGTAGCGTGTCCAGAGGGACTGCTCGACGAGCATGATGAGGTTTTCATTGGGCCGCAGGCCGTAGAAGCCTTGATTGTGATAAGGGCGAGCGGCGATTTTGGCCTGAACGGCGGGCAGGGCCTCGGCATCGCAGATGATGACGGAGGCGGTGGGCTCGGCTTCGGGCACGGCGGGCTCGTAACGGGCATTCGTGTTCGTGCGCCAATACCAGCGCATCGGCCAGCCGAGGTCTTTGTTCACGACGAGGATGCTCATCGGCGCGGGTTCGAGGCGTTGCAGTTCACTCACCTGATGCAGCAGACGCGGGAAAGCCTGCACGGTGTGGGAATAGACCCATGGGTTGCGGGCATCGGCGCAGTAGCGGTGGATGGCCAGGCTCGTCTGAAAGCACAGGTGATACAGGCCGAGGCCGAAGGCGATGCGGAAGCCGATGCGCAGGATGCCTTTCGAGAAGACGCTGGCGAGCACGCTGGTGCCGTAACCGGCCAAAAGAATCAGCGCATGTTGCGCACTGAGGATGGACCACGGTGTCTTGTAAGCGAGCACGGAGTAGCCGCCGATGAGCAGGAGGGCGTAGAGGCTCAAAAAGACGATGAAGGCCTGTCGCGGCCCGTTTTTCTGATGATTGCCGACGAGGCCGTGACCCATGCCGATGAGGGCGAGGCCGACGATGAGGCCCTCCGACCAGTTCAAGCCGCCATCGCTGCGCCAGGTCAGAAGGGTCAGATAATAGTGCCAAGGCTTCTCGTGACCGGCGCCGCCGGAGCGTTCGAGGTAGTTCGCATAGGTCGTGAAGCTGTTTTGGACGGCCTCCCAGTCATGGAAGCCGCCGGAATACATCGCCACGCTGACGATGGCGGCGGGGATGAGCACCCAGAGAAGCGGTTTGCCAGGGCGTTGCTTCGACGAGCCCATCGTGAAGCCGTTGCGGCGTGGCTCGAAGGGGCCGAAGAGCTGTTTCGCCACGAGCCACGCGACGAAACCGGCGGCGACATTCAGGATGAAGGTTTCCTTCGTGGCATGCTGCAGGCCGGTGGCGATGCCACCGAGCAGCAGCCAGAGCCGCCCGCCGCCCTGCGAGTAGCGCCAGAAGCTCACCAGCGCGATCATCACGAGCAGCACCAGCGGCGTCTCCATGATGTAGTAGCGCGAGTAAAACACCTGCATCGGCGAGACGGCCGCGAGCAGCATGGCTGCCACCACTCCGCCGCGTCCCAGCGCATCGGTGAGCAGTATCGTGGCAAGAATCAGCAGCAGGCCGCAGACGGCGGTCACGGTGCGGAGTTGAGCTCCGTTCCAGGTATCGGGCGCACCCCAGAAGGCCACTTTGGACCAAAGCAGGGCTGCATAGTGCAGGCCGGGTCCGTGGTAGTCTTTCGGGTCGTAATGGAAGTGACCAGTGGTTTGAAAATCGGCCGTTTTGAAGGCCAGGATGGCCTCGTCGGTATGCATCGGCCGCTCGTCGAGCAGCGGCAGCCGGTAAAACGCCGCCGCCGCCATCGCGATGATCGCGAGGAGCAGAAAGGAGGTCGCGGAGAGGGCAGGAGCCTTGTTCGAATACATGAGGGGTCCGCCTTCCTAGCCCAGCATGGCGCGGCGTTCCACCATCAACCGCATGTCACGATAGCGTCGGAGGTAAAATTCCTCCCGCACCGGCGGCGCGGTATCGCTCCCGCCATGCTCGATTTCGACCGTCACGGCCTGCGCCGAGGCGCGGAGCTTCACAAAGCGGAAGCGCGGCATCTCGCGGGCGCGGAAAAAGACATGCAGCGGCACATGCGGGTGGGAGGCATTCCACAGCCAGCGGGAGGGCGGAAAGGTCTCTTCATCCGCCAGGGCGAGCAAGATTTCCCGCACGAGCGTCTCGCCATGCCCGCCCGACCAGCGGGCGGCTTCGCGGCGGTTAAAAAGCTGGTGCATCCACGCCATCACCGGGTTCTTCCGCGATTGCTCCATCTCCTCGATGAGCTCGCGGGCATGCACCGCCATCAACCGCTGGAATTCTTCCCGCGAGATGTGCCCGGCATCCAGAAGGCGAAACAGCTTCTGGGGGCTGGGAACAGGCTCGGTGGAGGGGGACATGAGGCCGGAAGAATTGGAGCGAAGGGCACTCACGGCGAGCATTTTCTTGTTTTCATCGGGCGACCGCGCCACAGATGCGGCCATGGCTCGCTGGAAAGACCTGATTGCACGTTTTTTACCCCGGAAAGAGTGGCGGAAGATCGAATTCTTTGATGACCGCTGGAAGAACCGCATCCGCGGGATGAGCCGCCATGTCGGCGCAAAGGACTCGGTGCTCGATCTGGGCTGCGGCCCGATGTGGCTGAAGGAGTTCCTGGGCCCGGAGAACAGCTACCATGGCTGTGACTACCTGGATCGAGGTCCGGGCACGCTGGTGTGCGATTTCAATGCGAAGCAGTTTCCCGACGTGAAGGCAGATGTGAGCTTCATCAGCGGCTGCCTGGAGTATGTGGAGGATGTGGAATGGTTCATCGACCGCGTGGTGGCTGCCGCCCCGAAATGCGTGATCGCCTACTGCATCGTCAATCCGGGAGACAATCTCGCCCGCCGCCGTCAGAACGCCTGGGTGAATGACCTCACGGAAGAGGGCCTCATCGCTTTGATGGGCCGCCACGGCCTTCAGTTCAAGGAGAGGGGCGAGCGCTTCATGTCCTCGCAGATTTATGTTTTTGAGCAGAGCCGCCGGTAAATGGCCGTGAGAGCGTCGATATAGTCGCTCATCCGGGGCTGGCGTGCCCACTGCTGCCGCTGATGCGTGAGCACGGCGGCGCGGAAGGCGTCGTCATCGAGGCAGGCCCGCACGCGTGCGGCATAGGCGGCATCGTCCTCCAGTGGAAAGAGCCCGGGATGCCCCTCGCCGAGGGTGGCGATGTTTCCTTCAATGGCACTTGCCACGACCGGGATGTCACAAGCCATGGCCTGGAGCAGAACCATGGGCTGGCCTTCCCAAGTTGAAGGCAACACGAGCACGTCAAAAGCCTGAAGCCACGGTGCGATGGGGCGTTGGTTGCCCGCGAGGCGCAGCCGGTGGCCGATTTGCAGGCGTTCGATCTCGCTTTGCAGGGCGGAGCGGGTGTTTCCCTCGCCGCAAATGACGCCGGAGGCATTGCAGCCCTCGCGAACGAGGATGTCCATCATGCGGACGGTGGCGATGTGGTTCTTCTGAGGCGAGAGCGAGGCGATGCCGCCGACCCATGGGTGATCCTCAGCGAGACCGGCGAGGCATCGCGCGGCCTTTTTGTCCGTCACCGGCGTGAAGACGGTGTCATCGACGGTGTTGGAGACGACGGTGCATGTCTCGGGCGAGAGCTTGAGGGCATCGACCAGGTCCAGGCGTGTCTGCTCGGACAGGGCGATCTGTGCCGCGGTGCGCTTGGCGAGCTGGCGCATGATCCACCAGCGCCGGCGGCGCTCGCGATTGAAGGTCTTGTGATGGTGCATCACCACCGGGATGCCGGCGAGCCGGGCAGCGAGCACGGCGTAAACATGCGCATTATAGACGTGCGAGTGCACCACATCGACGCTTTGCGCCCGCAGCCACCTCGCCAGCCTAACGACGGCCAGCGGTTGAAAGCGTTTTTTGCTCACCACGGGCAGCAGATGCACGGGCAGGCCTGCCTGCATCGCCTCGCTGCCTGCGACTCCGGGCTGGCCCAGGCAAACAGCCTCCGCACGAGCCTCTGGCGGAGCGTTTCGGAGGATGGAAAGCACGAGATCCTCCGCTCCGCCCACAGGCATGCTGATGAAGACATGCATCACCTTCATGGTCGTGGACTACGAGGCTAGTTTTTGAGCCAGTGAGGCATAAAACGACTGTGTCACATTCCACAGTTCGTCACGACGGGAGATGGCTTTCCGCCAGGCACCATGCAGCACGGCATCCGGCTGCTGCCACTGCCTCACAGCACCTGCCAGACGACGCTGCGCGAAGAAGCCAAACGCATCGTAGGTGGCATCGGCGGCATTGAAGGTGTTCCGGAAGGCAGCGGTGCGCTGGTCAAAGTTCACCAGCAGGAAGGGCACGCCCATGCCGAGCGAAGCGATGGCCATGTGCAGCCGGTAGCACACGACCAGATCCGCCTCGCGGAAGAGGTCGAGATACTTGGTCGTCTCCATGCCGAAGTAGAGCGGCTCTTTGCCGAAGCGGGAAACAAACGGCGGCAGGTATTTCATGTCCTGCGCATCCTGGGCCACGACATCAAAATCGGCTCCCGAGGCCTTCAAGGTCCCCAAGACCTGCTCAAACGTGGACTGCATCACCTTTCCGCTAAAGTAGCCTTTGTGCCCCCATTTCGGCAGGAAACGCTCCGGCGGTGCGCTGACGAGCACCCGCTTCGGCTGGCCTTGTTTGAGGGGTTCGTGGCTGATGAAGGTGGCCGGGCAGCCGGTGAGCGTGGCTTCGATGCCGAGCCCGGCGAGAAACTCTACCGTGTCCACATCCCGCACGGCCACGCCGATGGCCTTGCGATGCGAGGCGATGATTTCCTGGCGTGAGCGCTCGGAGATCGGCCGTGCCTTCTTGCCACGGATCGATCCCACGCCGAGGCCGATGAAGGCGAGCGGCACCTGGAGCTTCTCGATGGCCTCCACACTGGTCACAAAGCGCCAGTCGGGGCCTTGGTACATGTTGCTGCCGCCCACGATGACCAGATCTGCCTCGGCATTCGTGCGTTCGAGGTTTTCACCTTCGAGGCCCACGGCCCGGCCGGACTTCTTGTGCGGGTCATTGGCCGGGAATTCCTCGATTTGAACCCCTGGAAAGGTCTCGCGCAGGCGCTTGTGGATGCCATCACGCACAAACAGATCGCCTACATTGCTGGTGAAGGGGACGTAATGATGGACAACCATTTGGGGACGCGAAATAAGAACGGCATCAGGCCGCAAAAGAGACATCGGATCAACCATAAAAACCAAGGCGCGAACCGGGCTGGATAATTCGATTGCGCCTCTCCCCCCGGCACTCTATCACCGCGGGCCGCATGAAAGCCGTCTCCCGCAGCATTTTGGATGCTTACAACCTTCTCCTCCGCTTCACCAGCGGGTCCCTGAAGGTTTCCGGCCCTGACCAGGCTGCCGGCCTGCAGGAACGGGTCCAAATCATCGAGGCGGGCCGCCGGGATGATCAAAACCTGCTCGAGGAGCAGGTGAACGGCCCCGGCACCTCTCGTTACGATTTCGACTGGCCTGCCGCGGAGCTTTACCGCCTGCGTGACACCTGGCTCACGGGCGATCAGGGGCAGGTGTTCTTGAGTGATGGCAGCCTGTTTGAGCCCTGGGTGAGGCCTTACAACCTCGAAAAGCTCAAAATCTGCCGTCCGCTGAAAATCGGGGCGAAACGCATCACGGGACCTGTTTTCCATCTCACGGGCCGCAACCATGAAAACCGTGGTCATTTCATGCTGCAGCATCTGCCGCGTCTGATGGCGGCGCGGGATTATTTGAAGTCGCTGCCGGACTACAAGCTGCTCGTGGCTCCCGGTCATGCCCGCTGGCAGGCGCGATACATCACCTGGGCGGGCCTCGATCCCTCGAAAATCGTCGAAGGCACCCGCGGGACGATGCAGGTCGATGATTTGATCTTCGTTCCAAACCTCTACGGCAAGTCATCGCTCTGCCCGCCGCCGTTTTACGATGAGCTCTCCGAGTGCGCGGCCTCGTATCCGGTCGAAAATGGCCCCGGCAGGCCGCTTTTCATCACGCGACGCGATGCGCCAGACAAGCAGCTCGAGAACGAAGAGCGCATCGTGGAGATCCTGCGGTCCAAGATCGGTCCGGTGGATGTCATCCGCCTCGGCGATTACCCGCTGCCGGTGCAGATCGGTATGTTCCGTGCGTCGCCGCTCATCATCGGCCCGATCGGCCAGGGCATCTGCAACATCCTCTTTTGCAAAACGAGCCTGCTGGTGATGCTGGCACCCGGAACACCGGAAAACCAGGTTTATACCTCGGCGCATGGTTCGCAGCTCGCCCGCATCTGCGGCAACGAGGCCGTGACCTTCCTCTCGAACGAGCCCGCGCCCTCGCGAGGCAACTGGACCTTCCCCGAAGAGCGCTTCGCCATGCTGCTCGACCGTCTTTTGGAGCAACCGGAGGCCGCGAGACTCAAAACATCCGCATCGTGAGCACTCCCTGGCAGCCCCGGCGCATCCTGGCGATCAAGAACAAGCACCTCGGTGATGTGATCTGCGGTGTTCCGGCCTTTCGTGCGCTGCACGAGACCTTTCCGCAGGCTGGCCTCGATGTGATCGTCTCGCCGGGAAGCCGTGATTTGATCGCGGGATTCGATTGGATTCAAAACGTCATCGAATCGCCGCGGAAGCTCAAAGGCCTCGCCCGCGTCCGAGAAGAGTGGCGGGTGGCCGCGGCGGTGGCACGCGGTGGCTATGACCTCGTCGTGGATTTTACCTGGAGTGATCGCGCCATGTGGTATGCGGCACTCAGCGGCGCGAGCCGTCGCTGGGGAATTCAGGTCACAGCGGGTTCGAAGTTGAAGCCGTATCTCTTCACCGACTACGGCGGCAAGCCGGACCGCTCGCATCATGTGATGGAGCACGAGCGGGAGTTCCTCATGCGCATGGGAATTCCGCATTACGACATCCATCCCGACTTCCCGCCTACGCCGGTGGAGGAGCAAAAGGCATGTGACTGGCTCTCGCAGCATGGCATTCCGCGTGAAAAGCTCGTCGTGGTGCATCCCACCTCCCGCTGGCTCTTCAAATGCTGGCATGATGAACGTGTGGCCGAGGTGATCGACTGGCTCACGCAGCAAGGCTGGGTGCCGGTGGTGACCTGCGGCCCTTCGCAGGATGAGCTGAAGCGGGCGAGAAACATCGTCAGCCTCGTCAAACACCCCTGCCATGCCCGTTTGGGCGACATGAGCCTCCGCGAGCTGGCGGCCTTCATGCGTCAGGCACGGTTTTTCTTCGGCATGGACTCCGCTCCTTCGCACATGGCCTCGGCCGTGCGGGTGCCGGCGGTCATTCTTTTTGGCCCCTCGCAGGTCAAACGCTGGCGTCCGTATGGTGACCAGCATGTCGTGCTGCACCGTGACTGCGCCTGCATCGCCGTGCGGGGCGCGGAGCTGGCCTGTGACAAGACGCAGATCGTGAGCTGCATGAGCAGCATCCGCGTCAAGGAGGTCACCAGCGCGATTCAGGCGCGATTTCATCTTGCCGGGTAGGGCGTGCGTGCTTTGTATCGCCTCCCGTTTCATGGCATCTCCCCTTCGTGACCTCCGAGAGCAAATCCTCCGCGCCGCCTGCGTCGCCGGGGAAGGGCATATCGCCAGCGCCTTCTCGATCCTGGACATCTTGTGGGTGCTCTACCATGGCCTTTTGCGCCACGACCCGGCGAATCCGGCTGATCCGTCGCGTGACCGCTTCGTCCTGAGCAAAGGCCACGCCTCGCTCGGCATTTACGGCATCCTCGCCACGCGTGGTTTCTTCCCGATGGAAGAATTGAAGACCTTTGCCTCCTCCAGCGGTCGTCTCGGCGGTCATCCGGACTCGCGCAAGGTGCCGGGCGTGGAGGCCTCCACCGGCTCGCTCGGTCACGGCATGCCGATGGCGGCTGGCATGGCCCTCGGGCTCAAAATTCGCGAGTCGAGCTCCCGCGTGGTGTGCATCGTCGGTGATGGCGAGTGCAATGAAGGCGCGGTGTGGGAGGCGGCGCTGCTCGCTGCGCATCACAAGCTGGGCAATTTCACCTGCGTCGTTGATTTCAACCACTCCGGCGACCGTGCGCTGATGCTCGGCGACCTCGCCGCGAAGTTCCGCTCCTTCGGCTGGGATGTCGTCGAGATCGATGGACATGATCATGCGCAGATCGAGGCCGCGCTGAAGCCGCATGGCGGTGATGTGCCGCGTGCGGTGATCGCCAGCACGATCAAAGGAAAAGGCTGCAAAGAGATGGAAAACAACCCCGCGTGGCATCACAAGGCCCCGAAAGCGGACGAACTGGAGGCCGTGCTGGCGCAACTGGCATGAGAAGGCAGTTTGTCACCACCATGGAGCGTCTGCTCGACGAGGACCCGCGTCTCGTTGTGCTGCTCGGAGACATCGGCGTGTTCGCCTTCCGCCATGCCTTCCAAAAGCATCCGAAGCGCGTCATCAACATCGGCATCCTCGAGCAGGCCACGGTCAGCGTGGCGGCTGGTCTGGCCAAAGAAGGCTTCATCCCGCTCTTCCACAGCATCGCGCCGTTCGTCGTCGAACGTGCGTTTGAGCAGATCAAGGTCGATTTCGGCTACCAGGCCCTCGGCGGGCACTTTGTGACCGTCGGCGGCTCGTATGATTACGCGGCGCTCGGTTGCTCGCACCATTGCCCGGGCGATGTGGAGCTCATGCAGGCCGTTCCAGGCATGCAGATCCTCGTTCCAGGCCATCCGGCGGAGTTTGACTCGCTGATGTCGCAAACCTTCGCGAGTGGCAAACCGACCTATCATCGCCTTTCGGAGCGTTCGAACAGCGAAGCCCGCCCGGTGACCTTTGGAAAGGCCGAGGTCGTGCAACGTGGCAGCGGTCCGGTGATCGTCACCGTGGGTCCGTTCCTCGATCGCGTGATCGAAGCTGCCGCCGGCAGCGATGCCACGATCCTTTACTACACCACGCTGGCACCGTTTGATGCTGAAACGCTGCGCGAGCATGCCGGTGATGGCCGCATCCTCTGCGTGGAGCCGTTTTACGAAGGCACGCTGGCCGCCAGCATCACGAATGCCCTCCGCGGCAAACGCATCGCCCTCTCCAGCATGGGCGTGCCGAGGAAATTCCTCACCGATTACGGCCACGCCAGCTATCACGACGCTGCCTGCGGCCTGCTGGCGGCGGACATCCGCGCCCGTCTCGACGAACTCCGCCATGTCTGAATCCTATTTCCATGACGACGCCGGCATCGCGCTCGACGGCGTCCCGCGTCATCTCCTGCAAGACGGCCGTGTGCTGCTCACCGGTGCCTCCGGCGTGGTCGGCATCCACATGGCCGCGGCCTTCCGTCGTCTCATTGATGAAGGCTCGAAGCTGCGTCTCCGCGTGACCTTCCAAAGCCCCGTCACAGGCGTGGTGGCGCAGATGCTCGATCATCCGCAGATCGAGATCATCCGCGGTGACCTCACCGATCCCTCTTTCCGCCGCGGACTGGATCAAGCCGAGTTCATCCTGCATGCCGCGGGATATGGGCAGCCCGGTCGCTTCCTCGAAAACCCTTCGAAGACCATCCGGCTGAACACCGAGGCCACGCTCGACCTTCTCGAAAAAGTGCCGCAAGGCGGCCGCTTCCTGTTTGTGAGCACGAGCGAGCTTTACGTCGGCCTGCCGGCTGGTGAGCCAAACCGCGAGGATAAGATCGGCAGCACGAACACCACCCATCCGCGTGCCTGCTACATCGAGGGCAAGCGCTGCGGTGAGGCTGCATGCAATGCAGCCCGCTCCGCGGGCATCCAGGCCGTCTCGGCCCGCCTCGCTCTCGCGTATGGCCCCGGAGCACGTCCGGATGACCGCCGTGTGCTTTACACCTTCATCGAAAAGGCGATCAAGCTCGGCGAGATCGCCATGATGGACCACGGCGAGGCACGCCGGGTGTATTGCTATGCTCCCGATGCCGTCCGCATCATGCTGCGGGCCGCCTTGGAAGGCCGTGAACCCGTTTACAATGTCGGTGGTCGCGGCGTGTTGCTCATTCGTGAGGTGGCGGAGAAAATCGGAGCCCAGCTCGGCGTGCCCGTGAAGCTCCCCGAGACCGCCAAACCGCTCGAAGGAGCACCTGCGGAAGTGGGCATCGACATGGGGCTTTTTGAGCGGGAGTTCGGCAGGCTCAAATACGTTGACTTTGATGAGGGACTTCGTAGAACCATCGCGTGGCACCGGCGGGAACGCCCGGCTGGTGCGTGAATGAAACTATGGCTCGTTATCTCGTCACCGGCAGCGCCGGCATGCTGGGTTCTTCGCTTCGCCGCCTGCTGGGCGACGGAGATACGGTTTATTTGACCCGTCAGGATGCGGATCTGACCAACTTTGAGGCCACCGCGGCCCTCTTCCGCACCCACAAGCCCGAGTATGTGATCCACTGCGCTGCGGTCGTCGGCGGCATCGGCAGCAACAGCATCCATTCTGGCGAGTACTTCAGGAACAACATCCTCATCAATCTCAACGTGCTGGAGGCCGCCCGCCTCGCCGGGGTGAAGCGCCTGATCTCCTTCATGTCCACCTGCGTCTTTCCGGACAAGACGCCCTATCCGCTGAACGAGCAAAACCTGCACAACGGAGCCCCGCATCCCTCGAATTTCGGCTACGCCTATGCCAAGCGCATGCTCGAGGTGCAAAGCGCCGCCTACCGCAAGGAGTGGAACTGCGATTTCATCGTCGCCATTCCCACGAACATGTATGGCCCGCATGACGACTTCGCCCTCGAAGGCGGTCACGTCATCCCTTCGCTCATTCACCGCACCTTCCTCCGCCAGCAGGCTGGTGAGGATTTGCTCGCCTGGGGCACCGGCTCGCCGCTGCGTGAGTTTGTCTATGTCGATGACATCGCCAAGCTGACCCTCTGGGCTCTCGAAAACTACCGCGAAGAGGACGCGATCATCTTCTCCTCCGGCATCGAACGCAGCATCAAGGAGCTCGTCGAGATCGTGGCGGACAAAATGCAGTTCACCGGCAAGATCGTGTGGGACTCCACCAAGCCCGACGGCCAGTTCCGCAAGCCTTCGGACACCACCAAGCTCCGCCGCCTGCTGCCGGACTTCCAGTTCACTCCGCTCGACGAGGGCATCGAGAAGTCCGTCGCGTGGTTCAAGGCCAATTATCCCAACATCCGTCAATGAGCGTCCATACCATCCAGCCCGCCGATATCGAAGCCATCATGGGCGAGCCGATCAGCGAGCGGCTGAAGAAGCGTCTCGCGGAATTCGATCTCCGTTTCACCGAAATCACGCCGCAGGAGCGTGACCAGTACATCCTCGAGTCCGTCCGCGCCCTCGTGAACCCGGAGATCAAGGTCGCCGGCGAGCATCGCATCGGCGATTGGGAACGCGGGTGGGGCGAAAACTTCGACCTCTTCCGTCAAACCGGCAATCCCGATGCCGCGGTGCCGCTTTACTTTGGCAAGCATCCCATCGTGCGCTGGCGTCGCCGCTGGGTGCGTCCGGTGTCCGAGTCCTTCGACTACCGCATCATCTGCCTGCTCGTTGAGTTTGCCATGGAGCGCTACATGAAGGAAGCCGCAGGCATTTATGAATTCGGCTGCGGTCCCGGCTATCACCTGCTGCGTGCCCGCCAGATCAATCCCACTGCACACCTCGTCGGCCTCGACTGGACCACCGCCTCGCAAAAGCTCCTCAACGGCATGGCCGAGAGCGGCATCGACAAGAATCTCGAAGGTCGCAATTTCGACTTTTACCATCCGGACGAGTCGCTTGAGTTCCTCCCGAACAGTGTGGCCTACAGCGTGGCCGCTCTTGAGCAGGTGGGACCGCGTCACGAGGCCTTCATCCAGTTCTTGTTGAAGAAGAAGCCGGAGCTTGTGGTTCACTTTGAGCCCATCGACGAGCTTCTCGAGAAGGATGACCTGCACGACCAGCTCTCCGTATTGTATTCCAACAAGCGCAACTACCTCCGCGGTTACCTGCCTCGTCTCGAAGAGCTTGAAAAGGAAGGCAAACTCACCATCCACCGCAAGCAGCGCGTCCACAGCGGCAGCTTCTTCATCGAAGGTCACTCGCTGATCGTCTGGTCCCCCAACCGCTGATTTCCTGCCATGAGCGATTCGTTCAACGTCGTCAATTTCGCCTCCGCCGACGAGCGTGAGCGCCGCAAGGGCATGGCCCGCCTCATCGAGCAGTGCCCCATCCCCGCCGAGGAGCGCATGGACAACATGGGCATCTTCCTCAGCTCGAAGACCTGGGCTCGTTTGAAGTTCATGGACTTCCTCTACCAGAAGATCGTCGAGGTGCCGGGAGTCGTGATGGAGTTCGGCACCCGCTGGGGCCAGAATATCGCCACCTTCGCCGCCCTCCGCGGCATCTACGAGCCCTTCCATCGTCATCGCAAGATCATCGCTTTCGACACTTTCGAAGGCTTCCCGCACACCGCGAACCAGGACGGCGATGGCGGCATCATGCGCCAGGGCGGTTATTCCGTCACCGAGGGCTACAAGGACTACCTGACGAAGATCATGGAGTTCCACGAGGCGGAAAATCCGCTCTCGCACATCCGCAAATTCGAGCTCGTGCAGGGCGATGTGTGCGAAACGCTGCCCGCATACCTCGACAAGCATACCGAGACCATCGTGGCTCTTGCTTACTTCGACCTCGATCTCTACGCGCCGACGAAAAAGTGCCTCGAATTGCTGAAGCCGCGCCTCACGAAAGGCAGCGTGCTCGGCTTTGACGAGCTCAACGAGCACGCCACGCCCGGCGAGACGCTCGCCGTCATGGAGGCGCTCGGCCTCGGCAATGTGGCCCTGCGCCGCCTGCCTTACACTTCGCGCACCTGCTACTGCGTCATCGAGTAATTCAGGGCCGGCCATGTCAGACAGTGCTTTCACGCTCATCGTTCCCTCGTGTGATGCCTATTCAGATACCTGGCCTTATTTTTTCCACTTCCTGTTCAAATACTGGCCCGATGTGCCGACGCCAGTTTTCCTCGTCGCGAATCATCTGAGCTACGACGACCCTCGTGTGCGCATGATCCAAGTCGGCGAGGATCGTCAATGGGGGGATAATCTCCTCGCTGCGCTGCCACAAGCTCCTGGCGGCGTGCTGATGATGCTGCTGGATGATTTCTTCCTGAACCGCCGGGTCGATCACGCGGAGGTTTCGAGCGTCGTGAGACGGTTTCGCAGCCTCGGGGCTCGCTATCTGGGTCTCGATCACTTTCAGAAAACGGGGCAGCCGGTCCCGGACACCACGTGGCATGCTGTACTGCCCGAGCAGCCTTGTGTGGGCCTCAATGCGACGCTTTGGGATGCCGCGCATCTCCGTGAGGTGGTGAACTCGCCCGGCATGAACATCTGGCAGGCGGAGAACCGCCTCAAACAGCTCGCCCGTGAAGACCCTCGGGGGCATTTCTACATCGGCCCGGAGGGCAAGGCGCTGCTCACCTACCAGGAATCCATCAAAGGACTCTTTTGGAAGCCATCCACGCTGGAGTTCTTCGAGCGCGAGAAGATGCCTAGCGGTCTTTCCCCACGTCCCTGCCCGCCGCAGGGGCAGGACTTCATCTCCAAGTTCATCCGAAGCTGGCAAAAGCGTCTTTTTCGTGGTTGGCTGGATCGCAGGGCCAAGGCATTCGCCGCGCAGGGCGGCGGAGTCGTGAAGCCACTGTGAATTCCATCCTTCATGTCATCCCACACTGTTCTTTATCTCGGCCCTGAGTCCGGCCTCGCCACGGTCAAAGACACGCTTGGCTCCGGTTTTGAGGTCCTCGCCCCGGCCACCACGCCCGGCACGGTGCTCCCGCTGCTGCCGCAGGCGCACGCCATTCTCGATGCCTCGATGAAAGTGCCGCTCAAGCAGGCGGAGCTTGGCAAGGCGGCACAGTTGAAGATCATCGTCACCGCCACCACCGGCGCGGATCACATTGATTCGGCCACTTTGAAGGAGCGGGGCATCCCGCTGCTCACGCTCAAAGGCCAGAAGCAGGTGCTCAACGAGCTCACGCCTGCCGCCGAGCTGAGCTGGATGCTGCTCATGGCCTGCGCACGCCATCTCCGCGCCGCGAACAAGCATGTCGAGGCAGGTCTGTGGGATCGCGAGCAATTCCCTGGCATGCTTCTCAAAGGTCGCACGCTCGGCCTCATCGGCTGCGGCCGCATCGGCCAGTGGATGGCACGTTATGCCACCGCCTTTGGCATGCGTGTCGTGGGCCATGATCCTTATCTTCCCGAAGGCGAATGGCCTGCCACCATCGAGCGTGCCGATCTCGACACCGTGCTCAGCGCTGCGCATGCCGTGTCCATTCATGTGCATCTGAGCGATGAGACACGCGGCCTCGTGCGCCAGCGTGAGTTTGGCCTCATGCGTCCCGGCACCATTCTCATCAATACCTCCCGCGGGGCGATTTGTGATGAGGACGCTTTGCTGCAAGCCCTCGAAAGCGGCCACCTCGGCGCTTACGGCACGGATGTGCTCGAAGGCGAGCCTGACATCCAAAAGAGCCGTGTCTGGCAGTATGCTCAAAAGCACGACAACTGCCTCATCACGCCGCACATCGGCGGTTTCAGCCCTGATGCGGTGAACATCGTGCTCAAGTTCTCCGCGGAACGCATTCGTGCGCACTTTAACTGACCTCGCATGGCCTTTGAATCCTTCGCACAGCAATTCGCCGCGATTGGCGGACGTCGCATCTTCGGTGTTCCCGGCGGTGGGCCGAGTTTGGAGCTCATCACGCAAATTGAGAAGAACGGCGGAAGCTTCATCGCCACCGGTCACGAGGCCGTCGCCGGTTTGATGGCCGGTGCGTATGCCCGGCAGACAAACCAGCCTGCCGCCTGCGTCACGATCAAAGGCCCCGGCTTCATGAACCTCTCGCCGGGCCTGCTGTGCAACAGCTACGAAGGCTATCCCTGCCTCTCGATCTCCGAGGCCTATCCTCCGAACGAGTCCACGGGCCGTCGTCACAAGTGGCTGAACCATCTCAGCGTCGGCAGCGAGTTCCTTCGCGGCATTCATGGCTTCAGCGAGGAAGAAGGGAAGGTGGCCAGTTTGTGGAATGAAGCCGTCGGCGAGTGTCCGGGGCCCGTTCATCTCGAACTCGTGCCGCACGATGAAAAAGTGCGGGAAGTGCCTCAGGCATCAAAACCGGTCACGCAGACCAGTTGGAGGCAAAAAGTGCTTCAAGCAGCCCAACCGGCCCTTTTGGTCGGCACTTGGGCCACACGTGCCGTTTGGCGAGAAAAGCTCGCCAGGCTCAACGTGCCGGTTTTCACCACCGCGGCGGCCAAAGGTGCCCTTTCGGAGCATTTGCCGCACAGCGCCGGCATCTGCACGGGCGATGGAAAGCCCAACACGCCTGAGAAAACACTTTTACCGAAGGCCGATCTGCTCATCTGCCTCGGCGTGCGCAGTGGCGAGATGCTTTCGCCAAATGCGCCGCATGCCAGCACGCTCTGGTTTGATGCGCCGGGCCTGCATGAATCACGCGTGTTTCCGGGCAATGTGCTCGGTGCTCGTGCGGATGAACTCAGCGATGCCGATGCGGCGGAACTGCTCGACCTTCTCGCCTCGAAAGCATGGGGCATCGACGAAGTCGCCGCTGCGCACGAGCAACTCGCGAACACGATGAAAGGCTGGGAGGGCTCGCCACGCGATGCCATGCAGCTCGTTTCACAAGCACTGCCTGGTGCCGCGCACATCGTCGATACCGGCAATTTCACCGTGTGGGCCGAGCACTTCCTCCGCGTGGCGCATCACCTCGACCTCACCGGCACGCCGAATGGTCGCTACCTTGGCGCAGGGCTTGGTTATGCGCTCGGCACGGCTCTCGCCCGTGCGCCGGAGCCTTCCGTGCTTTGGATTGGCGATGGTGGCATCCGTGCGAACCTCGCGGAGCTGTCTCTCGCGGTCGATTTGAAGCTGCCGCTGCTCGTGCTGGTGATGCGGGATGGTTACTTTGGCAGCATCCGCGGCCGCGCGAAAAAACTGGGCTGGTCCCAGCAGCCTCTCACGCTGCCCGATCACCGCCTTCTCCGCGTGGCCGAGGCCATGGGCATGGCCACCTGGGATGCCCCGGATGTGGCGAGGCTTGACGTGGCCCTCAAGCAATGGCAGCACGCGGGCAGCCCACCCGCCCTGGTCGAGTTTCACCTCGCGCCGGACGTTTATGTGGACATGACTGAACAGCTTCGATGAGCGCCACCACTCCTCACATCCTTGTCATCGGCCTCGGCTCGGCCGGGAAACGTCATGCACGAAACCTGCGCTCGCTCGGCTGCGAGGTCAGCGGCTTTGATCCGCGTGCCGACCGCCAGCAGGAAACTGCCGCCGAAGGCCCGATGAAGAGCCTCTTCGGCAGTCTCGACGAAGCCTTGAAGGCGCAGACCTATGACGGCTTCGTCATCGCCTCGCCGCCGTCGTTTCACATTGATCAAATCATCGCCGCTGGTGCCCAAGGCGGCTGGATCTTGTGCGAAAAGCCGCTCAGCATCGACGCGACGGGCTGCAAGCGCCTCGCCGATAGCGGCGCGAAGGTCCTGCTCGGCTACACCTACCGCTGGTGGCCGCCGGTGGCGGAGTTCCGCCGTCGTTTGCAGAGCGGCGAGATCGGTGCGGTGCGTCACATCCGCTTCGTGATGAGCGCTCATCTGGCCGACTGGCATCCGTGGGAGCGTTATCAGGACTTTTTCATGGCCAACAAGGAGCAGGGCGGTGGTGCCCTGCTCGATGAAAGCCACTTCCTCGACCTGCTGCTCTGGTTTGTCGGCAAACCGAAAGCCGTCATGGCCTTGGTCGATAAAATCTCCGATCTCGACATCAGCGCGGACGACAATGTGGATGTCATCGCCAGCTTCGATGGCGGTCTGCGGGCGAATTTGCACCTCGACCTTATCGGCCGCCCGCATCAGCGGCACATCATCGCCGTGGGCGAGACGGGCACGCTGATGTGGTCGTATGAAGAAAATGCCGTGAAGCTCTCCCGCACCGGTGAATTGAAGTGGGACAGCCAGACCTTCACCTGCGAACGCAATGAGATGTTCATGGGCGCGGCCTCCGAGCTGCTCGAACTCATCCGTGGCACGCGTTCCGCACCTTCCTGCTCGCTCGCCGATGGCATCGCGGCGCTCGAAGTCGTCGATGCCTGCCGTCAAAGCGCCGCCAGCGGCCAGTCCATCCGTCTCACCGCATGAAACACGGACGCCGAATCCTCGCCGTGGTGCCGGCCCGAGCCGGCAGCAAAGGCATTCCGGACAAAAACATGCAGATCGTCGCCGGACGTTCGCTGATCGCTTTGACCGGTGAAGTGCTCAACGCGCCTTCGTGCGATTGGATCGACCGCCGCATCATCTCGACCGATTCGGAGCGTTATGCCGCGGAAGGTCGTGCGCATGGTCTCGATGCTCCCTTTTTGCGTCCGCCGGAGCTCAGCAGCGATACCGCAGGTGCGGTGGAGACGCTTTGTCATGCTGTTGAAGAGGCCGAAAAGCTCGATGGGTTGACTTACGATGTCATTTTGATCGTCGAGCCCACCTGCCCGTTTCGTCATCCGGAGGACATCAATGCCGCGGTGGACCTTTTGGCGGAAACGAACGCGGGGTCCGTTGTCACCGTGAGCCGCGTGGATACCAAATTTCATCCGCACAAGGTCCTGAAGGTGGATGGCGAGCAGGTGATCCGTTTTTACAGCGAAGCCGGAGCCGGTGTGAAGCAGCGCCAGTCGCTGGAGCCGCTGTTTTTCCGCAACGGCGCCTGCTACGCGCTCGCCCGTGCCACGCTCATGGACGAGAAGCGCATCTTCACCGAAACGACCCGCGCTCATCTCGTGGAGCGCATGCTGATCAACATCGACGAGCCGGAGGAGATCATCCTGGCGCGTTACTATGCCGAAACCCGCGGCTTCCCCGTCGGGTCACCAGGAGCACGCTCATGAAGAAGAAAATCGCCGTCGTCCTCGTCAACCGGGCCAACTACGCCCGCATGAAGCCGGTCATGAAGGCCCTGCAAACAGAGCCCGGAGTGACGATGCAGACGCTTTGCGCCGGCTCGATGCTGCTCGACCGCTACGGCTGCGCGAAGAACGTCGTCGAGGCGGATGGTTTTCCGGTCGAGTCGGAGGTGTATCTCCAGCTCGAGGGCTCCGTGCCCATCACGATGGTGAAGTCCATTGGACTCGCCGTGACGGAGTTTGCCTCCGAGTTCAACCGCTTGAAGCCCGACTTCGTGCTCATGATCGGTGATCGTTATGAAGCGATGGCGGCGGCGATTGCCTCGGTGTATCAAAACATCTGCCTCATCCATCTTCAGGGCGGTGAGATCTCCGGTTCGATTGATGAATCGACGCGTCATGCCATCACGAAGCTGGCGCACTACCACTTTCCGGCCACGAAGCGTGCCGCTGACTACATCGTGGCGATGGGCGAGGACCCCGCGACGGTGTTTCCGCTTGGCTGCCCGACCTGTGATGTCGTCACCGCGGCCTCGAACCAGCTCCCGCAGGATGTGCTCGGCCAGCTTGGCGTGGGCACGTCGATTGATTTTACCAAACCGTATCTGCTCGTGCTCTTCCATCCGGTCACGACGGACATCGGACATCAGGAGCAGCAGATGGAGGCCGTGCTCGAAACCGTGCGCCGCACCGGTTTGCAGACCGTGCTGCTCTGGCCAAACATCGACGCCGGCTCCGATCTCGTGGCGCAGGCCATCCGCCGCTTCCGCGAGCATCATCGTGACTACCCGCTGCATGCCTACAAGAACCTGCCGCCGGACATTTACATCCCGCTGCTGAACCACGCCTCGTGCTGCATTGGCAATTCATCCTCCTTCGTCCGCGAGACCTCCTTCCTCGGCACGCCCGTGGTGCTCGTCGGATCGCGTCAGGATGGACGCGAGTGGTCGCCCTCGGTCATCCGCGTGGAGCCTGTGCAGGCGGAGATCGAGGCGGCGACGAAGAAACAGCTCGCGCATGGCCGCTACGAGTCCTCGCCGATCTACGGTGAGCCCGGTGTCTCCGCCCGCATCGCGTCACAAGTCGCGAAGCTGGAGCCTTACGCTCAAAAGCAGCTTCACTACGTCCAGCGCCCAAATTTCCCCGCTCTATGACCTCTCCCTGCCTCATCTGCGGCGCCACGAACTGGCGCAGTTGCTACCATGGTTCGATCCGCATGGGCTCGTTTGGCAAAAAATCGCCAGATGATCTCGATGTGTGGGAGTGCGGTGATTGCGGTGCTCGATACCTGCCGCCGGTCATGGCGGACATCGAGGCTTACTACAAGTCCGGCGAATACCGCGATGACCTCAGCCAGGGCAATGCGGTGGATGAATACTTCCGCCTCACGGACAACGACCAGCCTCACAAGCTCGACTTGATCGGCATGCACCAGCTTCGCGGCAAGTCCGTGGCAGACATCGGCTGCGGTGCAGGACCCTTTTTGGACCTCGTGAAGGGCTTTGCGTCCCAAACCATCGCGGTGGAGCCAAACCAGTGCTACCACGAGTCGCTGCGTCAACGCGGCCATCAGGTCTATACCTGGGCGCAGGACGTGCCGGCGAGCCTTGCGGGACAAATCGATGCCGCGGTGAGCTACAGCGTGCTGGAGCACGTGGAGAATCCGCTGAGCTTTTTGCAGGACATCCGCCGTCTTTTGAAGCCCGGCGGCATGCTCGCCCTCAGCACGCCAAACGCGGATGACTGGATGGTGGCGAACTCCGCGGACTACGCGGCCTTCTTTTACCGCAAAGTGCATCTTTGGTATTTCACCGCCGCGGCGTTGAAGCGTCTCGCCACGCTCGCGGGCTTCGAATCGTGCGAAGTGACCTTTGATCATCGCTTTGATCTCTCGAACGCGATGGTCTGGATGCGTGACAAGCGACCCACCGGCAATGGCAAGCTGCCTTTCGACGCCGCTTTGAATGCCGCCTGGCGCGAGCACCTCATCCGCGAAGGTCGCAGCGACTATCTTTACGCGATCCTGAAGGTTGCGGCTTAACGTCGCGATGCTCCGGCGGCCAGATAATCCGTCACCGCATTCACCCAACGTTCGCAGGTCTTGCCATCGGTGTGCGTGACCGCACGCACGAGAAGACTGCGGCGCTCCTCGCGGCGCATTTCAGGATGATTCACGCATTCAGCCAGGGCCGCACGAAGCTCGTCATCATTGTGAACCATCCATGTGGCATTCTCCTGCTCCACGGGTTGCGCATGCACATAGCGGAAGAAGCGCTTCACCGAAAGCCACGGCGGCAGGTCGAGCCCGCAATCGTAGGCGAGATTCACGACAGGCAGGTCAAAGCAGGCCGCATCGAGAATGATCGATGATCCGCTGGTGAGCAGCACATCGGTGTTCTTGAGCGTGGAGGCACGTTCGTAGTCCTCCTCGGCCAGCGGCACCCAGGTGTGGCGGCCGTAAGCGGAGCCTTCACCGAGCGGATACTGGATCGTGGTATGCGGCAGGCCTTCGAACTCCTTGTAGAGATCGAAAATGTCTTTCGGGCTCACACGCACCAGCAAGTGGCAGGGATGCTCAAAGGGTTGCTCGGCAATGATCTTTTGCAGCAGACGAAGGAAAGGCTGGTTGCAGCGGATGATGGCGCTGTCTCCGGTGGCGAACTGGATGATCTTTGCTCCCACCGGCAGGCCCAGCCGTGCGCAGAATGCCTCGCGGGTCTCAAGGCGCTCAGGTGAGAAGTAGTTCTCAAAATAGATCACGCCCACGATTGCCATGCGATCTGCCGGCACCTGATGGCACTCGGCCATTTCCTGCCGCATCTCGGTGGACCAGACGAGTGTGAAATCCGGAATGACGGTGAGCGGACCTTTGGAGGTCGGATTGTCCCAACTGGCGACGGCGAGAATCAGGGGAATGTGGCGCCTGCGTGCTTCTTTGATGCACTCGAGGTCCGAGGGGATCATGTTCGCAAACACGACCGCGTCCGGCTTTTCCTCCTCGATGAGGCGTCCGAAGACCTCGTCGGTTCCGAATCGTTCCATCCAGCGGATGAGACCTTGTGAGGTGATGCCAAGCTTCCGCACGAGTCTGGCAATATTGAGCCGCACGGCGACGCTGCGATTTTTGTTCCCGAGCGCCTCGATGAGCCGCTTTTGGGTGAAGCTGCTGTCTGGATGCTCGACCGTCCAGACATCGCGTGCGAGCGAGAAGATCAGCGAGGCGATTTTGCCCGGCTTTTTGCGCACGAGCGGCACGATGCGCAGTCGCTCATGCTGGAATTCACGCGTCGTGGCCTCCAAATTGAACGAGCAGCATACCACGATGCTGTTTTGTGGATTGGCGAGCAGTGCTTCGAGCAAACGGCTGCGAAAGAC
The DNA here is from genome assembly GCA_016795465.1 of Verrucomicrobiaceae bacterium. Lineage (GTDB taxonomy): Bacteria > Verrucomicrobiota > Verrucomicrobiia > Verrucomicrobiales > Verrucomicrobiaceae > Prosthecobacter. Next base: position 138,548 of record JAEUHK010000051.1, on the reverse strand, counting down.
ATCGCGGTAAAACTGCACGGTATCGACCACGAGGATCAGCTTCATGAGGCGGGCGGGCTGGTTGGGGTCACTCGAAGTCTTCGGCGGTGAGGAACTGCACCGCTTTCACCGCGTGCTTGAGCTTGCGGCCGATGACCGAGTCCACATCGGAGGCGGAAATGCCATGGCAGGGCTTCCGGCAGGAGAGGTGCGAGCGGTTGATGATGGTCCCCGCGGGCAGATCGGTGACGGCGACGAGGCTCTGGCCAAACATGCGGCGCAGCGGATCGAGCTGGCCGGCGAGGCTGTCCTTTTCCATCGGATGCTCGAGCGAGGTCTCGATGAAGCGGATGCCTTCGACGAGCTTTTTGAGCTCATCGGTGGTGAGCGAGGCGGAGACATCCGGGCCGAACATCTCGCGGCTGAAGGTCACATGCACCTCGATGAGCTTGGCGCCGAGCGTGGCAGCGGCAAGCGAGGGATAGGGCGTGCCGGAGTGGTCGGACAGACCGACTGGGCACTCGTAGCGCCGTGCGTAGTCGGTGATGAGGTTGAGGCCGGTTTTCTCAGGCGGGCAGGGATAGGAGGTGGTGCACTGAAACACCGCCACGGGCGATCCAGCGGCCTTCAGATGCGCCACGGTGGCATCGAGCTCCGCGAGGTAGCTCATGCCGCTGGAGACGAGCACGGGCTTTTTCGTGGCGATCATCGCATCGAGGAACAAACGGTTCGTCACCTCACCGGAGGCGACCTTCCACGCGGTCATGCCGAGACGTTCGAGCAGATCGATGGCCGCGAGCGAGAAGGGCGAGCTGAGAAAGACGAGGCCTTTTTCCTCGGCGTGCTGCTTGAGACCAGCCCATTGCTCGGCGGTGAACTCCATGCGCTTCCAGTAGTCGTAACGCGTGGCATCCTGTCGGCTGAATTTGACCCGCCAAGTGTCCAAAGCGGAGCTTTCCTCGGAAGCGATGTGCGTTTGAAACTTCACCGCATCCGCTCCGGTGGCCGCGACCGCGTCGATGTAGGCATGCGCGGTGCCGAGGCTGCCATCGTGCGCCTGCGCGATCTCGCCGATGATGAAACAAGGCGCTGCAGGACTGCGCCAGAGGTCGGTGATATCGCGTGGGCCGGACATGATCGAAAATTACTGGCCAGCACCCTGGCGGTAGAAGTCGAGCGTGCGGGCGAGGCCTTCCTCCCAACTGACGACGACCTCGTAGCCGAGGCCTTCTTTTGCCGCGCGGATATCCGCGAGCGAGTGGAGCACATCGCCGACGCGTGCGGGCTGGAATTGCGGTTCAAGCTGCTGGCCGGTGAGCTGGTTGAGATCCTTCACGAGGCGGATGAGGTCGATCGAGTCACCACAGGCCACGTTGAAGACCTTGCCCGCGGCTTTTTCAGCGGGTGCTTCAGCGGCGAGGAGGTTCGCGTTCACGGCATTCGCCACGAAGGTGAAATCACGAGCCTGGCTGCCATCACCAAAAATCATCGGAGCCTGCCCGGCGAGCATGGCGGTGCAGAATTTGGCGATCACGCCCGAGTAAGGCGAGTTGAAGGCCTGACGCGGACCGAAGATGTTGAAGTAGCGCAGCGAGACCGTTTCGAAGCCGTAGAGCTGGTGAAAGAGCTGGGCATAGCGTTCGCCGCCATACTTTTGCAGGGCGTAAGGCGAGAGCGGCGACGGCGGCAGGCCTTCGTGCTTCGCGGGAGCGTCGGAGTTGCCGTAAATTGAGGACGACGAGGCAAACATGAGGCGCTTCACACCGGCATCGCGGGCGGCGAGCAGCACATTCAGCGTGCCTTGGAGGTTGTGATCATTGCTTTCCTGCGGTGCGGAGACGGAGCGTGGCACGGAGGGCAGGGCACCTTGATGGAAAACCCAGTCTACGCCGGGCATCAGTTTCGCCAGCAAGGCCTGATCGCGGATGTCACCCTCGACGAGCTCGATTTGATCGCCGGGCTGCTTCCACGCGAGGTTGGCGGGATCGCCGAGCGAGAGGTTGTCCAGCACGATGACGGAGGCTCCACGGCGGCAAAGAGCCTCGGTGATATGCGATCCAATGAATCCGGCTCCGCCGGTGACGAGTGCTTTCATGCCTTATGCTTTGAAGTAGTTCGGTTTGCCCTTCATGGCCGTGCTGAGCGCATTACGGCTGTCCACGACGAGGCGGGCGTTTTGAGCGATGAGCGGCCAATCAACGGCTTTGTGATGCGTGGCCACAAGAACGAGGTCAAAGCTGGAAACGGTCTCCGCGGTGAGCTCGACACTCTTGCGGCCGGCGAACTGCGCATGCTCGCGGGAAGGACGGATGACCGGCACATGCGGATCGAAGTATTCGACCTGCGCACCTTGCTTCTCGAGCATCTCCCACAGCACATAGGCGGGGCTTTCGCGGTCGTCATCGACGTTCGCTTTGTAAGCGATGCCGATCATGAGGATGCGGCTGCCGCGGATGGTCTGGCGGCTTTCTGCCAAAGCCTCGCCGCAGCGTTGAATCACGTAGGCGGGCATGGCGGTGTTCACTTCGCCTGCCAGCTCGATGAAACGCGTCTCCTGGCCGTATTCGCGAGCCTTCCAGGTGAGGTAGAAGGGATCAATCGGGATGCAATGCCCGCCGAGGCCGGGGCCAGGGTAGAAGGGCATGAAGCCGAAGGGCTTCGTTTTCGCCGCGTCGATCACATCCCAGATGTCGATGCCCATCGCGGCATAGACGACCTTCAATTCATTCACCATGGCGATGTTCACGGCGCGGAAGATGTTCTCGGTGAGCTTCACCGCTTCGGCCACGCGGCAGCTTTCCACCGGGACGAGGGTCTTGATGGCACGGCCATAGACGGCGAGAGCATGCTGCTGGCACTCCGGGGTGAGGCCGCCGACGATTTTCGGGATGTGGGCTACATCGCTCTGCGGATTGCCCGGGTCCTCGCGTTCGGGCGAGAAGGCCAGATGGAAATCGGTGCCCGCTTTGAGTCCGGAACCGGCTTCGAGCACCTCACGCAGCTCCGTATCGGTGGTGCCGGGGTAGGTGGTGGACTCCAAAACGACGAGTTGGCCGGGGCGGAGGTGCGGGGCGATGGCCTTGCCAGTGTTGAGAACGTAGGTCAGGTCCGGGTCGCGGTGGCGGGCGAGCGGGGTGGGCACGCAGATGATGAGGGCTTCGCATTCGCTGGCACGGGAGAAATCGGTTGTGGCGGCAAAGCGACCCGCGTCACGCTGCTCGCGCACGGCTTCAGCGGGGATGTGAAGGATGTAGCTGCGGCCTTCCATCAGGGCGTCCGTCTTTTCCGAATCAATATCGAAACCGAGCACGACGCTGCCGGTGCGGGCGAACTGGAGGCTGAGGGGCAGGCCCACGTAGCCGAGGCCGATGATACCGATGGTCGAGGAGGTCATTGAAAAGGAGGGAGACGGAGCTGAAGCCCGGATATGAAAGCAAGGGCTAGGCGATGCCAGAAGTTTTTGTCAAACGCGGGCTTTATTTCGGGGTTATTACACGGCAAGAAAAGACGTGTTGATGACCAGCCAGACTCTGCCCAAGAGGCTCCCATGGAGGATCGTCCACTCCGAGGCATCGTTCGGATGGGGCGGTCAGGAGCATCGTATCCTGGCGGAGTTGCAGGGGTTTCACCGAAGAGGGCATGACGTGTGGCTGGTGGCACCGGAGCAGAGCGGTGTGTTCCACCGGGCACATCAGGCTGGCATCGCGGTGAAGGCCCAGCGCTTTGACCAGCGGCTGCTGCTCCCGCTGCACGTCGTCCGCATGGCATCGTGGCTGCGCAGGCAGCGCATCCAGATCGTGAACACGCACAGCTCGCGTGACGGGTGGATGCTGACGCTGGCCTCGCGCATGGCCCGTGTGCCGCTGGTGATCCGCAGCCGTCATTTTGACGTGCCGATCCCGAACAAGTCCCTCAGCCGTCTCGTTTACAAAGAGTGGACGCATCACGTCATCACCACCAGCGAGCGGATCACTGAGAAACTGCTCGAGACCTTTGAATTGAGCCCCGAAGAGGTCACCACGATGGCGACGGGTGTCGATTTGGACCGTTTTCAGCCGGAAGGTCCTCGCGCAGAGCTGTCTCTGCCTCCTTTGCCCTCCGGCACGCCGCTCATCGGCATGATTTCAGTCATCCGGCATGCCAAAGGCACTCAAATCCTCGCCGAGGCCGCGCGGTTGCTGCGTGATGAAGGTCGCCGTGTGCATTGTGTCATCGTGGGCGATGGTCCGTGGCGATCACATCTCGAGGCGGTGATCGCTGAACTCGGCGTGAAGGACCTTTTCAGTCTTTTGGGGCATCGCGAGGATGTGCCGGAGATCATGCGGTCGCTCGATGTCATCGCCATTCCGTCGTTTCATGAGGCGGTGCCGCAAAGTGGACTTCAGGCCCTCGCCACCGGCGTGCCCGTGGTGGCGAGCGATGTGGGCGGCATCCCGGACATCATCAAACAGGGCATCACCGGCCGCCTCGTGCCACCGAAGGACGCCGCGGCCCTCGCTCATGCCATTCGTGACACTTTGGACCAGCGTGAGAAGACGCAGGCGATGACCGCGGCGGGACGAGAACTGATCCGCGCCGAGCACAGCCTCGAGAAAATGCTCGACCGGCTGGAGGTCATCTACCGCCAGCATCTGGGCTGATACTTCGCGGTTGTGCGGGAGGTCTAGCGGCGGTTAATGCGGCTCGATTTTCATGCCCAAAGCCAAGCCATCCCTCTCAACGGCCACCACGACTGCCATCGCCAGACAAACCCTGCTGGCCATTTGGAAGTACGTCCGCCCGCATCGGGTGCGGTTCTTTGGCAGCATGGTCCTGGGCATGCTCAGCGGGGCGTTTTATGGTGTGATGATCGTCGGCTTCCAGTTAATCTTTTCGCTCGTGTTGAAAGGGCAGACTGCCACGCTCGGTGAGCCGCGGGACCTTCCAATCATTGGCGAGGTAAATGTGGCACGCATGCTCGGTGTGACCGATGACACCCCCGTGGGATTCACCGGTGTTATGATCGCCTGTGCCTTCATCCCGCTGCTGATCTTCATTCGCGGCTTTCTTGGCTACCTTTCCAGCTACATGCAGGCGTGGGTGACCAGCCGTGTGGTTTATGAGATCCGCAATGATGCCTTTCGCAGCGTCATGCGGCAGTCGCCGGGCTTCTTCAACTCCGCCAAGACCGGCGAGCTCATGCAGACGGTCACCAGCCAGACCAGCGTGGTGCAGCGTAATGCCATGCTGCTCGTGCAAACCGTCGCGCAGAGGCCCGTGGCCATCATCGCCATCCTCGTGCCGATCTTTGCGAAGGACTGGTTCTTTGCCCTGATGTCCCTCGTGGTCTTCCCGCTCTGCTTGTTGCCCATCCTGCGCCTTGGCAAGCGGGTGCGCAAAGTGGGTGCGCAGGAAGAATATGACTCGCGTGCGCTCATGTCGGTCATGCAGGAGACCTTTGCCGGCATCCGCCTCGTGAAGGCCTACTGCCGTGAGGAGCATGAAACGAGCAAGTTTGACCGCACGAACCTCAGCATGACGCGGAACATGGTGAAGTGGGCCAAGGCGCTGGAACTCATCGGCCCCATCGTCGAGACGGTGGCCTCGCTCGCCATTGCCGGAGGCCTTGTCTATGCCTGGCATCGGGGCATCGAGGCGGAAGATTTCTTCCTGCTCGTGGTGGCTCTGACGCAGATCTATCCGCCGGTGAAGGAGCTCAGCCGCGTGCAGCTCTTCCTGCAAAAGACCACGGTGGCCGCGGGCATGGTGTTTGAGATCCTTCATCGCCAGCCGGACATCCAGGATGCCCCGAATGCTGGTGTGCTGGGCCGTGTGAAAGGGGCCATCGCCTTCAACGACGTCACCTTCCACTACCGCGATGCACATGGAGCCCGTGTCGAGCCGCCAGCGGCTCGCGGCATCTCGCTCAATCTAGAGCCTGGCAAGTTTTATGCCGTCGTGGGCCCCAGTGCCGCAGGGAAGAGCACGCTCTTCAATCTCATGCTGCGCTTTTACGATCCGGACAGCGGCTCGATCACGCTTGATGGCACGGACATCAAGACCATCACCCAGGCCTCGCTGCGTGAAAACATCGGCCTGGTGAGCCAGGACACCTTCATCTTCCACGACACCCTGCGTGAAAACATCCGCTACGGCCGGCTCGATGCCACCGAGGAGCAGATCATCGCCGCGGCGAAGAAGGCGCATGCGCATGAGTTCATCATGCAGATCAAAGAAGGCTATGACGCCAGCGCCGGTGAAGGCGGGCGAAACCTCTCCGGTGGTCAAAAACAGCGTCTGTCCATCGCACGGGCCATTTTGCATGATGCACCGGTTTTGCTGCTCGATGAGGCCACCTCGGCCCTCGACACGGAGAGCGAGAAGGTGATCCAGGATGCCATTCACACGCTTTCGGAAGGCAAAACGGTCATCGCCATCGCTCACAGGCTGTCCACGGTGCTTGCGGCGCATCAGATCATTGTGATGGATGCCGGTCGTGTCGTGGCCGTGGGCTCGAATGAGGAGCTCCTGCGCACCTCGCCGCTGTATCAGCGGCTTCACAGCCTTCAGTTTGGCACCGAGGAAGCCACCGCGGCGGCATGATGGGTCATTTTATGCACACGCCTTGACTTTGGGGCGGACCGGCACACTTCATGCGCCCCTCCAAAATCATGCCCCAAGCCTCTTCGAAGCGTCTCTGGATCGTCAAACGCTCCTCCATTCACAACCGCGGCATCTTTGCCAAGCACGACATCCCATACGACACGCCCATCATCGAGTATGTGGGCGAGAAGATCACCAAGGCCGAGTCACGCCGTCGTGGCGATGCCTTGATGGAAAAATCGAAGAAGACTGGCTGCGCGGCGGTTTATGTTTTCACGCTCAACCAGCGTTATGACATCGATGGCGGCAAAGGGCGCAACCCGGCCCGCTACATCAACCACTCGTGTGCGCCGAACTGCGAGGCCTACATCATTCGTGGCCGCATCTGGATCTACTCGCTACGGGAGATCAAGGCAGGCGAGGAGCTCACTTATAACTACGGCTTCGACGCGGACACTTGGGACGATCATCCCTGCCGCTGCGGCTCGGAGCGTTGTATTGGCTACATCGTCGAGGAGAAGCAATGGCCGAAACTGCTGCGCATCCTTCAAAAGATCGAGGCGAAGGCCAAGGCGAAGAAACTCGCCGAATCCGCGACATCGGCGAAGAAGCGCAAAGCGGCCTGATCAGGGCTTTGGCCGGATGAGTTTCAGCAGTTCGCCAGCCGTGATGGCCTGGTGAAACACGATGTAAGTGCCGGGCGTGAAGCTGGATGCCCGTTTCTTCGTCACGGCCGCGGGCGGCGGATCTTCCAGCACGGGCTGGATCTCCGAGACGTGGCCCACGCAGTTTCCATGCGCATCGACCACGGCCGAACCGCTCGAACCGGGTGCCCAATCGAGCGTTGTTTCGAGCCAAACGGGCCGTGGTATCTCCGTGCCTGCCGGCAGGTCCTTCGTTTCCTTTTTGCGCAGGAACGGGCGCTTCACGAAACGGCTCACGATGCCTTCGGAGTAGTAGCCGCGCTTGCCGGAAGGATCGCTGAAGCACCACACCGCATCGCCGGGAGTCACATCGGTGCCGAGGGGCAGGGGAGTGAGCGGCTTCTCGGACTTCACGCGAATGATCGCGCAGTCCGTGCCGCTGCTCACCGCCAGCACTTCGGTGACCGGCAGCACCTCGTCATCATCCGTCGCGGCCACCAGATAGCCCTCGCGCATGCCCTCGGGAGCTGGCAGCACATGCGCACAGGTGCCCACCGCACCATCGGCGGTGATGGCATAGCCGCCGGAGAGGTCGAGGTGCCATTTCTCGCACTTGGTGCAGAGATAAAGATGGCCCACGCGGATGTGGGCGAGTCGTGATCGGCTCCAGCGCTCGCGGGCAGGCAGCGCGATGGTGCTCGCACGCGGCAGCGTGAGCTCGCACGAGGTGCGATCAAACTGCGCCTCCGCGTCCTTCATCGGCAGAAGCTTGCCCGCGGCCTTCAAAGCCTCCGCTTTCTTCAAAAGACCCGCCATGACGCCATTGCCACGTCCTTCGGCATATACAGGCACGCCGGGCGATTGCGCGAAAAGACTGCCCGTGGCCAAAAACAGAAGAAAGAGTGCTCGCATGGCCTCGATGGTATCAAACGACCTCTGTGGCGCAATCAGCAAGCCTTCTGCTCTCTTGCCATTCCAACAGCTGTGCCCTAAAACGAGGTTTAATTCACGCCCACCGCCGCCGCATGGTCACCATCACGATTCAGGAACTCTCGAAACGCTTCGGCGGAAGCACCGTGCTCGGCGGCGTGAACCTGCAAATCGACTCTGGCGAGTTGTTCTTCCTGCTCGGGCCGAGCGGTTGCGGCAAAACAACGCTGCTGCGGCATATCGCGGGCTTCTACGAGCCGGACCACGGCAAGATCTTCTTCGACGAAGAAGATGTCACGCGAGTCCCGGCGCATCTCCGCGAGACGGGCATGATGTTTCAAAGCTATGCCCTGTGGCCGCATTTGAACGTGGCGCAGAATGTGGCCTTCGGTCTGGAGGAGCGGAAAAGGCCCGCGAAGGAGATCGAGCACCGCGTGGCCGAGGCGCTGGACCAGGTGCAGCTCGGCGGGCTTGGCTCGCGGAAGATTCAGCAGCTCTCCGGCGGCCAGCAGCAGCGTGTCGCCTTGGCCCGTGCGCTGGTGATCCGGCCGAAGTGCCTGCTGCTCGATGAGCCACTCTCGAATCTCGATGCCATGCTGCGTCACGAGATGCGCTCCGAAATCCGCCGCATCTGCAAGGAGAACGGCCTCACCGCCATCTACGTCACGCATGATCGCGATGAAGCGCTCTCGATGGCCGACCGCATGGCAATCATGGAAGGCGGCAAGCTGGTGCAGGTGGGGACGCCGCAGGATGTGTATAAACATCCCGCCACGAAGATGGTGGCCGAGTTCATCGGCGAGACGAACCTCATCGAAGGGGTCGTTTTCCGCGAAAGCAGCCGTCCCGGCTTCTTCGATGTGGAGACGAGCTTTGGCATGCTGCGCGGTCGTGCGAACGAGCATGGCTGGTCTCCTGCGTCGGGCCTGCCCGTGTGGCTGAGCATCCGGCCGGAGGCGCTGACCTTTCACCACGTCATGGACAGCCCGAACCGCTTCCCCGGCCAGATCGTGGACACGACCTACCTCGGCTCCACGGTTCAGTATCAGCTCCAGGTGCAAAGCGGGCCGCTCATGAAGCTCACCGAATTCAATCCCTTCATCGTCCGCCCGCCCTGCGATGAAGAAGTCCGCGCCATGGTGGCCATGCATGATGTGGTGATCATTCGGAAGTGATGAAACGCGTCCTCCAGCATCCCATCGTGCAAGCCGTTCTCGCCTGGCTGCGGGCACATCCACGTGAGGGTGTGGTGCTGGGAGCGATCATTGCGGTGCTGATCGGGCCGTTTTTGCTCAAACCGGCGGACACGACCACGCCGCGTCGCTGGGATCGCCGTCTCGTCATTGTGACGCCGCATCCGGGGCTGATCCGCGATGAGTTCGGGCATGCTTTCGCGGCGCATTGGAAGGCGAAAACGGGCGAGACGCTTTACATCGACTGGCGTGTGCCGGGCGGGACATCGGAGATCGCGATGCTGATCAAGTCCGAGTATGCCGCGGCCTTTGAGCGGCATTGGAAAGAGGTGCTTAAACGCGAGTGGACCCCGGAGATCGCGCAGACCTTTTTGAGCGACAAAACGGACAGCGAGGCTCGGAAAGCCTTTCTGGCCTCGGACATCGGCATTGGCGTGGATGTGATGTTTGGCGGCGGTGCCTACGATTTCGAGTCGCAGGCGAAATCGGGCACTTTGGTGGCCGGTGATGGTGTGAAGACGGGCCTGAGCTCGGTGATGAAGGCGCACCCCGAGTGGTTCAGCGACGCGGCGATCCCCGAAAAGCTCAGCGGCGAGCCGTTTCGCGACCCGGCAGCCCGCTGGTGCGGTGCGTGCATCTCCAGCAGCGGCATCGTTTACAACAAAGACGTGCTCAAACGCCTCGGCATCGAGAAGGAGCCGCAAACGTGGGCGGATCTGGCTGATCCGAAATACTTTGGGCAGATCGCCTGCACCGATCCGGCGAAGAGCGGCTCGGTGACGAAGGTGTTTGAGATGCTGATTCAGCAGCAGATGCATCTCGCCGTCGAGGCGGAGAAGCAGAAGCCCAACTTTGGCAAAGAACGCACCGCGGAGGATCTGAACCTCGCCGGCACCGAGGCCGGCTGGAGCGCCGGGCTGCAGCTCATCCAAAAGATCGCGGCAAATGCCCGCTACTTCTCGGATACCTCCACGAAGATCCCGCTGGATGTCGTTCGCGGCGAAGCAGCCGCCGGAATGTGCATCGACTTCTATGGCCGCACGGCCCAAGACGATGCACGGAAGGCGGATGGCATCTCGCGCATCGGCTTCGTGGCCCCGCTGGGTGGCACGAGCATCAGCGTTGACCCGATCGGCCTGTTCCGTGGGGCTCCGAATGCCGAGGTGGCCACTGCCTTCATCGAATTCGTACTCAGCGAGGCCGGGCAGAAGCTGTGGTGCTTTCATCCGGGCAAGCCCGGCGGCCCGCGAGAGCACGCGCTGCGTCGCCTGCCGGTGCGGCGGGATTTTTACAAGCCGGAGCACCTCGCCCACATGCCGGACGCTGCGGAGATGCCCTTCGAAAAGGCGAAGGCCTTTGTTTATGAGGCCGACCGCACTGGCCCGGCCTTCAATTCGATCCGTTTCCTGGTCCGCGTGCTCTGCGTGGACTCGCACGAGGAGCTCAAAACCGCCTGGAAAGAGATCATCGCGGCCGGGATGAACGAGCGGGCTCTCACCGTGTTGCTCGATTTGAACCGCGTGAAGTATGACACCGCCATCGGCCCCATCCGCAAGACCCTCTCCGCCCGCGACAAGATCCAGGAGACGCTGCTTGCCCGGCAGCTCGGCGATACTTTTCGGACGCAGTATGCACGGGCCTTTGAGATGGCCCTACGTCGTCAATGAGGCTGCTGGCCGCATGAACAGTGGATTATGGGCATTGTAACGAATCCGTGATTGCTTTCAGAATGCCGATACCTCACTATGAGCGGCACTCAGGATTAAATCACCGAACGCAACTCCAGCTCCGTTCCTCATGCCCCGCCTCCTCGCCCTGCTGATCTGCCTTGCCTCCGTCGGACTCGTCTCCTGCGCCAGTTCCACCGTCGCCACGAAGAAAGGCACCCGCATCTCCTCCGTCCGCACCACCGCCTACACCCACACGGAGTCCGACCACATCGTTTACGGCAAGGCCACTGCTATTGGCAGCGATTTGAAGTTTGGCCGCGTCCGTAGTGCCGCTGCCGATTGGTCCGTCTATCCCGTGGGCACCATTTTCCAGATCGAGGGCACGCCCTACATCTACCAGGTCGATGACTACGGCTCCGCCCTCGTCGGCACGAACACCATCGACCTCTACAAGCCCTCCAAGACGGAGATGAACCAATGGGGCGTGCGCAATGTGAACATCCGTGTCCTCCGCTGGGGTTCCTTCTCGAAGAGCCTCTCCATCCTCAAGCCCCGCGCCCACTGGGAGCATGTGGACAAGATGGCCGAGCGCATCGAAAAGCAGAAGCGCCTGTAACCATCCCGGCTCCCGGTCGTGACCAAAACCGAGCGTGCCGCCTTCATCCAGCATCGTCTGGAGGAGCTGTATCCTGATCCGCCCATCCCGCTAGACCACACGGATGCCTTTACCCTGCTCGTGGCCGTTTTGCTCTCGGCCCAATGCACGGACGTGCGGGTGAATCAGATCACGCCCGCCCTTTTCGCCCTCGGCCGCACGCCGGAAAAGCTTTCCAAAGTGCCCGTCGAGAAGATCGAGGCCATCGTGCGTCCCTGCGGCCTCGGTCCGCAAAAAGCGAAGGCCATCCGCCAGCTCAGTGAGATCCTCGTCCGCGAACACGGCGGCCAGGTGCCTGCTGATCTGGATGAACTCGAAAAGCTCCCCGGAGTCGGCCACAAGACTGCCCAGGTCGTCATGGCGCAATCCTTTGGCGTGCCGAGCTTCCCCGTCGATACCCACATCCATCGCCTCGCCCAGCGCTGGCAGCTCACCACGGGCAAAAACGTCTCCCAGACCGAAAAGGACCTCAAACGCCTCTTTCCCGAGTCCGCCTGGAACAAGCTCCACCTCCAGATCATCTTTTACGGCCGCGAACACTGCACCGCCCGCGGCTGCGACGGCACCGTCTGCGAGATCTGCACCACCTGCTTTCCCGAACGCAAACGGGCGGTGAAGACGAAGAAGGCGTGAGTCACACCCCGGTGATCCGTCGGGCAAAGCGAAGCCCCAGCGTGCCCGTCAGCCGCCCCTGCATCACCATCAGGCAGATCGTGAGCAACCATCCCAGCAGGATGCCCGCGAAGGGAATTGGTTTCACGCTGTCTTGCAGAAGGTTTGTCAGCAAATTGATGAATGCCAGCGTGCCGACCCCAATGAGATAGCCCGGCATGCAGCGGAAGATGGCCGGGATGACGCGGTGTGGCAGGGCACCGCCTGCATGCCCATGAAGAACGAGTCCCAGCACGCCCATCGGGACGTAGAAGCCAAAGACGATCTCCGCCAGGCTCCGCAGCATCTTCACGGTGCTGTCATCGTTCTCGAATGCGAATACGGAGAAAACGGCCCAAGCCACCGCAGCATAGACCACACCGCTCATCAGAAACACCACCAGCATCTGAAAGCCAGGCTTCAGCATGTCATCATAGAAATCGGAGAATGAAGGCCAGTCCGGGAGGTTGTGGCGTCCAGCAATCGTTGACTCCACAATCTGGAGGTAAAAAGCCGAGAAAAAGCATGCCCCGATGCCCAAGGACACAAGTCCCAGCACCGGTGCCCAAACGCTGAACGCGAAGGCCATGGCCAGGAAAGTCCCCGGCACCAGGATGTAGGCACCACCACGCCGCCACGGGTAGGTCATAGCATCCAGCAGGAGCTGCGGGTAGGTGTCGAGCACTGGCTCCACCTCTTCATGTAGGACCTTCGCGGGCTTGGGCGGGTGCTTTTCCAAGTTCGTGTCTGATTCAGCAGCCGCTCGCGCAGGGGCGGAAGCAGGCATGCTCGATACGGGCAGATCAGGAGGTGGCAGGGGCATCGCGGCCAGATTCCAGCGCAGTGTCAGGCGGTGTGCCAGCGAGAATTGAGAGCCTACAATTTTGGCTTCGTTGTCGAATCCGTCTCATGCGCAGCGTTTTGCTCACCCTCATGCGCCTCCTGCTCCCCTTTCTCGTCCTCTCCGCTGCTGCGTTCGCGAAGTCGCCTTATCCTGAAAAGACGCCCGACACGCCCGGCAACAAGCTGCTGGATCGCTACTTCGCCGGTGAGGCGAGAACGATCGCGGAGCAAGGCGGGCTGAAGGACATCCAAAGCGCCGAAGACTGGCAGAAGAAGGCTCCCGAGTATCGCCGCCAGCTTTTTGAAATGCTCAGCCTCGATCCGCTGCCGGAGAAAACACCGCTGCAGCCCGTCAAAACGGGCGAGCTGAAGGGCGAAGGCTTCCGCGTCGAGAAAATGCACTTCCAGTCCATGCCGGGACTTTATGTGACGGCGAACCTCTACCTGCCCGAGAAGGTCGAGAAGCCGCTGCCGACCATTCTTTACGTCTGCGGTCACGCGAACGTCATCGAGAACGGCGTCAGCCTCGGCAACAAAACCGGCTACGAGCATCATGGCGTCTGGTTCGCGAAGCACGGCTACGTTTGTCTCATCATCGACACCGTGCAGCTCGGCGAGATCCGAGGTGAGCATCACGGCACCTTCAGCAAGAAGCGCTGGTGGTGGTATTCACGCGGTTACACGCCCGCCGGGCTTGAGGCCTGGAGCTGCATCCGCGCCCTCGACTACCTCGAAACGCGGCCTGAGGTGGACAAGACCAAGTTCGGCGTCACCGGCCGCAGCGGCGGCGGTGCCTACTCGTGGTGGATCACCGCGCTCGACGAGCGCATCAAGGCCAGCGCACCCACTGCGGGTGTCACCGACATGCAAAACCAGGTCATCGACGGCTGCATCGAGGGGCATTGCGACTGCATGTTCTTCGTGAACACGCATCGCTGGGACTTCTCGCGCATGGTCGCGCTCGCGGCTCCGCGTCCGCTTTTGATCGTGAACACGGACAAGGATACCATCTTCCCCATCGACGGGGTCTTCCGCATCTTCACCGACGTGCGCCGCATCTACGAGCTGCTCGGTGCCGACCCTGCCGCCCTCGGATTGCAAGTCGGCGAAGGTCCGCACAAAGACCTGCAAACCATCAACATGGGCGCTTTCCACTGGTTCGAGCGTCATCTCAAAGGCGCTGATTCCATGCAGATACTCGACGGGGCACCGAAATCGCTCACGAAGGCCGATCTGCGTGTTCTGGCCGAAATCCCGAAGGACGAGAAAAACACCACCGCCGATGAGATGTTCGTTCCAGTGGCCAAAACGCCGGACATGCCCACCAACGAAGCTGACTTCCAAAAGCTCGGCGATGGTTGGAAGAAGGCACTCGAAGGGAAAGTCTTCGGCGGCTGGCCCAAGGAGATCGCCAGCGTGAATCCGCAGAAGGACGGCACGATGGAGCGTGATGGCATTCGCATGAGTGTTTACGACTTCGAGAGCCAGTCGCCCTATCGCCTGCGCATCTACCTCACGCATCGTGAAGGGCTCAGGTTGGAGGACTTGGAACTCGTCGCGCTCAATGTGCTCGACGAGGAAGGCTGGGACAGCTTCACCAGCACCTACAACAGCCGTTTTGCCAAGCTCATCGAGACCTTCCCCGGCACTCCAACTGATGACAAAGCCTTCGAGAGCGAGAAGAAGATGTTTGAGACCTTCAAGTGGGGCATGGCCTACGTCTGCCCGCGTGGCATCGCCGCCACCGCATGGACCGGCAGTGAGAAAGCCCAGACGCAGCGCCTGCGCCGCTTTTACCTCCTCGGCCAGACGCTCGATGGCATGCGCGTGTGGGACATCCGCCGTGCCGTGCAGAGCCTCCGTGCCATCGGCGGGCTCGGCGAGACGAAGCTGTGGCTTCAAGCCCATCGCGACATGGCCGTCGATGCGCTCTACGCGTCCATTTTCGAGGATGGCATCAGCCGTCTCGACCTCCACGACATGCCCGTGACCCACAACGGCACCGTCAAAGACAGCGCCAGCGCAGCAGCGCCGATGCTGAACGTGCTCCGATACCTCGACCTGCCTCAAACCGCCGCTCTCGCCGCGCAGAAGACCAAACTCGTGATCTATGCGAAGGACAAATCCGCGTGGGATTGGACCTCCACTACGCTCAAGAACCTCGGCAAGGACAAGCAGCTCCAGCTTCGCGATCCCGTGGGCACGGCGGACAAGCCGTGATCACGCGAGGATGTCCTTCACCACCTTCGTCGGCTCCACGCCAGTGAGTTTGAAGTCGAGGCCCTGAGCGCGGAAGGTGAAGCGCTCGTGGTCGATGCCGAGCTGGTGCATGACGGTGGCGTGCAGATCGCGGACGTGGACGGGATTCTCGGCCACGTTGTAGCTGAAGTCGTCCGTCGCGCCGTAAGTGAGGCCGGGTTTGATGCCGCCGCCGGCCATCCACATCGTGAAACAGCGCGGATGATGATCGCGACCGGCCTCGGGGCTGTCCCATTTGCCCTGTCCAGCGACTCCGCGACCGAATTCGCCGCCCCAGAGCACCAGCGTCTCGTCGAGCAGGCCGCGTTGCTTCAAATCCTTGATCAGCGCCGCGCTCGGCTGGTCGGTGTCGCGACAACGCGCGGTGCACCAGCTCGGCAGTCGGCTGTGATGATCCCAATCGGGATGGAAGAGCTGGATGAAGCGCACGCCACGCTCCGCGAGCCTTCGCGCGAGGATGCAATTCGCCGCGTAACTGCCCGCACGACGCGAATCCGGCCCATACATCTCGAACACATGATCCGGCTCGTCGCTGAGATCCGTCAGCTCCGGCACGCTGGCCTGCATGCGGTAGGCCATTTCATATTGGCGGATGCGCGTGGTGATCTCCGGATCGTGCGTCTGCTCAAAACGCATCTGATTGAGCTCCGCGAGCCCGTCGAGCATGCCACGGCGCAAATGACGCGGCAGCCCCTCGGGATCGCTCAGATACAAAACGGGGTCCTTCGAGTTCCGCAGCTTTACGCCTTGATAGCGCGATGGCAGGAAGCCGCTGCCCCAGTAGTGATCGTAGAGCGGTTGATCGCTCGGGCGCTGCATCTTCGAGATGAGCACGAGGTAGTCCGGCAGATTGCGATTCACGCTGCCGAGTCCGTAGCTGATCCACGCACCCATGCTCGGACGGCCCGGAAGTTGATGCCCGGTCAAAAACTGCGTCATCGCGGGCGCGTGGTTGATTTGATCGGTCGTCATCGACTTGATGAAGCACAAGTCATCCGCCACGCCCTGCAAGTGCGGCAGCCATTCGCTGACCGTCGCGCCGCTCTGCCCGCATTTCGCGAATTTCGTGATGCCCGGCAGGATGAGCTGCTTCTGGTTCGCCGTCATCGTCGTGAGCCGTTGCCCTTGGCGCACACTTTCCGGCAGCTCCTTGCCAGCCCACGACATCAAACCCGGCTTGTGATCAAAAAGCTCAATTTGTGAAGGTCCGCCCGATTGCGTGAGGAAGATGACCCGCTTCGCCTTCGGCGCAAAATGCGGCAGCGAGGGCAATTCAGGCACTTCCTGCTGCCCGAGCGCATGCAGCGCCATCGCGCCGACAGAAACGCCGGTGCATTGGCCGAGAAAGTAGCGGCGCGTGGTGTGGAGAGGTCCGTCGTTCATGATTCGCGATGCAGTTTGTAAGGATACACATTCCCGCTGTTCCACTGGCACACATACAGGTCGCCCTGGGTGTCCACGCAGACGTCGTGACAGTTGTTGAAGACCGGCTGGTCTTGCAGCAGCACCTTGAGGCTGCCGTTTTCATACTCGGGAGCGTGACCGCCGGGATTCGAGATCACTTTGCCATCGGCATCGAGGATCGTGACGAAGCCGCGACTCTGCCACATGCGGTAGTCGTTCGGCTTCGCGCCAAAGCAGACGCCGGAATACAGATTCGTGCCATGGATGACCGGACGGCTCACATACGCACCGGGCAGATACACGCCGCGCACATGCGTGCCGTCGAGCTTGAACCAGTTGAACTCATTGCGGATGCGCTCGGTGACGACGAGCAGCGGTTCGCCGCCGCGTGAATCGATGGCGACACCATGCGCCTGCATGAACTTGCCCGGATTCACCGGCTGAGTGCTCTTCCCGCCGAACTTCGAGATGAACTTGCCGCTTTTGTCGTAGCGCAGCACATACTGCGAGCCGTAACCATCCGCGACGTAGATGTCTCCATTCGGCGCGACGGCGCTTTCGGTGGGCGCGTAGGCTTCATTGGGCTTGTAGATGCCTTCCTTCGTCGGATTCGGCAGTTCGAGCACGATCTGGCCATCAAGCGTGGCCTTCACGACGCGTCCGGTCGTGTCGCAGAGGTAGAGATGCCCATCGTGAAAGGTTAAACCGTGTGCGCCGCTCATGCCGAGCGTCCACTGATCGAGCAACGCCCCCTTCACGTCGTAGATGAGCACGTTGTTCTGCTTGTGATTCGTGAGCAGAAACAGGCGACCGTCCGGCACCTGCACCATCTCATGGCAATCCTTCACCGGCGTCTTCGCCGCGTCCGCCTGGCTCCACAGCTTATCGACGCGATAACGATGCGTGCCATGGCCGATGATCGCGCCATGAAATTCCGGCGCGGTCTTTGCGAGCGTTTGAACGAACGGAGCCGCAAGCACGGCGGTGGTGAGGAATTGGCGGCGTGTGGGCTTATTCATGCGTGATGGCTTCGTCGAGATTGAGCACCAAAGTGGCCACAAGCGCGTGCGCGGCCAGTTCAGGCGTTGTTTTGAGTTTGCGGGCGTCTTCGGGATGCTCGCGGTAATGTTTCGAAGCGCGGTCGAGTTCGCGTTGAAGCACCGAAAGCTCCTTCGCGGTGGGTTCACGGCTCAAAACGGCTTGGTAGAGCATCAGCAGCCGCTTTTCCGGCATCGTGGCCAGCATTCGCTTCGCGAGCGCTTGCGAGGCTTCCATGATGGTCTGGTCATTGAGCAAGGTCAGCGCTTGAAGCGGTGTGTTGGTGCGCGTCATCGCCACCTCGCACACACGACGCTGGGCGCTATCAAAGAGGAAGGTCGGCGCGATGCTGCGACGCCAGAAGGCATACAACGTGCGTCGATACTGCGCCGCGCCCTGGCTCGGCTCGTAGGTGAAGCGGCCCATGAAAATCTCCTCCCACACGCCTTCCGGCTGATGCGGTCGCACCGGCGGCCCGCCGAGCGCGGGATTCAGCAAACCGGACGAAGCGAGCGCTGCATCACGAATCATCCATGCTGGCAGACGGAAGCGCGGGCCGCGTGAGAGCAGAAGATTGGACGGATCGGACTGATCGGACCGATCTGAGCTCTGCTGATAGGTCTCACTCGTCACGATGGTCTTGATGAGGCGCTTCACGTCCCAGCCATTCTCCATGAAATCCACCGCGAGCCAATCAAGCAGCTCCGGATGCGTCGGGCGCTGGCCTTGGAGGCCGAAATCATCCGGCGTGCGCACTAAACCGGCGCCGAAGAGCATCTGCCACACTTGATTCACAAACACGCGGGCCGTAAGCGGGTTGTCCTTCGATGTGATCCACTTCGCGAGGCCGATGCGATCCTTCGCGAGACCTTCCGGCCATGGCGCGATGGCCGCGGGCACGCCGCGCGGCACCACATCGCCTTTTTTGTCCCAAACACCGCGCAGCAGCACATGCGTGTCACGCGGCTCTTTGCGCTCGGCGAGCACCATGACGTTCAATTTGCCCGCAGCGGCCTGCACCTCCTTGAGTTGCGCATTCGCGCGATCCAGCGAGGCCTTCGCGAGCTGATAGGGCTCATAATCCTCCAAAAACTGCGCCAGGAGCTTCTCGCGATCGATTTGACCCTTCGCGAGCTTTTCGAGCGGTGTGGGCCCAAGCTCGCGCACGGCCGGACCGGGCTGATCCGTCGCGGAAAGGCGGAATTTCGCGATGTTGGCGTCGCCGTTCGTCGAACGATGCCGCAGCTCGAAAATGAGCTCTTCATCGCTTTCGAGCACCAGCGGCTCGGCGAGGCCGTAAAGCGCGGTGTGAGGCTGATCCTTGGGAAAACCCTTCGTGGTCCAGCCATTGCGCGGATCGTCATCGAGCGTGCCTTTCACATCGCCATACTCGCGGGCCTTGCCTTCGACCTTCGTGTCGGCCACGGCGTTTTTGACGAGGATGTCGCGGATCTGCGAGCTGCCTTTGCGGCGCACCTGCACCTTGATGTCGGTCAGGATGAACTCGCCCGTTTTGCCGCGTGATAGCACGCCGTTTTGTGGCAGCACTTCGAGCTTCAAGCCGGTGAGGCGAGGCAGTTGGATCGTGGAAACGAGGCGGTAATCATCCTGCTTCGGATTCGGGCCGCTCGCGGTGACGATGCCGTCCTTCGTTTGCGCGAGCTTTGAGCCCTCCTGCGACTCCACCGCGCCGAGAACGACCTGCCACGCGTTGTAGTCCGGCTTGATGCGCTTCTTCTGCTCCTCCAACCACGTCGCGAAGGGCTTCTCCGCATCCGCCTTGGCCTTCGCTTCGACGGGTTTGCGTGCCTCGACGAGCTTTTGCGATTCTTCGACGGCCCGCTTCGCGTTCGGCGATTGATAAGGCATGTAGGGCTTCGCATTCGTGCCCGCCGCTCCGTCCTCGTCGATGCTGTTGAAGAAGGCATTCAGCGCGTAGTAGTCGTGCTGCGAGATGGGATCAAACTTGTGCGAATGGCACTGCGTGCAGCCCAGCGTGAGCCCAAGCCACACCGTGCCCATCGTGTTCACGCGGTCGATGACGTAGTCGATGCGGCTTTCTTCTTTGTCTCGACCGCCCTCGCCGTTCGTCATGTGGTTGCGATGAAAGCACGTCGCCAGTTTTTGCTCCGGTGTGGCATTCGGCAGCAAATCACCCGCGAACTGCTCCAGCGTGAACTGATCGAAAGGCTTGTTCGCATTGAACGACTCCACCACGTAGTCGCGCCAAGGCCAGTTCGTGCGCGTGGCGTCGGACTGGAAACCATCCGTGTCGGAGTAGCGGGCCGCATCGAGCCAGAACATGGCCATGCGTTCGCCGTAGTGCGGGGACTTTAAGAGCGCGTCGATGTAGTTGGACAGGTCCGACTTGTCCGACGCGTCGGACGGCGGCAGCCCGGTGAGGTCAAACGAGAGCCTGCGGCGCAAAACATGCTCTGCAGCCTTCGGAGACATCTTCAGGCCTTCCTTTGCGAGCCGCGCCTTCACAAAGAAATCCACGGGATGGCCCTCGGTCTTCGCTTTGACCGGCTTTTCGAGGGACCAGTGCTTTCCCCACGCGGCACCTTCGCTGATCCAGCGCTTCAAAAGAGCCACCTGCTCGGTTTTGAGCTTCGGTTTGTGAGACTTCGGCGGCGGCATGATCTCGTCGGGATCATCGGTGGTGATGCGTTCGATGAAATCACCGGACTTCAGCACCTCGCGGGCACCTTCGGGCGTATCGAGCCGCAGATCGGCTTTGCGATTGCTCTCATCTTGTCCGTGGCAAGCGAGGCAGTTGTCCGAAAGCAGTGGCAGCACCTCGCGACTGAAACTCACCGGCTCCGCAAGCGCGGTCGAGGTCAGGGCGAATGGAAAAAGCAGGCGGAAGAGCATCGCAGCATCTTACGCAGGCAGAGATGCACCGTGCAGGCATCCGCTATGGACAATCCTGATATTTTCGCGGACTCGGGGTCGTTGCAGCCGCCCACCATGACCTTCACACGCCGACTCCTTCTCAAGATCGCTCCGTTTCTCTTCATTCGAGGCTCCGCGAGCGCCGCGGACAATCCGCAGCCGTTTGGCACGGAGTTTCCGAATCTCGAATCGCTGACCACGGGCGAGTGGTGGACGAAAGGTTTGCAAGCAGCCGCGCAGAACGAGAAAAAGAAGGCGAAGGGCAAAGGCAAGGGCGGTGGTGGTGGTGCC
The DNA here is from genome assembly GCA_016795465.1 of Verrucomicrobiaceae bacterium. Taxonomy (GTDB): domain Bacteria; phylum Verrucomicrobiota; class Verrucomicrobiia; order Verrucomicrobiales; family Verrucomicrobiaceae; genus Prosthecobacter. The sequence continues at coordinate 117,514 of JAEUHK010000051.1, read as the reverse complement.
ACGCCGCCGCCGTCGATGGATGTGCCGCGGGATGAAGTGGTGTGCTTTGCGTATTACACGCAGCAAAACGGCGTGCTGAAGATGAGCGCGCAGCTTTTTCCGCTGAAGCCGGGCGAGGAGCGTGTGGCGCGGCTCGAATTGAAACAGGAAAACGGCGAGTGGAAGGAAGTCGCGAAGGGCGAGGTGCATTATCCGGGCTGGGATGCGCATTTCCGCGTGGAGGGCTGGGATGGCTCGAAGAACGTGGCCTACCGCGTGCGCCATGGTGAGAAGGCGATGTTTGAAGGCCTGATCCGTCGCGATCCGGTGGAGAAGAATCAGATCGTGATCGCGAACATGAGCTGTAATTCCAGCCGCACCATCGGTCCGCGCACGGAGATCATCGAGAACCTGCGAGCGCAGGACCCGGACGTGCTGTTTTTCGGCGGCGACCAGACCTATCGCCACACGGAGCACACTGCGGGATGGATCGAGTTTGGCCTGCAATTCCGCGACATCATCCGCGACCGCCCGACGGTATGCATTCCTGACGATCACGACGTCGGTCACGGCAATCTGTGGGGCGAGGACGGCAAGCAATCGACCATCAGCGGCGATGCGGACGGCGGTTTTCGTTATCCGGTGGCTTACGTGAACCAGGTGCAGCGTCAGCAGAGCTGGCACCTGCCGGACGGCTACGATCCGAAGCCGGTGAACCGCGATGTCGGCGTCTATTTCACGCGCATGCTCGTGGGCGGCATCGATTTTGCCATTTTGGAGGACCGGAAGTTCAAAAGCGGCCCTGCGGGCAAAATCCCGCAGATGGGGCCGCGACCGGATCACATCAACGATCCATCGTATGACCCGAAAAGCATCGATTTGCCCGGTTTGGAGCTTTTGGGTAAACGACAGGAAAAATTCCTCCACGAGTGGGGCCAGGACTATAGCCGCGGCGCGGTGATGAAGTGTGTTTTGTCCGCCACAGCCTTCTGCGGCGCGGTTCACATGCACGGCGGTCGCGATCAGCGTTTGCTCGCCGACCTCGATTGCAATGGCTGGCCGCAGGCAGGCCGAAATCGCGCCTTGCGCGAGATTCGCCGTGCGTGGGCTCCGCATCTTTGCGGCGATCAGCATCTCGCCGTCGTCGTGAAGCATGGCATCGATGAATTTGGCGACGCGCCTTACGGTTTCACCAGCCCCGCGCTCGTGAACACGATCTATGGCCGCTGGTGGCATCCGCTCGATGAAAAGCCAGGGCCGAATCCCGTGCCGAACAGCCCGCTGCCATGGACCGGTGACTTCAAAGACGGCCTCGGCAACCCGATCAGCATGCTCGCCTACGCGAATCCCGAGGACATCCAAGACGAGAAAAAACGCGCCGACGGCTACGGACTCATCCGCTTCGACAAAACGACGCGCAAGATCACCTTCGAATGCTGGCCGCGTTTCTCCAAGGTCGCCGATGGCGACAAAGCGCAGTTCCCCGGCTGGCCCATCACCATCGAGCAAGACGCCAACGATGGCCGCAAGGTCCACGCGTATCTGCCGCAGCAGAATTTCGAAGGCGTGTCGAATGCCGTCGTGCAGGTCATTGCCGAGGCCACGGGCGAGATTCTCTACACCGTGCGCACGCAAGGCCCGAGCTTCAAACCGCGCGTTTATGCGCCAGGCAAATACACGATCAAGATGGGCAGCGAAAAGCCGGACTCGGTTATCGCTAGGGGCGTGGAGGTTTAAGCTCCTGTCACGCGCCCATTCGCGAAGCTCAAGCGCAGATCAGCAAGCTGCGCGGCCTCTGCCTGCGAGTGCGTGACGTGCAGGACGGTGAGGTGATGCTGCTGCTGGATGCGTTTGAGCATGGTGGCGGCTTCGCCGCGCATGGCTTCGTCGAGGGCGGAGAGGGGTTCGTCGAGCAGGAGGAGTCGCGGACTCGCGGCGAGGGCTCTTGCGATGGCGACGCGTTGCTTTTCACCGCCGGAGAGGGCCTCGGGCTGGCGGTCGAGGAGGTGGGTGATGGCGAGTTCGTCGGCGAGTTCGCGGACGCGGGACTCGGCGGGCAGGCCGCGGAGCTTCAAGGCGAAGGCGATTTGATCGAAGACCTTCAAGGCGGGAAAGAGGGCAAGGTCTTGCGGGACGTAGCCGATGCCTCGCTCGCGTGGTTCGAGGGTGGTGACATCGCGCCCGTCGATGAGGACGCGGCCTTGTTGAGGCTGGCGGAGGCCGCAGAGGACTTCGAGGAGGGTGGTTTTGCCGCAGCCGGTGCTGCCCATCAGCACGGCGTAGGTATCGGAGGGGATGGTGAGCGTCACGTCGTCGAGGATGACGCGTGCGCCGGTGCTCCAGGTGATGTTTTCGAGCTGGATCATACTTTTTCCCCGGTGCGGCGGACGATGACGAGGACGAGGATGGCCATGAGGACCATGAGCAGACTCACGGAGACAGCGGCTTCGAGATTGCCGACGCTGAGTTCGAGCCAGACAGTGGTCGGGAGGACTTCGGTCTTCATGCGAGTGGCACCGGCGAAGACGAGGATGGGGCCGAACTCGCCCAAACTGCGTGCCCAAGCGATGCAAAACGCGGCGACCATGCCACGACGTGCCGCGGGCAGGGCGACATGCCACAGGGCCTGAAATCGCGTGCAGCCGAGTGTGAGCGCCACTTCCTCGGGTCGGGCAGAAAGGTGGTCGAAGGTGCCACGCATGGTGCGAATGGCGAAGGAGGCGGCGACGACGAACTGCGCCAGGACCACGCCGGCGACGGTGTAGGTGAAGGGGATGGCTTTTTCGATGAGCTTGCCCGCGAAGGTTTGGAAGAAGATGAGCAGGCAAAGGCCGACGACGAGCGGCGGCAGGATGATCGGGATGTCGAGTGCGGCATCGAGCCAGGTTTTGCCGGGGAAGCTTTTGCGGGACATGAAGTAGCCCACGGGCACGGCGAGCAGCAGCGCGAAGCCGGCGGCGGCCGTGCATGAAATCAGGCTGAGCCAGGTGGCATGCCGGATCTCCGTGGAGGCGAGCACGCGAAGCCATGAATCCGGCTTGGCGTAGGTGGCGGTGGCTCCGAGTAGCAGCAGCCAGAAGATGACATAGGCCGCGGTGATCACCGCGAGCGCCAGCCAGCATTGTTGGGAGCGGTTCAAGGAGCGGAGTTTCAGGTTTCAAGTTTCAGGTTCCAAGTTGGGAAGCCAGGTTTCTTGAAACGTGGACCCTGGAACTTGAAACACCGATTTGTTACTGCGCGGCGAGTGCTGCTGCAGCCTTCGCCTTGGCGGCTTCGGCTTTTTTGAGGATCTCGTCGGTGCTGGGGAGGCTGGCGAGGACATCGGCGGGGATGAAGCCGTCGCCGACGAGCTTGGTGAGGCATTTTTTGCGCTCGTCGAGGGCCTTGTCGGCGCTGCGTTCCTTGCTGAAGCGGGATTTGAAGGCGGCGCTGCGATCTTTGAGCGTGGAATAGATGTCGCCGCCGAGCAGCGAGGAGATGTCCACCTTGATTTTTTCGCGCTTGGCCTCGTTTTCGTTCACTTCATCGCCGTTGATGGGGCCACCCTGATACTTCGGGAACATGATGGCGACCTCCGGACACACGCGGGAGCAGGCGGGGCAGTTGGTCTTGCAGTTGTCGTTGTTCTGGACCTGGATCTTGTTGTCCTCGCTGACGCCATACACGTCGAAGAGGCAGAAGCTGAGGCACTGCATGCAGTTCGTGCAGCGGGTGTAGTCGATGACGGGGAACCAGGGCTTCCATTTGCCGGGTTCGTTCATCGGTTTGTCGCCGCGGGTCTTTTCGACGAGGGAAACGATGGCGTCGGGTTCGAGGCCGGTGATGTCCCGTGTGTCGATGGCGATCTGGCCGGTGACGTCTTCGAGAGCGGGGGCCTTGCCTTCAAAGGCACCGAGCACGAGCAGGCTGCGATCATCGTGCGGCACGGCGCTGGCTCCCTGGCCGCTGCGGGTGACGGCGTAGCCTTTGTCGAGCAAGGCCATCATGACCTTGGCGCGGGCTTCGGCCGGGAGGGCGATGCTGCCGGTGCCTTCGTAAAGGATGACGCGGAGCGGACGATGGGTGTGCGTGATCATTTATGACTTATGATTTGTGATTTATGATTTCAGCAAAGCCTCGGTGATCTCGGTGGCGGTCTGGGTGCGCATGTTGAGGATCTCGGCGTTTTCGGGCAAAGGAGAGCCGGCTTGCTGAAAGAGGCCTCGGACGGCGCGGGGGTAGCAGGCGGCGATGCGGAGGTTTTGACAGCTTGCGATGGCCTGGAGGCGTGGATCGCGATGCGCGGCCATTTCGCAGAGGTCGGCGACGGTCTCAAAGCTGGCAGCGGATTCGCAGAGCTTGCCGAGAACTTCGTTTTTCACGCCCGTGGGCACGACCTGGGCATAGGCGCAACGGCAGTAGAGAATCGTGGGGGTATCAGGCACTCGTGTTCGTGGGGTTGGGGGCAGCGTCACGAGTTGGAACGGGCGGGGGAAGATGCAAGTTTCAAGTCTTGCCGAGCTGATGCAGCTACGTGGCGAACCAGCGGCGACGCGAGTGAAAAATGGCGATCAGTCCAAGCATCACGAAACTCGTGTGCGTGGGCTCCGGGATCTGAAGGAACTGGGCGGCGCTGAGTGCCGTGTCACTGATGCGCAATTCGTCGATCCAACCGTCAAAATTCGAGCGGAAGCTGCTGCCGGGCGATTCACCGAAAAAGTTCCCGGCGCCGATGTAGAGGTTCTGATTGCCCGTGGCGAGCGTGGGCATGGCATAGCTGGACTGGGCTTGCAGGACTCCATCGAGATAGAGGCTCATGGCGTCGATGTTGCCGGAGGCGTCTTTGTCATAAACGAGCGCGATATGATGCCAGGCCCCGTCGAGGACGCTGGCGAGGCCGGTGAGACCCTGGCCGTTGCCGCCGCCGAAGCTGACGGCCGCGACGGGACGCCCGGTGGAGAGGTTTACAGCCAGTTCCCAGGTGCTCATGTAACCCATCGGCGTGCTGGTCCAGCGCTTCACCGCGATCATCGCATGGCCGTTTTCAGTGCCAAAGCCATTGTAGGGCAGGTCCCCTTTGAAAAAGGCCTCCACGGTGAAATCACCGGTGGGATTGAGCAGGGTGCTGTTCGCCACGCGACCGAAGTTCGAATCCCCCACGGCATTCAGCGAGTAAAGACCGGTGGTGCCCCCGGCGGACGAGCCATAGGTGAGCGAGCCTGCGACGGTGCCATGCAGTCCGTTTGGCCCGCTGTCCACGATGCTTGAGACGGCGGCATTGTTCGGGCCGGTTTCAAAGCGATAGTGAGCAATCGTGGCAGCGAGGAGGCTCGGTCCGGAAAGGATGCCGACAAGCAAAGAAAGGCCACGAGCAAGCCGGGCGGATGGGAAAAAGGCCATGATAAGAATGGGCGGGAATCACTGCCTGATGGCTCCCGGGCAAGGCCCAAGCGGCATTCGCAGCGCTCCGCATGCATTTCCTGCCTGATGTCGAAGTTCAAGCTCGAATGAGGCACCCGCCGTGCGGGCTCACATTGTGGTCTTTCGATCTTCACCGCTTTGGCGTGCGACGAGGTAAGACCGACGACCATGCTGTTGCCGACCCCTTATGCCCCCGGTTCGTCCCGAGCAGAATCCCAGACTTCTTCAAACTCGAGTCCCTTCAATCCCGATTGCTGGTACATGAAGTAAAAATCGTCTGAAGAGCCATGCCCCCTGCTTGCCACATAGATCGTCGATCGCAATTGCTGGGGGACCCGGAACAGGGAGGAATCGCCAATCAATCCGGAGAAAAACGCGGGCGTGAGAACCCCCATGCGATGATCTACCCCTTTCTCTTCACCACGGGAGGATCGAAAGCCGGTGCGGGATTTATCGAGGCAGTTGTAAACGGCTGTCACATTCAATAGGAACACCTCTTCCCCTGTGTCGTTGAGTGTGGTGACGTGAATGTTGCCTGCATAGGTCAAAGACTGCCCCAGAAGGCCCATGTAAACGTTTTTGGAAAACACCAAGACACTATTGTCGATGCGATAAAAATCTGCACTGGGCTGGGTGGGGTCGGCCAGCTGAAATGGAGAGATTTTGAACTCCGCCGGAATCTCGGGCAGCTTCGTGAGAAACTCGCTCACAAACCGCTCATTATTGGGCGTAGCGTAAATGCTCCCCAATCCTCGGCTGTGTTTCAGTTTATAAACTTTCATGGCTGCAGGTAACGCATAGCTTTTTGCCCTGGCCCAGGCTCTCACATCGTGGTCTTGCGCTCGACGTTGAGGCCCATTTTGCGATAGAGGGTGGCGATGGAGACGCCGAGCATGCTGGCGGTCTTTTCGCGGGAGCCGTTGTTGTATTTGAGGGTCTCCTGAATGAAGACGCGTTCCTGCGCCTTGATGAAGTCGTCGAGTTTGGTGCCGATGGGCAGCTTGGTCATGCCTTCGCTGGCGGAGGGCGTGGGTACCTCGATCTGCTGGGTGACCTTGGCGGGGAGGTCGGCAGGGCGGACGCGGTCGCCCTCGGCGAAGGCGCAGGCACGCTCGATGGCGTTGCGGAGTTCGGAGACGTTGCCGGGCCAGTTGTACTTCTCGAGGAAGTCGATGGCGTTTTGATCGATGGTCTTGGGGCGGGTCTCGGTGCGCTCGGCGAGGTCTTTGAGGATGTGATCGACGAGGGGCTTGATGTCCTCGCGGCGCTCACGGAGCGGCGGGATCTTCAGCGGGACGACGGAGAGCTTGTAGTAGAGGTCTTCGCGGAATTTGCCGGACTTCACCGAGTCATCGAGGGAGGCGGTGGAGGAGACGACGAGGCGGTAATCGACGGCCGAACTGCTGCTGCCGGACCAGCCTTTGCGGGACTGGGTGTCGTCGATGAAGCTGTTGAGCTGGGCCTGGATGCGGGCGGGGAGCTGGTTGACCTCGGCGAGGTGCACGGTGCCGCCAGCGACACGTTGGAAGATGGAATTCGGGCCGAAGAGCTCGGTTTCGAGGGCGTCCTCGGGCATGGCGGCGCATTGCAACTCCTTGAAGTGGGATTTGCTGCGGCGGCTGGCTTCGTGGAGGGCGCGGGCGACCATGTGCTTGCCGGTGCCGAACTCGCCTTCGAGCAAAACGGGGCTGTCGTTGTTGGCGACGCGACGCACGATGTCGAAAATGCGCTGGATGGCCTCGCTGTGGCCGATCAGTTTTGAGGAGCTGGAAACATGGCGCAGCAGGCTGGGCGAGGAGGCGGAGGGGAGCGAAGGCGCGGCAGCTCCGGCGGGCTGGCCATTGCGTTGGAGGGCCTGGTTGACCGTCTTGATGAGGTCGCCGAGGTCGAAGGGCTTCGTGAGGTAATCGAAAGCACCGAGGCGCATGGCCTCAACGGCCGTTTCGACGCTGCCGTGGCCGGTGACCATGATGACGGCCGTGTTCGGGAACTGGTCCCGGCACATGCTGACGAGGTCGAGGCCGTTCACATCACCGATGCGGAGGTCCACGATGACCAGCTCGGGCTGGTTGGCGCGGATGGCGGCGATGCCGTCGATGCCAGTGGTGCAGCCGAAGACTTGGTGACCGGCGGCTTTGCAGAGCTTGGTCATCAGTTCCAGGATCGCGGCTTCGTCGTCTATGATTACTAGCTTAGCCATAATTGGTCGGGTGGTTTGAGATTCAGGATTGATTATCAAAAAAGGTTAAATGACTCAAAACCGGGCGTCAAACGAGATTTTCTCGAATTTGCGAAAAGGCGTAAAAGGATGGTGGAGCAGACTCCTAGAGCGCTCAAAACAGCTTTTCCAAACGGTGTTCAACAGGCCAAATAACCCTGTTGTGGGTATTGAATAGACTAAAATTTCATTTAAATTATGATGAATATTGTCAGATTGGTGTGAATTTGTTACCGTTTTCTGAACTAAATGACCTGTGCCTCCTCATTTCGCCGCGCTTTTGCGATTGTAACCTTGGCCACCTGCTGGCCGACGGGGGCTTCGGCTTATTTGGGCGGTTTTGAGGAGGCGGATGGCTATCGGATCCCTCAGAACGGCGTCATTTCGTCCTTGGGATTCGTGGGAGATGCCATGTTTTACCTCAACAACAATTCGGTGAATGGCTTCACGGGGATCGTCCCGGCGAGCACCTTTCCCAATACCTTGGGGGACTCCACCCATGGGTCGGACTTGTCTCGTTACAATGCAGGTGAGTATGGCACAAACGCTGGCGGCCCCGGAGGCACGGCGACAGACATCGCGGACAACACGGGTCTGTGGAAGGCAATGGTGGGCGGCAGATTGAATGAGGACATCGGCGGCACGCTGGCCAACGGTTACCAGTATCTCGGCAGCACTGGCGGGCTCGTTTTCTCCCAAAACCGCGACTACGTGCATGCCTATCGCTACACTGGGGCTCGCAGCGGGACGCAGGTGCTCAACTTCCTGGCCCAGGACACAAATCTTCAATACGATTACTCGCTCGACAGTCGCGATCTCGGTGGGACGAACCCTTCCGCCACGTTGGCGAGCATCATCGCGATGACATTTTGGTTTTGTCCGGCGGACACCGATGACACCGATGCGGGAAATCTGTTTGGCCTCACCCTTCGGGATGCGCTGGGGCAGTCGCTTGTCAGCGTGGGCTACACGGGTGAAAACGTGGTGCAACACCGCATGACGGGCTCTGGCGGATCGTGGATCAGCAGCGGCAGCCAAGTGGGCACCCAGGGATGGTCGGAGATGACGGTGGTGCTCAACACACAGTCCGACACGGTGAACATCAGCGTGCGTGCTTATGACGATCTTACTGCCACGTTGGGTTCCTCGGTCTCGATTCTCACCGGGCAGAGCCTCGGAGTGGATGCCAATGCTCTCACGGATCTGCGTTGGGACCTGCGTGGTGGCACGCTGGACAACGGCGCGGTGAGCTACAAAAACTACTTCGACGACTTCTCATTCAATGTGGCTCCGGTGCCCGAGCCTGGCAGCGCCCTCTGCGTGGTGCTGGGCATGATTTGCCTGCTGCGCCGCAGCCGCCAGATCACTTCTTGAAGAGTACCAGTTCGTGAAAACCCCAGTTGTTGTTGGCGCTGCCTGTTTGGGTGATCTTCACCAGCTTGGCCCGCTTTACCGAGGGAAAAACCACCTCAATCAGCGGTGACTTGCCGTCCTGGCTGATGACGGGTGGCTCCCACGACTGACCGTCTTTGGAGACCTCCACGATGAACTTGCGCGGATAGTCCTGGGCATTCGCCTGGCTGTCCATGGCCAGACCGGCGATGTCCATTTCGGATGGAAGCTCGATTTGGAACCACTCGCCACCCTTCATTGATTCACCAGTGGCCCAGCGGGTGCCTTGGTTCCCGTCCACTGCTCGTCCTGCATCACCCTGCTTGTGGCTGGCGGTGAGCTTCCACGACGAACGGGGCTCGATCCATGGCAGTTTGGTCTTCAAACGCTCCTTCACCGGGGAGGCCCCGCCTTGGATGTAATAGTCGCGCAGGCGTCCTTCGAGCAACTGCACCTGATCGAGCTTGAGGGCGCTGGCATAGACAAGCAACTCGGCGAAGAAGCCGTTATACTGCTCCGGTCCCGGCGCTGTGGCCTTGCCGTCTGCCGTGGTCGCACGGCCGATGGAGGCCTGGAAAAGCGGACCTCCAGGAGCATCGACTTTGGCGGTGCCGCTGAAACTGCGGCCATCCGCGTCCTTGGCGCGAAATTCGACGGCACCATTTGCATTCCAGATCACCGTCCACACGCAGGGGGCAGCACCGTTCACGTCACGGGACACGATCTTGGCGCTCGAGGACTCGCTCTTGATCTCCGCCACGAGGTTCTTTTTGTCATCCACACGCACCACCACATTGGCGCCCTTTTCGTTATTCAGCCCCAGAATGCGGGTCGGCAGCTTGGTGCCATCGGCCTGGGTCACTCCGAGCATCGTCAAGCCAGCATCACCGAGCACCGATTCACTGCCGAAAGGGAAACTCGTTGCCTGGTCCTTCGGGTCAGCCAGCTCGAGGGCCGAGGGCTTGCCTTCGCGAACGCGGAAATCCAGCACACGACGCCCGCTTTTCGGCCCGGCACCGCTTTTGGCCACCGGCCAGCCCACGGACTTGGGAGAGTGGGCATGGTCACCGCGGCCTCGCAGGATGTTGTCATCACCGCGTTCGGCGAGGTCGTGCCATTCGATCACCCTCTCCTCTGGGTTGGCCGTGGCAAGCTTCCCATCAGGCCCTTTACGGGAGGCCAGTGCACCGGTGTTGCCGACGAAATAGAGCGCCAGATTCCGGTCCGCGGGCGGATAAGCACGATCCTGCGGGAGCTGAAAGCTCACTTTCGGCGGTTTGGCATCCACGAGGGCTGAAATCATCCCACCTGAGCCACCACCGCCTCCGCCGGACGAACCACCAAAGACGAAGTAAGCGGCTAACGCCGCCACCACCACGCCGCCACCGATCATCGCCAGCTTCTTCGAGTCCCCTTTGGGTTTCGCAGGCTGTGCGCCGCGTGTTGGGATGCCACGCTGGGACTGGGCCAAAGAAGGCCCCGGGGCTCGCGGCTGCGGACGGGAGGGCACCGGGCTCAGTTGCGTCGTGATCGCGGCCACCTCGGTAAACGGCTGCACCTCCAACACGGGCTCGGCGTAGGCTGCCGGTTGCTGCTCCACCACGGGGAAGTAGCCCGTGCCCACCGGCACGGCACCCGTTCCCGGAATCGGCACGGAACCGGTGCCTGGATACATCATCGGTTGCTGCATCGGCTGGGCGTAGCCGGGGTACATGCCCATGTATGGCATGTAGGGCACCATCTGAGGCATCTTCTCCCACGCACGGAATTCCTCGATCGCCTGCTGGGCGCTTGCGGGCCTTTGATCGGGCTTCTGCGCCATCAGACGCATGCACCAGGCGTCCAGCCACTGCGGCACATGCGGTGCAATGACATGCAGCGGGATGATGTCGTGGTTGATGTGCTTGTCGATCACCTGCGACATCGTCTCGCCATCGAAGGCCTTTTTACCGCTCAAGGCCTCGTAAAACACACAGCCCAGCGAATACAAATCCGTGCGCTCATCCACTGGCTCGCGGGTGAGCTGCTCGGGGGCCATGTAGAATATGGAGCCCATCACCGTGCCTTCTTGATCTTCCGTCTGCTTGCGGGCGCGGAGACCGGCGCGAGCCAGGCCGAAGTCGATGATCTTGGCCTGCATCCGGCCGCCTGGGAGTCGCTCAACCTTGATGTTCTCCGGCTTGATGTCCCGGTGCAGGATGTGGTGCTGATGCGCCGCCAGCAGGCCTTCGAGCGTCTGCGAGGCCAGCTCTTTAAAGTCATCGTAGGGGAGGGGCCCACGCGCCACCACATCAGCCAGGTCCTCGCCCTGCAGCAGCTCCATCACCATGAATAGCCCCTCGCCATCGCTCGCCACGTCAAAGATCGTCACCACGTTTGGATTGCGCAGCGAGGCCAGCGTATCGGCTTCGCGTCGCAGCTCGGCCTCGATGCCCTTGTCTTGCTCCGCTTCATTGGCCGTCAGGAGGCGTTTCACCGCCACCCAGCGTTTCAACTGGCTGTCGTAGGCACGGAAGACAGCTCCGACGCCGCCTGCGCCGAGCTTTTCATAGATTTTGTAGCGGTCCGCCATGCGTGATGCGGGTGGGAGGAGAGAGAATCAAATGCAAGCAAAGCCCATTCGCCGCCCTCTTGGCAAGCTCGATATTCCTGCGTTCATGAAATTCCTTCACTGCATTGTCCGCCAAATCGTATTTTGTAGTTGCCCGCACGACTCAGCTTGTGCTTAAACCGCTGTCCTTACCACCCCATGCTTCAACACAATCACACCTCAGCCTTCGTGAGCGCCTTCGCCGCTCTCGTCCTCGTTTCCGGCTCTTCATTCGCCGGCACGCCTGCTCCCTCCATCGCCGCCTCCGCGGATGAACCCGCTGTCTCCGCCGTCAACGGCAAGCTCGACGGCTTCTATGGTGCCGTGAATCACAATTACCTGCGCGGCACCGCTGGCACGGTCTCCCTTCCACTCGGCCAGCGTTTTGGTCTTCAGCTCGACGGCCTCTTCGCCCATGGCTTTGGCACCGACATCTTCGGTTACGGCGGCCACTTCTTCACCCGTAATCCGGCCAAGGGCCTCCTCGGCCTCGCCTTTGGCGGCCTGCACAGCACGGACTTCAACGACGTCCTCGCCGGTGTCGAAGGAGAGCTCTACTTCAACAAGTTCACCGTCGGTGGCTTCGTCGGTTACAACAACTACGACACCCGCGTGCTCTCCACCTTTGCCTCCCGCACGAACACGCAGCGTGACTTCATCGCCGCTCGTCTTTTCGCCGCCGTCTATCCCGTGGATAATCTCGCGATCTCCGCGGAGTGGCAGAACCGCTTCGGCAAAAACTTCTACATCCTCGGCCTCGAGTATCAGACGCCCATCCGCGGCGTCGCCCTCTATGTGGACGGTGGCCTGGGTGACAATCACTACCGCCAGATCATCGGCGGCGTGCGCATCTACTTCGGCGGCGACAAGACTCTCAAGGACCGCCATCGCAAAGATGACCCCGAAAGCATCAACACCAGCTTCGGCGGCACCGCCGGCGCTGGCATCGGCTCGCCTGGCCAGCAGACGCCTCCCGGCTTCTTCAAGAGGATTGATAGCTGATTGGCCGGCCATCGCCTTTCCACCTCTCGCAAGCCCCGTGTCAGCCACGGGGCTTGTTTGTTTTACACACCGAAATGCCCGGCCGCTCGCGGGCGTAACTCACCCATGCGCCCGCTCCTTCTTCTCGCCTGTCTCTTCACCACCGCCGCCCTCGCCGGAGACCTCCAGCTCACCCTGCCGCCTGTCGTCTATGCCACGCCGGACGTGCCCATGAGCATCTACCACGACAACATCGTCCTCACCGAAAAGCCGGAGAGCTACCGCTTCGAGTTCCAGTGCCCGCTTGGCACCAGCGAAGCCCGTCGCTGGACCGTCACACCCTCGGACAAAGATGTCGGCGATCATCCTCTCGCCATCACCGTGAAAGACGCCAGCGGTCGCGTCATCGAGAGTGGCAAAATCACCCTGCACATCGCAGCGAGAAAGGCTGGCGAGGGCAAATCCCTCCGCCTCCTCATCGTGGGAGACAGCCTCACGAACGCCAGCCTCTATCCCAATGAGATCGCCAAGCAGCTCGCCCAGCCCGGCAATCCCACCTTCACCCTCATCGGCACCCACAAGCCCGCCGGTGCTGCGCCCGAGGTTCGCCACGAAGGCTACGGCGGATGGAAATGGGCCGACTTCCTCACCAAATTCGCCCCGCAGCCCGCCGGCGTCACCGCCGGCCCACTCGCCAAAAAGACCACCAGCCCGTTCATCTATGCCGACGAGGCTCAAAAGCCCGTTTCCGACCTTCCGCGATACTTTCGCGAAAACAGCGACAATCAGCCGCCTGATATCGTCACCTTCCTTTTGGGCATCAACGACTGCTTCGCCGCCAATCCCGACTCGCCCGATGCCAAAATCACCGAGGTTCTCGCCAACGCCGAGAAACTCATCGCCGAGTTCCGCAAGGCCGCACCGAAAGCCATGCTCGCCATCGGCCTCACCACGCCGCCGAACGCCCGTCAGGCCGGTTTCACCGCGAATTACAAAGACAAGTATCCCCGCTGGGGCTGGAAGCGCATCCAGCATCGCCTCGTGCAGCGCATGCTCGTGCGGCTCAGCGGCCGTGAAGCCGAAAACATTCACCTCGTGCCCACCGAACTGAACCTCGATCCCCTCGACGGCTATCCCGTGAACAACGGCGTGCATCCCAATCCCGTCGGCTACGCCCAGATCGGCCACAGTTTCTACTCGTGGATGAAATCGCGGTGGTGAGATGCGTATCCATCGCATGATCTTTCGCCTTCTCGCCGGTCTCCTTGTTGTCACGTCAGCCTCGCTCGCCGGCGATTTCCGCGTCGGTGCCGCACGAGTGGACATCACGCCAAAGGACGGCACGCCGCTCGGTGGGTATTACAGGTTTCGCGGCTCGGCAGGCGTGCTCGATCCGCTGTTTGCGAAGACGATGGTGATGGAAAAAGACGGCGTGCATGCCGCCATCGTCGTGCTCGATCTCTCCGGCACGGTGCGGCCGATCGTGGCAGAGGCACGCAAGCTCATCCAGCAGCAGTGCGGCATCGAGGGAGATCATGTGCTCATCTCCGGCACGCACACGCACACCGGCCCGCAGCAGCCGCGTGGCTCGATGATGGATGACATCACGAAGGTGAACTCGCCCGCGGGCGTCAGCTACACAAGCATGCTGCCGGTTTGGATCGCCGAATCGGTGAAGCAGGCCAAGGCCAACCTCAGTCCGGTCAGTGCTCGCGTGGCCACGGGCCGGGCGGAAGGCATCAGCTTCAACCGCCGCATCCTACGTGAAGGCCAGCAAGAGGCCATCTGGCAGCCGCAGAAGCTCACGCCCAAGGATCGCCCTGCCGGGCCGGTCGATCCTGAGGTTGGCGTGCTCGTCTTTGAGGCCGGTGACAAGCCGGTGGCATCGCTTTTGAACTTCGCCATGCATCCCACCTCCGTCGGTGGAGGCGTGAAAATCTCGGCGGACTATCCCGGCGTGTTCACGAAGCTCGTGAGCGAGCGACACGGCGCGGACATGATCTCTATCTTTGCCAATGGCACCTGCGGAAACATCAACCACACGGATTACATGACCGGCAAACGCCGCAGCACGCTGGAGCTCGGCACCGCGTTGGCCGATGCCGTGGATGCTGCGTGGCCGCAGTTGAAGGCCTCGCAGGCCTTCGCACCGCGCATCCGCTCCGAACAGGTCACGCTGAAGCGTCGCAGCTTCACCGAAGCACAGATCGCCAAAGCCAAGGACATGGCGGCGAACATGCTCACGAAGAGTTTTGGCACCGTGCCGATGGCGGAGACGGTCTGCATTCTTGAAACGCTCGACAAGCAAGACCAGCCGCTGCTCGCCGAGGTGCAGGTGATCGCCCTCAGCGATGACGTGGCCGTCGTCGCCTTGCCCGGCGAGATCTTTGTCGAGCTTGGCCTCGCGTTGAAAAAGGCCTCGCCCTTCAAGCACACCTTCATCGCCGAACTTTCCAATGGCAGCATCGGCTACATCCCGAACCGCGAAGCCTACCCGCAGGGCAATTACGAGATCGTCAGCGCCCGCGGCGAGGCCGGCAGCGGCGAGAAACTCATCGAAACCGCCCTCAAACTGCTCGGCGAGGTCAAGAAAGCTCCGTGAGCCTCCATCACGCCCCGGCATCGAAGCGATGCTGAAACGGTATTTTTGTTCTGGAGGCCTCTGGCGAGCATTCGGTGCTTTAAACCCCAACTCTTCTTTTTCCATGAACAGCCATCACGACGTTCTCATCATCGGCGGCGGCCCTGCGGGCACCAGCACGGCTTCCATTTTGGCGGAACACGGCCACAAAGTGCTCGTGCTCGAGCGGGAAAAGTTTCCCCGCTATCACATCGGCGAGTCGTTGATTCCTTTCACCTTCGGCCCGCTGGAGCGGCTGGGACTCATCCCCACGATGAAGAAGAGCCACTTCACGAAGAAATACAGCGTGAGCTTTGTGCAGCCGGACGGCAAACGTTCACAGCCGTTCTATTTCTTCAATCGCTACGACCGCGAGACCATCGCGCAGACCTGGCAGGTGCAGCGTTCAGAGTTCGATATGATGCTCATGAACCACGCCCGCTCAAAGGGTGCGGAAGTGCTTGAGGAGACGACGGTGACGAAGCTGCTCAAGGATGACAGCGGTCGAGTGATCGGTGTCGAGGCGCAGACGAAGGGTGGCGAGAAGCAGCACATGCTCGCGAAGCTCGTCATTGATGCCTCGGGCAAGGAAGCCTTCTCCACGCTTCGCGAGGGCTGGCGCATGAAGGACCCTTATTTGAACAAGGTGGCCGTGTGGACCTATTACAAAGGCTCGAAGCGTGAGGCTGGCATTGATGAAGGTGGCACCACGATTGCCTTCGTGCCTGACAAAGGCTGGTTCTGGCACATCCCGATGCATGACGACATGGTCAGCGTGGGCGTCGTGGCCGAGGGCAAGTATCTCAGCCGCGATGGCGTCAAAGATCCGCGGAAGATGTTCGAGCGCGAGATCAGCGAAAACAAATGGATCGAGGATCATCTCTCCCAAGGCCAGTCCACGGGCGAATATTGGATCACGAGCGAATACAGCTTTCACTCGAAGTTTGGAGCCTCGCCGGGCCTGTTGCTCGTCGGCGATGCCTATGCCTTCCTCGATCCCGTTTTCAGCAGCGGTGTGATGCTGGCGCTGAAGAGTGGTGTTTTGGCTGGCGATGCCGTTCACGCGGCTCTGAAGGCCAATGACCTCTCCCCCGAGCGCTTCGCCGAGTATGGCCGCCTCATGCGCGAGGGGGTCGAGAACATGCGCAAGCTCGTGTATGCCTTCTACAACCCGAATTTCTCCTTCAAAGACGTGGTGATGAAGTATCCCGACGCCGGCGGTGAGATCACCGATTGCCTCAGCGGCGATGTGAACAAGGACTACTCCAGCCTTTGGTCCAAGATCCGCGAGTTCGCGCCGATCCCCGACGAGTTGCCGTATGGCATGCCGCTAGCGGCGTGAAGATGAAAGCCTTTTCATTAGGCTTGGGGAAGAGCTGGTTCATGATTTGGATGCCATGAAAACCACGCTCTTCCTTGTTCTCTTGTCTCTCAGCACGCTGCAAGCCCGCACCTGGACTTCCATCACGGGACAGACGGCGGAGGCGGAATTGGTGAAGGTGGAGGGGGACAGCATCGTCGTGAAGATGGCGGATGGTCGCACGTCGTCGTTTCCTATCGCCCGGCTGAGTGAAGCGGATCAGGCTTTCATCAAAGAACACGGTGGCAAGGTGCCCGTCACGCCACCTGCTCCTGCGCCGAAGCCTGTCGCGAGTGCCCCGGCAACAACGAGTGATGGCAAAGGCAGCTTCATCGGCACCTGGGAAGGCTACATGGCGGACAGCGATGGCTCGAAGCATGGCGAGATCCGTCTTGTGATCACGGAGGACAAGATCACGGCCTCGAATCCGCAGGGAAATCGCGAGATGGGTGCGGGCACTTACAAGCTCACCGGCGGGCGCATTGATGCCACGGGCACGGAAGGGCAGTTCGCGGGCAAGAAGTATGAGGGCATCTTTGAGCTGGATGGCAAAACGCTGAAGTGGTGCTCGGCGAACGACAACCCACGGTCGGAACGGCCTTCGAAAATGCAGACGAATCCGCAGGCCGGGCAGTTCCTGATGGTGCTGGAGAAGAAATAGCGCTTTTACTCCATCTTCCACGTTGCCTGACGCAGCACGGCGTTTGGCATTTCCTTCATCTTTTCATACCAGACGGTCAGCAGCGTGCCATCGCCGAGCTCCACGGTGCTCGGATAGCCCAGATCACCGCCGATGCCGTCGCCACTGATGATCATGGCCTCGCTCCATGTGTTGCCGTTGTCGGTGCTGAGACGGGCTTGATTGCCGAAAGGCTGGCGGCGGTGGCCGTAGGTCATGAGCAAACGTCCGTCGCGAAGGCGCAGGAGATGGCTCGGCAGGCCCCACACGCCGATGGAATGTGGGATGGTCCAAGTCTTACCACCGTCTTGGGACTCGGTTTGGAGCGTCTCGCCTTTGTTCGCGGTGTTGTGATTGCGGATCTGCGCGATGATCGTGCCATCCGAGGCCTCGACGGCATGCAACTCGTGCAGGCCCTTCGGCACTTCATCGCCGGGGCGGGTGGGGATTTCAGAGAGCCATTGCCAGGTGAGGCCGTCGTCCTTGGATTCCGCGGCACCGATCTTCTTGTCGCCGGTCCACAATTGTTTGCCGAGATAGAGGAGACAGCCGTCTTTGAGCTGAATCGGCCCGTGCGGGCTGTTCACAATCGTCGGGATGCGTGGAGACCATGTTTTGCCGCCATCGGTGCTGCGAATGATCCATTCGCCGAGCTCGGCTTTGCGTTCTTCATCATTCAAACGCTCGTGAGCAGCCTTCCAGCGGGCAAAACGCTCCGGCGGCATCGTTTTGGACACCCAGCCTTTGTCGGTGTGCTCGGCCATCATCGTGGCCTTTTTGAAGCTGTCCTCGTAGGCTAGCGAAGTGAATGTCGTGGCAAGCAGTGTTCCTTTGGCCGTTTCGAGCACGCCAGAGTCGCGGTCGTCCGTGGCGCTATCGAGCAGCACGCGGGGAAAAGTCCACGATTTGCCCTCATCGCGCGAGGTCATGGCGCAAAGCTGGCCGAAGGGGCACACATGCGATTCGCGTCCGCCGGACCAAGTGAGCCAAAGCTCGCCATTTTGCCTGCGCACGACGGTGGGCCAGCCGTGGTAGAGATCGGCCTGTTGGGAGATGACCTTCGTTTCGATGATTTTCGCCTGCGGCGAGGCTCCGCGGGCAAGGAAGGGAAGGGCGAGAACGGAGGTGGCGATGAAAAAGCGGCGGCTGGTCATGACGCGTGAGAATACGCGGCATGCTGCGCTGCCTTCGCGGAAGTCACTGGTTCCCCGGCGGGGCCAAAATCACATCACCATGCCACCATCGACGGCGATGGCCTGGCCCGTGATGTAACGAGCGTCCGGGCTGGCGAGGAAGAGCGCCGCGGCGGCGATGTCGGCGGCCTGGCCGAGCTCGGCGAGAGGGATCTTTTTGAGGATCTCCTCTTTGAGCTGATCATTGAGCACATGCGTCATGTCCGTGGCGATGAAGCCGGGGCAGATGGCATTGGCGGTGACGCCACGACCGGCGAACTCGCGGGCGAGCGATTTCGTGAAGCCGATGAGACCGGCCTTGCTCGCGGCGTAATTCGCCTGGCCGGCATTGCCAATGAGTCCGATGACGGAGCTGATGTTGATGATGCGGGCACCTTTTTGCTTGAGGATGCTGCGCTGGAAGGCCTTCACCATGTTGAAGGCGCCTTTGAGGTTGGTGTCGAGCACCACGTCCCAATCTTCCTCGCTCATGCGCAGGAGCAGGCCGTCCTTGGTGACGCCGGCGTTGTTCACGAGGATGTCCACATGGTCAAAATCGGCGAGGATCTGCTTGCCCACCTCAGCGCAGGCCACGCCATCGGCCACGTCGAGGGCGTAACCCTTCGCGGCAGCGGGATACGTGGCGTTGATGGCGTCGGCGGTGGCCTGTGAATTGGCCTGTGTGCGGCTCACGACGGCCACTTTGGCCCCTTCCGCAGCGAAGGCTTCAGCGATGGCTTTGCCGATGCCGCGTCCGGCACCGGTGACGACGGCGACTTTGTCTTGGAGTTTTCCCATGAAGGTGTTTTAAACAGGGCCGCACACTGACGCAAGAAAAGAACCGCCATGCCCACGCTCGACCATGAGAACCAACTGCGCCGTGAGGGCTTTCGCGTGATCGCGGGCGTGGATGAGGCGGGACGCGGACCGCTGGCGGGGCCGGTGACGGTGGCGGCGGTGGTGCTGCCGGAGGGCTTCACGCATGAGGTGCTGAATGATTCGAAGCAGCTCACGGAAAAGAAGCGCGAGAGGCTTTACGAGGAGATCACTGGTGATTCGAGCATTCGCTGGCACTGCTGCGTGATCGAGCCGGAGGAAATTGATCGCATCAACATCCTGCAAGCCACTTGGGAAGGCATGCGACGCTCGGCGCTGGCACTCGATCCTCGTCCCGATGTCGTTTTGATCGATGGAAAGCCGGTGAAGAAGTATCCGCTGCATCAGGTGGCGCTCGTGAAGGGCGACAGCCTGAGCTTCAGCATCGCGGCGGCGAGCATCATCGCCAAGGTGACGCGTGACCGCATCATGCTGCGACTGGCGGACGAGTATCCGCAGTATGGTTTTGAGATTCACAAAGGCTACCCGACACCGAAACACCTCGCGGCCTTGAAGCAGCATGGGCCGTGTCCGCAGCACCGGCGGAGCTTTGGGCCGGTGGCGCAGTTGGAACTCGATCTGGGATGAGAGCGGGACTTCCAGCACGACTGCGCTGGCTGCGACGGTGGTTCACCGGGCATCCGTGGGTGAGGCTGGCGGGCATCTGGATGCGGGCATGGCCGCAACGGCGGTTTCATCGGGTGATGCTCGGGCGCAAGCTTTCGACAGCGGAGATCGGCGTGATGGGCGAGTGGATTGCCACAAGGTGGTTGCGGCAAAGCGGTCGCGTCATCTTCCGTCGCAATTTTCGCGGGGTGAGCCGAGGCGAGGTGGACATCGTCGCGCGGCATCGCGGCTCGCTGACCTTTGTGGAGGTCAAAACACGCACGAGTCGGGCCTTTGGCCGCCCTGCAGACAACGTGGGCCCAGACAAGCAGCGCCTGATCATTCGCGGAGCGCAGGACTGGCTGCGTGAGGTGGAGGTTAGACCCGTGTCCTTCCGTTTCGACATCGCGGAGATCACACTCATCCCTGGCGAACTGCCACAGGTGAATATCATGGAGAATGCTTTCCAGCTTCCCGATAGCTCGATGGCGGGGCGTTGACCTTTACGAGGAGCCTGCCGCCTCACGCATCTCCGTTTCGAGGGCGAGGCGGCGCTGCTCGAACTCCTCCTCGGTCATGCGACGCGGCACCTGATGCGGTTTGCCAAAGACGATGGTGACCTTCGCAAACGGCAGTGGCAGGAGAAACTGGTCCCAGGTCTTGAAACGGATGCAGCGGCTGTAATCAAGGTGCACCGGGATGATGGGCACGCCGGTGAGTTGGGCCAGTTTCACGATGCCGGGCTGCACGCGATGCAGCGGGCCGCGAGGTCCATCGGGCGTGATGCCGATCTCGTATCCTTCACGCGCCTTTGCGGCGAGGGCGATGAGGGCGCTCATGCCTTTTTCAGGCTTGGAGCTGGAGCCACGCTCCGCTTCGATGCCGAAGGATTCACATACATCCGCGATGATCTGGCCATCGCCGCTGGGACTGGTCAAAATGGTGCCGGGCACATGGCCGAACCATTCGTGATGCAGCCAGGGGATCAAAAACATGCGGTTGTGCCAGAAGGCCCAGATCCAGCCGCGGCGCGAGGTATCGAAAACGCCCGCCTCATCGCGGATCTCCCAGCGCAGCGTGGCACCGATGCCACGCATGAGCCATGCGATGATCCTGCCTGCGTTTTTGATGCGAATTTTGGCCATGAGGGGCCTCCAAATGGCCGGGGCAGGGAAGAGGTGCAACCGTTTCGATGCAGCGCCGCAAGGTTGGCGAAAACTTTCGTTGATTCACTGGCGGCAGGTGCCAGCGTGGCCGCTCAACACCCCACCTCACACCATCATGGCCAGCGAAGCAGTGCTCACCCTCACCGAAGCGAATTTTGACTCCGAAATCTCCCTCGCCTCCGTCCCCGTCATCGTGGACTTCTGGGCTCCCTGGTGCGGCCCCTGCCGCATGTTGGGCCCGATCCTCGACGATCTGGCCAAAGAGCAGGCCGGCAAGGTCATCATCGGCAAGGTGAATGTGGACGAGGCTCCCAATCTCGCCGCCAAGTTCGGCGTGCGGTCCATTCCGATGCTCGCCTTCATCAAAAACGGTGCCACCAAGGAAACCGTCGTCGGCGTGCAGTCCAAGGACGCACTCATCAAGCGCCTCGAAGCGCTCGCCTGATCTTCGTTCATCCGTTTTGAATCCAAAAGGCCCCGGAGACTGTTCTCCGGGGCTTCTTTATTTGGCTAACAAAGCAAAACCGCCGGGGAGGAGTTCCCCGGCGGTCTTGGTTTGAACGTTTCGTCAGCCAAAGGAGGCTGTGGTCGTTCCGGGCTTCAAGCCCGTGGCTGATTACGAGCCGGCGTCATACTTGACCTGGCCGTTGCTGTTGTCCCAGCTAAGGTAGCCGGCAGCCTTGGCTTCTTCATCGTCGTCGATCGGGCCGGAGGTGAAGGTCTTGCCCTGGAAAGCGCCGTCGGTGGGGCTGATGCCAGCCTCAGCGGCGTTGATCAGGTCAGCACCGGTGGTGGATCCGGAGAAGCTGTGGGAGGCGCCAGCAGCGATGGCGGCGTTGAGCACGGAAGCGACCGTCTGCGCATTGCGCTTGGCGGCGGCGTCACGGGCGCTGTCGTTGAGGTTGCCGATGTTCGGGATCGCGATGGCGGCGATGATGCCGATGATGGCGATGACGACGAGCATTTCGACGAGGCTGAAGCCAGCCTTGAGGGAGGTGTTGAGCTTGGTGAGTTTCATAGTGTGGATGTTACTTTCTTGGTTTGGCTGTTGGACTTCTTCGGGCGCTAGCGGTGAGGCTCACCATTCGTTCTCGAATTATGGTTATTGTAACAAACATGTCAGTTGCTGCAACAGAAAGTATGAAAATTGTAATTAGTTAAGCTTTATGATCTAGAAATTCTACTCATCAAGGTGTAGCGGCCACTTTTCTGGCCCGTGATTCGCCCTCTGCGGATGGTAGTTCATAAAGCATGAGCCCTGGCCCAGCCCATACAGGCTTGCACTGTGCTTTGACCTTCTTCGGAAGGCGGTCTTCCCAGGTTTCGATGATGTGCCGGATGCCTAGTTTCTGAGCCAGTCGGATCGACCACTCCGAAGACGGCTCATCTTTGCCCGGCGGGAGCCAGTCGAACGGAATCTTGTAGGCCGCTTCGGAGAAGTGAGAAGAGTTGCGTTCATCGAGCGGATTGAGCCGGACGATGCGTGACTCCACCAGACCGCCAAACAGCGCATGTTTTGGGATCCACCAGTTCCGGTCCGCCTTGGCGAAGTAGCCGATGGGAGCGCCATTGGTGTGTTTCTGGAGTTCGGCGAGGTCGGCAAGGGTCCACGCCTCCTTCTGACGTGAGACTGCTGGCATGAGCAGGGTATGCAATCCCATCACACCCACCGCCACGGTAAGCCCCAAGGACATCAAGCGCCCACGACCTTCAAGGCTGCGAAACATGGCCGCGAGTCCGCAGGCGCACACGGGCATGATGAGCACCGCGTGGCTCATGACAACAACGTGAAAGCGGTCTGCGCTGCGCAGGGCTTGAAGCGCAAACGAGGACCCGATCACGGCGCAGATGCACATCCAGCCTAGAGCACGAAGACGGCCTTCCGGCTCGTTTTTGCCCTGTTTGATCCAGAACACCGCGCCGACGAGAAGAAGTGCGGACAGCAGCAGGGTCGCCACACTGTCGAGAAGGCCGAATCGGAGGATCTGCCACAGGTGACCGAAGCCCATGAAGCCTACGATGGATTCGGATTTCGGCGCCGGGAGGCTGGAACGAAAGGCAAAATGGACCAGCGCCCATCCCGCAAGCAGGGCCAGCGTGGCGAAAGCTCCTGTGCGCAGCATCTGCCGGTCACGCAAGACGAGTCCAGCCATCGCGAGAGTCCCCGCAGCGGCCCCAGCGGCTGCCACCGTGTGCGGAGCGCTGCACGCGGCAAGGAAGAGCATGCCCAACGCGGCCCTGGCGAGTCCAGCCTGCCAGAGGGCAAGACTGGTGAGCATCAGCACGCCTTCGAACTTGTAGGGGAAGATCAGCGCCAAGGGCACGCGAGCATGATGAAAAATGTCATAAGGCAGCCAGAGGGCCAGCATTTCAAAGACCTGCGGCAGGCGCAGCAGATGCACGCTGGTGATGGCGAGAGCACCGATGCCTGCGGAAGCCAAAGCGCCCGTCCTGGTCACACGCTCCGCCAGTGCGCCCGCACTGACGATCAGCAGGATATTGAGCAGGGCATTCACGATGACCAAGGTCACCGGGGCCGCAGGCAGTCCGCTGACGGCCCGGATGCCTGTGGCGAGCATCAGAGGCCCCCAGTGATACCAGGCGTCTTTAACGCCGCAGGCCGCCTCGGAGTTCTTGCCCATGAATATCGCCCATCCATTGGCTGCTTGAGATTCCGGCAAGGCCACGACCGTGTCCACAAAGTAGCCGAGATCCGCGTGAAGCTGAAGCACCTGCCCTTCGGAGTCGCTGTATTGATAGGGAAGTTGGTAAACAGGCAGAAGCACCGCCAGCAGGCCCAAAACGCAGCCAGCTTCCTTCCAGGTCCATCGGTCAGCAGGTGCATCTGAGGGGGCTTGGGGGCTTCGGAGGGCCTTCCATTGCCATGCTAGTGCCAAAGCCACCTGTCCCACGGAAAGCCACGTCATGTAATTGAAGTGCCTGAGGCAGGCGAAAGCGGCTATTCCCGTCGCAAAAACCATCCCAGAGGCCAGACGCACGGCCAAACGGAGCATTTTACCTTGGGACGCCAGCAAGTGGCGGGGCACAAGCAGCCAGCCACAGGCGAAAAGGCATGCCCAAGCGGCAAAAGTGACCGTCGAGAGCTGAAACAGGCTGGTCGGGTGGGAGGGAATATAAGGAGCGGCGTCCATAAACACTAATAATATGAAAATTATTAATAATATCAAAATAAATTTAAACTCTGCTTTAGGACTCATTTCCTCCGTCGGTCCAATTCCCCGTTGCCCGATGCAGGCGAAAAGCAGTAGGCTCCGCCGCCCATGACCGCCTATCTCATCGACGCTCTCGTTCTTCTGGCCTACTTCGGCCTCATTTTGGGTATCGGCCTGTCCCAGCGCAGCAAAAGCGGCAGCATGGAGGGATTTACCCTCGGCGACCGGCAGATCGCCTGGTGGGCCGTGCTGGCGTCCATTTTGGCCGCTGAGATCAGTGCTGGCACCTTTTTCGGTGCTCCGGGCGAGGGCTATGCCCTGCGGAACTACACCTACATCCAGCTCATGGCGGGTTACCTCCTCGCCCGCGTGGTGGTGAGTGCCTTCTTCATTCCAGCCTATTACCGGCACAATGTGGTGAGCGTTTATGAGTTTCTGGAGATCCGCTTCGGCCCGCGCACGCGGCGCATTTCATCGGCGGTCTTTTTGGTGACTCGTCTGCTGGCCAGCGGTTCCCGCTTGTGGGTGCCCACCGTGCTGCTGGTTCTCGGTTGGAAGGTGTTCGTCGATCCGCAGACCACGCCGATGCAGGAATTCTGGCTCTATGCTGCCGCCTTGGTGGCCATCACCGTGCTGACAGCCATCTACACCACGCTGGGAGGCATTCGTGCCGTGATCTGGACGGATGTGATCCAGGTCGTGATCCTCTTCTCCGCTCTCGGATTCAGCCTCTGGCACCTCCTTTCACAAACAGGTGGCTGGAACGCCCTTCAGAGCGCCATTCAGCAGCCGGCACTGGTCGATTGGGGCGCTCCTGCAGAAGGACATCCCGGCGTTTGGGGCTGGGTCAAAGGCGTGCTGGAGACCGAGTACACGGTCTGGGCGGCCTTCCTTGGTTCCACCTTTGTGACCCTTGCCACGCACGGCACGGATCAGGACATGGTGCAGCGCATGCTGACGGCGAAGGACAAGAGCCAGAGCGCCCGCGCGACCATCCTCTCCGGTGTGGCGGACATCCCGGTGAACTTCATGGTGCTGAGCATCGGCATTCTGCTCTTCGTGTTTTACCAGCAGCATCCGGAATTTGCCCTGCCAAAGAATGCCAAAGGAGCAGCCGATAGCAGCCAGGTGTTCCCGTTTTTCATTCTGACCTCGATGCCCGTGGGCCTGCGTGGCCTCGTGGTGGCTGGTGTGCTCGCCACGGCCATGGGATCGCTTAGCACAGCACTCAATTCGCTGGCGACCAGCTATGTGCGCGACTTCCACTTTCGCTGGTTCGGCGAACCCGCGACGGATGGTGGAAAGGTGCGGGTGCTCCGCTTCGGCACTGTGTTGTTTGCCCTGCTGCTCATCTCGGTGGCCCTCGGCACAGCGTGGGTAAAGGCGCACAATCCCTCGCTGCGCATCATCCCGATCATCCTCGGCATTTTCGGCTACACCTATGGTTCCCTGCTGGGAGTGTTTCTGGTGGGGCTCTTCACCAAAACCCGCGGCAATGACTTCGGCAACTCACTGGCCATGCTCGCTGGATTCATCGTGGTAGGCTATCTGAGCGGACTGGACATCGATCTCGCGAAAACCGTCGGGCTTGGCACTGGTCTCGCTCGTCCTGATTGGGTGCCGGTGATCGAATTCCCCTGGCGCATCCTTTTCGGCACCGTGGTGACTTTTGGCGTGGCGGTTCTGTTCCCTTCGCCGGCAAACAAGCGGGCGTAAATTCTCGAATAAAGGCCTATTCGCCCGTTTGCAGCATGCCGCCACGGCTGGCGATCTCCTTAAAAGCGAGCGACAGAGCTTGGTTGAGCTCCGCCAAGGTGGCTTGTTCGAGATTCGGGTCGATTCCCTCGGTCGCCGGGGCGGTCATCACGATGCTGGTGAGCTTTGGGGGCTGGTGCAGCCCGTGAATGGCCTCGTGCGGGATTGAAACTTGCTGCGAGGCCTGCAGGCTGCTGAGCAGATGGGTCGCCCGGGCGATCTGGTTGTCGATCTGGCCGAGGACCGACTCGCGAGTGTGCTCCAACTCCCGCACCAAACTCTGCAACTGCGCAGCGATATCGTGCTGCGACTGGGCAAAGGGAGCCTGCTGGGCGTGGTAGATGGACATGGCGTTCGGTATGGAAAGGCGGCTAAAGTTTTTAAAATATGCATAAATTATGGTAATTTTCAATTACTCCCCTAGCCGTTTGATCGCCTTTTTTCAAAAAAGCCGAGCTTGGAGAGCCCAAAACTCCTCCAGCAATGAAGCTGGGCACTCTCCCGGCACGAGGTGGCGGGAATCGGTCTAAGTCAGCTCAAACGGAGCTACGCACCCCTTCGAGGGTGATCTGCCACTGCTCCTGACCACGGAAAAAGCTGCGCTGGAGGCGCATGGCCACGTCCCACGGTGCCGGGGGCAGCTTGCCGATCGGGGCATTGAACCACACGCTATCCATTCCGGCTCCGTCCTGCGTCAGCATCAAACGCAGGTGTTTGCCCTTGATGCTGCGCCCAGGAAGTTTCGGCATCACACGGCGGCAGAAAAAGAGCGGTTCCGGGTTCTTTTGCCCAAAAGGCTCCATCAGCTTGTAGTTCTCCAAAAACGACAAAGTGAGGTCTTTGAGCTTCACTTCCGCATCAAGTTCCAAAAGAGGCGTCATGGCCTCGTCACTCAGTGCCTGGCGTGCCGCGGCCGCGAAAGCCTCGCGGAACGAGTCGAGCTTTGCCTCATGAACGGAGATCCCTGCCGCCATGGCGTGACCGCCGCCGCCGAGAAGATGGTCGCGGCAGATGTCGATGGCCTCCACAAGTGAGAAGCCGGGGATGCTGCGGCCGCTGCCCTTGCCCACGCCGTTCTCATCGAAGGACACGAGAATCGTCGGGCGATGACAAAGGCGGGAAATGCGTGATGCCACGATGCCAATCACGCCCGGATGCCAGTTTCGAGAACCGAGGACGATGGCCGAGAGCTGTTCCAGGTCGCCCAAGGTGCCCAGCATGGCCTCCGCCTCGGCATGCACGGCTTGTTCGACGTTTTGTCGGTCTTTGTTCTGGGCTTCGAGCAGGTTTGCCAGCTCTGCGGCGGTCTCCATTTCACTGGCCAGGAGCAGTTCCAGCGCCGTGGCGGCCGTGTCGAGGCGGCCTGCGGCATTCAAACGCGGCCCCAGGCGGAAGCTGACATGATGCGTCTGCACCAGACCATCCACACCGGCGAGCTGCTTCAGCGCACGCAGGCCGAGGCGTTGCGTTTGCGCCAGTGCCTCGAGGCCGCGACGCACGAGCAGGCGGTTTTCGCTCACCAGCGGCACGAGGTCGGCCACGGTGCCGAGAGCCACGAGGTCGAGTGTCTCCTTCAGATCAAAATTGGGCGCAGGGCGTGTTTTGAGCAGCGCATGCGCCAGCTTGAACACCAGTCCGGCGGTGCAGAAGTAGTGCCAGTCGTCCGTGAGCTTCGGATTCACCAAGGCGAGGCATTTCGGGCGGCCCTGCGGCGAGAGCTCATGGTGATCGACGATCACACAATCCACACCCTGCTCCGCCAGCCATGCCGCCTCGTTCAGCGAGGTCGTGGCGCAATCCAGCGCGATGAGCAGATCCGGCCTGCCGTGTGTCTCGAAGCATTTGGCAAGGCCGTCGTGGCTCAGTCCATAGCCCTCCTCCATGCGCGAGGGCAGGAACAGCTTCGTGTCGAGGCCGTAGGCCTTCAAAACCAGGTGCAGCAGCGCCATCGAGGTCACGCCGTCCACATCGTAATCGCCGTAGAGCACCACATGCTGCTTTTCATCCACCGCCCGGAGGATGCGGTCCACCGCCGCGGGCATCTCCGGCAGCAGGCGGGGATCACCCAGCGTCGCCAGCTTCGGCACGAGGAAGTCACGCGCCTTCTCCGCGGTGTTGATGCCGCGCTGCGCCAGCAGATGCGTCAGCAGCGGCGGCAGTCCTGTCTCCGCCGCCAGCTCTGCCGCGCCTTCTGCGGCGGGCTTCACGAGCCAGCGCGGCGGGCGGATGTTCACTGCGGGGGAATCGGACATGCGATAGGTTGCGGAGAATTGCGAAGAAAGTGTTTCCTTGTATGGAGCACTCACGGCAGCTAGTCAAAGAATCGCTACTCCGCCTCCAGACGGCCGCCGTGGACACACACGAATGATGCACAAACAACAAGCAGGACGAATGTGGCTCGCGGCGATGGGTGTCGTGCTCATTGTCGCAGGATCGTTCTTTGCCTGGAGATTGTGGCTTTCCTATCAAAAGACCTCCGTGAGCCGCTCGTGGCCCGCCGTTCCATGTCTTGTCGAGTCCTCGCGCATCGTGAGCCAGCGTCCCACGCCTGCCTCCGCACTCGCTCATCGCGTGGAGATACGTTATCGCTATCAAATCGATGGCGTGCCGCATGTCTCCACACGCATCCGGCATGTCGAGGCGGCTCCCACGGCGCATCGTGACGTCGCGCTGGCGGTGCAGCAGCAGTTCCCGCCAGGCTCGGAACGCACATGCTACGTCAACCCGGCAGATCATGCCGGGTCGGTGCTCATTCCAGGCACTCGTGCCGCGTTGTATTCCATCTGGTTTCCTCTGCTCTTCGTCGCCGGAGGCCTCGGGATGCTATTCGGGCTCGGCGGGCGGAAACGGGCCCTTTGACACCCGCCGGGCCTCAACTTCTCCGGCAGAAAAAACTCCCGGCTGGACAAGGCATGCACCGGATGCCATCTCAGCCCATGACCGCACTTGCTTACCGCCCCCTCCTGACCACCCGCACCACCTGCCGCATCTGCGGCTGCCGTAGTTTCACCGATGTCATCGCCCTCGGTGAGCAATACATCGGCGGCCTCATCGTCAGCGAGGATGGCCGCGGCACCATCAAGCGCCAGATCCCGCTCGATCTCGTGCGCTGCGACCCGGCCCTGGATGAAAACGCCTGCGGTCTCGTGCAGATGCGCCACAGCGTGCCGCCCAAGGTGCTCTACCACCGCTACTACTATGAATCCGGCATCAACCAGTCCATGCGGGACAACCTCGCCGGCATCTCCGCCCTGGCCGAGGACACCGTGAAGCTCAACGCGGGCGATCTCGTGCTCGACATCGGCTGCAACGACGGAACTCTCCTCGCCAGCTACAAGACCCAGGGCCTGCGCCACATCGGCATCGACCCCTCCGACGTGGCATTGAAGGCCCGCGAGCGTGGTTTTGAGGTCGTGAACGACTTTTTCTCCGCCGATGCCTTCCGCCGCGTGCATCCACAGGAAAAAGCCCGCGTCGTGACCAGCATCTCGATGTTCTACGACCTCGAAAATCCACGTTCCTTTGTGCAGGACATCGCCAGCGTGCTCGCGGACGACGGCATCTGGATCCTCGAGCAGAGCTACCTGCCCTCCATGCTCGCCATCAACAGCTTTGACACCATCTGCCACGAGCATCTGGAATATTACTCGCTCGCCGTGCTGGAGCGTTTGTTCGGCGAATGCGGCCTCGAGGTGGTCGATGTGCATCTCAATGACGTGAACGGCGGCAGCTTCCGCCTCTGCGTGGCCCATACGGGCCGTCTGAAACCCTCCCGTGAGGCCGCGTCACGCGTGCAGGAGCTCCGCGTGAGCGAGTTCGAGCTCGCCCTCGACACCGACACGCCCTACGCCGAGTTCCGTTCCAACATCCGCCGCATCAAAAACGACCTCCAGGCCTTCCTGAAGAAGGCGAAGGCCGAGGGCAAGCTCGTCCACGGTTACGGCGCCTCGACAAAGGGCAACACCACGCTGCAATACTGCGGCATCAATGGCGATATCCTGCCCGCCATCGCCGACCGCAACCCGCGCAAGTGGGGCAGCTTCACCATCGGCAGCCGCGTGAAGATCATCTCCGAGGAGGAATCCCGCGCCGCCAAGCCGGACTACTACCTTGTCCTCCCCTGGCACTTCATGCCGGAATTCAAGGTGCGTGAGAAGGACTTCCTCGCCCGCGGCGGCCAGTTTGTCGTGCCCTTCCCGCAGGTGCATTTCGTGAGCTGATCACCGCGTCTGGCTGAATCTCACGGGTGTGTCCTGCCGGTAGGCGGCGAGTTCGTTTTGCAGCGAATTCGCCATGGCGGCATTGCCTTGTCGTCGGGCCTCTTCCAGGGCTCGACTGGCCGTTTTGATCGCTTCGTTGAAATTCCCTGCCTCAGCATGGGCCGCGGCCAGCGTGCGCAGCGTCTGCAAGGTGGGAGGAGAGGTGAGATCCAATGCCTTCGTCATCAAGGCCACCGCCCGCCCGCCATCGCGGAGCGAGGCATCCGGCAGCGTCGAGAGCAGCCACGCGAGGTTGTTGAGCGGAGCGACCTCTGCGGGCGAGAGCTGGATCGTCCGCTCCAGCGCACGCATGGCCCCTGGGGCGTCTCCAGAGAAGAGGCGGGCATTGGCGAGGTTGAGCTGCACATTCGGATCACGCGGCGTGATCTCCGCGGCCTTTTCGAGCTGGACGAGCCCCTCCGCGATGCGGCCCAGCGCCAGCAGCACGGTGCCATAGTTGTAACGAGCCCCGCCAAAGCTGGGATCATTCTCGATCGCCCTCTCATACAGGGCGAGCGCCTCCTGCGCACGCCCGTGCTGCTGATGCACATAGCCGAGATTGTTCAGCGTGCGGGCGCTGCGCGGATCGCTTTCGAGGGCCTTTTCCCAAAGTTGCACAGCCTCTTCTTCATGGCCTTCTTTGTACCGCAGGATGCCGAGGTTGTTGCAGGCCAGCCAGCACGTCGGGTGATGCTGCAGCGTGTGCGTCCACAGCACCTCCGGGTCGCGGTAGAGACGCTGTTGATGCCAGGTGATGACGCAGAAGATTGCCAAAACCATCGCAGGTGCCCAGCGTCGCAGTTTGGAAAGCAGCGCTCCCAACAAGGCCAGTGGCCCGATGCTGGCGAGGTATTGAAAGTGATCACCGACAAACGAGTAACGCAGGAAGTAATGATCCAGCAGCCCCAGCACAGGTCCGAGAGCGATGATGAAGTAAAGCAGCGCGAGCCACACACCTCGCCAGCGCTTGGTGAAGGCGATCGTGGCCAGCAAACCCATCACCGGCAGCCACCAGAGCAGGCTTGCGGCATTCACCACCCACTTTGGATACACAAACACCAGCGGATGCGGCCAGGCCAGCTTGCCGAGGTAAAACCATACCACCGCACCAGCGGTCACCACGCGTTGCGGAAGGCTTCGCTGCCACTGCGGATCATTCGCGCCTTCCAGATCCTGAGTCCAAAGTGCCAGCGCCGAGGCGGCGAGGGCCATCAAGACATATGGAATCAACTTCACCAGCCTCTGACGGCTCACACGCCCCTCCACATACCAGACGCAAAGCCCCAGCACGGCTGGCAGCACCACGACGGATGTTTTGCTCGCCATCCCGAGAAGGCCGAAAACGATCGAAAGAGCGTAATTCGTCCCGTTGCGGCCTTCGCCGCGGAGCAGGCGCAGATAGAACAGAATCGCGGCGAGGAAAAACAGGCCTGATTGCGTGTTCTTCATCTCCGTCACCCATGCCACGGTCTCCACCTGCACCGGATGCAGCGCCCACAGCAGCGCACCGAGCCATGCTCCTGGCACTCGCAGCGCCAGCAGCACACGCCAGAGCAACAAAGCCGCTCCGGCATGCAGGAGCACATTCACCAGATGATAAGGCATCGGCGAAAGCCCCCACATCTGATGCTGCAACCAGAAGCTGCTCAGCACGAGCGGGCAGATTCGCGCCGCACGCGTCGTCCAGATGTCCGCGATGCTCTGCGGGCCGATGATGCAGGGATTCTGCGTCAAATGCTCGTCATCATCCCAGGTGAAGCCGCTTTGCAAAGCAGGCACATACAACACAACGAGCGCCGCGATGACGAGCAGGCACCTGAACCAGGTCGCACACCACCACGATTGCTTGTTGTCTGATGCTGTTGGGCTCTCAACCATGCTCGAAAGCTCACTCAAACACGATCAGGCTCCGTGCCACCTCGCCGCGTTGCAGCGCGTCATAGGCCTCGTTGATGCCGGCGAGCGGATAACGAGCTGTGACGAGCTCGTCGAGCTTCAACTGGCCAGCACGATGCATGTCGATGAGCGTCAAAAGATCCGTGCGAGGTCTTGTGGTGCCGTAGATGCTGCCGCGCAGCGTCTTCTCGGCATACACGAGCTGGTTGATGTTGATCGCCGCCTTGTCCGCGGCGCTGGTGATGCCCACGACGACGCACATGCCGCCCTTCTTCGTGGCATCGTAGGCCTGCTCGGTCGTTTTGCCGCTGCCGTAGGCTTCGAAGCAAAAATCGGCTCCTTTGCCTCCAGTGAGCGCTTTGATGCCTTCGACCGGATCGGTCGTGTTCACATCGACGTAGTCGGTGGCGCCAAAAAGCCTCGCATCGGCCTCTTTGCGGGGAAATTTGTCCACGGCGATGATTTGTCGTGCTCCTGCGAGCCTCGCACCTTGCACGATGTTCAGCCCGATGCCGCCGCAGCCGACCACGGCCACCGTGCTGCCCGGTCGCACCTGCGCCGCATGCACTACCGCGCCCACGCCGGTGATCACGCCGCAGCCGATGAGCGCCGCTTTTTCAAAGCTGATATCCGATGGGATCTTCACCACGCTGGCCTCCGGCATCGTCGAGACCGTCGAAAAGGCGGAAACGCCCGCGTAGTGGCGGATGCTCTCTCCCGCGGCATTGCGGAAACGCGTCGTGCCATCCGGCATCGTGCCGGTGAAGCGCATCTGCGTGCCCATGTCACACAAGGCCGGGCGACCGTTCGCGCAGTATTCGCAGCGGCCACAGGAGCCGCGCCACACGAGGATCACCGGATCACCCGGCTGCACGCTCGTCACACCCTCGCCCACGGCCTCGATGATGCCGCTGCCCTCATGCCCGAGAATGATCGGCATCGGCATCGAAAGATCGCCTTTCATCACATGCAGATCGCTGTGGCACACGCCCGCGGCCTTCATCCGCACCGTCACCTCGCCACGTTGCGGCGGCATGACCTCCACGTCTTCAATTCGGAGGGGCTTCTTGGCTTCGTAGAGAACAGCGGCAGGTGCGAGCATGGTGTTGAGTGGGAGTGATGGAGTGCAGGAATCAACCCTCCAATACTCCACCACTCCATCCCACCATTCCCCGAAAAATCCACTTCCCCTGCAAGACACCCTCGCGCTACGCTTTCTACCTCTCACCTATGCGTTCCCTGATCTGCCTCGCCCTCTCCGCTGTCGCCGCCTTTGCCGCGGACACGCACAAGCTCGTCCGCGTGTATGAAAAACTCCCCACCGAGCGGCCCATCGCCGTCGTGATCCCGGATGACGGCACGCAGCGCCAGTTCCTGGCCCTTCAGCGTGGCAAAATCCTCCTCCTGCCCGCCGATCAAAATGCCGCCGAGGCCAAAACCTTTCTCGATCTGAGCCCTCGCGGCATGGAGGCGAAGGACGGCCTCTTTGAAGAAGGTCTCAACGGCCTCGCCTTCCATCCGAAGTTCAAAGAGAACGGCCTTTTCTACCTTTGCTACACCATGCAGAAGCCGAAGCGCATCATCATCACCGAGATGAAGGCCAATGGCGATGTGGCCGACGAGAAGACCGAGCGGGTGATCTTGGAGATCCCGATGATTAACTGGAACCACCACGGCGGAAACATTCTCTTCGGCCCCGATGGCTACCTCTACATGGGCATGGGCGACAACTCGAAGCGCAACGGCGAGCTGAAAATGTCCCAGCTCAACGCCACGCTCTACGGCAAGATCCTCCGCCTCGACGTGAACAGCCGCGAGTATGCCAACGCCTACGGCATCCCGGCCGACAATCCGTATGCGAATGGCGTGAACGCCCTCCCGCAGATCTATGCCACCGGCATTCGCAACCCCTGGGGCCTCAGCTTTGATGCCAAAGGCCATCTCTGGTGCGCCGATGTGGGCCAGGATCTCTATGAGGAGATCAACTGGATCACCAACGGTGGCAACTACGGCTGGCAGTTCCGCGAAGGCCCCGCCCCCTTCATGCTCAACACCGACACGCCGCCTGCCGACGCGAAATTCATCGAGCCCATCCACAGCTACAACCATGGCGAAGGCCTCAGCATTACCGGCGGCTACGTTTACACCGGCACCGCCATCCCTGAGCTCACCGGCGCCTACATCTACGGCGACTTTGTCCTCGGCAAAGTGTGGGCCTTGAAGACCGACGACAGCGGCAAGGTCCTCAGCAACGACCTGCTCTTCACCAGCCCGCAAACACCACCCGCCGATCCGAAGAAGAAGCCCACCGTGCTCATCAAGCCCACCGCTTTCTGCCCCGCCTCCAGCGGCGACATCCTCGTCCTCGACTGGAACGGCGGCATCTACAAG
Source organism: Verrucomicrobiaceae bacterium (assembly GCA_016795465.1). GTDB lineage: Bacteria > Verrucomicrobiota > Verrucomicrobiia > Verrucomicrobiales > Verrucomicrobiaceae > Prosthecobacter. Next base: position 83,001 of record JAEUHK010000051.1, on the reverse strand, counting down.
GTGGCGAAATAGCATGGAGCAAGGGGCTTGTGGCATGGAGCCCAAGCCCTCATACCCCATGCTCCAAGCTCCTTGCCCCACGCCCTATGCCCGCCCACGCCGAGTCCTTCTCCATCACCACCCGCGGAAAAGGCACTTACGAGATCACCGAGCGCTGCCAGCAGATCATCCGTGCCAGCGGCATCCGCACCGGCAGTGCCACGATCATGGTGCAGCACACCAGCGCCAGCCTGGTGATCTTTGAAAACGCCGATCCGTCCGCCCGCACGGACCTGCATGCCTTCTTTGACCACCTCGTGCCGGAGGACACGCCCTACTTCGTGCACACTTATGAAGGGCCAGACGACATGCCCAGCCATCTGCGCATGGCTCTCACCCGCACTTCGGAGGTCATTCCCGTGATGAATGGCCGTCTCGCTCTCGGCACCTGGCAGGGCATTTTCCTTTTCGAGCATCGCCGGGCTCCGCACACGCGGGAAATTGTCGTCGGCGTCGTGGGCGAATGACAAAAAAAGAGCCAAGGCAATGCCTTGGCTCTCGTGAAGAGGTCGATGACGTGTCGGCTCACTCGCCCGGCAGCGGCTCCGTCGGCCAGGTCTCCACCCACGGCAGGCCGTAGGCGTTCAGATCGGCCATGAAGGGATCGGGATTGAGTTGCTCGACGTTCCAGACACCGGGCTGGCGATACTCCGATGGATTCGTGAGGAGCTGACGCGCCGCGATCATGGCGGGCACACCGGTGGTGTAGCTCACGCCCTGTGAATTCGTCTCCTTGTAGCACTCTTGGTGGTCGCAGATGTTGTAAACGTAGTAGCGCTTCGGCTGGCCGTCCTTGCCGGTGCCTTCGATCCAGTTGCCGATGCAGGTCTTGCCCTTCGTGTCCGGGCCGAGCGTGCCGGGCTCCGGCAGCAGCGTCTTGAGGAACTCGATGGGGATGATATCGACCCCTTTGTGCTTCACGGGATGGATGCCGGTCATGCCAACATTCACCAGCACTTCCATGTGCTTGATGTAGGCATCGCCAAAGGTCATCCAGAAACGCGCACGCCGCATCGGGATGTGCTTCGTGAGGCTCTCCAGCTCCTCGTGGTAAAGGCAGTAGATGTTCTTCGGGCCGATGCCGTCCGGGAAGGGGAAGCTGCGCTTGATCTCCAGCGGCTTCGTCTCCACCCAAGCGCCGTTTTCCCAGTAGCGACCGTTCGCGGTGACCTCGCGGAGGTTGATCTCGGGATTGAAATTGGTCGCGAAGGCCTTGCCGTGATCGCCCGCGTTGCAGTCGAGGATATCGAGCGTGTCGATCTTGCTGAAGTGATGCTTCAACGCGTAGGCCGTGTACACATTGGTCACGCCCGGGTCAAAGCCGCAGCCGAGCAGCGCGGTGAGGCCCGCCGCTTTGAACTTCTCCTGATAAGCCCACTGCCAGTGGTATTCGAACTTCGCCACGTCACGCGGCTCGTAGTTCGCGGTGTCGATGTAGTGCACGCCGGCCTCCAGGCAGGCATCCATGATGGTGAGGTCTTGATAAGGCAGCGCCACATTGATGACGACCTCCGGTTTGAAGCTCTTCAGCAGCTTCACCAGTTCCGGCACATTGTCCGCATCGACCCCAGCGGTCTGGATCGGGCGCTTCAGTTCGGCGGCAATGCCATCGCACTTCGACTTCGTGCGGCTGGCCAGCATGATCTCACCGAAAACGTCGGGAAGCTGGGCACATTTGTGGGTGACGACTCGGCCGACGCCGCCGGCTCCGATGATGAGAACTCGATGAGACATGATGGGAAGTGAGGAGTGATTCGTGATGCGTGAATCAGGGCCGCGAGTCTAGCAGGCATGCGGGGAATGCAAGCGACGGAAAAACCTCTCTCAATAGTCCCGAAATGGCCCGCGAGGCTCGCTGGCCTCCATCTCGGCTCGCCAGGCCTCAAAACGTTCGCGCATCTGTCGGGCGATTTCGGGCTTCTCGCGGCTCAAATCGTGTTTTTCGCCCAAATCCGTGCTGAGATCGTAAAGGCCACCGCCTTTGCTGGACTCCACCCACTTCCAGTTTTCAAAGCGAGCCGCTTTGTCGGCCCGTCGCTGCCAGAACATCTCACGGCGCGGTGATTTCGCCTCGCCACGCAGCACCGGTAGCATGTCGTGACCATCCAGCTTCACCCCATCGGGCGCTTTGGCACCTGTGGCAGCCAGCAGCGTGGGCACCAACTCCAGCGAGGTGAGGAATTCATCGGTCACTTTGCCCGCAGGCACCTTGCCCGGCCAGCGCAGGATGAAGGGCACACGCAGCCCGCCCTCCCACATGGTGCTTTTGCTGCCTTTCAGAGGCGCATTGCCGCCATTGCCGCTGCCACCGTTGTCGGAGAAGAAGATGAAGATCGTGTCTTTCGTGAGCCCCGCCTTCTCCACGGCCTCCATCACCGCACCGATGGCCTCATCCATGCAGGTCAACGCACCGCAATACCGTGCCAATTTCTCATCCGCGACCTTCCCGCGATACATGGCGACATACCTTTCCGGTGCCTGCACACCTTCGCCCTTCTTCTTTTCGCCTTCCTTGGTGCCTTCGCCAAAGGTCGAGGCACTGTGCGGCGCATTGAAAGGCAGATAGAGGAAGAACGGCCGCCTCCCCGCATGCTCGCCGATGAAGCGCAGCGCCTCGCGACGGAACACCTCCGTCACATAGGTCCCCTTGTCCTCCTCCGTGCGGTCATTGCCACGGAACATCGACGGCACGCCGTAACGCTCGTGCGTGTAGTAATCGATGCCGTTGTTTCCGTGGCCGTGGAAGAAATCAAAGCCGCGCTGCAGCGGCAGATAGCGCTTCGCCTGCCCCATGTCCCACTTGCCTACGCAGCCGGTCGCGTAACCGGCCTTTTTGAGCATGTCGCCGATCGTTTTCTCGCGAACATCAAGCCCCAGCGTCATCTCCGGCGATACCGCATACTCCTCCGGCGTGAACTTATGTCCGTAGTTCACCATGTCATTGCGCACCATGTCGTAGAGCCCGTTGCGCTGCGGATAGCGTCCTGTGAGCACGCTGCCACGCGAAGGTGTGCAGGCCGGCCACGTCACATAAAAACTCGTCGCTCGCACGCCCTCCGCCGCCAGCTTGTCGAGGTTCGGCGTGATCAGCGGCTTCGTGCCGATGCAGCCGAGATCGGGGTAGCCCTGGTCATCGCTGATGATCAAAACAACATTCGGCTGCGTGGCGAAACACGCAGCCGAAAGCAGGAAGAGCAGAAACAGAACTCGCATGGCCGTGTGAACGGCCGCACACGGAGCATTACTTCACCTTGAAGAGCTCCACGTCGAAAATCAGCGCCTCGTTCGGGCCGATGTCGCGACCGGCGCCGCGAGGGCCGTAGGCGAGGCGGGACGGGATGTAGAAGCGATACTTTGCGCCTTCCTTCATGAGCTGCACGCCTTCCGTCCAGCCGGCGATGACGCGGTTCAGGGGGAATTCGATGGTTTCGCCGCGCTTGTAGCTGCTGTCGAAGACCTTGCCGTCGATCAGCGTGCCTTCGTAATGCACTTCCACGGTGTCCGTGGCCTTCGGGCTCTTGCCGGTGCCTTCGGTGATCACTTTGTATTGAAGACCGGAGGCCGTGACTTTCACGCCTTCTTTCTTGGCGTTGTCTTCGAGGAATTTTTCACCTTTGGCGAGTGCGATGTCGGACATGATGGGATGCGTTGGGGGTTGGTTAAGAGGGCGCGAGACTAGCGGCTTCAGGCCATCTGGCAAGCCCGTCCGCCATCCACCTGATGCACGATCCCGCTGAGCGCATCCTTCTCCGCCCAATCGAGATTCGTCGTGGTGATGATCTTTTGCGTGCCGTTCGGCAGCAAACTGAGCAACGCCCGGCGTCGGAAGGCGTCCAGCTCGCCGAAGACGTCGTCGATGAGCATCAGCGGAGCCTCACCGCGGGCTTTTTCGAGCACGTGGGCCTGCGCGAGCTTCATCGAAAGCGCAAACGACCGCTGCTGGCCCTCGCTGGCGAAACTCGTCGCATCGCGCTCATTCAAAAACATCGCGATGTCGTCGCGGTGCGGCCCGAAGGCGGTGGAGCGTGATTTGGACTCCTCCTCGCGCATGCCTGCCAGCGCCTCAAAAAGGCTTCCGGCCTCCCAGGTGCTCGTGAAGGCGATTCGCGTGTTTTCCGAACCCTCGCTCAGATGCGCATGCGCGGCGGAAACTTGCGGATTCAGCGCTTCGCAGAGTTCGGCCCGTCTTTGCCATAAAACCGCCGCGAAGCTGTCCATCACCCGCGCAAAGGCATCTGCTTGTTTCCACGCGATCACGGCATCGCGCTTCAAAACGTAGTTCCGACCTCGCAACGCTCGCTCGTAGCCGCGCAGGGCATGCAGGTAGTCCGGAAACATCTGACTGGCCGCGAAATCCAAAAACCGACGCCGATGCTCCGCGCCACCGCGCAGAAGATTCATGTCCCGATGGTCCATCCACACCACCAAACCGGCCGCAGCGAGGTAATCGGCCGATTTGCCACACGTCACGCCATCCAGCGCGAGACGTCGCGAGGTGGCGTTTTGGGCATAGCGCAGCCGTTTGCCGCCCCACACCGCCTCCACAAGGCAGGTCGAGGCCTCAAAGCGCACCAACTCGCTCCGGTTCGTCGTCCGCGGCGACTGCAGCCGCATCAGCACACACGCCGCCTCGATGAGCGACGTCTTCCCCTGCGCATTCCGCCCCACCAGCAGCGTCACATCCGGATGCAGCTCCACCTTCGCCTCGGCGAAGCAGCGGAAATCACGCACAAACAGGTCGGACAGCATGGAGCGAAGAGCAGAGAGCATGGAGCTCCTGCAAGGCAACCGCATTCTGGCAGCGCCCGCCCAAGGAGAAGCGCTTTCCAATTGCCTCACTCATCCCCGGGATTTGGAAAGGCCCGCTCCTTGGCTTGCACTGCTCCGAAAGGCTTTTAGCTTCATCCATGATGACTGCCGCCCCCCAATCAACCAGCCGAGCCCAATGGCAGGGCGTCAAGTGCGCCGACTTGGATGACATGCGCACACAGAACATCCGCTTCTGGCAGCGGGCAGGTGGTGCCGCGATCCGTGCCGCCGCCTGGGATTTGGTCGTCGAAACCTGGCACGCCCAGAAGCGCAACCCTGATGAACTCCGATTTCAAAGACTTGCTCCAGCTCTTCGCGAAGCATGAGGTGCGCTACCTCGTCGTCGGAGGCTATGCGGCCATGCATTACTCCCAGCCGCGCTTCACGAAGGATTTGGACCTCTGGCTGGAACCCACAGTCCCCAATGCATCCAGAGTCATGGCAGCCTTTCGTGAGTTTGGCATGCCGCTCATCGATGTGACACCGGATGACTTCGCCCAGGAGAGTTTTCAATACATGATCGGGCGTGCGCCCGTGCTTTTCGACTTTCTCACGTCACTGCCGGAGCTGCGTTTTGTCACCTGCTGGGAAAACCGCGTCACCGATACCGAGGAGGGATTTCCGGTTCACTTCCTCGGCCTCAACGAACTCATCCAAGCCAAGAAACAAGCCGGGCGTCCCCAAGACCTCGCCGATCTGGACGAAATCCGCCGTGCCCAAGAGCCCTAGCAGTGGAAAGTTTCGCTCCTTGCCGCTGCATTCGTGCTCTTCGCTTGATTTGGAGGCCTCCGCACGGATGAATCGCGCCCCATGTCCACTTTCCGCACCGTCAAAGGCTTCCGCGACTTCTTCCCTGAGGAATGCGCGACGCGCAATTATATCGCCGACACCTGGCGCGCCGTCGCGCGTCGTTATGGCTTCGTCGAGTATGAGGCGCCCGTCGTTGAGAGCACCGACCTGTTTCGCAAGAAAAGCGGCAACGAAATCACAGCTCAGCTCTTCTGCTTCCGCGACAAGGCCGACCGCGAGATCACGCTGCGCCCGGAGGTGACGCCGTCGCTCGCACGCATGGCCACCGCACGTCAGCGCGACTTCAAGAAGCCCATCAAGTGGTTCCAAATCGGGCCCTGCTTCCGCTATGAGGAGCCGCAGGAGGGCCGCGGGCGCGAGTTCATCCAGTTCAATGCCGACATCCTCGGCGACAGCGGCCCCGCCACCGCCGCGGAGCTCATCTCGCTGGCCATCGACACCATGCGCGAGTTTGGCGTGAGCGCCGACGACTTCATCATCCGCCTCAGCAACCGCGAGATCTGGAACGGCTTCCTCGCCGAGAAAAACATCGCCGCCGAGCACGCCACCGCCTTCCTCAGCATCATCGACAAGATCGAACGTGCGAAGCCGGACGAGACCGAGAAAAAGCTCGGCGAGATCGGCCTCACCACCGCCGAGGTGCGAGCCTTCATGGCATCCACGGATGAAAATCACCCCGCCTTCGCCGAATTGAAGGCCAACCTCACCGCCCGCGGCCTCTGGCAGCACGTCCGCATCGACGCCACCATCGTGCGCGGCCTCGCCTACTACACCGGCGTCGTGTTTGAGGTCTTCGATTTGAAACACGGCCTCCGCGCCCTCGCCGGCGGCGGCACCTACGACAAACTGTGCGCCCTCATCAGCGATGGAAACGTGGACATGCCCGCCGCAGGCTTCGCGATGGGCGATGTCGTGCTCGGCATCCTTCTCAAACGCACTCCCGGAGCGCAGATGAAGCTCACCAGTGCCCTCCTCGCCGCCAGCAGCATCGACGCCTTCGTCGTCATCGCCGATGAAGCGCAGCGCCCCCACGCCCTCGCCGCCATCCAGCAGCTCCGCGCTGCTGGAGTGCGCATCGACTACCCCTTCGGCTCGCAAAAAGTTGGCAAGCAATTCCAAGCCGCCGAAGACCGCAAAGCCCGCTTCGCCCTCGTCTTCGGCGCCGAGTATCCCGAGGTCATCGTGAAGAACCTCGTCGCGAGATCGCAGACATCCGTGCCTGCTGCGAACCTCGTCGAAGAAGTGCTCAAAATGCTCGCCGAGCCTGCGATTGGGCCGTTGATCGCGTAAACTGGCTCTCTCTTGCAGTTTAGCGCGGCTATTCTGCGCATGGCTTCTTCTGGCACATCCGATGCTGGAAGGCGGGTGAACCCCGTTCACCGCCATGATTGACTTTGCCCTCGAAAAATACCCGGTCCGTTATCCGCTGGAAACCAGCGTGCAGTGCATGATCCGGCCGTTGGAGCCTTCGGATGATGCGGGCTTCATGAAGTTCCTGCACGAGGTGCCGGAGTTTGAGCGGCTGTTCATCAAGCAACGGCTCGACAACCCGGCGCTGGTCAAAGAGTGGTGCGCGGATGTGGATTACGACGCACGGCTGCCCCTGCTGGCGTTTGCGGACGGTCAGGTGATCGGACTCGCCACGCTGGAGCAGCGTCACGGCGGCTGGAAGCGCCACATCGGCATGACGCATCTGCTCACACATCCCGGTTATCGCGGCGTGGGGCTCGCGGGCATGCTCATTCGCGAGATCATCGACGTGGCACGGCACTGCGGCCTCTTGCACCTCCAGGCGGAGTTCAATGCGGAGCGAGAGCTGGCGATCCGTGCCTTCGTCGAAGAAGGCTTCAGTGAGCTGATGAGGCTTCCTGGCTACGTCATGGACATGCAGGCCAAGACGCACGCGTATGTCCTCATGGGCATGAAGCTGACCACGGACATCGAAAATGCGGGCACCGGGGATTAACCTTGGGGCTGCGAGGCGATGCGGGCGGCTTCTTTGGCCTCGAAGGTTTCCTTCGCGATCTTGCGGGCGGCGGAGACGATGTGGGGGCAGGCTTCGAGGCAGAGCAGGGGGATGGCACCGGCTTGGGCCTTGGAGTCATCGACGGGCAGCGGTTGCTCAGGCGTGAGCGGCCAAAGGATGCGGCGGAGGCAGTTTTTGGCGGCGCAGGTCTTGGCGACCATGCTGAAGGCCTGCTCATCGCTGATCGTGTTCGTGAAGCGATACATGCCGGTCTGGCGGCCGAGCAGTTCGCGGAGCGGCGTGGCACTCACGGTGCCGTTTTCGAGTGCGCAGGCACTGCCGACGGCTGCCGGGTGGAAGAAATCGAGTGCGAGACGCAACTCATCGAGGCTGCCGAGGTGGAGTTCCCAACCGCGTTTGAGCGTGGGAGCGGAATGCAGCGGGCGGAATTTGCCAGCATCATCGTAGCGAGCGATTTCGCGGGCTTCCACGGCGCCGTGATAGGGCGTCAGATCGGCGCGGTCGTGATCGGAGGCATGGCGGAGCGTGTAACCACCATCTTTCTTCGCGATGATGATCTCGCCGATGATGTTGTGCCCGGAGTCGAGCCATGCGGTGAGTTTTTCATTCAGAGGAGATCTGGTGACGCTGCCGACGGCTTGGATGCCGTGCTTGGTATCGAAATCATGCACCTGATCGAGGATGACATCGGCCATGTGAGGCTCGGTGCCGATGGCTCCGCTGTAGTAAAGCAGGCGGCCTTGGAGCTCGTGCGGGTTCTGATGGAAGACGCCGAGCTCGCTCAAGGCCGCGCCGGTTTCCTCACGCATGCCGAGCAGCACGGGGATGTCTTGGAAGCTATGGAGGCCATCGGCGATGAAGAAGGGCACGACGACGACATTCGGCGCGGTGGTCATCTTGGCCCAATCGGCCACGAAGGGAGCCTCCTCCATGTAGGCATCCGCGACCTCGGCAAAGCCGTAGCCGCCTTCGCGGATGAGAGCGACCTGGTTCTCGATCACCTTGCGGGAGTTCTCATTCAAGTTGGTGCCGTGGCCGACGATGATGAGGCTGGTCTGATCACGCGGCACGCCGGGCGCGACCTCATCCGCACGCTGCAGCAGCAGGCGGGTCATGTTGGGATGGATGCCGACGGGATCGCAATAGTGGATCGTTTTGCCATCGCGATGTGTCACGGGTCCATCGACTCGCAATTCACGCGGGAGCACCTGCTGGCAGAAGTAGCCTTCGCTGATGAAATTGGGCACGATGTAGATCACATCGCTTTCCACCATCTCGTAAACCTCGCGCATGTTCGGCTCCTCTTTCCAGAAGCAGCACGCAACTTCGCGAAACAGGCCACGACGGCGGATTTCATCGGCGTGGAGATGCGTGGGAGCGCTGGAGTCGGGGTTCATCGTCGAACCGTGACCGACGAGGATGAGGGCGGCGTGCGTGTGGGTGGGCAAGGTGAAAAGTGAGAGGTTAGAAGTGTGATGTGACACTGTTTTACGTCAGCCGTGGCGGAAGCGGATGTCGCGGATTTTGGCACCGGGGAGCTTCGTCTGGAGGCGTTTGAGGATCTTGGGCTTTTCGAGCATCAGGGCGTGATGTGCGGAGGGCTGGGTGAGGCGCACGGTGAGGATGCCGCGCTCGATGCTGTCGGGTCGCGTGAGTTTGAAGAGCAGGTCGCCGACGATTTCCTGCCAGGCAGAGAGCACATCTTCGAGCTTCACGCGGTCGGCGAGCCCGGCTGCGGCGACGATTTTCGGCGCGAGATCGGCCACGTTGAGCGTGGGCAGGGTGATGACGGGGCCATCGGCCACGCCACGCCAGGCCGCGACGAGGCGGTGGCGCATCAATTGCTTCGGCGTGGGTTTGCGGTCATTCACAGGCCCATGCTAGACGGCAATGGGCGCGTGCTAAATCGCAAATTTCAAATCTCGCATTCTCCGGGGCCGCCGCTATGGGTTGCGCCCCGTTTTCTCCCCGACCATGCCCGACGCCGCTCTCCCCACCGAACACACCGATCCTGTGAACGCCCAAATCCTCTCCGTGAGCGAGGACCGCGTGCAGGGCTTTCACCAGCATCCCTTCCAGTTCATCGCAGAGCAGAGCGGCGTGCCTTTTGACACTGTGGTGGAGCGCATTCGTGCGATGCTGGCCGCTGGCGTGATCCGCCGCGTGCGCCAGACCTTGCTGGCGAACAAGCTGGCCGAAGGCGCTCTTGTCGCTTGGAAGCTGCCGACGGACAAGCTGGATGCCGCGTTCGACTTTCTCTTCAAACAGGACCCCTTCAGCGGCCACGTCGTGCTGCGCAGCACCGACCGCGAAGTGAGCGGCAGTGATTTCCGCCTGTGGACGACTCTCAAAGTGCCGCAGGACCGCAACATCAACGACCACTGCGATGTGCTGAAGCGCCTCATCGGTGCCGAGGACTACTACACGATGCAGGCGCACGGCATTTTCGCCCTCGGCGTGGGTCATGTGCGGCGCAAGACGATGGAGCCCGGCGAAAAGGCCGACGAGCCCGCGAAGATGATGACCACCAACATCGCCGACCTCGACGAGGAGGAGTGGAATGTGCTGCTCAACCTCAAAGGCGACCTCAAGCCCGATGAAATCGGCCCCGAGCCATGGGCTGGCCGTGCAAAGGATGCCGGCGTGAGCCTCGAACGCTTCTGCGAAGTGGCGAAGCAGCTCGACAAGAAAGGCGTCATCGGTCGCTTCTCGACCTTCCTGGAGCATGTGAAGCCCAGTGCCTCCGGACAGCGAGTGACGCGTTTCAATGCCCTTTTCCACTGGAAGGTTCCGAAGGGCATGGAAGAACGTGCCGGCGGCGAAGTGGGCCGTCATCCGATCATGACGCACTGCTACTGGCGTGAAGGCGGCGACCGCTTTGCCAACGTGAACATCATGGGTGTCATCCATGGCAGCGACAAGGAGACCGTGCTGGCCCATAAAGCCGCCATCGACAAGCATCTAGCCGATGTGGGCATCCCGCTGGAATACACGAACGTGTTCTGGGGCGGCCGCAGCGAGATCAAGCCGAGCGAGATCTCGCCAATCGTGTTCAAGGAATGGCACGCCAAGTGGCAGGACACTGCCGGACCGGTGATTTGAGCCGTTCGAGGCACCTGCTGGTGAAAAATTCTTGTCCTGGAACGGTGATTGCGGTTTCATCGGCGGACGGGTCTGGATATTCCAGTCCGCCACACGCTCATGACCGATCTTCACCGCCGTATCGCAGCCGCCCAAGGCTACCTCGAGCTCGGCCTCCACGAGGAGGCCCGGGAGGAGTTGGCGGCATTGCCCGTCGAGGCGCATGGCCGTGTGGACGTGATCGAGATCTCGTTGCTGTGCCTGATGGGCGAGCAGCGGTGGGAGGAGGCCTTCGCGCTCGCCTCGAAATTATGCCTGGAAGAGCCGGCGGAGCCCGGTGGCTTCATTCACGCGGCGTTTTGCCTGCATGAAATGGGTCGCACGGCGGAGGCGCTGGATTTTCTGGGCCGTGGACCGGCTGAACTGCGCACGAAGCCGGTCTATTTTTACAACATGGGCTGCTACCACGCGAAGCTCGGCCAGATGGACAAGGCGCTGCGCTATTTGAAGCAGGCCTTTGAGATGGATGAGAGCCTGCGCCGCTATGCTCGGAAGGACCCGGACCTCGCCGCGTTGCGGGAAAAGCTCCAGAGCAAGACCACGGTATGATCACGCTTACGCCCCAGCGGCTGGCGGCCGTCACCGCCTGGTTTGAGGATAATTTCCGCATGCGTGGAGACATCGGTGCCTCCGTCTCGATCTGGCAGCACGGGCGCGAGATCCTCTCGCTCGGTCATGGGCACTGCGACCGTGCCCGGACGCAGCCGTGGACGAAAAACACGCTCGTGCCGGTATGGTCGGCCACGAAGGGACCGGCGGCCGTGTGCACGCTGATCGCGCTGCATGAGGCTGGCATCCCGCTCGATTGCCCCGTGGCGGAGGTGTGGCCGGAATTTGTCGGCGGAGGCAAGTCGGACGTGCGCTTTTTGCACCTCTTCACGCACACGGCGGGCCTGTGCGCCCTCGATGAGCGTGTTCCCATCTTTCACTACGAGTCCGTCATCGAGGCGCTGGAGCGTCAGCAGCCGCTGTGGGAGCCTGGCACGCGCCAGGGCTATCATGCGCGGACGTTTGGCTTCCTGCTTGATGAAATCGTGCGGCGTGTGACGGGCGCGGAGTCTCTCGGCGAGTATTTTCACGAGATCATCGGTGGGCCGATGGAGCTCGATTTCTGGATCGGGCTGCCGGACGAGCAGTTTCACCGCGTCTCGCCCATCTATCCGGGGAAAATCAGCATCGCCGCGGCGGACCAGCCTTTCATCAAAGCCTTCAACACGCCCAACTCGCTCACGATCCGCACCTTTCAGTCGCCGTTTGGCCTGAATGCGGTGAGCGATTTCAATCAAAGCGAAACGTGGGCACGTGGTTACGCCAGCATGGGAGGTGTCGGCAGTGCCTCGGGGCTGGCAAAATTTTACGCGATGCTCGCCGATGGCGGGCGCTGGCTCGGCGTGGAGGCCGTGCCGCCCGCGGTGATGCAGCAGCTCGACACCACGATCTGCCAGAATGACGACGCGGTGCTGCTCACGCCCATCGCCTTTGCCGCGGGTGTGATGCACGATCCGCTCGACCTCGATCCTGAGTCCGAAACGCATGGCCGGAAGCTTCGCCAGCTCTACGGCCCGTCGGAGAAGGCCTTTGGCCATCCCGGAGCCGGTGGCAGCCTGGCGTTTGCCGATCCGGAAAACGGCATCGCTTTTGCCTATGTGATGAATCAGATGGAGACCGGCGCCCTGCCGGGGGACAAGGTGCGCGGCCTCGTGGACCGCCTCTACGCTTGAGGAGCCTTTCAGAGGCATTCCGCATTCGACATTCCGTATTCGTCATTCACTTTCCCCGCCCTCATGCCCGCCCTGAAACTCCACGACACCCTGTCCCGCACCGACCGCGAGGTGAAGCCGCTCGATGGCAAGACACTGCGCTTTTACTGCTGCGGCCCCACGGTCTATGGCCCGGCGCACATCGGCAATTTCCGCACCTTTGTGGCTCAGGACGTCATGCGCCGCGTGGTCGAGGCCTCCGGCACGGCGACGCTGCATGTGCGCAACATCACCGACGTGGATGACAAAACGATCCGCGACTCGCAAAAGGCCGGTCAGAGCCTCACCGACTTCACCCGCGGCTGGACCGAGAAATTCCACGCCGATTGCGCTTCGCTGAACCTCCTGCCGCCGCAGGTCGAGCCCAGCGCCGTCGCGCACATCCCGCATCAGATCGCGATGATCGAAAAACTCGTCGCCAAAGGTCACGCGTATGCCGCGGCCGATGGCAGCGTGTATTTCCGCGTGTCGTCCTTCAAGGACTACGGTCGCCTCAGCCACCTCGAAGACCGCGAACTGCGTCTCGGTGCCTCCGAGGCCGCCAGCGCCACGGACAGCGATGAGTATTCGAAGGACTCGCTCACCGATTTCGCCCTGTGGAAGGCCCGCAAGCCCGAGGACGGCACGAACTACTGGCCCAGCCCGTGGGGTGAAGGCCGGCCCGGCTGGCATCTCGAATGCAGCGCGATGATTCTCGAATACCTCGGCGAGGACTTCGACCTGCACAGCGGCGGCGTGGACCTCATCTTCCCGCATCATGAGAACGAGATCGCGCAGAGCTGCTGCAGCACGCACGGCCAGTTTGCGCATCACTGGATGCATGTGGCCCATCTCATGGTCGATGGCGGCAAGATGAGCAAAAGCCTCGGCAATCTCTACACGCTCGCCGATCTCCAGCAGCGCGGCTACACGCCTGCCGAAGTGCGCTATGTGCTCATCTCCGGCCACTACAGGGCACCGCTGAATTTCACCTTCCACAGCCTCGACTCCGCCCGCCAGGCTCTGCAAAAGCTCGCCAAGGCTGACAAAGCCCTCGCGGCCATTTCTCCAACACTCCAGCACTCCAACGCTCCCGGTCCCTTCCAAGACGCGTGGGACACGCTGCTGAACGACCTCAACGTCCCCGGTGCTCTCGGAGGCATCTTCGGTGTGCTCAACAAGCTCAAGCCTGCCGCGATTTCCGCTGAAGAAGCCGCCGCGGCACGCAATGGCCTGCATTTCATGCTCGGTGCGCTTGGCATCGTATTGCCACCCGTGCAGGAAGAAGCCGCCGCAGATGTGCCTGCGGAAATTCAAGCTCTCGCCCAGCAGCGCTGGGATGCGAAGCAGGCCAAGGACTGGGCTGCCGCCGATGCCTTGCGCAAGCAGCTCGAAGCCGCTGGCTGGCTCATCAAAGACAGCAAAGAAGGCTTCACCGTTGTTCCCAAGGCCTGATTTATTTTTCCAACTACCGCCACCACCATGCGTCCGCTCCTTCTCTCCCTCCTCGCCGTCTCCATCGCCTCCGCCGCGGATCTGCCGCGGGTGCCTTCGAAGTCCATCGCGGTCAAAAAAGAGCTGCTCTTCTCCGATGACTTCCAGGGAGGTGAGCCCGCCAAGGTCTGGCACAAGGTCGTGCCTACCTTCGCCGTCGAAAACGGTGTGCTGAAGGGCACGCAGACACGCGACAAGGACACCACCGATGCCAAAGGAAATGTCGTGAAGGCTCACGCCGCCGTTCACGGTCTCGAAATCCCCACGAAGGACAGCGTGGTCGAGTGCAAGATCCGTTTCGACGGTGCCACGATGATCGATGTCGAGTTCGACGACCGCAAATACACCGGCGCTCATTACGGCCATCTCTGCCGTGCGCAGGTGCGTCTGAATGGCGTGACCATCATCGACGAGCGTGATGGCGGCATGCGCAATGACATCCGCGAGATGCGCAACGATCCCTCGAAGAAAGCTGAGGTGGCCAAGCTCCTCGTAGGCCGCCAGGTGACCTACCCGGCGAATTTCGAACCCGGCAAATGGTATGACCTCGTCGTCGAAACCGTGGGCGATGAGATGCGCGTGACCATTGATGGCAAAGCCATCGCCTACTTGAAGTCCTCTGGCATCTCGCACGAGACCAAATCTAAGATCGAACTCGGCGTGGCAGGCAAAAACGGCTACTTCGACGACATCAAAGTCTGGAACGCCGAGCCCGCGAAGAAGAAGTAACGGTGCGGGGTGATGCGTGAATCTGTGAAGAGCGTCAAAGCAGGCTCACGCAGCACGCATCACGGATCAGAATGTCTCAAAGCCCCGCAGCCTTCTCCACGGCCTCCGCCACCTCGGCGGGCGTCACTTTGGTCATGCAGTCGTAATGGCCGAGAGGGCATTCACGCTCAAAGCACGGGGCGCAGGGCTGCTGATGGCGGATCACGATATGGCGGTCACCGAGCGGGCCGGTGGCGATGGGGCAGGTGGAGCCAAAAATGCTGACCGTGGGCACACCGAGAGCCGCGGCGAGGTGCATCGTGCCGGTGTCATTCGTGAGCAGCAGCTTGAGGCCGCGCAGTTTGGCGATGAGTTCGGTGAGACGAGTCTTGCCGACGAGATTCTCGTGAGGTGCTTGCAGCATCGACGAGAGCTTTTCGCCCATCTCCTTCTCGCCGGGAGCACCGAAAAGCTGCCAATGAACGGCCGCGTGCTTCGATGAGATCGTGTTCACCACCTCGGCAAAGCGTTCCAGCGGCCAGCGTTTCGCTGGACCATACTCGGCACCAGCACACACGCCGATGCGGACGATGCCATCGTTTGGAAGCTCCGCCGCAGGAGCATCCCACAG
This sequence comes from Verrucomicrobiaceae bacterium, assembly GCA_016795465.1. Classification (GTDB taxonomy): domain Bacteria; phylum Verrucomicrobiota; class Verrucomicrobiia; order Verrucomicrobiales; family Verrucomicrobiaceae; genus Prosthecobacter. Next base: position 67,643 of record JAEUHK010000051.1, on the reverse strand, counting down.
GCCGGGTTGCTCCACATCCGCGCCGATGCCCGCGGCCAGGCGCATGTAGCGGCGTGCGTGATGCTCGATCTCGTCGGTCTTCTTCTTCGGCTCTTTGATGATCTGGTTCAGCATCTTCGAGCGCAGCGAGCCGCGGAAGCCCACGAGCCGTGGAATGCCCGCGAGCCACAACTCAAGCGTGCTGCGTGTCGAATTCGTGCAAAGCACCGCCGCGTCGAAAGCGATGCCGCTGGCCTTGATCTTCTTCGCGACGGCGAAAGGACCTTCCTTCGGCGTTTTGGCAATGTACCGGCTCACCTCGGGCATCGCGAGCCAAAGCTCTTCGAGCTTCTTCTCGCCGAAAATCGTGATCTTGAGGTCGGGGCGACCTTTTTTGATCGCTCGCACCATCGGGAAGGCCATGCAGGCATCGCCGAGCCAGTTCGGGCTGCGGATCAAAAGCTCAAACGGCTTCAATTGTGAAGGCTCCATGCCCTCCGGCAGCGCGATGCCGCGGCGGTAGTTTGACAGCAGGAAGCTCGGTTTCGGTGTCTTCCAGCGGTTGTGAACCCAGAACCAGCTCTCCGGCTGGCGACGGATCAATTGCTCCACGGCCGCGTTGATCGCGTTCGTCAGGCCTTCGGCAGTCATCTCGGCCTCGGGCGACTTCACTTCCGGAGCCGCGACGAGCCGCCACTGCGCCGGACCATTGTCATAGACCATCATCGGGACCACCGCTGCATTCGTGCGCATGGCCATGAGAGCCGCGATGGTCGTCGTCGAGGACAGCCGGCCAAAGAAAGGACACCACACGCCGTGGTCGCCCGCATGCTGGTCCACCAGCACGCCCACCTGGCCGCCGGCGCGGATGAATTTCATCGGCTCGCTGAAGCCCTTCGAGCGATCAAAGAGCACATAACCGAGCTTTTGGCGGCGGCGCAGCACGAGGTCGTTCAGGAAGGGATTGCGGATGGCCTGGTAGATGGCACCAGGCTTGTGACCGCGCACATACGCGGAGGGAATCTGCGTGAGCACCTCCCAGCAGCTCGCGTGCATCACGAGGTTCACCAGCGGGCGCTTGTCACGCTTGATGGAGGCCTCCAGCTCTTCGATACCCTCGCAGGTGAGATGCTTCAAAAGGCTCTTCTCATCCATCAGCGGCATCTTCAGCCCGCAGAAGAAATTCGCGAAGAGGCTCTTGAAGTGCGCACGGGCAATCGCGCGGCGTTCGGCCTCGTTTTTCTCGCCTTCAAAGGCGATGCGAAGGTTGTGATGCACGAGGCGGCGGTAGCGGCCGGCCAGCGGATAGATCAGCGTGCCCAGCAGGCGGCCGAGATACCAAACGACGACCATCGGCAGCATCGCGAGCACGGATTCCACACACCGGAACAGCGCATAAATCAGCCACTGCCCGGTGCGTGTCAGCAAGCGGGGAGATCTCTGCGCACGGCCCATGAAGCTCTTTATGGCGCGATGCCCTCCACGACGCAACCGTTGATGCGAGATCACCCTTCTCCTGCACGTTCTCCCTGCCTGACCATGCTTCAAAAACTCGCCCTCGCCCTTCTCATTCCGTCCCTCGTTTTCGCCGCGCCTCGTGCCGAGCATGTGTTTGTCGTCAGTATCGATGGCGGCAAGCCCGCGGTCATCGCGGAAAGCGAGATGCCGGTGCTCAAAAAACTCGCCGCCGAGGGTGCCGTGACCTGGCAGGCCAGCACGATCATCCCGCCGAAGACGCTGCCCTCGCACACCTCCATGCTTACGGGAGTGGACCCGAAGAAGCACGAGGTGCTGTGGAATGCCTACACGCCCATTCGCGGCCCGGTGAAGGTGCCAACGGCCTTCTCGCTGCTGCGTGCGAAGGAACCGCAGGCCATCACCGGCATGTTTGTGTGCAAGCAGAAGTTCCGCCACCTGTGGCAGAAGGACTCGCTCACCATCTTCGACTTCGGCGGCCCGCAGACCAATGCGCCCGTCGCAGGCTCCGCTGAGATTGAGGCGGACAAAAAGCCCGCGCAGATGGAGGCCAAGAATGCCGCGGCTTGGATCAAGGAAACCAAGCCACGCCTCACCTTCATCCATTTCGCTGATCCGGACACCGCCGGTCACAAGGATGGCTGGGGTTCCCCGCAGCAAAAAGAAGCCTTCAAGGTCTCTGATCAAGCCCTCGGCCAGCTCATCAACAGCATCAAAGAGGCTGGCATCGCCGACACGAGCGTCATCCTCATCAGCGCGGACCACGGCGGCCATGACAAGACACACGGTGAGGTCATCCCTGATGACATGCTCATCCCCTGGGTGGCCTGGGGCAAAGGCGTGAAGAAGGGCTTCAAGATCACCGATCCGGTCACCACCTACGACACGGCCGCCACCGCCCTCTGGCTGCTCGATGTGCCGCTGCCGGCCGAGTTCGATGGCAAGCCTGTCGCCACCGCTTTTGAATGATGCACCGCCTTCTCGCCGCTCTTTTTGCCTTCGCGTCGCTGGCAAACGCCGCGCCGAATGTCGTCTTCATCATCGCCGATGACCTCGGCTGGGCGGATGTCGCCTTTCACGGCGGCTCCGCTCCCACACCGCATCTCGACCAACTGGCGAAAGAAGGCATCGAACTCACGCAGCACTATGTGGCACCCGTTTGCAGCCCCACGCGCACTGGTTTGATGACCGGCCGCTGCTGGAGCCGCTTCAATGTGACCACGCCGCAGAATCAGCGTGCCCTGCGCTGGGACACCGTCACGCTGCCGCGGGCGCTGAAAAGCGTGGGCTACGACACCTGCCTCACCGGCAAGTGGCACCTCGGCTCACGGCCCGAGTGGGGGCCGAATCACTTCGGCTTCGATCACAGCTACGGCTCGCTCGCGGGCGGTGTGGGGCCTTACGATCATCAATACAAGAAGGGCGAGTTTCAGCAGACATGGCATCGCAATGAGAAACTGCTCACCGAGAGCGGGCACGTCACCGATTTGATCACGAAGGAGGCCTGCGACTGGCTCTCGCAACGCGGGGAGAAGCCGTTCTTCCTTTATGTGCCCTTCACCGCTGTGCACCTGCCGGTCAAAGAGCCTGCCGAATGGCTCGCCAAAGTGCCCGCGGGCATCACGGGCGAGGTCGCGCGGCATTACGCGGCCTGCATCATGCACCTCGATGACAGCGTGGGCCGCATCGTGGCCATGCTGGAGAAGACCGGCAAGCGTGGCGAGACGCTCATCGTCTTCACCAGTGACAACGGCGGCAGCACCGCGGAGAACAACGGTCAAAGCTATCCTGCCGATGACTATCCCGCCGGATCACTTCCAGGTAACAACAAGCCTCTCCGCAACGAAAAGGGCACTGTTTACGAAGGCGGCACCCGCGTGCCATGCATCGTGAACTGGCCTGCGAAGCTCAAGCCGGGCACGCACACTGCTCCCGTGCAGATCGTGGACTGGATGCCCACGTTTTGCGCTCTCGCGGGCTTCAAGCCGGATCGCGATTTGAAGTGGGACGGCACCAATCTGTGGCCGCAGTTCGCCGAAGGTGCCGCTCCGGCATCGCATCCGATCTACACGGTGGCTCCCGGCTTCAAATCACGCTCCTTCCGCGTCGGCGATTGGAAGCTCGTGCTCCAGCCGAAGGACAAATTCGAACTCTTCGACATCGCGAACGACCCGAACGAGCAAACCGACCTCGCGTCCCAACACCCCGAAAAGGTCGCCGAACTGCGAAAAGCCCTCGAAGCCTATGCTCGGGCCGACAAAGACGCGGTGGCGGATGATTGAGCTGTTTTGTTCGCAAAACAGGCGAACACGAATATGGGACGAGCCCACTCATGCGACTCATCTCCGGCAGCGCGGGAGGCATCCCGCTCGAAGTTCCCAAATCCGTCACGCGTCCCACGCAGGACCGCGTGCGGCAGGCGGTGTTTTCGATGCTCGCGGAGGTGGTGCCGGACGCCCGTGTGCTCGATTTGTTCGCCGGTTCGGGAGCCTTTGGGCTCGAATGCATCAGCCGAGGTGCCGCGTCCGCCTTGCTCATCGAGCAGGACCGTCGCGCCAGTGATGTCATTCGCCGAAACATCGCCAAAACGAGGCTCGCCGCCGCTGTGGTGCGTTGTGGCGATGTCTTCCGCACCCTCGAGCAGCTCCGCAGTGGCAAAGAGACCTTTGACCTCGTCTTTGCCGATCCGCCGTATGCTCACAAACCGGACGACAAAGACCTCACGGCCGCTCTTTTGGCCAGCGAGGCCTTGCCAGACCTCGTGAAGCCCGGCGGCCATCTCCTGCTCGAATCGCTTGCCACGCCGCGACCGCCCGTTTTTGATCCCGCCATCTGGGAACTGCTCACCGACCGCGCCTACGGCTCCACCCGCATCATCCTGTTGCAGCGGCGTGAACAGCCCGCGGCCTCATCACACTCTGACTCCTGATCGCTTGCGCCCGCTCGTCCTTCTTCTCTACAACCTGCTTTTGCCCTTTGGCCTCGTCTGCATGCTGCCGGGTGCCTTCGTGAAAATGCGCCGCCGCGGCGGTCGCTGGCGTGATCTTGCCCAGCGCCTCGGTTTTCATTCGCCGGAGACGCGTGCCGCCATCGCCGCACTGCCGCGTGGCCGCATGTGGATGCACGCCGTGAGCGTGGGCGAGGTAAATGTGGCGCGAAAGCTCATTAAAAGCCTCCTGATCGCCTCGCCGGATACCGCCGTCGTGCTCACGACCACCACGCCCACTGGTCTTGCCTTGGCCAAAGAATGCGAAAAGCAGCACGCAGGCCGCGTCGTGGCCATTTACAGCCCCGTCGATCTTCCTGGCGTGCCCGGTCGCATGCTTGATCTCATTCAGCCGGTGCAGCTTGTGCTCGTCGAAGCCGAGGTGTGGCCGAACCTCGTCGCCGCATGCACACGTCGAAACATTCCTGCCTCGCTCGTGAATGCCCGCCTCTCTCCGCGCAGTGCCCGACGCCTGCGCAAGCTGCGGGTGCTCGTGAAGCCCGTGTATGGCATGCTGCGCCAGATTCTCGTGCAGGAGACGGATGATGTGGCCCGCTGGCAGTCCTTCGGACTCGACGCGGCCCGCATTCATCTCACCGGCAGCGTCAAATACGATCCCGAAGGCTCCGAGGTGCCTGCGCAGCGCATCGAGAGCCTGCGTGCCGTCTTGAACGAACGCGGCATCGCGAATGACCAGCCCGTGCTGCTCGCCGCGAGCACGCACGATGGCGAGGAGGTGGAGCTCGCACGTGTGTTTCAGCGTTTGCATGCCACGCATCCGCGTCTCGCCTTGCTGCTGGTGCCGCGTCATGTCGAGCGTGCCGCGGAAATCCTCACGCAGCTTTGTGAGCTTGGGTTGCAACCAGCCCGCCGCACCGATGCGGCCACGAAAGTGGATGCCACGCCCTGTTTGCTCATCGACAGCACGGGTGAGCTTGCCGCCTGGCAGCACCTCGCCACGCTCGTGGTCATTGGAAAAAGCTTCCTCGCTGAAGGTGGTCAAAATCCCGCCGAGGCTGTCTTTGCCGGCAAGGCCGTGTTGTTCGGGCCGCACATGGAAAACTTCACGCCGCTCGTCGATTTGCTGCTGCGAAGCGAGGGCGCCAGGCAGGTGCAGGGCTTTGAAGAGCTCGCACAATCCGTCGATCAACTCCTGCATGATCCCGCGGCGACGACGAAGCTCGCCGCGAACGGCCACGCCGCCCTTCAAGTGCATGCCGGTGCCACGCGACGCACAGTCGAGCGCTTGATCGGCTCAAAGAAGTGATCCCGCATCTCGTTTCATCTGCATGAAGCCACGTCTCCTCCGCCTCCTCGCGTGCATTGGCCTTGCCGCCATGCTTTCCTCCTGCCCCGAAACCACCGTGGGCACCGACTTCGGCCTGCAAGCCGCCACCTTGAAAGCGGAGCACTGGAATGGGGTCTACGAGGTCGCTGGCGATGATGATGTCTTCAAGATCGAGGTCAGCGATGTCGCCAAAGGCCAGCTCATCCTCACCGAAGTGCCCGCAGATGAGAAAAAGGACAAACACAAGCCGCTGCTGCTCACGCTGCGCCGTGCCTCGCTCGAAAAAGACGACGAGGATCTCCATTTCGCCACGCTGATCGAAGAGGGCAAAAAGACCGAGAACCTGCCGCTCTACCTCGTCGAGACCAAGAGCAAGGACGAGATCCTTCTTTGGGGCGTGAATCAAAAAGCCGTCGAAGCAGCCATCAAGGCCGGCACACTCAAAGGCTCGCTCAAAGTGCCGGACAAGGATGGCCCGCATTGCCACCTCGACTCCGATCCAGCGAACTACGCCCAGCTCATTCAGCCACAGTTTTGGCAATGGCGCGAGCCTGCGGCCCTCGTGCGTCAAAAAAAGCCTCGCTGAGCCTCTTACTCCTTCAGCGGCGGCGGGCGATGACTCGGAATCTGCGCCTTGAAGTCACCGAGGCTGTTCCAGTGCGTCGGTGAGCCCAGATCGACCTCTGCCACGGCCACCGTGCCCCATTGCTCGCCCTGCGCCAGCACATCGCCGTAGTGATCAAAGACGCCGGAGATCATCCAATCGTGCTTCGTGTGGTCCGTGAAGGTGCTGCTCACCACATACACATGATTCTCGCAGGCTCGTGCCTTCGCCAGCATCGGATTGCAGCCCCACACCGGCCACGCGATCACCTCCGCGCCTTGGATCGTGAGGGCACGAGCCACCTCGGGGAAGAAGCCGTCGTAGCAAATCATCATGCCCACCTTGCCAAAGCTCGTCTCAAACACCGGATACTCATGCCCCGGCGTGATGCCCGCCTCGATCTCGCCGCGTGGCAGCGTCACTTTGCGATACTTGCCGATGATGAGGCCATCAGGCCCGATCAGCGCCGCGGTGTTGTAGATCGTTTTGCCCTCACGCTCCACCAAGCCGGCCACGATGTGAATGTGATGCTCCTTCGCCAGCTTGCCAAAATACTCTGTGCTCGGCCCTGGCACCGGTTCGGCGCATTCGTGCATCTTCTTCCCCGTGCCGTAGTAGGTCAGCGTCTCGCCCAGCACGATGAGATCGGCCATCTGCCGCGCCGCTTCGGCGATGAGTGGTGCATACTGCGGCGGCTTGTCAGAGGGCTCCTTGCCTTCGCGAGGCAGCAGATGCGCCGTTGCGAGCCGCACCTTTCGCGGTGCCGGCGGCGCGATGGCCTTCAAAGCGATGTCACTCCACTCCACGCGGGCGTTTGAAGCCCATTGCAGGTAGAGCTCGATCTTTGCCTGCTTCGCTTCCGCAGGCGCACGCAGCGTGCTTTCGACCTTCGACCACTGGTTTGGCTCGCCACCCGGATCATGCGGATACTCCGGCTCGGCACGCGGCACGGTGCCCTTCGCGTAGCCTTGCTTCGCGGGCTCTTCCCACTTCACCGGATTGCCTTTGTCATCCCCCCAAAGCACCCGCGCATACACACTGCGGCGGGGCAGGGGCATCGCGCTGGCCTTCTTCCAAGCGCTGAACTGATAATGCTGCCCGCCCTCCACCGGCAGCGTCTTTGTCCAGCAGCCGATCCAGTGCTCGCCCTCGCCCGTTTCGAGAACGAGCGAGCCCTTGCCATCGTGGCCGCCCTTCGTGTGGATCACGGCCTCCGGCTTTGCCTCCTCACGAGGCGAAACCAAGGTCCAATCCGCGGCATGCACGCCAGCTGCGAGAATCCAAAAGAAGGTGAGCCATTTCATACCGCAACGATACGCACGGGTGTTCGACATCTTCCCAAACACATGCTAGCGCCTCCACATGCTTCACGCTGCCTCCACCACCCGCGCCATGCGCCTTTCGCTCGCTGTGGGGTTTCTCATGCTCGTGCTAAAGGTGGGCGCGTATGTGCTCACCGGCTCCGCTTCGATCCTCGGCGATGCCGCGGAGTCCGTCGTGCATGTCGCCGCCGTCATGTTTGCGGCCTTCAGCCTCGGTTTGCTCAAAAAACCGGCGGATGACGACCATCCCTACGGCCACAGCAAGATCGCGTTTTTCTCCGCCGGCATCGAAGGCGGCCTCATCATCCTCGCCGCGCTCTTCATCATCTACGAGTCCGTTCATCGCTGGATCAACCACCTCCCGCCCGCGAACCTCGACCAGGGTTTGCTGCTCACCGCGCTCACCATCGCCATCAATGCCGTGCTCGGCTGGTATTTGATTCGCACCGGTAAAAATGCCGGTTCCCTCATCCTCGAATCGAACGGCAAGCATGTGCTCACCGATGTGTGGACGAGCCTCGGTGCCATCATCGGCCTCGGGCTCGTCGCGCTCACTGGCTGGCATGGCTGGGATTCCGTTTGTGGTCTCGTCATGGCGGGAAACATCATCTGGACCGGCTACGGCCTCATGCGCCAGAGCGTCGGCGGCCTCATGGACACCGCCGATCCCGCGCTGAATGCCGCCCTCGATGCCGCGCTGCGCCGCGAGACCGAAAAGCACGGCCTGCACTTCCACGCGCTGCGTCATCGCGATGCCGGTGAGATGCACTACGTCGAGGTCCACCTCCTTTTCGATGATCACATCATGCTCCGCGATGCCCACCGCATCGCCACACAGATCGAGCACGCCGTGCAGGCCAGTGTGGACCGCCCCGTGCTCATCACGACCCATCTCGAATGCCAGGGCGACCACGACGAGCTCCACCAGCACGGCGAAGCCAGCGATCCGAATTCCAAACGCGCATGATCCCGCTCTCCGCCGATGCTTTGAACGACGACGCGCTCCCGTGGCGCGTGCGCGTCTTTGACGAGCTCGGCTCCACCAGCGACTGGCTAAAGCAAAACGTCGCGCAACTCGACATCGGCACCGTCGTCTTCACCGAATCACAAACCGCCGGCCGTGGCCGACGCGACAACCGATGGATCGCGCCGCGTGGCAAAGATCTGATGTTTTCGATGCTCCTGAAGCCAAACGCATCGCTGGAGAAATGGCCGCGCCTCACCACGCTCGCCGCGCTGGCCATCTGCAAGGCAATTGAGGCCGAATTGCCGCTCCAGCCGCGCATCAAGTGGCCAAACGACATCTACCTCGGCGATCTCAAAACAAGCGGTTTGCTCGCCGAGACCGTTTCGACCCGCGAAGGCCTCGTTTTGGTCCTCGGCATCGGTTTGAACGTCAACACGCTCGACTTCCCGCCCGAGCTCAGCGCCACCTCGCTGCTGCAAAAGCTCGCCTCGCCCGTTTTGCGCGAGATCGACCGCAACACGCTCGCCAAACGCCTGCTCGAATGCCTTCACACCGAGTTTCAGCGTCTCGATGACGACTTCAGCGCCGCCATCGCCGAAGTCCGCGACCGAAGCTGGCTCCTTCATCGTCAAATCCGCGCCCAAGCCCCGCACGGCGAGGTTTTCGGCCGTGTGCTCGATCTCGACGAAGAAGGCCATCTCCTCCTCCAACTCGCCGATGGCACGGTGCAAACACTCGCGAGTGCCGATCATGTGAGAGCCGTGCATTGAAAGCGCCCGTCCGCGCCGCCCGTATGCCATCACGTTCATGCGTGGCCTCTCCGCAGCTTTATTCGTGCTCACCGCGTCCCTCCACGCGGAGCACTGGGCCTTTCAGCCGCTGAAGCCCGGCAAAGCGCAGAGCATCGATGCCTATCTGCAAACGACGTCCGCTACTCGCGCCGATGCCCGCACGCTGATTCGGCGCGCTCACTTTGATCTCACCGGCCTCCCACCGTCTGACGTGTCCGACTCGTCCGACCTGTCCGACGAAGCTTACGCCACGCTCATCGACACACTGCTATCCAGCCCCCACTACGGCGAACAACGAGCCCGCCACTGGCTGGACATCGCACGCTACTCCGACACCAAAGGCTACGTCTATGCCCGCGAGGAAAAGAACTGGGTCCACGCCTCCGCCTACCGCGATTGGGTCGTTCGCGCATTGAACGCCGACATGCCCTACGACCGCTTTCTGCTCCTGCAAATCGCAGCGGATCAGGTCGTGCCACCGAATTCACCCGATCTCGCCGCGATGGGCTTTCTCACGCTTGGGCGGCGCTTTCTTGGCGTCACGCATGACATCATCGACGACCGCATCGACGTCGTCATGCGCGGCACGCAGGCGCTCACCGTCGCCTGCGCGCGCTGCCACGATCACAAGTTCGATCCCATCCCCACACGCGATTACTACGCGCTCTACGGCGTCTTCCAAAGCTGCGCCGAGGCCCTCGTGCCGTGCGAAAGCCGCAGCGAGAGCGCCGAACTCGCCGCGCTCCTCCAAAAGAATCGCGAACTCATGACGAAACGCCGCGAGGAGCAGATGAAGCGCACGCGTGATCGCGTCGCCGATTACCTCCAGGCCACGCGCGAGCTCGACAAGTATCCCGAAGAGGTCTTCGGACAGATTCTCGACGCGAACGACCTCAATCCCTTCATCGTGCATCGCTTCGTCGCGTGGCTCGACAAGCATCCCGGCGTCGAATTGACCGAAGAACGCCTCAAACAACCCGATTCGCCCGCCTTCGTGCCCGACGAGCACATCGCGAACATCGAGATGTACTTCCCCACCGGCGTCACCACCGAGCTTTGGAAGGCTCAGGGCGATGTGGATCGCCATCTCATCAAAACAAGCACCGCACCGGCTTACGCCACCATTCTCAAAGACCGCGCCCTGCCCAGCACGCCACGCGTCTTCACTCGCGGCAACCCACTCACCAAAGGCGATGCCGTTCCTCGCCAGTTCCTGAGCCTCTTCGGCAAACAAACGCCCTTCACGAAAGGCAGCGGCCGACTCGAACTCGCGAAGGCCATCATCGACCCGCGCAATCCACTCACCGCCCGCGTCATGGTGAATCGCATCTGGCAGCATCACTTCGGCCGTGGCCTCGTCAGCACCCCGAGCGACTTCGGCAAGCAAGGCAGCCCCCCGAGCCATCCCGAACTCCTCGACTGGCTCGCCACCGAGTTCATCCGCTGCGGCTGGAGCATCAAGCACATGCACCGGCTCATCATGATGTCGGAGGCGTATCGTAGAACGAGTTTTCCAACTCGTTCAGACGGGTTGGAAAACCCGTCCTACGTCCCGCACCGCCTCAGCTTCGAAGAAGCCCGCGATGCCTGGCTCGCCGCCGCTGGTCGGCTCAATCCGCGTGTCGGCGGCCGTCCCGAGCCGCTCTTTGCCGCCAGCAACACACGCCGAACGCTCTACGCCTTCGTCGATCGCGAAAATCTGCCCGCCGTGATGCGCACCTTCGATTTCGCGAATCCCGATCTCTCCATCCCGCAACGCACCGAGACCACCGTGCCGCAGCAGGCGCTTTTTGGCCTCAATCATCCGTTTCTCGTCCAACAGGCCAAAGCGCTCGTGAAACGCGTTTCGACCGAAAAATCGCCCGAAGGCCGAATTGGCCTGCTGTATCGCTATTTGTTCCAACGCAGCCCCAAAGCCGATGAAATGGCATCCGCGCTGTCCTTCGTCGCCGTCGATGAAAAGCCCGTTCTCGTCGAAAACGACCACGCGAAGGCCTGGCAGCATGGTTTTGGCGAGTGGGATGAGCAAACAGGCCGCGTGAAGAGCTTCACGCCGCTTCCGCACTTCACCGGCCATGCCTGGCAAGGCGACGAAGACTGGCCGAACGCCAAACTCGGCTGGGCACAACTCACCGCCGAAGGCGGTCATCCCGGCAATAACCGCCAGCACGCCGTCGTGCGTCGCTGGATCGCGCCTACCGACGGTCGCTACGACCTCCGCTCCACCTTGATCCACGAACCGAAGGTTGGCGATGGCATCCGCGCCTTTGTTAGCCACTCCCGCCTCGGCAAACTGCTCGGCACCAAGCTCCATGGTTCCCAAGCCGACCTCAGCCTCACCTCCATCGCCTTCCAGAAAGGCGACACCCTCGATTTCATCGTCGATATCGACGTCGGCCTGAACAGCGACCAATTCCTCTGGTCCCCGCAACTCAGCACGTCTCAAATCGTCGCTGGCTCCGGCGGCGACACGCCATCCGAAGTCTGGGACGCGAAAAAAGACTTCACTGCCTCACCAAAAACGACGCTCACCTCCTGGGAGCAGCTCGCGCAGGTGCTCATGCTCTCGAACGAGTTCATGTTTGTGGATTGAGGCGTCAGCAAAGTAGCCATCTCGCTCCGCGAGATGAGCCGACGGTGTTCTTGGCTTGATTACGCCCGCGCAATCGAAAGCGCTGAGTTCCTCTCGCGGAGAGAGAGGACTACTTTGCTTCGCGGATTCGAGCGCCAGCAAGCAGGAAGGTCAGGTCCGCGTATTCCCATCATGCCCCACCCACTCACCCGCCGTGATTTCCTCCGCCGCTCCGGCATGGGGATGGCCATGCTGGGTTTTGGCGATACGCTGCTCGCCTCGAAGCCGCATTACGCCCCGAAGGCGAAGCGCGTGATTCATTTCTTCCTCAATGGCGGGCCGTCGCATGTGGATACGTTTGATCCGAAGCCGGCGCTGGCACGGTATGCGGGCAAACCGGTGCCGAGTCATCGCATTACGGAGCGGAAGACTGGTGCGGCGTTTCCTTCGCCGTTCAAATTCGAGCGGCGCGGGCAGAGCGGCATCGAGGTGAGCGAGTTGTTCGCGAAAACGGCGGCGCACATCGACGACATCGCGGTGATCCGCTCGATGCAGGCGCAGGTGCCGAACCATGAGCCGTCGCTGATGCTCATGAACTGCGGCGACTCGATCCAGCCGCGTCCGAGTCTCGGCGCGTGGCTGACGTATGGTCTCGGCAGCGAGAACTCGAACCTGCCAGGCTTCATCGCGATGTGTCCAGGCGGCATGCCGATCAAGGGCGCGGAGAACTGGCAGGCGGCGTTTTTGCCCGGTGCGTTTCAGGGCACTTATGTCGATTCAAAGCACGAGGCGGTGGACCGTTTGATCGAAAACATCCGCAGCCCGCATGCGGACACGAGCGTGCAGCTCCGTCAGCTCGAGTTGCTGCGTCGCATCAATGCCGCGCACAAGGCCGAGCGCAGCGATCCGCGGCTGGAGGCGCGCATTCAGAGCTTCGAGCTCGCCTTTCGCATGCAGATGGAGGCGGCGGAAGCGTTTGATGTGTCGCAGGAGCCCGAGCACATCCGCAAGATGTATGGCGAGGGCGTTCACGCGCGGCAGACGCTCATCGCGCGTCGCCTGCTGGAGCGCGGCGTGCGCATGGTGCAGCTCTGGCATGGCGCGGGGCAGCCCTGGGACAATCACGACAACATCGAAACGAATCATCGCAAGCTCTCCGCCGACATCGACCAGCCCATCGCGGCGCTTTTGAGCGATCTGAAGCAGCGCGGCATGCTCGAGGATACGTTCGTGCTCTGGGGCGGCGAATTCGGCCGCACGCCGACCGTCGAAATGAGCGGCTCGAAGTCGAAACTCGGTCGCGATCACAATCACTACGGCTTCAGCGTGTGGATGGCTGGCGGCGGCATCAAAGGCGGCACCGTGTATGGCAGCACCGACGAGTTCGGCTTCGCCGCTCAAGAAAACCCGACCAGCATCCACGATCTGCACGCCACGATCCTCCACCTCCTCGGCATCAACCACGAGGAGCTGACGTATCGGTATGCGGGGCGTGACTTCCGCCTCACGGATGTGTATGGTGACGTGATCCGGCCCATCCTCGCATGAAAACAGCCTTCCTCTTTTGCTGTCTCGTCGCGCTCGCGAACGCGGAGCCGCCGCATTGGAGCCACAAGCCGCCGGTGATGCCAAAAAACGCCGCGCAGGGCATTGATGGCTTCATTCGCGATAAACTCACTGCGGCCGGTTTGAAGCCCGCAGGGCCTGCGGATGAGCGTGTGCTCCGAAGAAGGCTTTCATTCGATCTGGTGGGCCTTCCGCCATCGGGCTCATCGGACTACGAAAACCTGGTCGATGCGCTTTTGAAGAGTCCGCGCTTCGGAGAACGCTGGGGCCGCCACTGGCTCGACGTCGCCCGCTACGCTGAATCGAATGGCCGCGAGTCGAATCTGACCTTCCCGCATGCGTGGCGCTTCCGCGATTACGTTATCGACGCGGTGAACGCAGATGTGCCGTATGATCGCTTCATCACGGAGCAGATCGCTGGCGATCTTTTGCCAGCCAAAGATGACGCGGAGCGTGCTCGGCTGCTCATCGCGACGGGTTTTCTCGCGCTCGGCGCGAAGGGACTCAATGAGATGAACCCGGCGCAGTTTGCAGCGGATGTGGCGGATGAGCAGCTTGATGCGGTGACGCGTGCGGTGATGGCGAGCAGCATCGCTTGTGCGCGTTGTCACGATCACAAGACCGATCCGTACTCGATGGAGGACTACTACGGCCTCGTGGGCATCTTCAAGAGCACGCAGACCTTCTACGGAAACTGGATCGACAGCGAAAACGGCAATCACGGCCATCTCATTCGCCTGCCGGAGTTGCCCGGCCAGACCATCGTCGGCAAATCACTGCCCGAGGCGCGGGTGAAGCAGCTCCAGGCCGAACTCGCGAAGCTCAACGCCGACGAAAAAGCGCAGAATGACTACATCACCAAAGCAAAGGCCGAGAAGCGCGACATCAGTGGCGAATTCCACAAGCTGCTCACCAATGCGCTGCGCATCCTCTGGACACGCGGTGGTGTGGAGGGCGCTTTGGAGGCCGTGGATGAAAAAGGACGTGCCTTGCCGCTGTGCATGGGCGTGAAGGACGCCAAGGTGGTCGATTCGCCGATGTATGAGCGTGGTGAGCTGGCGCAGCCGCGTGAGGTGATCCCGCGTCGCTTTCCGAAGCTCTTTGGCATCGAGATGAGCGTGCCAAAGCATCAAAGCGGTCGTCTTGAGCTCTCGAAATGGCTCACGAGCCGCCAAAACCCGCTCACCTCACGTGTGATGGTGAATCGCGTGTGGCGTCATCTCTTCGGCGCAGGCCTCGTACGCACGATGGACGACTTCGGCGCCACGGGCGAGGCTCCGAGTCATCCGGAGCTGCTGGATTACCTCGCCGTGCGATTCATGGATGGCGGCTGGTCGGTGAAGAAGCTGATCAAGGAGATCGTGATGTCGGAGACGTATCGTAGAACGAGTTTTCCAACTCGTTCAGGCAACGGGTTGGAAAACCCGTTCTACGCCGATCCAGACAACCGCCTCCTTTCCCACGCGAACAAGCGCCGACTCGACGCCGAAGTGATTCGCGACTCGATGCTGGCTGTGTCGGGGCTGCTCGACACTTCTCGCCGCCCTGGATCCCTCGTGGCGGAGCTGGATGGGCAGTCGGTGTCGTTGATTGGGTTCAACGACAAGCTTCCGAAGGATCTCGATGGCTCGCACCGGCGCTCGATTTACCTGCCGGTGATCCGCGATCATCTGCCGGATGTGCTGGAGCAGTTTGATGTGGCGAATCCGAGTCTGGTGACCGGTGATCGCGATGTGACAAACGTGCCGCTGCAGGCGCTGTATTTGCTGAATGGCCCGTTCGTGCAGGAGATGGCCGCCGCGCTCGCGAAACGCGTCGAGAAGGCTCCAAATTGCGTTCAGCGGGCTTTCGAGCTTTGCTTTCATCGCAGCCCGGATGCGCGTGAAGTGGCTCTGGCCGAAGATTTTCTTCAAAAGGCTCCGGGAGAAGATTCGAAGCGTTTCACGGCTTTTTGTCAGGCGTTGCTGTGCAGCGCGGAATTTCGTTTTGCTGACTGAATCATGATCTCACGCCGCCACATTCTCCAAACCACTTCCTCCGGCATAGGCTGGCTGGCGTTTTCGGCGTTGGCGCAGGCGAAGGGTGGTCTGGGGGCGAAAACGGCGCATTTCGCGCCGCGGGCGAAGCGGGTGATTTTTCTCACGATGCGCGGTGGGCCGTCGCATGTGGATCTTTTCGATTACAAGCCGGAGCTGGCTGCCAAAGATGGCAAAACGGCCACTTTGGGCCGTGATTCGGCTGGAGCGAAGCTCTTCAGCGCCGTTCATCCCTTTCATCAATGCGGTCAATCAGGGCAGTGGATCACGAGTCTCTATCCGCATCTCGCAAAGCACGCGGATGACATTTGCATCATCAACTCGGCGCACACGGACCTGCCGAATCATGCGCAGGCATTCGTGCAGATGCATACGGGCAGTTTTCAGTTTGTGCGGCCTTCGGTGGGGGCGTGGACGCTTTACGGACTGGGCACGGAGAATGACAATTTGCCCGGTTTCATCACGCTGAACCCGCCGGCGGACAACGGCGGGGCGCAGAACTACGGCAGCGCGTTTTTGCCGGCGATTTGCCAGGGCACGAAAATCGGCGGATCGCAGCTTCCGGACTTGTATGCGGCGCTTTTGAAAAAAGACACCGCGCCGGGGCCGCCGATGAAGAACATCGAGAACAAGAATGTGCCGCGTGAGCTTCAGCGGGCACAGATCGACCTCATCCGCGGCCTGAATGAGCGCAAAATGGAGCGCGATGGCGTGCATCCGGAGATCGAGGGCATGATCCAGTCGTTTGAGCTGGCGTTTCGCATGCAGAGCGAGGTGCCGGAGGTTCTCGACATGCGCGGCGAGAGCGAGGCGACGCTGAAGCTTTACGGCATCGGGCAGGGGAAAGATCAATTCGCGCGGCAGTGCCTGCTGGCGCGGCGATTGGCGGAGGCAGGCGTGCGCTTCATCGAGATCGCGTCGCCAGTGCAGTGGGATCATCATAATCGCCTGCGTGAACAACTCGCGACCTGCTGCGGTGCGACGGATCAGCCCATCGCAGCACTTTTGACCGACCTGAAGGCGCGTGGCATGCTCAAAGACACGCTCGTGGTGTGGGCAGGCGAGTTTGGCCGCACGCCGTATGCGCAGAGCGGTGACGGTCGCGATCACAACAACAAAGGCTACACGATCTGGATGGCCGGCGGCGGTGTGAAAGGCGGCCTGCGCTACGGCTCCACCGATGAGATCGGCTACCGTGCCGTCGAGAACCGCCTGCACATCCACGACTGGCACGCGACGATCCTCCATCTGCTCGGCCTCGATCACACGAAGCTCACCTACAACCACGGCGGCCGGAATTTCCGCCTCACCAACGTCGGCGGCGAGGTGGCGACGGGGATTTTGGCATAAAAAAGCCGCGCAGGGGTGCTGCGCGGCAGAAGAGTTGCCTTGTTCCTACGGAACAAGGAAGCCCGGTTCCGCAGGAACCGGGCAACTTTGGCGTCATTGCTTGGCCGGAGCAGGTTTCCATTCCCATGCTTCGCCGAAGAATCCGGCATCGGCGATGCCGCCGGGGGCTTGCGAGGTCTTCGGCTGGTTGAGGTCGATCACGGCCCAATCGGGCAGTTTGGGGATCTGGCGGGCGTTGTTGAGGTAATCGTATTCGCGATAGGTGAAGCTGCTGTTGAGCACGACATACTTCGCGGGGTTCAGCGGGTTCGGGAAGATCAAAACGGGCGCATGCGTGGTGGCGTCGTAGTCTTTGCCATTGGCGGTGAGTTTGGTCTGCGACCATTGCACGGGCAGTTTGTCGGCGATTTTGGCGAGCACGGCATTGCTGGAGGGATCTCCCCAGAGCACGAGGTTGTTTGCGGCGATGTCAGCATCGGTGATGGCGGTGTCGTCCTTCACCGGCGCATCGCCGCGGAACTGGCGACGCCATTCAAACTGGGCGCGTTCGAGCTCGGCCTTGCTCCACGTATCGACTTTGGCATTCCACGCGGGCTTGGTGGGCTTCACGAAGAGGAATTTGTCCATGAAGGCATCGTCGATTGGGCCGCACAGGCCGTGTTTTTTCACCAACTTGCCCTGGTCTTCGATTTCGGGGCTGAGGGTCTGCTTCCACTGGTTGCCTTTGAGGCGGAAGTGAACGCGCCAGGAGCGGTCGGACTTCGGGCGGGAGGCCTGGAGGCGCTGGCCTTCGATGGTCACGTTCACCTTGTCGAGCGGCCAGAGTTTTGAATGACCGGCAGGCATGTCGAAGGTGAAGGCGGTGATGTTTTGCAGGCGCACCACGACCTCGGTGGGGCTCTTGACGAGGGCATGGATGCGGCCGCGTTCCCAATGCTCCTGCAGGGCATCGACGACCACCCAGTGCATGCGGTTGTAGCGCAGGTGCCAGGTGGAGAGATGCACGTCCTGCGGATTGCGGTCGCAGCCGAGGGCGCAGATGTCAGCGAGGCGCTTCTCGATCTCGATGAGCGAGTCCGGATGGATCTTGTGTCCGGTTTGCGGACCGATGATGTGCAACAGATCGACCTGCTCACCGCGGAGGGCCAGTTCCATGATGTCGGCTGCCTGCTTTTGTTTGTCGATTTCCCCGCTGTAAGCGATCGTCGGGCACATTTCGAGGTTGAGGGCGTTGTCCGTGGCATCATACCAGTGCCAGAGCTTCTTCTGAAACCACGAAGCCTTCGAGACATCCTCGGCCTGGAAGCCGCCGAGGAACTCCGCGGTCTCCGCAAAGCCCGCGCCGGGGTTCGCGGCGCACCATTTGTCGGCGTAATGCACGGCGAACTGCCACGCGGCCGCACCGCCCATGCTGAAGCCGCGCATCACGACGCGGTCCTCGTCGATGGCGTAGAATTTCTTCGCGTGATCGAGGGCTTCGAGGAGGTCGATCTCACCGGCGAACTTGTTCGCGCAGCAGTAGCGGCCATACGGATGCAGCACGATGGCACCTTTCGGCTGCACATTGCCCACCTGCTTGCTGCGTTGATCGACGAAAGCGAGCTCGCTGAGCGTCTCGCCGCGGCCGTGGCACCAGATGTCCGTGCGAACGGGGGCACCGACATAGGACTCGGGAATCACGAGGCCGTATGGCTGCACGCTGCCGTCAATCTTTGAGCGGTAGGCGCGGACGACGAGGCCCTTTTGCTGCGTCCACGGGGCTTTGCCTTCTTTGAGAGCCGCGGCGCGTTTCAGACCTTCGGCGAGCGCTTCATCGGCCGATTTCACCTCGGGGAGCTTGTGGACCTCGTTGTAGCGCAGCGCCCAATCGACGGCCTTGTGATAAATCTCCACATCCGGCAGGAGGTCGGTGAGCAGCGGATTCTTGGCCTGTGCCTTCGCGGCTTCGTCGATGGCGGCGCGGAGTTTGGCGAGGCCTTCGGTGAGGCGGGCCTTGTCAGCATCCGGCACGGCGACACCGGGAGGCGGAATGGGACGCACGTCAGCGACTTGGTTGTCTTTCGGGCCGTCTGCCAGCACGGCGGAGGTGATGAAGAGGGCAAAGAGGGCGAGGTTGGGCTTCATGGGAGCGGGGAAGTGGTCAAGGGCATCAAGAACGTCAAGAAGAAGGCCGTTGTGGAGGACGGAAGTCTCCTGTCTTTGATTACAACGCATGCGTTTTGCCCTCGCCATCCTGTTTTTACCGCTCGCCGCCACCGCGGCGGAGAAGCTGCGCTTCAACCGCGACATCCGCCCGATCCTCTCGGACAAGTGTTTTCACTGCCACGGGCCGGACTCGAAGAAGCGGGAGGCGGATCTGCGGCTGGATGATCGTGCCGCGGCGATCCAGGACGGCCACATCGTGCCGGGCAAGCCGGAGAAAAGCCTCATCCTCGACCGCATCCTCACCAGCGATCCCGATGAACTGATGCCACCGCCGAAATCGAAGCTCGGCCAGCTCACGAAGGCGGAGGTGGAAACGCTGCGCCGCTGGATCAGCGAAGGCGCGGAGTATGAGGCGCATTGGAGCTTTGTGCCTGTTCCGGTGCCTGCGGGTAAAATGGCAGCGCAAGAGGCAGCGAAGCGCATCGACGAGATCGTGAGCGCAGGGCTGGCGCAGCGGGGTCTGAAGCTGCAGCCAAGGGCGGAGGCCTCCACTTTGAGAAGGAGGCTGCACTTTGATTTGATCGGGCTGCCACCGTCGGACTGGCCGGACAAGTCTGACGTGTCGGACCTGATACCGGTGTTGTTAAAATCGCCCTCGTTTGGTGAAAAATGGGCTTCCGATTGGCTCGATGTCTCACGTTACGCGGACTCGTATGGCTTTCAGGTGGATCGGGAGCGGGATGTGTGGCCGTGGCGGGACTGGGTGGTGAAGGCGCTGAATGAGAACCTGCCTTTCGACCAGTTTGTGACCTGGCAGATCGCCGGTGATCTGCTGCCGAAAGCCACGGATGAGCAGATTCTCGCGACGGCCTTCAACCGGCTGCATCAGCAGGAAGCCGAAGGCGGCAGCGTGGAGGAGGAGTATCGCGTCGAGTATGTGGCGGACCGCGTGCAGACCTTTGCCACGGCGTTTCTCGGTCTCACGTTTGAGTGCGCCCGCTGTCACGATCACAAATACGATCCCATCGCGCAGAAGGAATATTACGGGCTGTTCTCGATGTTCCAAAACATCGACGAAGCGGGGTTATATTCGTTCTTCACGCCTTCGCCGCCCACGCCGACGCTGATGATGATGGACGAGCAGACCAAAGCGAAGCTCGTCGATGCCAAGGCGAAGGTGGCGGCCTTGGAGAAGAAGCTGCCGAAGCATCTCGCGACGCCCGATTTGGAGCACGGCGAGATCGCCCGGTTCAGTTTCGACAAGCTGGACAAGAACACGCTGGCCAATCAACTCGACCCCAAGAGTCCCGCGACGTTGAAAGGCGAAAACAAGCTCGTGGCGGGGCATGAAGGCCAGGCCGTTCAATTCACCGGCGATGACGCGGTGGATACCAAAGTGGGGAATTTTCAGCGTCATGAGCCCTTCAGCGTGTCGCTGTGGATGCAGACGCCGGATGTGAAGGAGCGTGCGGTGGTGTTTCATCGCTCGCGAGCCTGGACGGATGCCGCCAGCCGCGGCTACGAGCTGCTGATCGAGGAAGGAAAGCTCAAGTGGTCGCTCATTCACTTCTGGCCGGGCAATGCGATTTCCATCCGCACGAAGCAAACGATCCCGCTGAAGCAGTGGCTGCACGTCGTCGTGACGAATGACGGTTCCAGCCGGGCCGATGGCCTGCGCATCTTCATCGATGGCAAACCGGCCGCGGTGGACATCATTCGCGACAACCTCACCAAAAACATCCTCGGTGGCGGTGGCGATACCATTTCGCTCGGCGAGCGTTTTCGTGATCGAGGCTTCAAAGGCGGCCTCATCGATGATTTTCGTGTTTTCAGCCGTGATGTGACCCTGCCGCATGAGTTGAAGCTCGATGAACTCACCGCCGCACGAGCAGAGGTCACGAAGCTGCTCGAAGCGCAAAAGGAGATGATGGTCATGCGGGAGCTTCCGCGGCCCAAGAAGGCCTACACGCTCATCCGCGGTGAATACGACAAACGCGGCGAGCAGGTCGCCGCGGTCACGCCGGCTGTTTTGCCGCCGATGAAGCCGGAATGGCCGAAGAACCGTCTGGGCCTCGCGAAGTGGCTCACGGCTCCGAATCATCCGCTGCTGGCTCGCGTGACGGTGAACCGCATCTGGGCCAGCTTGTTCGGTCGCGGCCTGGTGAAGACTTCGGAGGACTTCGGCAGCCAGGGTGAGCGACCGCTGTATCCCGAGCTGCTCGATTTTCTCGCCGGGCACTTCATCGCGAGCGGTTGGGATGTGAAAGGGCTCATCCACACCATCGTGTCGAGCCAGACCTACCAGCAGCGCAGCATCGCCGATGCCGCGACGATGGCGGATGACCCCGACAACCAATGGCTGGCCCGCGGTCCGCGGCATCGTCTGAGCGCCGAGATGATCCGCGACAATGCGCTCGCCATTTCCGGCCTGCTGCAAACGCAGGTCGGTGGTCCGCCGGTGTATCCGTATGAGATGACGGAGGCCTTCAAACCCATCGGTCCGAGTGCTGGCGATGCGGTCTTCCGCCGCAGCCTTTACACCACCTGGCGTCGCACCAGCCCACCACCGGCGATGCTGGCCTTTGATGCGCCGCGTCGGGCGGTTTGCACCGCAAAACGCGAGCGCACGGACAGCCCGTTGCAGGCGCTCATCTTGCTCAATGGCCCGCAATTCGTCGAAGCGGCTCGCGTGCTGGCCGAGAAGCTCCTCGCGGAGTCGAAAGGTGATCTCTCGAAGCTCATCGAGAGCGCCTTCCTGCATTGTTTGAGCCGCAAGCCGGACGCGAAGGAGCTTTCCATCTGCCAGCAGCTCCACGCGGAGCAGTTCGCGCATTTCACGAAGGATGCCGCGGCGGCGAAGAAGCTGCTCGATGTGGGCACGCGGAAGCCGAAGACGCCTTCAGTCGAGCTTGCAGCCGCCGCGGTGCTCGTGCAGGCGCTCATGAATCACGACGAGTGCGTGGTGAAGCGCTGACATCGTGCTGGCACGCACGCGAAGTTTCGACAAGATGCGGTTGTCACGCCCATGAGTGCTCCGATTCTCGATCCCTATGCTTTCCAGCTCGCCGGCTACTCCGAGTCCGATGTGGAGGAGATCCTCGCAGACCTCGACTACCTGCACCGGAACTCCCGCTGGACGCACCGGCGTGATCAGATCGAGCGCATGATCGTGGAGTCACCCGTGATCATGACGGATTTCCTCCGCAGCGTGGCGCCGGATGTGGTGCGGAATGCGATGATCCCGCGTCGCGTGAAGGACATCGTGCTGCGCAAATAGCGCCGCGGCTCACGCCATCGCCTCGGCGACCGATTTGAACATGTAATAGCCCCAGCCGTGGCTGGCATCGCCATTCCAGTCTGGATCGTAGTGCTGGCCGCGGAAGAGGAAGCGCTCCGGATGCGGCATCAGGCCAAAAACGCGGCCCGTGTCGTCCTGCAGCCCGGCGATGGCCTGCGTGGAGCCGTTCACATTGCTCGTGTAAAGCAGCGCGGCATGGCCGGACTTCACGTATTTCACGGCGTCATCGCCTTCGCAGACGAGACGGCCCTCTGCGTGGGCGATGGGCAGCTCGAACTGCTCCGGCAGCTTCGTGAGATAGGGGCTGGCCTTGCCCGCGGTCTTTTTGAGGCCCACCCACTGGCACATGAAGCGGCCGCTGGTGTTGTGGATGAGGCTGCCCTTGGGCAGGAGATCGAGCTGGGTGAGGATTTGGAAGCCGTTGCAGATGCCGAGCGCATAGCCGCCGCCTGCGACGAAGGACTTCAGCTTGTCGCCGAGCTTCGATTTCGTGATGAGCTGGGCGATGCGGCCGGACATGACGTAGTCGCCGTAGCTGAAGCCGCCGGAAAACACGATCATCTGCGCCTTGTCGATGGAGCCGGTCTCCAGCAGGGCCACGGGGAGAACCTCCGTGGTGAAGCCCGCGGCCTCGAGGGCGCGGGAGGTTTCGGCGTCGCAGTTCGTTCCGGGAAATTTGATCAGCAGGGCGTGGGGCATGGGGAAGGGAAGGCCGCCATCATGCCGATGCACGGGGGAGGGTCAAGGAGCGGGTCGGAAAGCGGGCGAGAAGGCTCTCGCGGGGCCACTCCCGGATCGCGATTCCGGCATTCGACAGCGGCGAAATCGCATGCTAAGCACCCCGCCCCATGCCAGCCCCCACCAACCGCATCGACGCCCGTTTTGCCGCCCTTCGTGACGCGAAGAAGAAGGCCTTCGTCGCCTATGTCTGCGCCGGTGACCCCACGCTCGATGCCACGATCGACATCGTTTTGGGCCTGGAACGCGCCGGCGTGGACGTCGTCGAGCTGGGCGTGCCATTTTCCGATCCGCTGGCCGATGGCGTCGTGAATCAAATGGCCGCCGACCGTGCCCTGAAGGCCGGCGCCAGCACTCCCGGTGTGCTGGAGATGATCCGCAAGCTGCGCACGAAGAGCCAGATCCCGCTCGTGCTCTTCACCTATCTGAATCCCATCTACACCTACGGCTACGAGTGTTTCCATCACGATGCCGCCGCTGCTGGAGCCGATGGCGTCCTCGTGCTCGACCTCCCGCCGGATGAAGCGGCGCAAAATGCCGAGCTGAAGCCTGCGCCGGACCTCCGCCACATCCAGCTCATCGCGCCCACCAGCCCCGCCGACCGCATCGCCAGCATCGCGAAGAGCGCTGAGGGCTTCGTCTATTATGTGAGCCGCCTCGGCGTCACCGGAGCCCAGGCCGAGATCGCCACCGGCATCGCCGAGCAGGTCGCTGTGATCAAAGCGGCCACCGAAGTGCCCGTCTGCGTCGGATTCGGCGTCTCAAACCCCGAGCAAGCCGCCGCCATCGCCAGCAAGGCCGACGGCGTCGTCGTCGGCAGCGCCATCGTGAAGCTCATCGAGCAAAACGGTGCCTCCGCCGATTGCGCCGCGAAGGTCGAAGCCTTCGTGAAACCGCTGGTGGATGCGGTGCATGCGTTGTGATCACTAAGCGCTAATCCTTCTTCACTGGAGGTAACAGAAAGTCGGACCACAGGAGCTTGCCCAGCTTCTCGATGGGCTTCGACAAGGTGTCCACGAGGTTGCCGGAGAACTTCTTTACGAACTCGGACGCCTCCAAAAGGCCCTTGGCCGAAAGCGAATACCATTCGCGGTCCGGTTCGGCATCGACAGTCGTCTCGACCAGTTGCTTGAGGTTCTTCGCTTGTTTCTCCTGCTTTTCCGGCGGCAGTAGGGTGATGATTTGCCCTGCCGCGCGCTCAATGTCCTCTAGCAGCGTCTTCCGCTCAGCGTTCGTCTGCTGGTTGATGATGCTGGTGCAGTTTTTCATCACGGCGGCAACGGGGCCGGTAAAGGTGCCGCCGTTGAATGTCTGGTTGATCGTGTCGCCTTTCATAAGCGCTTTCAGTTGGGTGAGTTCTTCGAGGCTGTAACCCACCCTCATCCGATCCCGCCGCGAAGCAAGTTCCTCGAAGTTGTCCAGCAGTCGGCCCAGAGGAAGCTCGATGGTGTCCGTGTCAGTCTCGAACTCCACCGTCTCCTTTCCGTTCGCTTCGCGCACGAGCAGCTTTCGGTAATCCAGCTTCACCTTCGGATACACCGGCACTGGGACTTTCTCCTCAGCGGTGAGGCCCGAGATGCCGCGGTGGATTTCCTCGAAGTGCCCCCTAACCACTGCGAGCAAGTCGCGCTGCTGGCGGCCAGGGCCGCGCACGGCGATGGTTGCCACGCGCTCCTGCACATCGGCGCGGACTAGGGCGAGAGCATCGCCCTGCTTCAGCACCACGCCGCTGCGCCAGCGCTTCAGGCCTTCGCTCAGCGCGTGGGTGCGGACGATGAAGCGCGGGAGCAGGCCCTCCGGCAGGATGTTGTAGTGGTACTCAAAGCGCAGTGCCTCGGCGTCCCTCCACTCGGCGAGTTCGGGCGTCTCTTTCGGCAGCAGTTCAGGGATGAGAAAGCGCGTGCGCTGCGTGCCGGGTAGGTCGAAGCACAGTTCGAATTTTTCCATGAGCTGTAGCAGGAACCCGTGTCGCTCGTGCGGATAGCGTTTGCTATCGAGCAGGGGGGCGAGTTGAGCAGCGTGGAGTTCCCCGCCAGCTGCCTTTAGCAAGTCGGCATTCAACAGGCCATAGATGCCCTGCGTTACCCAGTCGGGTTTCAACACGCCAAGGTGGTTCAGCCGATGGTCATCGCGAAAGTGCAGTACCGTGCCGAGATCGTGCAGGTAGCTGATGAGCACGTCTTGGCTCGTCTCGTCCGGTTCCTTTTCGCGCACGCAAAGTGCGCGGTAGCTGTCCAATGTGATGCAGTCGCCCGGGAGTTCGGCGAGCTTCCGCTTAAGGCCGAACCACTCCGCGGGGAAAGGCGTGCGCAGCTCCGGTAGGCTACCTGCTTCGCGCTCGATAGCGGCGCGCAGTTCCCTCAGACCGGTCTTCGTTTTGCAGTCCGTCTTCACGAAACTCCGAATGAATGGAAACTTCTCCTGTAGTCCGCGTTCATCGAGATCGAGCGGATGTTGGTCACATTTGTTGATGACCACCAGTGCCGGGGAGCCAGCACCGTAACCGTTAATGAGCCGCAGCCAGTATTCCACATTCGCATCCTGCTCGCCTTCGCGTGCATTGAGCACTAGCAAATAGAGGCTTCGCTTGGTTAGAAAGAACTGGTGCGTGGCATGCATAATCTCCTGCCCTCCGAAGTCCCAGACATTGAGCTGCACCGCCTCCGAGCCCAGCCTAAGCGGCCACGTTGTGACCGCGATTCCCGGGGTTTTGTCTTCGTGCTCGTCCCACGCGTCGGTGAGTAGGCGCTTTCGCAGGGAGGTCTTTCCCGCCCCGCCGCGACCCAGGAGGATCAACTTCGCCTCGTTAAGCGGGCGCTTTGTTAGCGCACACGTGGAGAAGTAGTAGTTCAAGATCTCCTTCGGCTGCTTCGGTTCCGTGCTTCCTTTGGCAACCAAATACCACTGCGGCCCCAAGGTGTCCTCGGGCAGGCCCAGCCCTGGGTTCTCGTGTAGATAGAGTGCCGCCAGATTGGGCAGCGCTCGCATCGACTCAGGCAGGGTCGCGAGCCTGTTGTTGTGGAGGCAAAGAACTTGCAGCGCGCATAACTGTCCGAGTGTGTCTGGCACGGACATCAAATAATTGTGAGAGAGGTCAAGTAGTTCTAGCGCGGTGAGCTGCCCCAAAGCCTCCGGGACGCCAGTAAGGTAGTTGCCGGAGATGTCCAGCCTCCGCATTGCTTTCAATTGTCCTAGCGCCGGTGATACGCTCGTGAGCTGGTTGCCCACGAGGTCGAGCCACTGAAGCTCCGTCAACTGCCTGAGCAACTCCGGCACCGTTGTGAGGTAGTTGCAGGAGAGGCGAAGTTTTTGCAGTGCAGTCAATCGACCTATAGCCTCAGGGACGTTTGTGAAGCGATTGTTGGATAGGTCGAGCTCCTTTAGGTCACGACATTGCCCCAATACCTCAGGCACGCTAGCGAGCTTCATCCCTGAAAGATTGAGATGCGTGCTCTTGGTCCGCACCGCATGTTGTATGCGTTCCAAGGCGTCGTTCATGCCCGACTGCTCATCGGCCACATCGTCCTTTTTCGACCGAGTGAAAGGAAAAATCATGGTAGGCGGCGGGTCGGGTAGTGAGGCGCACGAAAGTGGGGACGATGCACTTATGACTCGCCTGCCCCATTGTTGTCAATGCCTGCGGCGGAAGGCCCGCTTGGGCTGTGCAATTGGCTTCCTGCCCCAGTCTGGTGCCCTCGCCTCCGGCGCTGGACTTCCTTGACCGCTCCCCGGCGCTCGCTTTCACTGCGCGCCCTTTTCCATGACCCTCCAATTCACCAAAATGAACGGTGCCGGCAATGACTTCGTCATGCTGGACAATCGCGACCTCAAGCTGGCCCTCACCAAAGAGCAGATTGAGAAGCTGTGTGACCGCCATCGCGGCATCGGTGCCGATGGATTGCTCTGCGTCGAGCCCGCGACCGAGGGCGGCGACTTCAAGATGCGCTACTACAACGCCGATGGTGGCGAAGCGGAGATGTGCGGCAACGGCGCCCGCTGCTTTGGCCGCTTCGTGAACCATCTCCACGGCGATACGCTGACCAAGATCCGCTTTGAAACCCTCGCTGGCATGATCAGTGCCGAGTTCGAGGCCGGTCAGGTGCGCATCAACATGAGCGCTCCGCACAGCCTGAAGCTCGCACAGACGCTGCCCGTCGCTGGCAGCGATCTGACCGTGCACAGCGTGAATACCGGCGTGCCACACGCGGTTGTTTTCGTCGAGGATCTGGCCGGCGTTCCCGTGATGGAGTGGGGAGCTGGCCTGCGCTACCACGAGGCCTTCAAGCCGAAGGGGACGAACGCCAACTTCGCCAAGGTCACCGCACCGGGCAGCATCGCCATCCGCACCTACGAACGCGGCGTTGAGGGCGAAACTCTCGCCTGCGGCACCGGCATGGTGGCCTGTGCCCTCATTCATCACGAACTCACTGGTGCCCCCAGCCCCGTCAGCGTCCTCGTGAAGGGCGGCGACACGCTCCAAGTGGGCTTTGAGGAGCCCTCGAAGTCCGAATACACGAATGTGACGCTCTTTGGCCCCGCAGATTTCGTTTTCCAAGGCACCGTTCAACTCTAAGCTCCGCGCCCTTTCCTTTCCCATGTTCGCCGGAACCCACACCGCTATTGTCACCCCTTTCAAGAACGGCCAAGTCGATGAAGCCGCGCTCAAACGTCTTGTTGATTTCCAGTTCGACAATGGCGTGACGGGCATTGTGCCCTGCGGCACGACCGGTGAGTCGCCCACGCTCGATCACGATGAGCACGAGCAGGTCGTGAAGCTGGCCGTGGAGTTCGCCAGAGGCCGCGGCGGTGTCATGGCGGGCACAGGATCGAATTCGACCCGCGAGGCCATCGAGC
The DNA here is from genome assembly GCA_016795465.1 of Verrucomicrobiaceae bacterium. Lineage (GTDB taxonomy): Bacteria > Verrucomicrobiota > Verrucomicrobiia > Verrucomicrobiales > Verrucomicrobiaceae > Prosthecobacter. The sequence goes on along the minus strand of JAEUHK010000051.1, from coordinate 39,671 downwards.
TGACCCAGGAAGCCGAGGCCGCAGGCGCGACCGCTTCGCTGCAAGTGGCTCCTTACTACAACAAGCCGACGCCGGAAGGCCTGTATCAGCATTTCAAGGCCATCGCCGACAACACGAAGCTGCCGATCATGCTTTACAGCATCCCGGGCCGCTGCGGCATCGAGATCGGTCTCGATGTGCTCGTGCGTCTCGCCGAGAGCTGCCCGAACATCCGCGCCATCAAGGAAGCCGGTGGCAATCCCGAGCGTGTGAGCCAGATGAAGCAGCTCCTGCCTGCCGATTTTGAGATCCTCTCCGGCGATGACGGCCTCACGTTGCCCTTCATGTCCGTGGGCGGCTGCGGCATCGTCAGCGTGGCCTCGAACCTCATTCCGAAGCAGATCAGCGACCTCGTGAAGCTGGCTCTGAAGGGCGACTACGCCTCCGCCTACACCATCCACGCGAAGTATTACCCGCTCTTCGCCGCCTTCCTGAAACTGGCCACCAATCCCATCCCGATCAAAACGGCGATGGCGCTGGCCGGTCACTGCTCCGACGAGCTGCGCCTTCCGCTCGTGGGCATGGAAAAGGCCAAGGTGGACGAACTGACCGCCACGCTGAAGAAGCTGGGCATCATCGCCTGATGCCTTGCCACCCGCATTTCGCGACCTACTGACACGGCATGAAGTATCACGTCGCGAGAGACAGCGAGCAACTCGGCGAGTTCAGCGATCTGGACATCAGCGCCGGGCTGCGTCGCGGCCAGTTTAAGCCTGCGGACCTCTGCTGGGCACCGGGCATGACCGATTGGGAGCCGCTCTCCGTTCGGTTCACGCCTTCGGAGCCTGAGCCGGTCGTCGGCACACCGCCGCCGCTGCCCTCCCTGGAGCGTCTGCCGGACCTCGCGGGTGAAATGAATCTCGCCACAAGGCCGCAACGCTTCCTGGCGTGGTTCATAGACAATCTCTGCCTGCTCCCGGTGGCCCTGCTGCTGGCGCAAGGCCTTGGTGACAAGGCCGCGAAGGCCGAGACGCCGACGGCTGTGGCGGAGATCCTCATGGAAGAGATGAAGGCACGGCCCGAGGCCTTTCAGTCCGCGGCCTGGCTGCTCATTGGCGTTGCTGTGGTCAATATCATCATGCTTTCCGTGCGCGGGCAGACGATTGGCAAGTGGATCACGGGCATCCGCGTCGTGATGTTCCAGACCGGTGCTCGTGCAGGCTTCGTGCGGGCTGTCTTGCTGCGTTCCTTTGTGATGGGTGTGCTCGGCAGCATTGCGTATGTCGGGGCTGGCATTCAGCTTTTTGACATCCTGTGCATCTTCCGCGCCGACCACCGCTGCCTCCACGACCTCATCGCGGACACGATGGTGGTTCGTGGCGGGTCGTCATAAGCGTTTGAAAACACCGTCTGCCATCGCTCCGCCCATGGAAGGCCTCCTCACCATCGAAAACGTCACGAAGAGCTTCGGTGCCCATCGCGCCGTCGATGGTGTCTCGCTTCAAATCGGCCGCGGCGAGGCCTTTTCGCTTCTCGGACCGAGCGGCTGCGGAAAGACGACGCTGCTGCGCATGATCGCGGGCTTTGAGCAGCCGGATGAGGGGCGCATCATCCTCGATGGCAAGGACATCACCTTCCTGCCGCCGGAGAAGCGGCCCGTGAACACGGTGTTTCAAAACTACGCCCTCTTCCCGCATCTGAGCGTGGCGGACAACATCGCCTTCGGATTGAAAATGGCGGGCAAGCCTCGCTCGGAAATCGAGCCGGCGGTGAATGCCATGCTGTCGATGGTGAAGCTTCAAGAGCATGCCCGCAAACGGCCGGCGCAGCTCAGCGGCGGCCAGCGGCAGCGGGTGGCCATCGCCCGGGCACTCGTGAACCGTCCGCAGGTCCTGCTGCTCGATGAACCGCTCGCCGCTCTCGATTTGAAGCTGCGCCAGCACATGCTGCTGGAGCTGAAAGCCATCCACGAGCAGGTGGGCACGACCTTCATCTACGTCACGCACGATCAAGGCGAGGCGATGAGCCTCAGCGACCGCATCGCCGTGATGAACGCTGGCCGCGTGGAGCAAGTGGACGCGCCGGAGCGGCTCTACGAAATGCCAGGCACCGACTTCGTGGCCGGCTTCGTCGGCGATGCGAACTTCTTCACGGGCAAAGTGCTCGAAGTCCGGCACGAGGGTTATGTGCGTGTGTTCTGTGACGGCATCGGCAATCCCATGGTGCGTGCCTCCGGCGGCCTCGAGATGGGCCAGGAGGTGCGTGTGATGGTACGCCCTGAGAAACTCATGCTCACCCGCCAGCGTCCGAGTGCCGCCGAGCGTGTGAACGCGTATTCAGCAAGCGTTGAGGAAGCTGCCTACTTTGGTGCTCACATCCGGTTTGTGGTCCAGGCGGGTGATTTGAGGCTGCTGGTGCAAATGCCGAACAATCGCTTCGCCTCCGCCGGTGACACACCGAAACGCGGCGAGCGAGTCTTTGTCTGCTTCCATCCCGAGGAAGCGCGTGTCGTGAGCTGTTCGCCTGTCGGTTGAATCTCACCGCGCGGCCAGTTCGAGCACCGCGATGGTGTTTCGCACGTTTGTGTCGAGGTCCAAAGGCTCGCGAGTGGGCACGGGATGCTGGCGATGGAGCCGCCAGTGATTGATGAACATGCCGAGCGAGGCCAGATCCCGCGGATCATCGAGCACATGGCCGTTCACGCCGGGCTCGATCCACTCCGCGGCACCATTCATGACCGTCGTGATGGCCGGAATGCCCGCTGCGAGAGCCTCGCTGACCACATTCGAGCAGGGTTCATAAATCGGCAGGAAGGTCAGCAGGTCTGCCGCGGCATACACCGCCTCCACATCGGCCAGCGGGCCGGTGAGCACGACATTTGGCGGCACGGAGCCGCGGATGCGGTCACGCGTCGTCACGAGCAGTTTGAGGCTCGGATCGTGTCTCTGGCCTTCCATGTAGCTCAACAGCCATGGAAGCCCTTTTCGCTCCCAACCGGACCCCACGAACACGAGCACGAAATCCTGCTCATGAAGGCCAAAACGGGCTCGCGAGGCCTTGCGGTCGGCTTTTTGAAACCGGGAGACCTCGACTCCATTGCGCACGAGGTGCACGCGATCTTGCGGGAAGGCTGGAAAGTGCCGAGCGATCTCATGACGCACCATTTCCGAGTTCACGATCACGCGTTTCGTATTCGCCGGATCAAATGTGCGTGCCTCCAGCGCCATCATCTGGCGATGAAAGCCACCACGGCCGATGAAGAGCCTCTTCCACCACGGCGCGAACTGCCGCCGCCGCTCCAGCCACACGCGATGCAGGCCATCACCGGCGCGATACACATCCTGCTTCAGCGTGCGTTCGAGGCTCAGCACGCTGTCGAAGCGCTCCGTCTCAATCATGCTCTTCACCGCTTCCGCAAAACGCAGCGCACGCTCCGCACGACTGCCGCCCGCCTTCACCGCATGAAAGGTCACACCTTCGGCCTGCCCCTGCCAGCCCTCGGCATACAGATGCACCTCATGCCCGGCCTTCACGAGAGCCGCCAGCAATCGCTGGAGATACAGCTCCGCACCTCCGGTGGCGGAAAACTGTCGGCGGATGAGGGCGAGGCGCATGGGAAAGGTGCGCACCATAGGCTGGATGCGACAAATGCCAGTGGTGAAGAATTTTGTGGTCTCGATCCCGGCGGTCCAGTATGATTTCCCCATGCCTTCTGAGCTGTCACCCTTTACCCGGTGGGCGCTGGATGATGCCAGGACCGCTGACGAGCGGTTCCTTGCCTTCCAGATCTGCGAGGCGTGTCGCTTGATCGAATGGCATCAGATTCCACTGCAAGAAAAGCAGGGACGTATCTACCGGCAGGTGGAGTCTCATGTGTGGAAGAGCTTTTATCTCAATCCGTTGCTGATGCCGGAGTTTGACGAGGTGGACACGGAGCGGGCGGCAAGGCTGGCGCCTCATTTCAAGAAATTCGCCCCCGTCTGGTTCAGCAATGAGATGCGCCGGATCGGAGACGCGGGCGATGCTTTTCGATTCTTCCCGGCGCTGGAGGAGATCAACCTCGGTAGCACGAGCATGAGCGATCTTTCGTTTTTGGAGTCTCTGCCTCATCTCCGCCATTTGCAGATGCATAGCGGTGTGCTGGAGGATTTTGGTCCTTTCCGGCATGCGAGGAGACTGAGGCGGCTTTCGATCATTCTCAGCGGCACTGGCGCTCCTCTTTTCACGCCTCCTCTGTATTGGGTGGATGCGAGTCCTCTGGCCGCTCTGCGCGAACTGGAACAACTGACCTGGCATCCCAACCCGGCTGTGCTGGAGGGGTTGGAGTTTCCCAGTCTGCACACGGCAGAGCTGGAACATTCCATGTGTGTGCAGCGTGACTGCTTGCTGCTGCCGGAAATGCCGCGGTTGCGCGTCCTAAAACTGGGCGGTGTGCAGAGCCTACGCGGCATCTCGCGCTTTCCAGAACTGCGGCACTTGAAGCTCACCGGACCGCTGCGCGATTTTGCGGAAATCGAATCGCTGCAGCACCTCGACTGCCTGGAGGTGGACACTCAGGATGGGTGGCCGCGTGATGTGTCACCCCTGACACGGCTGGGCGAGCTGCTGTGGGTGCGCTTTGCAGGTGTCGTTCCACGCAATTACTGGCCGCTGGCCCAGGCTCCAAAACTCTGCCAGCTCGAAGCCTCACAGTCGCCGGCTGTCATGCTGGACGTGCAGGCGGTGAATGCGGTGCTCCGCTCCTGGGATGAGGAGTTTGCCGTTCCGCCCAGATCGCTGCCACCCATGAAGTTCATCGCGGTAGAGGTCGGCGGGGATTTTTCTTTGATTCCGCGTGGTGCGGACCAGCCCGGTGAGGACTACCTGGCACACCCCAAAAAGTTCCATCTGGAACTGCTTTGGATGCTCAATCGGGCGCTGAAGGCACTCGAGGAACTCTTGGGGGATGCGGATGCGGTGAGAAACACCTTCGGAGGGGCCTCTGAGACAAACTGGACGCGGTCGCTTTCCTTCAGCATCGAGTCCATCGACGTGTTGAAGCGTTACCCGGAGATCATCGACACCTTGCGTGGCGTCATGGCGGTGTCGCCGCACCCTTGGTTGTTTCAAATCAGCATCTTTCTCCGCATCAAGGAGTCTGAAATGGACGAGGAACGCAAAAAATGGCTCCGCCAGATGAAGGAGGAAAGAGATCGCTGGGACGAGGACGAGATGTATGACGTCTATAAGAAGACACAGGAGCATTTGATCGAAACCCAGTTCCGCAAGCGGGTGACCGAGGAAGAGGGCGAGGAGGTCGACCCTGAGGATTTTGAGCCGCCCGAGGAAATCCGGGGAAAACCATGGCGGGGCATCACACAGCCCGCAGGCGGCGGCGAGGACAAAGAAGATGATGAAGAGGAAGAACGTCCGGATTTTCAACTCAAGCCTTTCGATGAACAGGAGCAAAACGATCCAGATGATCCCGATGATGGCGAAGGAGAGGTGAAGACCGCGCCGCCGCCCGATCCTCCGCCCAGCTTTTTCGATGATCCCCGCGAGCATCCGCTGGCGGACAGCTACCGGTTCTTTGCCACGCTGTCGTTCGATGCCATTTATCACCATGGCGGAAACCTGGCCACGCACATGCAACTGCTGAAACGGGACCCGGATGTCATTCACCCAGCCAAAAAGCCGTGAATGGCTGTGTCACGCGGCGTTTGCCGCACGCCAGGTTTCGAATTGTTCCTTCGTGGTGCGGAAAATGGCGGCGCAGCGAGGGCAGGTGACCTGCGCCACGCCATCCTCGAAGATGTGATCGAGGTCGTCCTTGGGCAGCCGGTTGATGATGGGAAGCAGGCGCTCCATGCTGCAGCCGCATTCGAACTGGTAGCCGCGTGTCTCGAGCAGCGTGAGCGTCTCGTTTTGCTCGATCTCGAGCACGTTTTCGAGCTGGATCTCACTCAGCCAGATCTCATCGCAATCCGGCTCGGCGGAGATTTGCACATACTCCTCGTCCGGCAGGCGAAAGAGACGCGTGAGCCGCTGTTCGCTGGTGGTGTAAAAGCCTTCCACGCCCTTGAAGACATCGCTGCCCTCGAACTGGATCATGCTCTGCCGCGTGGGATGGTTCGGCCGCGTCGTCTGCGCGATGAAAAGGGCCTCGCCCTCCTGCTTCACATCTTCGGTGAAGATGCGGCCGGTGACGCGGCCTGGGTTTGTGCTGCCGGTGACGAAGAGATTCGCCCGCTGCGGCTCCTTCAAATGGATCGTCCATGCCACCGTCTCGTCGTGCGGCCGCGAGCAAAGGTGCAGCGTCAGTCCGGCGAGCGTGTCCTTCAGCATGTCATCGAGCTTTTCCTTCTGCTGGATGCCGTGCTGCATGAGGTGCAGGTAGTAGTCGATGTAGAGCTGCTGAAACTTCCCCCGCACGAGCAGTGCATTGCGAGCCCGCACAAAGTAGGAGCGGACGGGGATGACGGAGAGTTCAGGCGATGGCAGGGCGGACATGATCAGAAGCTAAGAGCAAAGGGCGGCAGTTCGTGCAACCGGCCAAAAAGCCAAAGTGGCCAAGCAGGTCCTGTTTTGACCTCCTTGACCACTTTTTGACTTCATGACGGCTCGTGGTGAGCCGGTGACTTACTTCGCGATGCGATACAGCTTGTCCTGCGTGCGGACGAAGAGGCTGCTGCCGCTCACGGAGACGCTGGCGCGGACGCTTTCGGCATTGCCGTTGGGCTTGGAGCCGTTGCCCATCTCGTTCACGGAGAGCAGCTCAAACTGTTCGCTGTTCGCCTTGGCCACATAGACCTCACCCCAGAAGTTGATGCAATACACCTTGTCGTCCGCCACGGTCGGGCTGCTCTCAAACTTGGTCTTGCCGCCGAGTTCGCCGGTCCACAGCACCTTGCCCGTTTTGGGTTCGAGGCAGCTCAGGAGCTTCTTGCCGCCGTCGAGCACGTAGAATTTGCCTTTGTAGAAGGCCGGTGTGGGCACATCGCTCGTCACGCCCTTCGGCTCGGTTTGCCAGACGGGCTGGGTTTCACCTTTCGCATCGAGCGGCATGGCAAACACGGGCGAATTCTTCGGGGCGCACACGATGGCGATGCCGTCACCGACGACCGGAGAGGGAACGAGGCGGAAGAACTTGTTGTAGCCATCGCCGGGCGGATTCCAGGTGGCGATGCGGGAGAGTTCTTTGCCAGAGGCGGCCTCGTGGATGGTAAGCGTGTCACCACCGGAGATCAGCATGAGGCGCTGGTCTTTGTAAGTGGTGAAGACCGGGCTGCTGAAGGCTTCGAGTGACTCGACGGAGGCGAGGCTGGGGCGGATGTGCTTCCAGATGTCCTTCCCCGTGGCTGGATCGATGGCGAGGATGTAGCTGCTCATGTCCTTGCCCGGCGTGCCTTTTTCGAACTTCTCCTGGAATTTGAAGGTTTCGTTTCGCTGCAGCACCTGGATGTAGAGCTTGCCGCTGTCGATGGTTGGGCTGCTGCCATAGGTCCACTGCGTGGCAAAGGCACCGTGCGTCTCTTTGAAGTCGCGCTTCCAGATGATTTTGCCGCTGAAATCGCACGCGGCGGCGATGGCATTGGCAAACAGGAAGTAAACGCGCTCGCCATCGGAGGCTGCGGATGGGCTGGCGAGGTTGCTCTTGTCGTCCCACTGCACCTCAGCGCCCTCCGAGATGGTCGTGCGCCACTTTTCCTTGCCGGTCTGCTTGTCATAGCAAAGCCCGACGAGCTTTTTCTCCGCCACGATGGGCGCGGTGATGAAAATGTTGTCACCCCAGATCACCGGAACCGAGGCCGCGATGCCTGGCACATCCGCCGCCCACTTCACGCCCTCTTTGGTGCTGAACTTCGCCAGAAGACCTGTTTCGCTCGATGAACCATCCTGGTTCGGCCCGCGCCAGTTGGGCCAGTTTTCAGCACTGGCGAAGGAAGTGAGCAAAACAAGGGCGAGGAGCGAGGCGGTCGGTTTCATGAGTGGAACGTGAGAGAAGCCAGAACGGGCGATGAAGTCGAATTGTTTTCGGATTTTGACCGAGACGGCATGTAATCAACGGCTGCTGCCCTTCTGCACACGGCTGAGGAGGAACTTGGCGAGCACGTCGTCGTATTTCTCGCTCAGTTTGACGCGGTGGTAATCGATGGCGGTGGTGCGGACGAGGTCGTCGATCTCATGGAGGTAGGTGGTGACGGCTTCGCGGTAGTTTCGACGGATGAGGCTCGGATCGGCGAGGAGGGCTTCGCCGCCTTCAAGGTCGATGAATCGCGCGGGACGATCAAAGTCGAACTCTATCTCCTGCTGGTCGAGAAGGTGGAAAACAGCAACATCATGCTTTCGGAAGCGGAGGTGCTGAATGGCGCTCTTCAACTCCGCAGGCGGCACAAACAGATCGCTGAAAACGATGACGAGGGCTCGCTGGCGGATTCGCTCAGCCGCATCATGCAGCGCCGTGAGCAGCGTGGTATCGCCAACAGGCTCGATGGAGCCCATTTGGTCCAAAACGAGGCCAAGATGACTCGCACCGCGTTTCGCTGGGATTTCGACCGGTTTCTCCGCGAGCGACCAAAGGCCGACCGCATCGCCTTGCTGAGCTGCGAGATAGCCGAGGGTGCCAGCGAGCTTCTTGGCGTAGTCGAAGCGGCTTGTGGTGCTGCCGGCCGGTGTGAAGCTCATGCTGCCGCTGGTGTCGATGAGCAGGCAGAGGCGCAGATTCGTGTCCGCTTCGAATTCCTTGATGTAGAAGCGATCGCTCCGGCCCCACGTCCGCCAGTCGAGGCGTCGTGTGTCATCACCGGGGACGTATTTGCGGTATTGCGCGAACTCGAGCGAGGAACCACGCACGGGACTGCGATGCTTGCCCGAGACATTGCCGAGCATGGCCTGACGCGCATTGAGCGGCAGAGCCATCAATCGGCTGAGCACGGCGGGGTCCAAAAAGCTGCGTTCAGAGGCGGACATGGCGATGCAATGTGAGTTTAAGCTTTCGCCAATTCCTCAACCAGTCTCCGCGCCACATCCCTGCTGCTCACACCATTGCTTTCGGCGGTGAAGGTGGTCATCACGCGATGCCTGAGAACCGGCTCCGCGACTTCCATCACATCCTCGAGCCGCACCATGTAGCTGCCATTGAGCGCGGCCCGCGCTTTGGCTCCGAGGATCAAATACTGCACGGCACGCGGGCCCGCACCCCAGCTTACGAGGGGCTTCAGCCACGCGGGTGCTTCGCTGCTTGCCGGACGGGTCTTGCGGGCGAGATCGACGGCGAATTCGTAGATGTGGTCCGGCACGGGAACGCGGCGCACCAAATCCTGAAACGCCAAAACCTTCGCGTCGTCCATGATGTGTTCGAGTTGAGGCAGGCGCTGGCCGGTGGTGCTTTTGGCGATGGCGATTTCTTCGTCGCGGCTCGGGTAATCGACGCCAATCATGAACATGAAGCGGTCGAGCTGGGCCTCGGGGAGCGGGTAGGTACCTTCCTGCTCGATGGGGTTTTGCGTGGCGAGCACGAAGAAGGGGCTGTCGAGCGTGTAAGTGCGGCCGGCGACGGTGACTTTGTGCTCCTGCATGGCCTCCAGCATGGCAGCCTGTGTTTTGGCCGGAGCGCGGTTGATTTCATCGGCGAGGACGATGTTCGCAAACACGGGGCCTTTGGCGAATTCGAAAGCGCGTTTGCCGCCGGGCAGTTCCTGGAGGATGTCCGTGCCGGTGATGTCCATCGGCATCAAATCGGGCGTGAATTGGATGCGGCTGAAACTCAGGCTCATCGTCTCGGCGAGCTTGGAGATGAGCAGCGTCTTTGCGAGACCGGGCACGCCCATGAGGAGCGCATGACCGCGGGCGAAAAGGCAGATGGCGAGCTGCTCGACGACATTCTGCTGGCCGACGATGACTTTCTTCAATTCATCTCTTAGCCGGACGTAGGCGGCGCGGAGTTCATCGATGGCGGCGACGTCGTCGGAGGGCAGGGCGGGGGATGACATGGCTGTAAGCCACCAGAAAACCATCGCCATGACAAGCTTCTCGTGCGGAAAAGTGAAGAGTGCCTGAATTGAAGTTGGAACGGCAAGCGTCTTTGCTATCCATGGGATCGTTTTGGCCCCGGTCCGGCATACTCTAATCACTTCATGCTCCGCAGCGCACTCACACTCCTCACTTGCCTACTCTGCCTGCCGCTGCTGGTGGTCGGCGAGACGCGCTTTTTTGTGAGCACAGCAGGTTCGTTGCTGGAGGCGGAGATTGTTGGCCTATCGGGGGACAAGGTCACGCTTCGGAAAAAGGACGATGGTGGTGTTCTCACCGTGCCCAGGACTACGCTTTGCCGGGAAGATCAGGCCCACATTGATGCGTGGGCAGCTGCTCATCCTGACGCAGCGCCTGCCCCGTCCACCGAGACCTCTCCACAGGCCTCAGCGGGCCCCAAATTCAGCCTGACCTCCAATGTGCGGAGCGCCAAAAGCACCCGTGGCGGGGTGGATGGCGGTTACAGGACGATCGACCTGGCTTACAACATCCAAGTTCAGAACCGCGAGGTAACTCGGGAGCTGAAAGGGGCCAAAATTACCATTTTCACTTTTGCCCGCCCGGCCGATGCTGGAGATGACCGGCTCTATCTGATGCAAAAACTGGAGTTTCCCATCGACCTCAGAGCACAGGGCAAATTCGAGCAGAAGACGCCTGAGGTGCGTCTGGGGTATTACCAAGGACTCAGCTCTCGTGATGGCACCCGAGAGCATGGTTACCTGCTGGTGGTCACCGATGCCGCTGGAGTCGTGCAGCACGTGGACGGCACCCCCGACGGGCTGCAGAAAAGAGCGGATGAGGCGCTCAAGCTCACCGCCCCGTCGGTGCTGGACAGGGACTTTAGGGCCATCCCCAGCGCACCTTTTCCTTCGAGTATCGAGTTGATTCGTTGAGAGGCCGTGCTGGAGACGAAAAAAGTCTTGAAACCAGCCGCCTTTCCCGGCGTAATCAGCGGGAACTCTGCATGAAACAGCCCATGCACGCCGCCCACAGCACGCCGGACCGAACCTTTTTCCGTCCGGCGGGAATAATTGTCCCGTCAGGGCGTCTGAGCAGAGTGCATGACGCCCACCTGATCTTCCTTTGACCCCATTTGCCTCGGAAAACGAGGCCCCTGATCGTGCGGCAGGCACCTCGCACCAACACACACGAACCCATAACCCAATCATAACAAACCATGAAGAAACTCCTCGCTCTCGTTCTCTCCCTCGTCGCCAGCTCCGTGATGGCCGCTGAATTCCCGGACATCAGCATCGCCGATCTCAAGCAGGCCATCGCTGACAAGAAGGTCACCGTCATCGACGTGAACGGTGCCGCCTCTTATGCCAAAGGCCACGTTCCTGGCGCGATCAACTTCGCTGAAGCCAAGGCTGACCTCGCCTCCAAGCTCCCTGCCGACAAAGGCGCTCTCGTCGTGGCTTACTGCGGCGGCCCATCCTGCAGCGCCTACAAGGCTGCTGCCAACAAGGCTGCTGAACTGGGCTACACCAACGTGAAGCACCTCTCCGCAGGCATCTCCGGCTGGCTCCAGGCCGGTGAAGCCACCGAGAAGTAATTCAAGCCTTCCTATCCACCGGGCGTCTGCGTGAGCAGGCGTCCGGTTTTTTTATGCATGGATGGCTTTACGATGGGGGACAAAGTCGCTATGGAGAACTTGTTCACAGCGAACGGGATTATTAACACTCCGCGCCGCTCCGAAAAGCCCCACATCTTGTTTCGGATTCCTTAAGGACCCCCAAGATACGGGAAAAATGGGGCTTGTGCCTTGCGGCCTCTCCCCCGCGCATGGTTTGCTCCACGCCACGTCGGATTCTGCCCACTCGCGGGCCATTCGTCATTCGGTTTTCGTCATTCGTCATTAGCCAACTCCATTCCGCCCCAAGTCCCATGTACCTGAAAAGCCTCACCCTCCACGGCTTCAAGTCCTTCGCTGACAAGACGCACTTTGAATTCCACAAAGGCGTCACCGGCATTGTCGGCCCGAACGGCTGCGGCAAGTCGAACGTCGTCGATGCCATCCGCTGGGTGCTCGGGGAAACGTCTGCGAAGGCCCTGCGCGGCGATGAAATGGCCGACGTCATCTTCAATGGCACGGACAAGCGCAAGCCCGTCGGTCTTGCCGAGGTCACGCTGACGATGGCGGATTGCGAGGAGTCGCTGAAGGTCGATTTCAACGAGGTCGCCATCACGCGTCGCGTGTATCGCGATGGCAAAAGCGAGTATCGCCTCAACAACACCGTCTGCCGCCTCAAAGACATCCACGACCTCATCGCGGGCACCGGCATCGGCCGCGCGGCCTACTCGATCATGGCGCAGGGCCAGATCGACATGCTGCTCAGCTCGAAGCCGGAAGATCGCCGCACGGTTTTCGAAGAAGCCGCGGGCATCACCAAGTTTAAATCGCAGAAGCGGGAAGCGCTGCGCAAACTCGAATACACCGAGGCCAACCTGCTGCGCGTCGCCGACATCATCGCGGAAGTGAAACGCCAGATGGGCAGCCTGCAGCGTCAGGCCGCGAAGGCGCGTCGTTATCAGGCGCTGCTCGAAGACACGCGACTGCTCGACACCCATCTCGCGCACAAGCAATACACCGAGTTCTCCGGCGAGAAATCCGAGAGCGAGAACCAGGTGCGCATGCTCGCGAACCAGCTCACTGAAACGCAAACCAAGCTCCAGGCCGCCGAGGCCGAGGCCGCGCAGACGCGCGAGGCCTACCACGCCATCGAGAGCCAGATCAGCCAAGCACGCCAGCAGGCGCAGGAGCTTCGCTCGCAGATGCAGAGCGCGGAGGGCCGGATCGGCTTCAATCGCGAGCGCAGCGAGGATTTGATGGCCCGCATTCGTCAAAACGAGGAGCAGATGGCCGCGAACGAGGAACTCCTCGAGCAGACCCGCAACGAACTCATCAGCGCCGACGACCAGCTCGCGCAGATCCGTGAAAACATCGCGCAGCGCCAGCAGGCGGTGAACGAGCACGGCGGTCAGCACCAGAACCTCATCCCCGAGCGCAACCGCCTCGACAGCGAGCGCCGCGCGATCCGCGAGGCGATTCGCCAGTTCGAAGGCCAGATGGCATCGAGTGAGGCGCGTGCGCAGTCGTTGACGAATCAAATCGCCGCCGACCGCCAGCGCCACGAATCTCTCGCGCATGATCGCCAAGGTGCCGCGCAGGTCCGTGAGGCCAGCCAGCTCGAATACGACGAACTGCACCGCCAGATCAGCGAACTCGAGCAGACACGCGACGAGCTCGACGAGAAGGCCAAAAATTGCGCCCGCGACATCATCGAGCGCCGCCGTCAGCGCGATGCGATGAACAACGAGCTCAACGAGCTCCAGCGCACGCTCACGCAGCGCCGTTCACGTCTCGAAATCATCGAGCAACTGCTGCAAAAAGGCGAAGGCCTCTCCGCAGGCACGCAGAAGGTGCTCGGCGGCCTCGACAATCCCGAGGTCTATTCCACCGGCGTGCGCGGTTTGCTCGCCAGCAGCATCGAAGTGGCCGATCCAGCCTTCATTCCCGCTATCGAGGCCGCGCTCAAAGATCACCTGCAGGCCGTTTTGCTCACCGAGAGCGAATTGGCGGCTCAAATCGTCCAACGCCTCGCCGATCAGAAGATGGGCCGCGCCGCGCTCTTCCCGCAGGATTTCATCAATCTGCGCTCGCAGGCCGATCGCGAACTGTTGCCCGGTGGAGCCATCGCGTGGGCCACGGACAAGGTGCGCGTCAAAAACGGCGTGCAGAGCCTCATTGACCATCTTTTGCACAATGTGGTCATCACCGACCATCTGCACACCGCGCTGCAATTGAAGCGCCAGCTTCCGCATCTCGCCATCGCCACGATGCGCGGCGAGTTCATCAGCGCCGACGGCATCATTTACGGCGGAGCCTCCAAAGACGAAGAAAACTCCACCCTGCGCCGCGAGGCCGAGGTGAAGCAGCTCCGTGGCGAGGTCGAGACGCTCGAACTCCAGTTCATGGAGAAGGAAGACGTGCTCAAAGACCTCACCGCACAGCTTGAGGACATGCAGCGCGAGGAAGTCGCCCTCCGCGAGCAATCGCAGAAGGCCCGCGAAGGCTTCTCCGCGCTCCAGGGCAAGATGTCCGTCGTGCAGCGTGCGCTTCAGCAGGCCTCTGCGAAGCTCGAAAGCATCGAGTGGGACCAAAATCAGATCTCCGAGCGCATCGGCGGCAGCGAAGGCATCATCAATCAGATGCGTGAAGCCGCCGCGATGGCCCTCGAGCAGCTCGAAGGCTCCCGCGTGCGTGAAAACGAGCTCGAACTCGAAATGGAGTCCTTCCTCCGTCGCGAACTCGAATCCAGCGAGCGCCTCAACGAACTCCGCACCGCCCTCGCCCTCGAACAAAGCGCCCTCGGCAGTATCGAGCGCCAAAAGACGCCGCTCGGCGCCCGCATGCAGGAACTCGCTGCCGCGATTCGTCGCTTCGACGAAGAGATCGCCACGTGGCGTGTGCGCATTGAACAAAGCGAGGCCGAAAACGCCCGCTTCGCCGAGCAGATCGAATCCCAGCGCGGAGCCATCGCCGCCATCGAAGAGCACCTCAATTCCAAGACCGAGGAACGCGCCAGCTTGTTCGAGCAGGTCAGCCGCCTCGAGTCGCAGCTCACGCAGCTCCGCCAGAGCTACAACGGCCTCAACGAATCTCGCAGCCGCGCTGAAGTCGCGCTCACCCGCGTCGATCTGCGTCTCGAAAACCTCATCAATCAGGTGCAGGAGCGCTACAGCTTCCACATCAGCGCCTTCGAGCCGGATTACCACATCCTCATGATGACCATCGAGGAGCAGAAGAAGAACCGCAGCCGCGGGAAGAAGGCCGCCAGCGCCGCGGAAGAAGAAAAAGATCCGTCTGATCAGTCCGAGCCCTCCGATCAAATCTCCGAAGAGCCCGCCGAAGAACCCGAAGTCGCCGAAATCCCCGCCATCTCCAACCGCGACGACGACGAAGTCTCCATCGACGAGGTCGTCATCCCGGACGAGCAGGCCGAGCCGGATTGGGCCTTCGTCATGGAAGTCGTCTATGAACTCCGCCAGAAGCTCGAAAGCATCGGCGCGGTCAATTTGGACGCCATCCAGGAGTTTGAAGAGCTCGAAGAACGCCACCGTTTCCTCGAAACGCAGCACGGCGACCTCGTGAAGGGCAAGGAAGAGCTGCTGCAGGTCATCGCGAAGATCAACGAGACCACCAAGCTCATGTTCAGCGAGACCTTCACCGCGGTCCGCAACTACTTCCAAAACAACTTCAAAGAGCTCTTCGGTCCGCAGGCCAAGGCCGACCTCATGCTCGTCGATGAAGCCGATCCGCTCGAGTCCGGCATCGAAATCATCGCCAAGCCGCCGGGCAAGAAGCTGCAAACCATCAGCCTCCTCTCCGGTGGCGAGCGCAGCATGACCGCCGTCGCGCTGCTCTTCTCCATCTACCAGGTCAAGCCCTCGCCCTTCTGCGTGCTCGATGAGTTGGACGCCCCGCTCGACGAAACGAACATCGGCCGCTTCCTCAAGATGCTCGACAATTTCATCGACAACTCGCAGTTCATCATCGTCACGCACAACAAGCGCACGATGAGCCGCGCCGATGTCATCTACGGCGTCACCATGCAGGAATTCGGCGTCTCCAAGCCCGTCGGCGTCCGCATGACCACGGAGGACACCCGCACGCTCAAGAAATCCGATCAAGAACTCGCCCTCGAAGCGCCTGCGGCACCGAAACGCCGGAAGAAGGGTGAGGAAGCGGAAGAGGACGCTCAAGCCGACGAGGAACCCATCAACGACCTCGATGCCGAGCAGCAGCGCCTCACCGAGATCGAGGAACGCGAAGAAGAATCCCCGGCCGTGCTCGTCTGAGCCGGCTTGGAGCCAAGAGTTGCCTTGTTGCGGTGCAACAAGGCCGCCCTGTTCCGCAGGAACAGGGCAACTTTGGATCATGCTCGGCAATGAATGTCTTGTTGCGTGATCGAGGCCATTCGTGGCACGATCAGGGCATGTTCAAGCTCTTCTTGATCACAGTCGTTTTGGTCACGCGAGTGGCATTTTCGCAGACGGCGTCTTACGCCGAGCGTGTCGCATCGACCTTGGACCCGGCGGAGAAGTTCAAACCGGGTGCGAGCCTCTTTTGGTCACCGACAGCGCAGGCTGCGTGGGATCAGCTCAAGGCCTACCATGGAGTCAAAGCAATCGAACTCGATCCGCACACGCCAGTGGCGGATGTTTTGAACAGCTTTGTTTGGGACGCGGGCAAGACGCTGCCTGACGGCACAGTCGTTTACGGTGGCGACGACTCGGAAAAGCTTCGGGAAGACATCCGGCACATGCTTCGCTTGAAGGTGGGTGCCAATGCAGCGGCGATGATTGGGCCGTATGTGCCACCGGGACCGGTGAATGAGTTCGTCGAAAGACTTCACACAGCCTTGTTCGTCAGTTGTCTGGCCCATGCACCGCGTTTCCCGGCTTCGTTCAAGGCCTCGAATGCTCCCTTCCGGCTTTCGAATGGAGAAAAACCACGCGTGGCAGGTTTCGGATGCGCAAAGGATGAGGTTCTCGCGCACTTTGATGTGGTTCAAATCCTCGCGGATGACCGCCGGGGCTCTTTTCTGCTCAAGATTACCTTTTTCACCGGCGAGAAGGCGCGGCCTGAGTTCATGCTGATCGGCACCAAGCCTCAACTGACCAGTCTGGCCGAAGGCATCGAGTGGATGAAACGTGCCATGAAGCAGCCGCTGCCCGTCGATCAAGTGGTGAGCCATAACAACGCCTGGTGGCGCTATCACAACCAACTCACGCCAGCGGATGTGTTTTGGATGCCGAAGCTGAACACCAAGCTCGCCTGCGATTTCGGAGAGTTGATTGGGAAAAGCTATCTCAAGCAAAAATTGCCGAATGGGTGGAGAACGTGGTGGGAGATTCGTGAGGCTCAGCAGTTGATCGTTTTCAAGCTGGATGAGGAAGGAGCGCTGGCCCATGCCGTGTTCAAGGTCGCGCCTGATTTTCTGGCTGCGGCAGGTGGCGGTGGACTTGGCCCCAAGCCATCCGATGCCACCAAGCTCCCTCCACTGCCGCGGCGCTTTGTTTTCGATCAACCGTTTGTGATGGCTCTCTGGATGAAGGGAGCCGAATGGCCTTATCTGGCCTCGTGGGTGGATAGCGAGGATGTGCTGGTGAAGAGGTAGCCGCGCTTTTTGTAGGTCGGGAATGTTCGGCGGGATTTGCACCGCGATGAGGCTGCGTGCTCTTCGCCGAACTTCCCGACTGGTTCGAGCGTTGTGTGGCATGCGCGGCTTCCCAAACCGTCGGGAAGTTTGGCGAAGAGCGTCGAATGGGTTGCGATGCTCTTTGCGCCAAACATTCCCGACCTACGATTAGCAATTTCACGCCCTCCGCGTCTCCTTCGCGAGATCGCGGAACTTCACGGCCTCGGCGTTCAGCTCGGCCTTCTCACGCATTTGCTGCGTCGAGTAAGGGAATCGAGTGCGCCAGTTGGCATCGCTGACGACGCCGGGGACGTTGAAGCGGTCGGTCATGCTGAAGAGGTCGGTGATCATGATGGCGGCGTAGCGGCTGGCGCTGGCGAGGAGGCCGCGCATGAGCTGCCACTTGATCGTGTCGTTGTAGGGCGGGTAGTCGCTCGTCGGAGGGATGCTGGCGAATTCGGCAAGGAGGCGCAGCTCGCGGCCGGCTTTCATGCGGTCCTCGTGCTCGGGGGCGTGGTGCATGTTGTGGCGGCAGCCGTCCCAGATGGCGGCCATCGGCGGATGATCGTGCGTGGCGTAGGTGGTGAAGCTGCATTCGTCGTAGGTGAGGCCGGAGATGGCCTTGTCATCGGGCGTGACCTCCCACTGCGGCACTTTGAAGCCGGGAATGCCGCGCTCCAGCAGGTGCGGGCGCACATAGTCCGGCACCGCGCCGAGGTCCTCGCCGACGACTTCTGCCCCTTGGGCGGCGGCCTGGATCATGCGCAGGTATTTGTCGCCCGCAGCTCGATTCGCGGCGCAGTGCTCCGGCGTGTCGTCGTCGTGCTCGATGAAATGCGGCAGATGGCCGCCGGTGCGGACTTTGGCCTCGTCCTCGGTGAGCGGGAGGAATTCGGCGTTCCGCTGCGGACGCCACGGGAAGCCGTAGATGCGGTAAAAGCCGAGCACGTGGTCGATGCGGAAGATGTGGAAGACATCGGTGAGCTTCGCGATGCGCTGACGCCACCACGCGAAGTCGTCCTGCTCCATCACATCCCAACGGTAAAGCGGGATGCCCCAGTTTTGACCCCATTTTTGGACGAAGAGATCGTCTTTGAAGATCTTCTCCGGCGGCGCGCCGCCGCTCCAGCCGAGGTTGAAGAGGTGCGGATTGGCGAAGACATCGGCGCTGTAGTAGTTCACGCCGATGGGGATGTCGCCCATGAGTCGCACGCCGATCTTCGTGCCGTAGGTGCGCAGCTCCCGCCATTGCGTGAAGGCGATCCACTGCACCCAGGCATGGTAGGTGGCCTCCGGTCCCTCGGGATCGACGCTGGCGCGGGCATCGGCAGGCCAGTGGTCCCACATCTCGTGGCCGTGCTTGTCGATGAGCGTGCGGAAGATGGCGTAATCTTTGAGCCACGCAGCCTCGGCCTTGCAAAAGGTCGCGAAGGCCTTCGCGCGGGTCTTGTTCTTGCCAAAACGCGAAAAGGCGAGCTGGAGCAGCTTCGTCTTCACGCGGCGGGCGGCGGGGAAGTTCACCAAATCGCCGCTGAAGTCCTCGCCGGTCTTAGCGGCGGCGATATCGGCCGGCGTGAGCTCCGGCAGCGTGTAGAGCGAGATTTCCAGCAGCACCGGATCCAGCGCCACGGAGCTGATCGCGTTGTACGGGCTGTTGTCCGGCCCGGTTTCGTTGATGGGCAGCAGTTGGACAAAGCCCATGCCATGCTCCGCCGCCCAGTCCATGAGCTCCCGCAGCGCCCGGGTATCGCCAATGCCAAAGTCATGGTCATGGCGGAGGGCAAAAACAGGCGCGAGGATGCCGGCGGAGCGTTTGGAGGTCATAGTGGGGCCGCGATGATGCGGTGGTCTGTCTCAGATGCAAATGGCGTGCCGGGTGTTTGGTGAATTGGACAAGGGGGGACGGTCAAGCCGGTCAAGGAATCAAGGCTTCGCCTGGCAAAGGTGGTCAAGGTGAGCGACAACAGACTTATTTATTGAAGGCAAGATACGAACGGATTTGTGGATTGCACAGCAACGGCGACGAGGCAGTTATCCACCATGTATAAGTTTTTGCGCACAATCGTGTGTCTAATCTCTGTGGTCCTCAGCAGCTGTGATCCAGGAGAGCGGTGGAGCAGTGGGAACTATGTGGTTTACGCGATTGACGATTCTGAACTGATCAAGTTCGGAGTCCAAGTGGGTGGTGGCGGCATTCAAGGACTCGTAAGGCCCAAAGTCGTGGGTATCGGAGAAGATCCAAAATGGATCGTAATAGAAAGGCATCCCAATGGGGACAAGACGCGGCCTGAGTTCTACTATTTGGAGAAGCTCCAAGTCATTGATCAACAAAGTGGCAAGGACGTGGCGCATGGACCGCTTTCACAAGGGGAATTCAACCAGAAAAGGGTCGAATTGAAGCTCCCTCCGATAAGTGAGCGGTTTGATTGAGCAGGCGGCTGCGACTAACCCTACAACCCTCCCGCAAACAGCGCCCGCAGCTCCTCCGGAATTTCCCCTTCGGTGAGTTTGGTGATGGCCGACAGCGATGTGGATGCCTGTATCCAGCCAGTGGGATGGCTGGCAACTATTTGGTTCCAACCGACTCAACGACGGACTAAGCTTTCAAGCGACAGGTTTTGGCTTCCAGCAACTCAACACGTCGTCTTTCTATGAACCGAAGAGAAATCATCCCCCTCTTGATTGGCCTGATTGGTCTGTCACCGAACGTGGTGAAGGCCAAGGAGCCGGTTTCCAAGAAGCCTGAGGCGGCACCACGCTGGACGTTTCTCGGCGATGACGATGCCTTGCGACATACGATCAAGGAGGTTGAGCAGGTTGTGTTAGTCTGTGTTTATCAGACCTCGCTCACTCAGGTCAATCCGCCTTTCGCTGAGGTGGTCTTGCGAGCCACGGTCGTCCAAACGATCAAGGGAGGACACGCTATCGGAGACAAGATCGCCATTCGTTTTATGACCGACAGCTTGCCTTCGGATGGAAAGGAAAGAGACAAGTTCATTCAGGACATCGCCAACAAGAATTTGGGATCGCTGAAGATGGCTTTTCTCAGTGGGGACAAGATGGGCGACTACCTGACCGAGTGGCTGTATGTCCCGGACTTTGACCCTGACATGCTGGCGTTCGCGGTCAAAAATCGAAGGTAATAGAATCGCTTTCGGAAAAGGCTGGCCAATTCGACGAGGAAGGCTGCAAGCCTCCAGCAATCCAGCCCAAGGGTCGGAGGGGCGGGTTGGAGTGCGCCGGACCTCCGACGCTTTCGAACGACTCAACGCACACGGAAAGCTCCAGAGGGCTGGAGCACTCCAGGACGGCAAGCGCACTTGAATGCCATCCAGCTATTCCATTTCACAACCCTCCCGCAAACAGCGTCCGCAACTCCTCCAGCGCTTCGCCTTCGGCGCAGACTTCGGTGAGGTTGGCGATGGCGGCGGGGATGTGCTGCTCGAAGTGGGGTTTGCCGAGGTTGCGGCTGAGGTTGGCGTAGGCTCCGAGGGCCTGCATGAGACGCTGGGCGGCGCAGAGATAAAAGACCTCGCGCAGTTCGGCGAGGTCGAGGCCGCGGTGCTTGGCGTAGTAGCTCAGCAGGTAGCCGCGTTCGGTGCGGGTGAGGGTGACGTAGGGATCGTAGAGCAGGCTGGCGAGGTCGTATTCGGCGAGGCCGAGGCGCAGGCCTTGGTAATCGACGAACCAGGCGTCCTCGCCGCGAATGAGGACGTTCTGACTTTGGAAATCGCGATGCACGAGGCAGCGTGGCAGGCGGGCGAGGCGTCGGCGGAGGCGACGGAGCGTCTCGTGGGCGGCGTCGTATTCCCGGTCGAGAAACTCGCGGCCGAGGAAACCGCGGACGTAGTGGTCGAGGAAGTAGTTTTGCTCCCACTCGTAGAGCGCCTCATCAAACTCCGGCTCCAGCTCGGCGTGATCGGCACGCGAGAGATGATCCTCGGTGACGCTGTGAAGCTTTGCCACCTCCCGCAGCGTGGCTTCGTAAAGCGGGAAGCGGGTGCTCCAAGGCTGCTCGCGGAAGCTGTGGAGGTCCACGCGGCCCAAATCATCCAGCCACACGCAGAGGCGCTGCTCATCGAAGGCCTGAATGCCCGGCACATGCACGCCGAGCTTCGCGAGGCGTCGCGTGGCGGGCACGAACTTCGGATTGTCCCGCCGTGCCATGGTATAGACCATGAGGATCATCGGCGTGTGGGCCTCGTTCGCCCAGTTCAGCCGGTAGAAGTGACGATCGGAGCCGCCTTTGACGATGGGCTCGACCTCGCAGGCGAAGTCACGAAGCGCGGGAAATTGCTCGCGGGTGAGGATGAGGAGCGCTTCGTGTTCGGGAGGCATGTGGGGGATGGAATGACGAATGAGGAATGCGGAATGACGAATGAAGCGGGAGTTTCAGGTTTCAGGTTCCAAGTTTCAAGAGGGGAGTGGCGGGCTGGAGTGTTGGAGGCTTGGAGTGTTGGGTGCTGGGGCTTGAAACTTGAAACTTGAAACCTGAAACTTGGAACATGAAACTGTCCCGGCTTTAGAAATCGACGTCCTCGAATGTTCCCGCCGCGGTGATATGAGAGCGCACGATGCAGCGGGTGAGGCGGGCACCGGTGACGACTTTGGCGTGGGGCCAGAGGATGCAGTCTTCGAGCTGGCAACCGGGCTCGACGATGGCTCCGGGGCCGATGACGTTGGTGCGTCGGAGGATGGCATCAGCGGAAACGTTTGCCTCGGGATGAATCGCCGGGCCGTGCATGCCGTTGAGCGCGGCGTGGGCGGCGAGGTATTGCGTGCGGCTGCCGAGATCCCACCACTGGCCTTCATCGAGCACGACGACTCCCACTTTGACGCCACGACGGATCATTTCGAGGAAGATGGGGATGACGGACTCGACCTTGCCGGGCGTGAGCCAGTCGTGAATGGCTGGCGAGCAGGCGTAGATGCCGGTGAAGAGGTGCGTGCCTTCATCGCCGGTTTCGAGCTTGTTGCGGATGTCGGTGACGCGACGGCCCGCCGCGTCGTAGGCGATGTGCAAGGCGGGCCCATGGCTGCGCAGGGCGAGCGTGACGATGTTTCCACTACGCTGATGCTCCTCGATCAGCGGCGCGAGCGGGAGGTCGGTGAGGATGTCGCCGTTATAGACGAGGAAGGGTTCGTCGTGGAGCAAATCGCGCACGTTGGCGATACCGCCGGCGGTTTCGAGGCGCACGGGGCTCTCATTGCGAAAGGCGATGGGCATGTCCTGGTAGCGATGCTCGGGGAAGGCCTTGTCGTATTCGCCGGGAAGGTGGTGGGTGTTCACCACGAGACGCCGCACACCGGCCGCATGCAGATGATCAAACGCATGGGTGATGAGCGGACGGTGGAAGACGGGGATGAGCGGCTTCGGGAGCTGCTCCGTCAGAGGACGCAACCGCTCGCCGAGGCCCGCGCCGAGAACGAAAGCCTGATTCACGGCGGCGGTCCTACCAGCCCACGGCGGAAGGCGCAAATGGGAAGTTCGGCGGCCGTGGGGTGGGAAGGTTTGGCGGTTTGGGGCTGCGCTGTGACCTCGGTTTCCTTCGCCAAACTTCCCGACGGATCGGGTGTGTGGGGTGTGGAGACGTTGGGCCTCAAACGTCGGGAACTTCGGCGAAGGGGCTTGAGGAAGAGACGGAGTAATATCCGCCGCAGCTTCCCGACCTACGATTGGGGCTTCTGCTTTGCCCGAAGAGCGAAGAAGGCGACGACGAGGGCCACGCCGGAGAGCATCAACAGCATGCTGCGATTGTTTGGAGTCTCAGGAGAGGTCTCGGTGGCGGGCACGGGTGCGGCGACGGGTTCTTCGTCCTTTGCCTCGATCACGGCGGGTGGAGGCGTGCGGGGCTCCCAGGTCTTAAAATCGAGCACATAGCTCGTTTCACCGGGAAAGAGCACCTGAAAGCGCTCCAAGGCCGTGCCACGCACCACATTGCGCAGGATGACGCTGAGGCTGCCGGCCTTCGTCGCCTCGATGGAGAAGCCGGTGGCGGCAGGCGGGATCTTCACGCTGGCGGTGCCGGTGAGCACGACCACGTCGTCGTCGTTCTTCAAAGGCGCGTTTTCATGCGTGGTGAAGGTCCATTCAAACACCGGCTCCAAGGGCGGGGCCCCATCGAGGAGGAAGCGCACGGTTTGGCGGATGTAGTCGCTGGCCTGCGTCTTCCATTTGTCCTGCTGGGCGGCGGGCGTGAGGGCAAAATCGGCCTTCGTCACGGAGGGGGCCACATTCGGGTCCGGCTCAAAGCAACGCGGGTCCACCTCCGTGCGCAGGCTGAGGCCGCCCTGGCCGTCAAAGGAGGCATGGATGGGGATTTCCGGCAGCGGATGAGCGTGGGCCAGACTGCACAGAGCGGACCAAATCAGGACAGGGAGGAGCGGGAGACGCATTCAGGCAGTCTGGCACGGAGGCGGGGGCTGAGACGAGCGCTTTCTGCCGCCCCCACAAAAATTTTGATAGCCAAAGCACCCTTCAGCCGTGTTTAATGACGCATTCCGCGATTTTTGGCGTCCCGAGACCGGTCCGCCGCACGGAACCCTCCACTCAAACACACCTATGAAATCCATCCTCACCACCCTCGTGATCGCCGCCCTCGCTGCTCCTGCCTTCGCTGGCTGCGGCAAAACCGAAGACGTCTCCGGCAAGCTGAAGAAGTTCGACTCCGAGAAGAAGGAAGTCACCATCGGCAGCAAGAGCTACAAGCTCGGCCCGTCCGCCTCCGTCGATGAGAAGCTCGTCGGCAAGGACGTGACCGCCAAGGTCGGCCACAACAAGGTCGAGTCCATCGCCGCCAAGAGCTAATTCGGATCATCGCATCACGATTTAACAATCTGAGCCCGGAGGTGTCCCCTCCGGGTTTTTTTATGGACACGCGTGGCGTGGGAGGAGTCAAATCGTGCTGGAACCGCCGCCTCATCAGACGGCGGCTCCACATAGATAAAACATAGACATACCCATACCATGAAAACAAACACACACAGGAGGGACGTCGGCTTCACGCTGATCGAACTGCTGGTGGTGATCACCATCATCGCGATTCTCG
Source organism: Verrucomicrobiaceae bacterium (assembly GCA_016795465.1). GTDB lineage: Bacteria > Verrucomicrobiota > Verrucomicrobiia > Verrucomicrobiales > Verrucomicrobiaceae > Prosthecobacter. Next base: position 15,427 of record JAEUHK010000051.1, on the reverse strand, counting down.
CGGGGCTGGCGATCCCTGCCGGGCAGGCGGTCTTGAAGATGGCACGTCAGAACCAGGCGTCGAACAATTGCAGACAGGTCATCATGGCCTTGAAGCAGTTCGCCGCCAAAAATCAGTCGCAGTACCCTGACTCGGTGCTGAACCCGCTCACCGGCGGCACGGCTCAAAATGCGAACGAAGCCTTTCACCTGCTGTTCCAGCAGCGGGTGATCGATGACGAGCGCATCTTCGGCAGTCCCGCCGGCTACAGCCCGGATGGCATGATCGGCAAGTCACCCGCGTTTGATCGTGCGGTGACCGCCAATGAAAACCACTGGGCGATGACCGCCGGTCTCACGGACACCAGCGCCAGCAATGTGCCGCTCGTGTTTGAAAACCCCGTCGCCTCCGCGTGGCCTCCGCAATGGAACGCCAGCGTGGCCGGGCAGATCCGCCCAGGCCGCACCTGGACGGGCGGGCAGGTCATCATCGGCCGGCAGGATGGCAGCGCGGAGGTCGTCGATCTCAACGGCAGCACCGGCATGGTTACCGTGCCGCAGAAAGCCGGCGGGATGGACATCTTCACGCAAGCCACCGACGGGCAGACGCAGGGCATCCTGCTCCCTGTGGTGAAAGCTGGCGTGACGGGGTTCACCAAGGAACCCGTGAAGGATCCGCTCGATGGTCTGCCGAAGAGCGAGGATCTGCTCAAGTCTGCCACACCGCTCGAAAACTGATCGCTGATCGAAGCAAGCCATGCCGCCGGATGCCCTGTGTGTCCGGCGGTTTTTTGTGGCTTCATCAGGCCATGGCATGGCAAGGGCGCACATCCAGCAGCGTTTGAGTTTCATGTCCCACTCCTTCGGATTCCTGACGGCATTGACAGTGCTGACCTGCCTCGTTGCTCATGCTCAAGTCCTGCCCGGCACACAACCGCTCATGCCGAATCCCGATTTCTCCGCCACCATGGTCGCTGGCATCGACAAGATGGCGTTGCGGCTGATCGAGCAATCGAAAGCGACGCGCAAGCCGACGCGTGAGAAGCTCAAAGCGGCCAGCGGGCTCGTTGATGAGCGTCTTCCATTCACGGCACTCGAACTCATCGGCGACACTACCACGCCGTCGCTGGTTCATGAGACGGAAACCTGCCGCGTGTTCCGCGTTCGCTGGCCTGTTTTCGAAGGCGTGCATGGCGAGGGCCTTTATGTGCAGCCAAAGGGCAAGCCGGTGGCTCGCGTGATTTACATTCCCGATGCCTCCAGCACGCCGGAGAAGCTCATCGAAGGCTTTTTGCTGCGCAGTGGTGCGGAGGTCATCCTGCCCGCCTTGATCAGTCGTGACTCGGAATTCAGCACGAATGACAAATTCGGCGTGAAGACGAACTGCTCGCATCGCGAGTGGATCTATCGCCAGAGCTACGAGCTTGGTCGCCACCTCATCGGCTATGAAGTGCAGAAGGCGCTGGCACTGGTCGATTGGTTCAAGGCGCAGCAAGAACAGGTGCCTGTGCTCATCGCGGGCGTCGGAGAAGGCGGCATGCTCGCGCTGCATGCCGCGGCCGTCGACGAGCGGATCGATTCGGTCTATTCCGCAGGTTACTTCGCCCCTCGCGAGAGCGTGTGGCAGGAGCCGATCGAGCGGAATGTCTTCGGCTTGCTCCGTGATCTCGGTGATGCGGAGATCGCCAGCCTCATCGCGCCGCGTCCGCTGGTGCTGCAGCATCTGTTTTATCCCAAATGGACCGTCTCGATGGAGGCTCCGAAAGGTGTGAGAGCCATCGCGGCGCCTGGAAGACTCTCGGAGCCTTCGTTGGCCTCATTTGAAGGCGAAATCGCCCGAGCGAAACAGCTCGCGCCGAATAGCCAAATCCTCGCCGCCACCGGAGAGACCTCAAATGACCAGATCATCCGCCATCTTCTACCCACGGCGTCACTTCCTGTCTCTTCGGTCCCTTCTGTCTCTCTGAAACCCGACCCCACACGCCAAAAACGCCTCGTGCGTGAGCTGGAGGCCTTCACGCAGCGTTTGCTCGTGAGCACCGAGACGGAGCGAAATGAGCAGTTTTGGAAAAAGCTGCCGCTGAAGTCGGTCGCGGAGTTTGAGGCTCACACGGCAAAGGAGCGTGATCGTTTCTGGAACGAGGTCATCGGGCGTCTGCCTGATCCCGACAAGCCGATGAACGCGAAGAGCCGCTTCGTAAGCGAGACGGACAAGGTGCGCATCTACGAGGTCACGCTCGATGTATGGGATGATGTCTTTGCCTGGGGATGGCTGTGTTTGCCGAAGGAGCTCAAAGAGGGCGAGAAGCGCCCCGTCGTGGTCTGCCAGCATGGGTTGGAAGGCATTCCGGAGGACACGATCACCACGGATGCTTCACAGCGGGCGTTTGGAGCTTATCAGGCGTTCACGCTGAGGCTCGCGGAGCAGGGCTTCGTGACCTTTGCGCCGCACAATCCGTATCGCGGCATGCACGCCTTCCGCACGCTTCAGCGGAAGCTCAATCCGCTCGGCCTAACGCTTTACAGTGTCATTAACGGTCAGCATCAGCGCATCCTCGAATGGTTGAAGGCGCAGCCCTTCACGATGCCGGAGAAGATCGCGTTTTATGGCCTCAGCTACGGCGGGAAATCAGCCATGCGCACGCCAGCCGTGCTCAAAGACTACTGCCTGAGCATTTGCAGCGGTGATTTCAATGAGTGGGTGCGCAAGTGCGTGAGCAACGACCTGCCGATGAGCTACATCCACACGCACGAATACGAGATCTGGGAGTGGAACCTGGGCCGCACCTTCAACTACGCGGAGATGGCCGCCCTCATCGCACCGCGCCCCTTCATGGTCGAGCGTGGCCACAACGACGGCGTGGGCATCGACGAATGGGTGAACTACGAGTTCGCCAAGGTTCGCCGCCTCTACAACAAGCTCCGCATCGGCGACCGCACGACCATCGAGCACTTCGACGGCCCGCACATGATCCACGGCGTGGGGACGTATGAGTTTCTCAAAGAGAAACTGAGCTGGAAGTAGGCGCTCAGGCTTTCTGGAGCTCACCCGCAAGAATGCCCATGCTGGTGGCGAAGCGGTTCATGACGAAGTCGCGGGCCTTGGCGGCCTTGGCTTTGGAGGCGGCGGGGTCTTTGGCCATGGCGAGCACGGTGTCGGCCACGCGGGCGAGTTCGTCGTCCTTGTCGAGGTCGAAAAGCCAGTCGCCGAGGCCGATATCGCGCCACATGAGGCCTTTGGTGGTCTGCTCGGCCCAGCGGCAGACGATGGCGGGGATGCCATTGCCGATGCACATGATGGGGCTGTGCATCTCGTGGCCGAAGAGGCCGGCGCTGCGGCGGTAGGTGCTGATGGCCTCATCGGTGAGCCAGTAACTCTCACGCCACACGACACGGGCCTTCACGGCCGCCGGCAGCTTGTCGTAGAGCATCTCCTTGCCCACCTGCATCTGCGTCTTGTCCTCGGGGCAGAGGAGGATCTTCAAATCGGTGTTCTCGATGACTTTCACAATCGCATCGAGCAGCGGTTTGCCATCGTGATCACGCATCGCGTCGTTGCGAGCTTGCTTCACGGGATCGGGTTTGGCCTTCTTCTCGGGAATGGTCCAGTAAGGCGTGAAACGCAGGCGCGGGATGCAGCAGAGGAATTTGCCGTGTTCGAGGCCGTTCGCCTTCAGGAAAGCTTCCGCCTTGGCATCATCGGCCAAATCAACGGCGAAGGCTCCATCGGGGCCGTAGTCCATGAGCGGGCAGGTGCAGCCTTTCTTCTTCGCGAGCTCCAGTGACGCAGAATCGCGGAAGTAGGCAAACTTCGCGCCGCTGAGCACTTCGACCGAATTGGCCACCGCGCCATCGGCCGAGGGCTTGGTGGAGGTCGAGCCCTGCGTGCTGAACGTGATGCCGTAGATGCCGTAAGGCTTGCCGGTGGCTTTCGACCACTTCACCACGTCTTTTTCGGCCACGAGCGAAGGGCCGCTGCCATGCAGGAGGAAGTCACATTCGTCGAAAGCCTTCTTCACGGCCTCGCCGTTCACGATTTGGACCTTCGGGAAGCGTGCCTTCAGCATCTCGGCCACGCCATTGTCCACTTTCGACGGCCAAAGGCGCACCTCGGCCTGCGGAAGATGCTTTTCGAGCAAGGCGAGGACACCCGGCGTGTGCGCGATGTCGCCGATGTTCACGGTTTGCCACGAGGAGCGGAGCAGCACGCGTGGCGCACGCCCTTCGGCGGCGGAGGCTGAGATGGCGGCGAGCAGGGAGGTGTGGAGAAAGTGACGGCGGTTCATGGAGCAGGAAGGAGGTGTTGGAGGCCGGTTATTGGACGCAAAATCTCAGTTGGGCCTCCAATCGCCCGTCCGGGCCTCGCCGGGATTCACGAGCATGATGCCGGGATGGGTGAACTGGATGCGGCGCTGCCGGTAGAGGGCTCCGAGTGCCTGCTTGAAGGCTTTTTTGCTCGCATCAAAAGCCGCGCGGATCTGCTCCGGCGGGCTGTCGTCATCGTAAGGCAGGCGTCCGCCGCTTTGTTTGAGCGCTTCGAGGATTTTGTCGGTGAGCGAGGCCACGCGTTGATACCCAGAGGCGTCGAGGCTGAGATCGATCTTCCCGCCGGGATGAATCATCATCACATAGCCCTTCACCTGCTGGCCGATCTGCAGCGGCGCACCGACATTCGTATGATACAGCAGACCGAGATGCGTGCCTTCGATGATGGCATTGTAGCCCAGCGGCGTGCGGGCGGCGATGAGCAGGCGCACCTCCTGCTTGAGCTTAAATGGCGGGCGGTCCTTGCTGAGATGGCGGTTCAGCCGCGTGGTGGCGATGATGCGGTCTGTCTTGTCATCGAGCATGACATAAACGACAACCTTCTGGCCCGGCAGCACGCGTTGCTCGCCCTGCTCACGAAAGGGCAGCAGCAGATCCTTGGGCAGACCCCAGTTGAGAAAGGCGCCGATGTTCCGGTTCACGCTGACGACTTCCAGCGTGGCAAATTCACCCACCATCGCGAGGGGCCGCTCGGTGGTCGCGACGAGCCGGTCCTCGGAGTCGCGGTAGATGAAAACATCGAGCGTCTGGCCGAGTTCGGTGCCGCGAGGAATGTAACGGTTTGGCAGCAGGATCTCGCCGAGCTCACCCGCGTCGAGGTAGATGCCGCGGGGCGTGCTGTGGAGCACGGTGAGAGTGTTTCGCTGGCCGATTTTTGTCATGAGCCGACAGTAGAGGCCTTCACGGGAACAAATGCAACGCCCGTGACACCAGCGGAGTACAGCCTGGCCCTATTTCTCGAAGCCGGCACAGTTCAACTCGACGAATTTCGCATCTCGCGCACGGACGAGCGCGTCCTCGACGGTGATGAAGCCATGCCTGGCGAGGTGGATGAGGCTGTCATCGATGGTGTGCATGCCATCGATGCCGCCGATCTGGATGAGATTCGGCAGTTGCGTGAGGCGTTTGGAGCGGATGCAGGCCGCGATGGCGGAGTTTCCCACCATCACTTCGGAGGCCATGACACGTCCTGACTCATCACGGCGCACGATGAGCGACTGGCAGATCACACCGCGCAGCGAACTGGCGAGCTGGGAGGCCACAAAATCCTGCTGCTCCTCCGGAAAGGCATCCATGATGCGCAAGATGGTGCTGGGAGCATCGTGCGTGTGCAGCGTGCTGATGACGAGATGGCCTGTCTCCGCGGCGGTGAGGGCTGTGCGCATCGTTTCGAGGTCACGCAACTCGCTCACGACGATGACATCCGCATCCTGGCGCAGGGCGCTTTTGATGGCGGCGGCAAAGGTATGCGTGTCCGCGCCCACCTGGCGCTGGCGGATGACGCTCTGGCCGTGCTGGAAGACGTATTCGATGGGGTCTTCGATGCTCACGATGTTGGCCTTGCGCACGCGGGAGATGTGCTGGGTGAGCGAGGAGAGTGTGGTGGTCTTGCCTGAGTTGCTCGTGCCGGTGACGAGGATCAAACCATCCCGCAATTTGGCAAAACCCTCCACGGTGGGTCCATGGCCGAGATCGCGGATCTCCGGGATGGAATGCGGGATGTAGCGGAACGAGGCCTCGATGCGGCCGAGGACGTAGCAGGCATTGCCACGGAAGCGGCCGAGGTTTTCCACCTGGATGGCAAAGTCGAGCTCCCACTCCTGCTCGAGCTTCGCACGCTGGTTTTCCTTCAACACGCCGAGAATGAGCTCACGCAGGTCGGTGACCTCCAGCTCCTCCTCGGTGAGGGGATCGAGCACGCCATTGAAACGGCCCATGGGCGGGCTGCCGGCCGCGAGGTGGAGGTCAGAACCGCCGCGTTCAATGACCATGAAAAGGTAGTCGATGAGATCGTGAGTGCGCATGATGCAAAAGAAGCGATGGATCAGGAAATGCCGCGGGCGGCGCGGCGGAACTCGGCCTCGTTCCCCACGGCGGCGATGGCAGTGGGCTCGTCGATGATGCCCTGCTCGTAGGCGGCGGCGATCGATTGGAGGAAGGTGCGGCAGTTTGGATCGTTCGCACGGGTCATGTATTCGCTGATTTCGCTCGTGGCGCGACGTGCGATCCAGTCACGCACCGCGCCGCCGTTTTGCAGATGCTCGACGAGGAGGCTGAGATGACCATTCACGCCGGGCACGAGCTTCTGGCAGAGCACGCCGACGAGTTGATGCGAGAGCAGGTGCAGGCCGATGCCAACCTGATCGGCGGGGAAGAGATTCACAAAGCGTTCCATCGTGTCCGCCACGGTTGCGCTGTGCATGGACGCGATCACGAGATGGCCTGTCTCACAGGCTTGCAGCGCGGTGAAAGCGGTCTCGTAGTCACGAATCTCACCCACGAAGATCACATCCGGCGCCTGGCGCATGGCCGCACGCAGGCCGCGGGGGAAACTGGGCGTGTCACGCCCCACTTCACGCTGCGTGAACATGCAGCGGTTGTTGGTGAAGATGTACTCCACGGGGTCCTCGATGGTCACGATGTGCCGTGCGACGTTCGAATTCATCCAGTGCAGCATGCCGGCAAGCGTGGTGGACTTCCCCTGGCCGGTGGAGCCGGTGACGAGCACCATGCCGTGCTCCTGCATGGCCCAGCGGGTGAGCAGCCACTCGGGTGCGCCCAGCTTTGACAGCGCGGGCATGTCCGTGCGCACTCGGCGCAGCGTGGCGGCGAGACGGCCGAGCACTTTGTGAAGATTGACACGAAAACGCGTGCCCGTGCGTGAGACCATGCCGGTATCGACATCGAGGTCCTTCATCGTGTCGCCACCGCAGGCCTGCCACAGACCGGCCATGGCGGGCAGCATGAGGTTTTCATCGCCGAAGATCATGAGCTGCTCGTTGATCTTCATGCGGGGCACCTCGCCCTCTTGGAGGAAAACGTCGCTCGCCTGATGCTCTTCGGCGGCTTGGAGGATGTCATCAATGGAAATGGCCATGCGTCGGAAAGGCTAGCGGTCGTGTCATCATCTCACAAGCCCTGCGTGCTCGATTTGTTACACGATTTAGCGGGCGGGCAGGCTAGAAGCCCGCGGTGTGGCCCGTTTCGCGGACTGTTCATGACCTCATTCACGCGCCTGTTTGTTTCCACATTCCTGCTGTCGGCGGCTCTTCCAGCCAGCGAAGAGGCCCGGCGTATCGATGAACTGCTGGCGCAGGACTGGCAGAAGCATGGCGTGCAGCCGAATCCGCCGGTGAACGATCCAACCTTCGTGCGGCGCATCTATTTGGACATCGCCGGGCGCATCCCGACGCTGGAGGAGGCGCGGAGCTTCCTCGCGAGCGAGGACCCGCAGAAGCGTTCGCGGCTCATCGAGGCACTGCTGGCAGGTGAAGGCCATGTGTCACACCTGTTTCATTTTTGGGCGGATCTGCTGCGCGTGCAGTCGCGTGCGAATGGAGGGCAGGGAGACATGACGTCGAAGCCTTACCTCGAGCACGTGAAGCGTCGTATCCGCGAAAACATGCCTTACGACGCCTTTGTGCGCGAGCTGCTCACCGCGCAGGGGAAGGTGTGGGACAATCCGGCCATCGGCTACTACATGCGTGATCTCGGCATGCCGCTGGACAACCTCTCGAACACTACGCGCGTCTTCCTCGGCACGCGCATTGAGTGCGCCCAGTGTCACAACCATCCCTTCGACAAATGGACGCAGATGCAGTTCTACCAGATGGCGGCCTTCACCTACCCGCTGGAGACGAATTTCACCGGCATCGCGCAGCAAAAGGGCGCGAACACGATGATGGCGGCATCGCGCAAAGACCCAGCGCTTGCCACCGCGAGCAAGCATCTCGGGCGTGTGTTCGAGAACCTGGGTGACTTTGTGCGCTACAGCAAGGTGGTCGCCCTGCCTGAGCGTGTGTTGAAGCTGCCGCACGATTACGTTTACGATGATGCGAAGCCTCACGATGCCGTGAAAGCCGCGACGATGCTCGGTGCGCCGGCAACGGGTGATTTGGAGTCGTTTGCCGCATGGATGACATCTCCGGAAAACCCGCGCTTCACGCTCGTGATCGCCAACCGGCTGTGGAAGAAGGTTTTCGGCGCTGGTCTCATCGAGCCGGTGGATGAAATCCTCGACAGCACCGTGGCATCGAATCCCGCGCTGATGAAGCACCTCGAAAAGCTGATGGTCTCGCTGCGCTATGACGTGCGGGCCTTTCTCCGCGTGCTCTACCACACGCGTGCTTATCAAAGCGAGGCCACGCGTGCTGAGTTGATGGCGGGCGAGCCCTGCCGCTTCACCGGCCCGCTGCTGCGTCGCATGACCGCGGAGCAGATTTACGACAGCTTTGCCACGCTGATTCATGCCACACCAGACCTGCCGCGCCGTCAGGGCATCGATGCGGAGATGGCGGGCAAGCTCGTGTATCGTGGTAAGTTGAGCGATGCGCTCGATCTGCTCTCGGCGGAGGAGATATTCGCCGGGGCGATGAAGGCTTCAGAAGGCTACGAGGCCATTCAAGAACGCTCGAAGCCTTTGCGCGAGGCCTACACCGCGGCTCAAAAGGCGAAGGACAAGCCGTTGATCGAAAAACTGAACCTCGAGATCCGCAGCATCGAGTTTGTGGCCCGCACAGGGATTCACGATCATGTCGTCGTGCCTGCGGTGGCACGGCTTTATGAGAAGAAGACCGGTAAACCGGCTCCGCCGCCCATTCCTGTGCAAAAGCCCACGATGGAAGAACTCAAAAAGGCCGGCCAAAACCGCGCCTACATCGATGTGCCCGGTTACGACATTGATCGCCGCATTTCGCTGGAGGAGGAAAAAGCTGCGAAAGCTCGCGAGGAGGTCTTTCGTGCTGAAGCGGCCCGTTTTGGCATCCAGGATCTGCCTGCCTACCTAAAGGCTCGTGAGGCTCAGACACGTGACTGGCCTCGCGCGGCGGACATGGAGTCTCCGGCACCTCGCGGGCATTACTTGCGCGAATTCGGTCAGAGCGACCGTGACCTCATCGACAATGCCAGCACGGATGCGAGCATGCCGCAGGCTCTCGTGCTGATGAACAGCGAGCTGTTTGAGTCCATCCTGCGTCCGCACACACAGCTCCGGCTGAATCTGGCAAAGGCTTCAACCTCCGAGGAGCAGGTCGAGACGGTCTATCGCTCGCTTTTGTCACGTATGCCGACGCCGCGCGAAAAGGCCGCGTGGCAGTCTTCGGGCCTTCAAGACATCGAAGACCTCATCTTTGCCCTGCTGAACAGCCAGCAGTTCATTTTCGTGCAGTGAACGGCAACGTTGTGCTTACCAGCGAATCACGGAGCTGGCCCAGGTGAAGCCGCCGCCGAAGGCCACGAGCAGGATGACGTCACCTTTCTTGATGCGACCGGCCCGACGAGCCTCGTCGAGGGCCACGGGGATGGTGGCGGCGCTGGTGTTGCCATACTTGTCGAGGTTCATGAAGACCTTCTCGTTCGGCAAATTGAGACGCTCGGCGATGGCACTGATGATGCGGGCATTCGCCTGATGCGGAATGACGAGCGAAACATCGGCGGCGCTGAGGCCGGCCATTTCGAGGGCCTGCTGGGAGGCCTCAAGCATGCGGGTGACGGCGTGCTTGAAGGTCTCGCGTCCTTCCATGTGGATGGTGTTGGGACGTGATGTGATGTTTTCCGGCGTGAGCGGGCAGGCGGAGCCGCCGCCGGGCACCTTGAGAAGGTCCACCAGATTGCCATCGCTGCCCATGATGGTGCTCAGCACGCGGCCCTGGGCATCCGGTTCCTCGTTTTCGCAGGCCTTGCGGATGACGACCGCGCCCGCGCCATCGCCGAAGAGCACGCAGGTGTTGCGGTCCTGCCAGTTGACGAGGCTGGAGAGTTTTTCCGCGCCAATGACGAGCGCGGTGGTGCGGTTGCCGGTGTTGATGAAGTGGCGGGCCACTTGCAGGGCATAAAGGAAGCCGGAGCAGGCGGCGGAGATATCGAAGCAGACCGCGTTCAAAGCACCGATCTTCTTCTGCACAAAGCAGGCGGTGCTGGGGAAGGCCATGTCGGAAGTGACTGTGGCCACGATGATGAGCTGGATGTCCTCCGGCTTCACCCCGGCGTCTGCCATAGCGCGTCTGGCGGCCTCGGAGGCCATGTCTGAGGTGGCTTCATCCGGCGCGGCGATGCGGCGTTCCTTGATGCCGGTGCGGGAGGTGATCCACTCATCAGAGGTATCGACGATCTTGGAGAGGTCCTCATTGGTCATCACTCTGGCCGGCATGTAACTGCCGGTTCCGATGATGCTTGAGGTGCAAAAGGGCTGCGTGCTAGGCGTGGGCATGATTCAAAATGGAGTGCTGGGTGGCGGCGGCCTCGATGTGCGGATTGATCTGGTGCTTGATCGACTCGCAGGCCTGACGAATAGCGTTTTTCATGGCATAGGGCGAGGCGCCGCCATGGGCGATGATGGTGATGCCGTTCAGGCCGAGCAGGGGCATGCCGCCCGCCTCATCGGCGCTGGTCTGCTGGTGAACGCGTTTGAAGGCGGGCTTGGCCAGCATGGCACCGATCTTCGTCACGGTGCCGGCCATGATCTCGCGTTTGATCATCGCAAACATGGCGTGGGCCAGTGCCTCGGCCGTTTTGAGGATGATGTTTCCGGTGAAACCATCGCACACGACCACATCGGGAGGATCTTCCCAGATGTCGTGACCTTCCACATTGCCGCGGAAGTTCAGCCCCTTTGTGTGGCGCAGGAGCTTGCCGGTCTCTTTGCAGAGCGCATTGCCTTTCTCCTCCTCGGTGCCGTTCGACATGAGGCCCACGACAGGCTCGGAGCGGCCTAGCACATGGCGGGCAAAAGCAGTGCCCATGATGGCATTCTGCACGAGGTGCTGGGGCTCGCTGTCCGGGTTCGCCCCGGCGTCGATGAGCAGCCAGTTTTTCGTCAGCGAGGGCATGATGGCCACGATGGCCGGCCGCTCAATGTGGGGAAGGGTGCGCAGCTTAATCAGGGAGGCCGTCACCGCGGCTCCGGTGTGCCCGGCACTCACGACGGCATCCGCTTTGCCCTCTTTGACGAGGTCCACGGCTCGGGAAATGGAGCTGTCCTTCTTTTTGCGCACCGCGTCGAGGCCGCTGTCACTCATGTCCACGATCTGGGAGGCCGGAATGATCTCCAGCTTCGGGCTGGAGACGCCCTGGGCTTTCAATTCACGCTCAATGACATCCGGCATACCGACGAGGAAAATCTTCTCCACCTGCGGCAGGGTCTCGAGGGCGAGCTTCACGCCGCCGATCGGGTTCTGCGGGGCGTGGTCGCCGCCCATCACATCGAGAGCGATCTTCATTCCGGGAGTTCTGGTTGGTGCTTCAAAATCAACGCGTTCGGCTGCGTTTAAAGCGTGGCACGCGGCGATTGCAAACGGGAGTTTGTCACCGCCCGCACGGAGGGGATGTCTTGGTGTGGCCGCATGGCAGCGACTTTGCTTGGAGTCGCGCCCCGGGAAGTGGTGGGCAGGGCTGGATTCGAACCAGCGTAGACGAAAGTCAGCAGATTTACAGTCTTTGGCGGTGGGTGTGCTTCTGATTCTCTATGATCCCTCTTGCTGCGCTAGGATGCCCAATATATAAGGGCAAAGCGCTATCAAACAGGAACATAATGAAGCAAGAAGGCACAGAGCAGGGCAAAAAAACTGGCTACAAACTGGCTACACTTTCGAATGTAGCCAGCTCATCGGAATCAGTGCGTTTCGCGCCGAAAAGCAAAGGTAGCGCGAACTACTGGCAGGCTGGGGGGAGGCTCTTCAAATTCACCCGAGGGAAGCGAACCAAGGGCGCGACGGTCAAGGAGGATGCGGATTACTCCTGCCGTATATCTTTCGGCAATCGCCGTGAGCAATTTCAACTCCACACGGCGAACAAGGCAGAGGCTGCTACTAAGGCCGCGTCAATCTATCGTGATGTAGTAGGTAAAGGCTGGGAGGAAGCGCTGCGGATTCACAAACCTAAGGCGACTCCTAAGCCGGAAACTCTGCCTTCCGCCACAATAGGCAGTTTGATTGCGGCGAATGTTCGTTTGTCCAGTGCTCGCTCTGAAAGCCTCGAAGCCTACGCCAAGGCACTCCGACGAATCGCCGGGGGAGTACTTGAGATCAGCGGCGGAAAGAAATTCGACGCCTCCAGGGAAGGACGGACCGAGTGGCGTGAGAGAATTGACGCAAAGCCGCTGGCCGCCCTTACTCCTGCCGCGGTGCTGGCTTGGCGTAACAAGTTAATGAAGACCGCCCTTACTCCAGAAGCAAGGGGGCGCGCCGCAGTGACAGTTAACTCGCTAGTGAGGAATGCGAAAGCCTTGCTGTCGAAAAAGGTGCGACCTTTCATCGAAAAGGAAATGCAGCTTTCCTCCCCTTTGTTTTTTGAAGGCATCGTTGCGGAGTCAGAGCCAAGCCTTCGATATCGCTCCAAAATCGACGCTGAGTCGATTCTTCAAGCCGCACAAAGCAACCTTGCAACACAGGATTCCGAAGCTTTCAAACTCCTGCTTCTCACACTTGTCTGCGGCCTTCGCAGAAGCGAGGCTGACACGCTTTTGTGGAGTCAGTTCGACTTTGTGAACCGGGTTCTGGTGATAGAGGATACGGAGCACAAGCGGTTGAAGAGCAAAGACAGTGCTGGGGATGTTGATTTGGAGCCTGAACTGTGCGCTCTGTTTGAGAATTACATGACGAAAGCTCAAAGCCCGTTCGTGCTCGAGCCATCGAAACGCAAGCGCCTCGCCACCATTCAGGAGCGAAAATCACGCGGCTATCGCTGTGAACCGACCCACAAGAGACTATTGATCTGGCTAAGGCAGCATGGTGTTAGCGGTGTCCGTCCGATTCACACCTTGAGGAAAGAGATCGGAGCAGTGATTGCCAGTCGCGACGGCATCTGGAAAGCGTCCCGCTACCTCCGGCATTCGGACATCCGTATCACCAGCAAGCTATATGCCGATAAGAAGATCCCAGTAACTTCGGGATTGGGAGGCTTTCTTGCTCCTGTTACTGACAAAATAGTTCCATCTAGTATCAGGCTCGAAGCGGAAGCTGGCACTCCTGAGGAGGTTATGGCTAAAGAATACACACAATGAAAGGTGTGCTGAAGGTGGAAGCCTGATTTTTGCCCCAAGCCCCGTTGCCACATCATTATTTGGCGTTGGGGGGATCAAGGTTGCTTTTGGGGTAGAAACACCTTTCGTCCGCCATGGACAAGAAAAAGAGTGTAGCAAAAAACAGCGCGACAGCAAACATGTCACCCATCTCGTCTGAAAAGTTCGCAATTGGTGAGATAAGAGAGTCTCCCCTTAAACTCGCTAATCTTACAGCCACATTAAAAATAGCGGGCATAATCCCATACCCTCCGGATGACGCGGCTAATACCCCTGAATTCGAGACCACAAATGCTCCGGAACAGCTGATTCGGCAGGCCTTTGATTTCCTTAAAACATGCGCGGACTTTCTAGTAGTATTTAAGAAGGCTGAGGAGTGGAATGCAGAACAAGCCAATATCAATAGAAGACTTGCGCAATTGCCCAAGAGCTCAACGTCACCCAAATTCTCCATTGAAGACGTGCTCAAAGTTGCTGGTCTTGATCGACTAAAACTCACGCCAGATGAACTGAAAGAACTTGGAATTAAAAAGCAATGGACTGACCTCAAACCCAGACTCCAAGCAGAGGCTGTTTTCCTCTATCTTAGTAGACCGGAGTTCCAAGGCGGTACAAGTTTCCCAGACGCCACGACAGGATCAGTTGTCCCAACTTCTACTTCGTTTCTCAACATGGGAGATGAAGAACGTAAGAGGATGGCTAAATCAGGAATAGATCCCATGATGCTGGCGAACAAGGGCCTGATCGATTCCCTGCGCCAAGCGAAGCAATTGAGAGAATCAAAAAACGCCGCCGATCGGGCGCGTAAGTCACACGAAGCGCGAGGAGGAAATGATGCTCATGACTCATCGGAAGCTAAATCATCGAGCGGTAACGCTAAACAAAAGATTCGCCGTCCAGATGGACGCTTCTCCAAACAGTCTAGAGATAAAAAAGGACAGTTCGAGACGCTTTACCAAAGTTCAACAAATGTCGAGGCCTGAATCATGACTCATTCCCAGTTCCAGCAGAAGAGCAATGCTTGCTGTAAATGGAAGGGCATTTCAATTGGCTCTCCTCGCTAGAACTCAGTGGCTGAGCTGACACGTGAAAAGGTTGAACGGTCAAACAAATCCATTTGACACCATATAGGCATACCCGGCACTCAGACTGCCCGCAATGGCATTGCAAGTGCATCCGTTCTGCCCGAAGAGCCTTCTCATTGGCACCAAAACTGGGTTCCTGACGGCTCTTGTATGAGTGTGGCATGGCTAAGCCCTCTTCAGACCCAATACCGGCTAACGGTCTCATCAACCGCGAGAAACTCGCAGCACGCTTCTGCTGCTCCATTGAAACCATCAAGCGAATGGAAAAGCGCGGACTATTGAAACGAGTCCAGCTTGGGGAACGCATGGTCCGTTACAGAATGTGCGACATTCTCGAAATGGAGGGCATGCAAAAAGCATAAAAAAAAGCCGCGCGCCAGTTACGGACACGCGGCGTCTTTTCGAGGAGACACTGTTAGTGTGCCATGCCTGGCTTGCGGCGCAACCACGATTGCGTCCTATGAACTCTATCCAAGAACGTCGTGCTCGCGCTTATCTTGCGCGAATGCCCCATTCCGTCTCAGGTCACGGTGGGCACAATCACGCTTTTATGGCTGCAATAGCGCTCACCAAGGGGTTTGCTTTGAGCCTTGATGAAGCCTACCCCCTGCTAGCTGAGTGGAATTCACGTTGCCTGCCCCTCTGGACTGAGCGCGAACTCCGGCACAAGCTCACTGATGCTGCCAGCTCATCCAGGCAAGCCTCGGGGTATCTTCTCAGCAACGTCCTGGCGAGGCCGATTGAAGGGCGCACAAGGGGTGTCAAAGACAACGCGAGAGGGAATGCATCCCATCGGCCCCAAT
>JAEUHK010000017.1 GCA_016795465.1 Verrucomicrobiaceae bacterium | reverse complement strand
AGCGGGACGAGGTAGCCGTGCGAATATTGCGGATAGGCGAACGATCACCTCGATGTGCTTGTCGTTGATTACCACGCCCTGCAACCGGTAGACTTCCTGGATTTCGTTGACGAGGTAGGAAGCCAGAGCCTCCACACCCTTGATCGCCAGGATGTCGTGCGGCGCCGGGTTGCCGTCGAGGATGTAGTCGCCCTTCTCGATGACGTCGCCGTCCTGTAGATGGAACGGCTTGCCCTTCGGAATGAGATACTCCACCGGCTCCAGCGTCGAGTCATGCGGCTCGATGATGATGCGGCGTTTGTTCTTGTAGTCGCGGCCGAAGCGGACCGTGCCGTCGATCTCGGCGATGATGGCGTGGTCCTTCGGACGACGGGCCTCGAAGAGCTCGGCCACACGCGGCAGACCGCCGGTGATGTCCTTGGTCTTCGCGGCCTTACGAGGCGTCTTGGCGATGGTGGTGCCACCTTCGACCTTCTCGTTGTTCTTCACGTTGACGTGGGCGCCGGCCGGAATGGTGTAGCTGGCGAGGATTTCGTGCGTCTTCGGATCGGTGATGACGATCTGCGGGTGCAGGTCTTCCTTGTGCTCGATGACGACCATCTCCTCGTTGCCGGTGGACTCGTTTTTCTCCTTGGTGAAGGTGATGCCGCTGATGAGGTCGCGGAATTCGACCTTACCGGCCTTGTCGGTGATGATCGGAATGCTGTACGGGTCCCAGATGACGATCTGCTCGCCCTTCTTGACGTGGGCACCATCGGGTTTCGCGATAACGGCACCGATGACGACCTTGTGGCTTTCGAGTTCGCGGCCGTCTTCATCGTGAATGGAGAGGGCTCCATTCTTGGTGAGGGCGATCCAGTTGCCTTCGACGGTCTGCACGGTGCGGATGTCGGTGAGGCGGAGCGTTCCGGCGTTCTTGGTGATGATGAAGGGCTGCTTGAAGGCGCTCATGGCGGCACCACCGGTGTGGAAGGTGCGCATGGTGAGCTGCGTTCCGGGCTCGCCGATGGACTGGGCGGCGACGATGCCGACGGCTTCGCCGATGCGGGCCATCTTCTGCGTGCCGAGGTGGAGGCCGTAGCACTTGGCGCAGCAGCCACGCTTGCTTTCGCAGGAGAGGACGGAGCGGATCTTGAGCTTCTCGACGCCGATCTTCATCAGGTGATTGGCCTCTTTTTCCAGCACGAGCTGGTTGGCCTTGATGACGATGCTCTTGTCCACGGGGTCGTGGATGGTCTCGCAGCTGGTGCGGCCGTAGATGCGGGTCTTGAGGTCCACGATCTCTTCGTCACCCTGGTAGATGCTGGAGAGCGTGATGCCATTGGCGGTGCCGCAATCCTGCTCGGTGATGATGACGTCCTGGGACACATCGACGAGCTTGCGGGTCATGTAACCGGAGTCGGCGGTCTTCAAAGCCGTGTCAGCGAGGCCCTTACGAGCACCGTGAGTGGAGATGAAGTATTCGAGCACGCTCAGACCTTCGCGGAAGTTCGAAATGATCGGGCGCTCGATGATCTCACCGGAGGGCTTGGCCATGAGGCCGCGCATGCCGGCGAGCTGCTTGATCTGGGTGCGGTTACCACGGGCACCGGAGGTGACCATGACGTAGAGCGGGCTGTGGTGCTTCTTGCCGTCGTTGTATTCCAGCGTGCGGAAGAGCTCGTTCGTAACCTGCTCGCTGACCTGGGTCCAGACGTCGATGATCTTCTGATAACGCTCGCCCTGGGTGATGATGCCGCGGCGATGCTGCTTATCGACTTCTTCGATCTCTTTGTAGGCCTTCTCGACGCTGACTTTCTTGGCCTCGGGGATGACCATGTCGGTGATACCGATGGAGCAGCCGGACTTGGAGGCTTCGCGGAAGCCGAGGGCTTTCAGACGGTCGAGCGCGAGCACGGTCTCGTGCTGGCCGGTGGTCTGATAGCAGCGCCAGATGATGTCGGAGATCTGTTTCTTGCCGACGTTGGTGTTGATGAAGCCGACGCCTTCAGGCCAGATTTCGTTGAAGCGGACACGGCCGGCGGTGGTCTCGATGACGGCCTTGGAAGGGTCACCGTAGGGGCGCTTGGGCTTGTTGTAGTCCGGGTTGCGGTAAAGGATCTTGTCGTTCACCGAAAGGCCGCCTTCGGTGATGGCGAACTCGACTTCGGCCGGGTCGTTGAAGATCGGCAGACGATCCGGATGATCGCTCTTCTTCTTGTCGTGGTTCGGCAGTTCGCGGAGGTAGGTGAGGAAGAAGCAGCCGAGAGGAATGTCCTGGCTGGGGTTCATGATGGGCTTGCCGGACGCAGGCGAGAACAGGTTGTTCGGCGCGAGCATGAGCAGGCGGGCTTCCATCTGGGCTTCCACGGAAAGCGGGACGTGCACAGCCATCTGGTCACCGTCGAAGTCGGCGTTGTAAGCCGTGCAGACGAGCGGATGGACGCGGATGGCCTCACCTTCGATCAATTTGGGCTCGAAGGCCTGGATCGAGAGACGGTGAAGGGTCGGAGCGCGGTTGAGGAAGACGGGGTGACCGCGGGTCACTTCGTCGAGAATGTCCCAAACCTCGGGCGTGCGGCGCTCGATCATCTTTTTGGCCGAGCGGACGGTGTGGACGAGGCCCATTTCCTTCAAGCGGCGGATGATGAAGGGCTCGAACAGCACGAGCGCCATCTTCTTCGGCAGACCGCATTGGTGCAGGCCGAGCTCAGGACCGATCACGATGACGGAACGGCCGGAGTAGTCCACGCGCTTGCCGAGAAGGTTCTGACGGAAGCGGCCGGACTTGCCCTTGAGCATGTCGGAGAGCGATTTGAGCGGACGATTGCCCGCGCCGGTGACCGGACGGCCATGGCGGCCGTTGTCGAAGAGAGCATCGACGGCCTCCTGCAGCATGCGCTTCTCATTGCGGATGATGACATCCGGTGTGCGGAGCTGGAGCAGGTTCTTGAGGCGGTTGTTGCGGTTGATGACGCGACGGTAGAGGTCGTTGAGATCGGAGGTGGCGAAACGGCCGCCTTCGAGGGGAACGAGGGGACGGAGGTCCGGCGGGATGACCGGGAGGACTTCCATGATCATCGCTTCCGGACGGCTGTGGCTCTCGGCGAAGCCTTGGCAGAGCTTGAGACGCTTGGCGAGCTTCTTGCGGGTCTGCTTGGAGCGGGTCTTGCCCATGGCTTCCTGCAGTTCCTTGATCATGTCCGTGAGGTTGATCTGGGAGAAGATGTCGCGGATGGCCTGGGCGCCCATGCCGACGCGGAAAGCGTCCGCGCCGTATTGCTCTTCGGCTTCACGAAGTTCGACTTCGCCGAGGAGCTGGCCGCGCTGGAGCGGCGTGGAGCCCGGATCGACGACCATGTAGTCTTCGTAGTAAATGACGCGCTCCAGCGAGCGGGCCGTCATGTCGAGCATGAGGCCGATGCGGGAAGGCATGCACTTGTAGAACCAGATGTGAGTCACCGGCACGGCGAGCTCGATATGGCCCATGCGCTCACGACGCACGCGGGAGAGAGTCACTTCGACGCCGCAGCGGTCGCAGATGACGCCCTTGTGCTTGATGCGCTTGTACTTGCCGCAGGCGCACTCCCAGTCGCGGGTGGGTCCAAAGATGCGCTCGCAGAACAAGCCGCCTTTTTCGGGCTTGAACGTGCGGTAGTTGATGGTTTCCGGGTTTTTCACTTCGCCGGAGGACCAGCCGCGGATGCGGTCGGGCGAGGCGATGCAGATCGACACATAGTCGAATTCGCTGGCCGGTTTGTTTTCCCCGAAGATTTCTTTCAAGCTGGGTTCAGACATGATGATGATGAGTTAGGAGGTTGCTGCTTGTCTTCTGTTTGGTGGGAAAAACGGCGGATTAAAGACCCGCCGCCGTGGCGAAACGCTCGAGGCCTTCGAGCTCAGCGGCCTGTTCCTCGGCTCCGGCGCGTTTATGCACCTTCACATCGAGACCCAGGGACTGCATTTCCTTGATGAGCACGTTGAACGACTCCGGTGTGCCAGCCTGGAGGGCGTGGTCACCTTTGACGATCTGCTCGTAAATGCGTGTGCGGCCCTGCACGTCGTCAGACTTGACGGTGAGGAGCTCCTGCAGCGTGTAGGCGGCGCCGTAGGCCTCAAGCGCCCACACCTCCATCTCACCGAAGCGCTGGCCGCCGTATTGCGCCTTACCACCCAGCGGCTGCTGCGTGACGAGCGAGTAGGGGCCGACAGCACGGGCGTGGATCTTGTCGGCGACAAGGTGGCCCAGCTTCAGCATATAAATGTAACCGACGACGGTGTCCTGCGTGTAGGGCTCGCCGGTGCGGCCGTCGTAGAGGCGGGATTTGCCGGTGAGGCCCATCCATTCGTAACCAGGCTGCTTCTTGGCGTCCTTGATGAAGTCCATGATCTTGGACTCGTGGATACCGTCGAAGACCGGCGTGGCGATCTTCAGGCCGAGGGCCTTGGCGGCGATGCCGAGGTGGGTTTCAAGCACCTGACCCACGTTCATGCGTGAAGGCACGCCGAGGGGGTTGAGGCAGATGTCCACCGGCACGCCGTTTTCGAGGAACGGCATGTCTTCTTCCGGCACGATGGTGGCGACGACGCCCTTGTTACCGTGGCGGCCGGCCATCTTGTCACCGACGGAAAGCTTACGCTTGGCGGCGACGAACACGCGGACCTGCTTCACCACATTGGATTCAGCGGCGGTTTCGGTGCTTTCGATCTTGTCGAGGTTGCGCTCACGCTCGGTGTCCGCATCGCTGAACTTCTGTTCGAAGGTCTGGATGGCGTCGAAGAGCTTGTTGCGCATCGGCGAGGCATCCATTTCGATGCTGTCGTAGTTTTCCGCGACGCGGCGAAGCATGGCTTTCGACACCTTCTTTCCGGCGGCGACGATGATTTCGCCCGTCTGGCCGTTCACGATGTCGTTGTCGAGCTTGTCATCGCCGATGATTTCTTCCAGGCGGTCGGTGAGCTGGTCGGAGAGCTCTTCCTTCTTCTGGCGGTAATCTTCTTCGATCTGCTTGATCTGGCGCTTGTACTCGGCGGGGCTGAGTTTTTCCTTGTCGGAATCCTGGCCGCTGGTGCGGTTCGCCACACGGACATCCATGACGATGCCGGCGCAGCCGGAAGGCACGCGGAGGGAGGTGTCCTTCACGTCAGCGGCCTTTTCACCGAAGATGGCGCGGAGGAGACGCTCTTCAGGAGCGAGTTCCGTCTCGGATTTCGGCGTGATTTTGCCGACGAGGATGTCGCCAGGCTTCACTTCGGCACCGATGCGCACGACGCCCTGGGCGTCGAGGTTCTTCAGCGCCTCATCACCGACATTCGGGATGTCGCGAGTGATTTCTTCAGGCCCGAGCTTCGTGTCACGAGCGATGACTTCGAAGTCTTCGATGTGGATGGAGGTATAAATGTCCTCCTTCACGATGCGGCGGCTGATGACGATGGCGTCTTCGAAGTTGTAGCCGTTCCAAGGCATGAACGCGACGAGCATGTTCTTGCCGAGGGCGAGTTCGCCGTTGTCGGTGCAGGGACCATCGGCGATGACATCGCCCTTCTTGATCTTCTGGCCGTTTTTGACGAGCGGACGCTGGTTGATGCACGTTCCGGCGTTCGAGCGGCCGAATTTGCGCAGCGGATAAACGAAGATGCCTTTCTCCTCGTCGGTCTGGACGGACTTGAGAGGGTCAGCGAGGAATTTGTCCTCTTTGATCGGCAGTTCGCCATCCTTGGTGACGATGATGACATCGGCGGTGGAGGCGGCGACGGTGCCATTCGCGTCCGCGACGATCACGGCGCGGGAATCGCGGGCAGCCTTGGCTTCCATGCCGGTGCCGACGAAGGGAGCTTCCGCTTCGAGGAGCGGCACGCCCTGGCGCTGCATGTTCGAGCCCATCAGAGCGCGGTTGGCGTCATCGTGCTCAAGGAACGGGATGAGCGCGGCGGCGACGGACACGAGCTGCTTCGGAGACACGTCCATGAGCGTGGCCTTTTCAGGCTCCACTTCGATGAACTCGCCACGATAGCGCACGGTGATCTTCGGGCCTTTGAAGCGGCCTTTTTCGTCGATCGGGTTGTTCGCCTGCGCGATGTAGTGATTCTCTTCCTGGTCGGCGGTGAGGTAGTCGATCTTCTCGGCCACGTTGCCGTCTTTGCACGGACGATACGGCGTTTCGATGAAGCCGAACTCGTTGATGCGGGCGTAAGCGCCGAGGGAGTTGATCAGACCGATGTTCGGACCTTCCGGCGTCTCAATGGGGCAGATACGGCCGTAGTGGGAAGGATGCACGTCACGGACTTCGAAGCCGGCGCGGTCACGATTGAGACCACCAGGCCCGAGAGCGGAGAGACGACGCTTGTGGGTCAGTTCCGCGAGCGGATTGATCTGATCCATGAACTGGGAAAGCTGGCTGCGGCCGAAGAAATCGCGCACGACGGCGGCGAGGGCCTTCGGATTGACGAGCTTGGACGGCGTCATCGTGTCCATCTGGACGTCGAACAGCGTCATGCGCTCTTTCACCAGACGTTCCGTGCGGGAAAGGCCCACGCGGCACTGGTTGGCGAGGAGTTCGCCCACGGCGCGGACGCGGCGGGAGCCGAGATGGTCAATATCATCAAGGAGGCCTTCACCACCGCGCAGTTTGAAGAGGTAGCGCATGGCGGAGACGACGTCTTCCGCACCGAGGATGCGCATGTCGCTGTCCACCTTGAGGGTGAGCTTCTGGTTGATCTTGTAACGGCCGACGCGGGTGAGGTCATAGCGCTTCGGATCGAAGAAGAGGCGCTTCACGAGAGCGCGGGCGTTCGGCGTGGTGGGCGGATCGCCCGGACGCAGACGGCGGTAGATTTCTTTGAGGGCTTCGTCTTCATCACGCGCGGTGTCTTTGCGCAGGGAGGTGATGAGGAGGTCTTCCGGAGAGGCGTTGACGACCTTCACGGACTTGTGACCAAGCTGCTGGAGCTGGCGGATGACGCCCTGGGTGAGCGGCTCGTAGGCGCGGGCCACGATGAGCTCGCCGTCGAGGATGTCCTTGAAGAGGATTTTGTTCGCGAGGTCTTCCTCGGTGAGGCTGTCCTTGATCTTGAGATCCTGGATGTCGTAGAAGAGCTTGAGGATGTCCTCGTCGTTCGGGAAGCCGATCACGCGAAGAAGCGTGGTGGCGAGGAACTTACGACGACGACGACGGCGGTCGAGATAGACGTAAAGGAGGTCGTTCGTGTCGAACTGCACTTCCAGCCAGGTGCCGCGGTCAGGGATGATGCGGAAGCCGTGCAACCAGCGGCCGTTCAGGTGCTGCGTCTGCTCAAAGCAGATACCAGGGGAGCGATGAAGCTGGGAGACGACCACGCGCTCGGCACCATTGATGACGAAGGTGCCGCGGACGGTCATGAGCGGGATTTCGCCCATGTACACGCGTTCCTGCTTGGCTCCGGCCTCGTCCTTGAGTTCGTAAGTGACGTAAAGCGGCGCGGAATAGGTCTCAGCCTCGCGGATGGCTTCGAGGGAGTTGAGCTTCGGCTCGCCGATTTCATAGAGGACGAAATCGAGCGTCATCTTCTCGTCGTAGCTGGTGATCGGGAAGACTTCTTTGAAGACCGCCTGCAGGCCCACGTTTTTGCGCTTGGAGGGAAGGATGTTCTGCTGGAGGAACTCCTCATACGAACGGAGCTGGATCTCGATGAGATTCGGCGGCTCGGCGACTTCGTGGATCTTGCCAAAGTTAGTGCGCTGGGACATGGGACGAGAGGGCGGGTTTAGAGACGATGTGGGGTGGCAAAATGCGCTGTGCGCGGCGGAATTCAGACGATGAGGCTGAACTCGGCCGCACACGGCGGGAAGCTCGACCATTCACCGGAAACGACGGTTTTTGCCGCGAGGCCGGAGAAGGCGAAATGGGGCGCAAAACGGCTCGAATCGCACGAAAACCCGCCCACACGGCTGGAGCCGCGCTGAGAGAGATTTTCGGAGAAAGAGCCTGTCATGCTATGGATGGGAAATTTTCGGGAAAAAGGCCGGTTTGGATGTTTGGAGCACCGAAACGGGCTTTTTGGTCTTTTAGGGCCGCTCAGGGCCGCGTGGTGGAGAATCAAATCTGCCGCCACGCGGCCAAAGAGCGTATGTCGGTTGAAGAACCGTGTCGGGATTACTTGATCTCGACCTTGGCGCCGGCGGCTTCCAGCTTCTTCTTCACTTCTTCCGCCTCTTCCTTCTTCACGCCTTCCTTCAGCTTGGCACCGCCTTTTTCGACGAGGGCCTTGGCTTCGGCGAGGCCGAGTCCGGAGACGACGTTGCGGACTTCCTTGATGACGGCGATCTTGTTGGATCCGCCATCGACGAGGATCACGTCGAATTCGGTCTTCTCCTCAGCGGCAGGTGCAGCAGCACCACCACCGGCACCGCCAGCAGCGGCAACAGGAGCAGCGGCGCTCACGCCCCACTTCTCTTCGAGGGTTTTGACGAGTTCAGAGACTTCGAGGACGGTCAAGCCGCTCAGTTCTTCAACGATTTTATTCAGGTCAGCCATGTTAGTGTGTCGGTATCGCCGTTTTCCGAAGCCTCGGATGATTTAAGGGCAAAAGCTTCTGCCCCGGCAAGGAACCATTGGGTGTTTGTGTGTTCAGGCCGTGTGACGGGCCATCTGGTCAAATTGGGTGTGGTAAAACGGGGTTGGATTACGCAGCGGCGGGAGCTTCGGCAGGAGCGCCGTCCTTCTCGGCCTTGGCCTTGAGGGCGCGGGCGAGAGCGGAGCCAGGAGCCTGGAGAACGCCGAGGAGCATCGAGTAGAGAGCTTCGCGGGAAGGCAGATCGGCGAGGGCCTTGATGGTGGCCACGTCGAGCAGCTTGCCGTCGAGCACGCCAGCCTTCATGACCGGCTTTTCGAACTCAGCAGCGAAGTTCTTCATGATCTTCGCGGTGGCGAAGATTTCCTTCACGCCGGTGACGAAGGCGCTCTGGCCGGTCAGGTGGGCGGAAAGCTCTTCAGGATAACCCGCCTTGCCGGCGGCCTTCTGAACGAGGTTGTTTTTGAAAACGTGGATCTCGGCTCCGACGGCGCTGAGGCGCTTGCGCAGCTCGGCGAATTTGTCCACCTTCAGGCCGGTGTAATCGACCACGAGCATGAACGGCGAGGCGTTCACGCGGCGCAGGATGTCTTCAATGAGAAGTGTCTTTTCAGCTTTCATGATTCAGTTCGGCGCGTGGAGGTTTAGAGTTTGATGTACTTGGACACGTCGATGCGCACGGCGGGGCTCATCGTGGAGGCCAGCGTGATGGTTTCGACGTAGCGGCCGCGGGCGGAGGCGGGCTTCGCACGGGAGACAGCTTCGATGAGGCTGCGAGCGTTGTCGGCGAGCTGGGCGGTTTCAAAGTTCACCTTGCCGATGCCGGCGGCGATGTTGCCGTTCTTGTCGAGCTTGAAGTCGGCGCGGCCGGCCTTCACGGCTTTGACAGCACCAGCGGTGTCGTCAGTGACGGTGCCAGTACGCGGATTCGGCATCAAACCACGAGGACCGAGCTGCTTACCGAGCTTGCGGACTTCATTCATCGCGGCCGGAGTGGCGATGGCGACGTCGAAGTCGAGGAAACCTTCCTTCACCTTGGCGATGAGGTCTTCGTAACCGACGATTTCAGCGCCGGCGGCCTTGGCGGCATCGGCAGCATTACCAACGGCGAAGACGGCCACTTTGACAGACTTGCCGGAACCGTGAGGCAGCGGGCAGGTGCCGCGGACCATCTGGTCGGACTTCTTCGGATCGACACCCATGCGGAAGGAGAGGGTGACGGTCTGGTTGAACTTCGTGCCGGGGAGCTTGCGGAGCAGGTCAGCGGCTTCCTCGATCGAGAAAAGCTTTCCTGCCGGGATCATCTCGGCGGCTTTTTTGTAGCGTTTGCTTCGGGTTTGCATGGTGTGGGTGCAGTGTTCGCGAACGGGTGGGTTCTCCTGCGGTGGGTTTGGGGTGAAACTGGGGATTAGTCGGCGATTTCGATGCCCATCTGGCGGGCGGTGCCGGCCATGATGCGGGAGGCACGCTCAAGGTCCTGCGTGTTGAGGTCGGCGAGCTTGAGCTTGGTGGCTTCGAGAAGCTGGGCCTTGGTGATCTTGGCGACCTTCTTCTTGTTCGCTTCACCGGAGCCGGAGGCGATGTTCGCGACCTTCTTGAGAAGGTTCGAGGCCGGGGGCTGCTTGGTGATGAAGGTGAAGGACTTGTCCTTGTAAACGGTGATGATCGTGGGGAGCACGTCACCGCCGAGCTTCTGGGTGGCGGCGTTGAACTCTTTGCAGAAACCCATGATGTTCACGCCGGCCTGACCGAGCGCGGGACCAATGGGGGGCGAAGGGTTGGCCGCGCCGGCTTTGATCTGCAGTTTGATTTGTTTGACGATTTCTTTGGCCATGTCTGGGGGTCCTTAGGTTGTGTGTTCTTGGAAGAGGGGTGGTTTGAGGCGCAGAAGCGGCGCGGGAGAAGAAAATTACGAGGCGTCGGCCTTTTCGACCTGCCAGTATTCGAGATCGACCGGCGTGGAGCGTCCGAAGATGTTCACGGAGACGCGCAGCACGCCGCGCTCGGGGTCGATCTCTTCGACGATGCCGATCTGGCTTTCGAACGGGCCATCCGCCACGCGGACGCTGTCGCCGGGGCTGAAAGCGATCTTTGGGACGGCACCATCTTCCTTCTCGCGGGCTTGGGCGAGGATGCCATCCACATCACGCTGACGCATGGGCATCGGATTGTCCTTGCCGCTGGCGAAGTTGAGCACGCCGTCAGTTTCCTTGATGAAATACCACGAGCGGTCGATCAGGCGGTTGTGCTCGTCGAGCAGGTGGCAGTTCACGAACACATAGCCGGGGTAGAACTTGCGGTTGTGCTCGCTGCGCTTGCCCTTCTTCACCTCGGAGACACGCTCCATGGGGACGAGAACTTGATAAACGAAATCACCCATCTCCTCGGTCTGAATGCGGCGCAGCATGTTCTCGCGGACCTTGTTTTCAAGGCCTGAACGGACGTGGATCGCATACCACTGTTCTTTGGCGGGGGGAATGGTGGCCATGGCTGGAGGTGACGGAGACGGGTAAAAGGGAAAAAGAGTGCCGGAAGGCTCCGGCGGGCATTTTATTTGCCAAACCAAGTCTGGGCAGCCTGGAAGGCCTCGCGGAACGACACGTCAAACACGGCGACGAAGGCTCCGAGCAGGATCATCGCGATGAAGACCACCACGGTGGATTCATTCAATTCGCGGTATTTGGCAAAACCCTTCTCTTTAGGATCCCAGGGCCAAGTGGCCTTTCTCAGTTCGAGGAAAACCTCGCTGACATATTTGCGGACTTTGCTCATGAAGCGTGACGTGTGCGGCGGATTTGCGTGTTTCCGGTGATTTCTTCGCTGGCAGGCCAGGAGGGACTCGAACCCCCAACCGACGGTTTTGGAGACCGCTACTCTACCAATTGAGCTACTGACCTGTGTGAGCGAAGACGCTTCCCGGATAGGTTGGCGTGAAATGACAAATCTGCAAGTCCGTCCCTGCTTTCGCCGGGAGATGAAACCACCGCCGGGCCTGTCGCCAGACCCGGCGGGGATTCAAACAAACGAACTTGCGCAGGAGGCTTAGTCGAGGATGTCGGCGACACGGCCGGCACCCACGGTCTTGCCGCCTTCACGGATGGCGAAGCGGATGGTCTTCTCCATGGCGATAGGGGTGATCAGCTCCACAGTGATGGAGACGTTGTCACCAGGCATCACCATTTCGACACCTTCAGGAAGGGTCACCGAACCGGTCACGTCCGTCGTGCGGAAGTAGAACTGCGGGCGGTAGTTGTTGAAGAACGGCGTGTGACGGCCGCCTTCGTCCTTGGAGAGGACGTAGACCTCAGCCTTGAACTTCTTGTGAGGGGTGACGGAGCCGGGCTTGGCGATGACCTGACCGCGCTCGATGTCGGTCTTCTTGGTGCCGCGAAGCAGGAGACCCACGTTGTCGCCGGCACGACCTTCGTCGAGCAGCTTGCGGAACATTTCGATGTCCGTGACGGTGGTCTTGGCGGTGGGGCGGATGCCGACGATTTCGACTTCGGACATCTTCTTGATGATGCCACGCTCGACACGGCCGGTGCAGACGGTGCCACGACCTTCAATCGCGAACACGTCTTCGACGGGCATGAGGAAGTCCTTGTCGATCGGACGCTCAGGAAGCGGGATGTAGCTGTCCACGGCTTCCATGAGCTTGTGGATGTTGGCTTCGTGAGTGGCGTCGCCTTCAAGGGCCTTGAGGGCGGAACCCTTCACGATCGGGATGTCGTCACCCGGGAAGTCATACTTGGAAAGGAGGTCGCGAACTTCCATTTCGACGAGGTCGAGGAGTTCAGGATCGTCTACCATGTCCACCTTGTTCATGAACACGCAAAGAGCGGGCACGCCGACCTGACGGGCGAGCAGGATGTGCTCACGAGTCTGGGGCATCGGGCCGTCAGCGGCGGAGACCACGAGGATCGCTCCGTCCATCTGGGCGGCGCCGGTGATCATGTTCTTCACATAGTCAGCATGGCCGGGGCAGTCCACGTGAGCGTAGTGACGCTTGTCGGTTTCGTATTCGACGTGGGCGGTGTTGATGGTGATGCCGCGTTCTTTTTCTTCGGGGGCCGCGTCGATCTGGTCGTAGGCGCGGGCCTGGGCGAAGCCTTTCTTGGAAAGGACGGTCGTGATGGCGGCGGTGAGGGTGGTCTTGCCGTGGTCAACGTGGCCGATGGTGCCGATGTTGACGTGCGGCTTGTTGCGTTGGAATGCTTCTTTGGCCATGAGGGTGGATGAGGGGGTGCGCTTGTGTTCGTTTGTTGGTTGTCGAAGAACCTCATGTCCATGAAGCGGCCGCTGGAGCTGTTAGAGGGACTTGAACCCTCGACCTCGTCCTTACCAAGGACGTGCTCTACCACTGAGCTATAACAGCATAACCTGCGGCGGCCCTGTGGAAGGAGGCCTCCTCCTCTTTCGATAAGAAAACCGGGGCATGGTGTCCCTTGACTTGGCGTCAAGGGACAATACACCCCGGCCTGCGAATCGAAAAAGTGGGCGGAGAGTAGGAGGTTCGCTCCACCTGTCAAAGCCTTTTTGTGCTTTTGAGAGGCTGTTTTCCGGCCACTTCCCCATCGCGGTATTCACCGGGAGCCACACCCACCCAGCGTTTGAAGACTCGGGAAAAAATCGCCGCGTTTGCGTAGCCCACGCTCGCCGCCACGACCTCCAGCTTGTCGTTGTCTTGCTCCAGGAGCTGTCGCGCCAGCTCCATCCGCAGGCACGTGAGATGCTGCATCGGGCTGCGGCCTAGTTCCCGCATGCACAGCCGCCGCAAGTGCTCGGGGCTGCAATGGCTGCGATGCGCCAGCTCCGCCAGCGTCCAATCACGCCCAAGGTCCTGCTCCACATCCGCCCACAGCTTCGCCACCCGCGGCTCCTTGCTCCGCCAGGGCTGGGCGATCCGGCGGATCGTGCCATGCAGCAGCTCCAGCCAGTGATGCAGCATGCGCGGCTCGCGTTCCCCCTCCCACTCGGCTCGCAGACCCGTCACAAGGCGTGCGATCTCCTCCGCATTCGCCCCAGGCACCACCGGCGAGGCCGCTCCGACCACTGGCGTGACAAAATTCGGCTCATCATACCGCACCCAGGCAAAGCACCACTTTGCGTGGCCTCTCGCCTCAAATGCGTTCAGCACCCGCGGCGGTGCCAGGCACACCATCCCCGGCTTCACCCGCTGCCAGCGTCCGTCGAGCAAAATCGAGCCCTCACCGCTCACGCAGGCCAGCACAAAACTCCCCTCCGGACTCATACGCACCCGCCGATAGGGCGGCAGGGTCTCATCCAAGCCCAGCCGAGCGATGCGGTGCGTGCCCATCTCCGCACATTCCGATGCCTCGATGACCCAACGCCGTGTTTTCGGCCCGTCGACGGTCGTTTCGGTCAAATCATGCGATGTGGATGCCATGAAGGACAAACTCCCGTTATGCGATCCTCGTTGCCACGAATTTCTCAAACCATTCGCTCACGCTTTCACCATCAGCCAACCCACGATGATCAGAATGGGCAGCAAAACTGGGATCGAATACTTCACCATGTAGCCGATGAAGCCGGGCGTGTGGACCTTCGAACGATCGGCGATGGCTTTGACCATGAAATTGGGACCGTTGCCGATGTAGCTACCGGCTCCGAAAAACACCGCGCCGAGCGAAATGGCCAGCAAGTGCGCTCCATGCTGCTGCGCGAAGGCCAGCACGTCCGCCGGATTGTCCACCGACATGCCCTGCTGCCCCATCGCGGACGCGAGGAAGGCCAGGTAGGTGGGCGCGTTGTCGAGGAAGGCGGAGAGCGAACCGGTGGCGAAATAGTAGCTCAGCGGCGATGACACACCGGACACGCCACCATGCTCCAGAATCTGCAAGGCGGGGATCATCGTGAGGAAGATACCGATGAAGAGGAACCCCACCTCCTTCACCGGGCCAAAATTGAAATCGTTCGCCTCGTGAATCTCCGGCCGGGTGGTGAAATACGAGACCACCGCGGCGGCGATCATGATCATGGCGGGCAGCGAGAGCACGCCGCCGAGCACGGTGTCCTGCAGGTTCTTCGGCAGCAGCACAGCGCCGAGCACGACACCGAGCAGGAGGAGATTCGCCAACCCGCGGAAAAACCATGTCTCATGGGCGGTCTCCAGCTCACGCACCTCCTTGGGCGCACGGCGAAAGTTCAACACGTCGAGCACGAAGAAAACCGCCAGCAGCAGGGCCACAGCGAGCGCCCAGCCCTTCCAGCAATGCTCCAGCGTCCAGAAGAAGGGCACGCCGCGCAAAAAGCCGAGGAACAGCGGCGGATCGCCCACCGGCGTGAGGCTTCCGCCCACGTTGCTGACCACAAAAATGAAAAACACAATATGCAGGCCGGTGACGCGATACTTGTTCATTTTGATCCACGGCCGGATGAGCAGCATCGAGGCGCCCGTGGTGCCGATGAGGTTCGCCAGCACGGCCCCGATGAGGAGGAAGACCGTGTTGATCAGCGGTGTGGCTTCGCCTTTCACGCGGATGTTGATGCCGCCGGAGATCACAAACAGCGATCCCACCAGCGCCATGAAGCTCAGATACTCATGCGCCGCGTGATGCAGCGGATGCCAGTCGTGCGCCACGAGCGCATAGTAGCACGCGGTGACCAGGCCAAGACCCACGGCGACCTTCGGGTAGTGATGCTCCCAGAAGTGCGCCGCAAACAAAGGCATCAGCGCGATGCAAAGCAGCAGGATGGCAAACGGCGCCACCATCCAGGCGGGCGGGAGGGCGACGGCAGAGGCGAAAAAGGACGGGAAGAGCATGCGGGGGCGATTAGAGGCGGCTGGCGGAACGAGTGTCAAGCAATGCCGAGCAAAGGTTGCGCCAAGGGATAATCCCTGTTACCTCGCCACCTCGTTTTTTATGTGGAAAGGTCGTTTTGCCCAAGAAACCAGCGCCCTCGTGCAGCGCTACGGAGAATCTGTGTCGTTTGACTGGCGTCTTTACGCCCACGACATCGCCGGGTCGATCGCCCACTCGAAAGGCCTGCTCAAAGCGGGCATCATCACCGCCGAAGAACAGTCGCAGATCGAAAGCGGCCTGCTTGCCATCCGTGCGGAGATCGAAAAAGGCGACTTCGAGTTCAAGGAAGCCCTCGAGGACGTCCACATGAACATCGAGGCCGAGCTCACCAAACGCATCGGCCCTGCTGGAGCGAAGCTTCACACCGCCCGCAGCCGCAATGATCAAGTGGCCACCGATGTGCGGCTCTACTGCCGCTCCAGCATTGACTCGATTTTGAAGCTCACGCGTGCCATGCAGGCCGCCCTCGTCGAATGCGCCGAGCGAGGTGGTGAGGCGGTGATGCCCGGCTACACGCATCTGCAGCGCGGCCAGCCCGTTTTCTTTGCTCATCACCTGCTGGCCTATGTCGAGATGCTGGAGCGTGATGCCGCGCGTCTCGCTGATTGCCGCCAGCGGCTCAATGTCATGCCGCTGGGCTCCGGTGCTCTCGCTGGCAGCACGATCATCCTCGACCGCGACTTCGTGGCTTCACATCTCGGTTTCGATGGCGTCACGCAAAACTCCATGGATGCCGTCAGCGACCGCGATTTCGTGGCGGAGCTGCTCTTCGCCATTTCCATGATCGGCGTGCATCTCTCCCGCCTGAGCGAGGATGTCATTCTCTGGGCGAGTGCGGAGTTCGCCTTCGTCACGCTCAGCGATGCGCACACCACCGGCTCGTCTTTGATGCCGCAAAAAAAGAACCCGGACGTGGCCGAGCTCACCCGCGGCAAGTCCGCCCGCCTCATCGGCAACCTCATGAGCCTGCTCACGCTCATCAAAGGTCTGCCGATGACTTACAATCGTGATCTTCAGGAGGACAAGGAGCCGCTGTTTGACTCCATCGACACCGTCTCGCTGGCTCTCGAAGTCTTCACCGAAATGGTCAGCGGCATGGATGTGAACCGCGCCAAGACCGAGGCCACCGCGTCGGACCCGATGCTGCTCGCCACGGACCTCGCCGACTACCTCGTGAATCATGGCGTGCCCTTCCGGCAGGCTCACGAAGTCATCGGCAAGCTCGTCGCCTACTCCATCGCCGAGAAGAAGGCGTTTGGAGACATGAGCCTCGCCGAGTTCCAAACCTTCTCGAAGGCCTTCGAAGCCGATGTGATGGCCTGTTTGAACCTCAAGACCGCTCTCGAAGCCCGCAAAGGCATCGGAGCCCCTTCCCCGCAAAACGTGGCCCACCAGCTCGCCCGCTGGCGGAAGGCCCTTTCGGCTGCCTGACCTTGCAACATCGCCCGCGGCACGAGCGTCTCCTGCTCGTGAAACGCCTCGTTGCATGCCTGTTGCTCGCTTTCTCCGCCCACGCGGAGGATGGCACGGCGTTCTTTGAATCGAAGGTGCTGCCGCTGCTGCGTCAGCGCTGCTACGAGTGCCACTCGCACGAATCGAAGATCAAAGGCGGCCTCGCGCTCGATTCGAAATCCGGCTGGCAGGCCGGTGGTGATCACGGCGCGGCCATCGTGCCCGGAAACGTCTCGAAGAGCCTCCTCGTCGAAGCCGTTCGCTACACAAACCCGGACATGGAGATGCCGCCGAAAGGCAAACTCGCCGCCAACGAGATCGAAGTGCTCGAAAAGTGGGTCGCGATGGGCGCACCAGATCCACGCTCAGGCTCGGTGGTCAAAGCCAACGGCATCAACATCGAAGCCGGAAAGCAGTTTTGGGCCTTCCAGCCCGTGCGCGATTCGCAGCCGCCTGCGGTCAAAAACACCCACTGGCCCGTGAATGACGTGGATCGCTTCATCTTGGCCAAACAAGAGTCCGCAGGCCTCACACCCGCACCTGACGCCGCAGCTCACACGTGGCTGCGCCGCGTCTATCTCGACCTCACTGGCCTGCCGCCCACGCCGGAGGACATCACCGCTTTCATGTCGGACCTGTCCGACAAGTCCGACCCGTCCGACTCGCAAACACACATCGTGGACAAGCTACTCGCCTCTCCCGCCTTCGGCGAACGCTGGGCCCGACACTGGCTCGATCTCACCGGCTACGCAGACCAGATCGGCACGTCGAACAACGTCTTCGCCGAGCACGCGTGGCGTTATCGCGACTACGTCATCCGCGCCTTCAACAGCGACAAACCCTTCGACCAGTTCATCCGCGAACAAATTGCCGGGGATCTCATCGCACCGACGGCGGACAGCATCACCGCGACCGGCTTTCTCGTGCTCGGTGACGTGGAAATCGTCGCGGTGGACAAATTGAAGATGGAGCATGACCTCGTCGATCAGCAGGTCAGCAAAATCGGCACCGCCTTCCTCGGCATGACGCTCGGCTGCGTGCGCTGCCACGATCACAAGTTCGATCCCATCGCGCAGACCGACTACTACGCGATCGCGGGCATGTTCCGTAGCACCAGCAGCACCTACAAAACCGACAACGGCGTGTGGAGCAGCGTCCACAAAGCCGATTTGCCCGAAACGGCCGCGCAACGAGCCGCTCGCGAAAAACTGCTCACGCATCACGAATCACGCCTCCAAGCCCTCGAAGCCGATTTGAAGGCCAAAACGGCCGAAAAAGCCGATACGAAGGCTCTGAAGGCCCAAATCGACCACGCGAAGTTTTTCGCGCCCAACACACCAAAAGCCTTCGCCGTGCACGACGTCGAAAAACCGGCCGACATGCGCATCACCATCCGCGGAAACCCGTATGCGCTCGGCGAACCCGTGAAACGCGGCACGCTGCGCGTCGCGAGCTGGGCCGAGTTTCCGCCGATCCCGCCGAATCAAAGTGGCCGCGCCCAACTCGCCGAGTGGCTCACCGACCCGCGCAACCCGCTCACAGCGCGCGTCACCGTGAACCGTATCTGGCAAAAACTCTTCGGCGAAGGCCTCGTGCGCACCGTGGACTACTTCGGCACCCGCGGCGAAAAACCCACTCATCCCGAACTCCTCGATCATCTCGCCGCGCAGTTCATGAAGCACGGCTGGTCACAAAAGCGGCTCATTCGCGAACTCGTGCTCTCTCGAACTTACCGCCAAAGAAGCGAAGCATCCGGCTCTTCGCCCTACGCTCTCCGCCCTCAGCCATTCCGTCTCGATGCCGAAGCAATCCGAGACGCCATGCTCGCCATCAGCGGCCGTTTGATGCCCTCCAGCGGCGGCACTGCCCTGCCGCTCGAGTTCCCGGAGAACGTCAGCAGCCTCAATCCAGGCGCCGTGAACCCTCCCGCGTTCAGCTTCAAAAAGACACGCCCCATTCAGGAGTTCGAGCGCACGATTTACCAACCCGTCATCCGCACCGCCGCCCAACCCGGCTCCGCACGCCTGCGCGATGTCTTCGACTTCACCCAGCCCGCGTAGATCGCCGGAAAACGCGCCGAGACCGCCGTGCCCACGCAGTCGCTCTTCCTCATCAACAGCGACCTCGTCCGCGCCCGCGCCACCGACATTGCCAAACTCGTCACCCAGGCCGAACCCAACCCCGACGCACGCCTCGAAGCCCTCTGGCTCCGCGTCCTCAGCCGCCCCATCACCAGCACCGAGCGCGATGAGGCCAATGCCTTCCTCGATTCCCTCCCCGCCGACAAAGCCTGGATCGAACTCACCCACGCCCTGCTCGCCTCGAACGAGTTTCTTCTCCGTTTATGAACTCGACATGCCGCATTCGATCTTCGCGCGAGCGTCCTAGAGTGCTCCAGCCCTCTGGAGCTTTTCGCAGGCCGGTGGACGCTCGAAAGCGCCGGAGGTCCGGCGCACTCCAAAACGCTGACGCGCCCGCAACGCGTTGAGGCAAAGCCATTCACTCAAAAGATGAACACTTCCTCCATCTCCCGCCGCGCCTGGCTTCAAAACACCGCTTGCGGCTTCGGTGCGCTCGCGTTGCACGACCTCGTGCAGGCCGCGCAGAGTCCGCTCGCACTGCGGGCGCCTCGTTTGCCCGCGACGGCGAAGCGGGTGATCTTCCTCTTCATGTCCGGTGGGCCTTCGCAGCCGGATCTGTTTGATCCGAAGAGCTACATCAAGCGCATGCACGGCCAGACGATCCATGCGCCGATCAACACGAACGAACTCCGCGTCGGCACGGACAAATTTCTCGCGCTGGCCACGCATGGCGAGGTGCGGCCGCGCGGGCAAAGCGGCATGATGATCTCCGATTTGCTGCCGCACACTGCGAGCATCGCCGATGAGATCTGCCTCCTGCGGGCGATGCATTCGGACAACAACCAGCACCAGCCCGCCGCGCTGCAATTTCACACCGGCATCACGGCGGATGTGCGCCCATCGCTCGGCTCGTGGGTCAGCTACGGCCTCGGCACGGAGAATCAGAGCCTGCCGAGCTTCATCACCATCCATCCGGATAGCGACACGCGGCTCTACGGCTCCGGATTCCTCCCCGCCGCGCATCAGGGCACGAAAGTCACCGTGCCGCAGGACGCCAAGCAATCGCCCATCGACTATCTCGCCGACATTTCCGGCGATGCGACATCACAACGCGCCCGCATCGACTTCACGCAGCGCATGAACCGTCGCCTGCTCGATCAAGCGCCCGGCGATGCACGCATGGAAGGCATGATCGAGAGCATGGAGATCGCCTTTCGCATGCAAACAGCCACGCCGGAGCTCATGGACATCTCCAGCGAGTCCGAGGCCACGAAGAAGCTGTATGGCATCGGCAACAAAGACTGCGACAAGAACGCCCGAGCCTGCCTGCTCGCGCGGCGATTGAGCGAGGCCGGCGTGCGCTTTGTGCAGGTCACGATGGGCGGCTGGGATCATCATGGCGACATCCGCAACGCGTTGCCAAAAAGCTGCGCCGGCACCGACCAGCCCTGCGCCGCACTCATCAAAGACCTCAAGTCACGCGGCCTGCTGGAGGACACGCTCGTCATCTGGAGCGGCGAGTTTGGTCGCACGCCGTGGAGCCAGGACCTCAGCGGCACCTCGCCCATCGAAAAACACGGCCGCGAGCATCAACCCGAGAGCTTTTGCACCTGGCTCGCCGGTGGCGGCATAAAGCCGGGCCTCACCTTCGGCGAGACCGACGACTTCGGCTTCCGCCCCGTCTCCGGCAAGGTTCACCTCCACGACTTACACGCCACGATCCTGCATCAACTCGGCCTCGATCATGAAAAAGTCACCTGGCGCCACCTCGGCCGCGATTACCGGCTCACCGATGTGCATGGCAACGTCGTGAAGGAGATACTGGCCTGACTCAGCGGCTGACGTTTTGCCATTCAAAGGCCAGCGTGGCCCACTGCACGGGCGTTTTCGCATCCGCTTTGAATCGCAGGGCCTGGATGGCAGCTCGCAGCTTGCTGGTGATGGCGGGTTCGGTGGAGGCAAAGAGCGGCAGCACCTGTGTCACATGACCGGAGGCATCCACCGCGATTCGGAAGCGGGCGTTTTCGGGATCAGTGACAGGCACGTCTTTGATTTCGAGAGCATCGCCCGCACGACGGGCGAGCTCCGCGGGCAGCACGGCCTTCAAAACAGCATCGGGGATCGCCGCGGGCAGGTTGGAGGCACGCGGCGGCACGGCGGGCAGCACGCTCGTCGAGGCTGAAAAGAGCCGCGGCTGCCGCGTGGTCTCCGGCACGGCCACCATCGGGCGGAGCTTCAACTCGGCTCCAGCATAGCTGGGCGTGAACGCGGGAAACTGCGCCATCACCGTCGCATCCGTGGGCTCGGCCGGCACGAGGCCAAAGCTGCGATCCTGCGCCCGATGGATGACCGCGAGCGAGCCCGGATCCGCCGGATCGAGCACGAGCAGGTGCTGCGGCACCGCATCCGCCTGCTGCACGACCGGGTAGGTGATCCGGAAGACGACAAAGAACACGCCCATGAACAGCGCGAGCAGCAGCGTGAGCCCCACGACATGCCACGCGGAGCGATCACGGATTTTCCAGGCAAAGGACAGCATGCGGCGGCGGGCGTTTTATTGCTGCGGCGAGACGGTGGCGAGCGCCACGGCGTAGCCGTTTTGATGAGCGAGATTGGTCACTTCCACCAGACGACCACCCGGTGCCATGCGGTCGTGGTAGATGATGGCGCGGCGTTCGCCATCGCGATGCTCTTTGAGCAGGGCCACGAGGCCCTCGGTGCTCACCGGTTGCCCGTCAAAGTAGATCGCCGCGGCGGAGCCGGAGGGAATGGTGATCACATGCGCCCGGTCAAAGCCCGTCAGCCGGGAGGTGGACTCCGGCGAGTCAATGTGGATGCCAGATTTCGCCACAAAGCCGCTGCTGAACAAAAAGCAGATCAGCAGGAGAATGACTGCATTCATGAAGGGCGCGGCAAAAATCCAGGGACTCTGGCGCGGAAGGTTGGACTGGAGCTTCATGGTGGCTGGTGGTGCCGTTTGGCATCTGAGCTTACCACGCCAGATGCCGTTGTGAACCTTCAATCAAGCCTTCAAGCCACGCGTGCGTGTTTTGGGCATCGCGACGGGAGGGGCAGATTCGAGGGCGGCTTGGTGGAATTCGACGATGTTGGAGGCCGAGCGGCTGTCCTCGATGAGGTTCACGATTTCGATGCCAGCGCGTTCCAAGTCGTGCATGAGGGAACGGGCGCGGGCGCTGAGGAAGGCATAGCCAAGCCAGGCTGGTATGGCGACGACGAGGCCGAGGGCCGCGGTGATGAGGCTTTGATACACGCCGTGGGCAACATCGGCGGGGGTGGTGAGGCCGTTCGAGGTCGAAAGACGGGTGAAGCTATCAAGCAGGCCGATCAAGGTGCCGAGCAGACCGATGAGGGGGCCGACGTGGGCGAGGGCGTTCAGCAGGCCGAGAAAGCGCTCGAGACGCGGCACTTCGAGCTGGCCGGCCTCTTGGACGATTTCTTTGAGCTGCTCCCGCGGCACATGATGGCGGAGGAGGGCGGAATGAATGACTCGGCCAGCTGGCACGCGAGTGGCGACGCACTCTTGCAGGGCCTCGGCGAAGTTTCGACGGCTGATGAGGGTGGCGAGCCCGGCGAGGAATTCGCCCACGTTCATGCTGGCGCGATGAAAATAGGCCAGTCGTTCCAAAAAGATGGCTCCGGAGACGCACAAGCACCCGAGGAGCAGCCAGACGAGCGGTCCGCCTTTGGAGACAAGCTCCAAGGGTCCGGCGGCGCTGGTGAGGTCGATCATGAGAGTGGCTTTAGATGGTGGTTAAGCAAGTTTTAGGCCGAAACGAAGGCGTTGTAAATCAGTGATCTCGCGAGGAGATGAGGGATGACTTTACCAAGCGGGCATGGCGTGGAGGGCATCGCCGAGGTCAAAGGCCTGCGGAGCGGCCCGACGCTGGGCCGGGGCCGGTGCGAGCGGGAGATGCACCTCCGCGGCGGCATGGCGCAGAGCGTTCAAATCGACATGGGGGGCACAGGCCACGATCAGCGCATGATTGCGAGGCATGCCGCGGAGCAGGTAGAGGCCGGCTTCATGATGCTGGACGAGCTCGATGCAATCGCCCGCACCGCTGCGGCGGCCGAGCTCACCCGCGGCGGTGAGCGTGGCATGGGCGAGCACGAACACGCTGGCAGGCATCGCGGCTCCACCTTCGCTGGCGACGAGGTGTCCGGCATCATTCGTGATGCAGGCGGAGTGGACGCCGGGAATGGTGAGGAAGGGGCGAAGCATGGGTGGCGGAGATTGATGGGAGCAATGAGAGATCAGGCGGCGGCGAGGGCGGGCGCAGGCATGCCAGCAGGCACGGTGACGGACGCACGCGAGGCGGTCGTGGCGCTCACGGGTGCGTGAGCGAGGCGGAACTGGTGCAGCACGGCCTGTGAGACGGCATTGAGCGTGGCGAGCACATTGCGTCCGCCGCGAGCGTCTGCCTCAAAGCTCAAGAGGGGAACGGGACGGTTGTTGAAGAGGTATTCGAGATACTCGACGGGCGCGGCGTTTGGGAGATCACGCTTGTTGTATTGCAGCACGACCGGGAGACGCTCGATGGAGCTGTCATTGAGGCGGAGATTGGCCTCGAGGCTTTGGAAGGCCTGCAAATTGTCCCGCTGGCGGTCCATTTGCGAGTCGATGACAAAGACGACGGCATCGGCCTGGCGCAGGACGAGCTGCAGCGTGGCATTGTAGGTCACCTGGCCGGGGACGGTGTAGAGGTGAAAGGTGGTCTTGTAACCGGGGATGGCATCGGCCTCGATGCTGAGGAAGTCGAAAAACAGCGTGCGATCCTGCGCGGTGGAGAGTGATACGAGATCGCTGCGACCGCGGGGATCGAGCTTCGCGTGGATTTGCTGGATGTTCGTGGTCTTTCCGCACAGCGGTGTGCCGCAGTAAACGATCTTGAAGCTGACGGTGCGGTCTTCGTGATGAATGCTCGGCATGGTGCGGGGAGTGGAGGGTCAGGAGTGGTGCCGGAAAGGTCACCCGAGCATGCGGGCGAGCTCACGGGAGACGAGCGTGATCTTGTCGCGCAGGCCATTGCCGGGCTCGCCATCGTGCAGGACGCCGACAGTGACATCGCCGGGGAAGCAGAAGGTCAGCAGGCGGCCGCGGGCGTTGAGCGTGAAGGTTTCTGCGCCATCGATGCCGATGAGCGGCGCGAGGCCGCGGAGCTGCCGCGCGATATCGCCGGCCTGCTGCGGGAAGCTGGCGGCATCCGGCACGGACGGGTTGGCATGACTGAGGACGCTGCTGCCGCGCAGGCAAACGCAGGCGCAGAGGCCGGGCAGCGTGGCGAGCAATTCGACGACGCGGGAGGCATTCAGGTTCTCGTCCACACCGAGCAAGGCGCGGAGCAGGAGCTGGTCCGTGGCGGTGTCGAGCTGGGTGAGACCGAGGAAGGAGCTCTTGCCCTGGCTGGCGGGTGCTGCGGGCTGCGGAGCGGTGGCTGGAGCCGGAGCGGGCGTGGCGGGCTTGAGAAGCGCGGTGACTGCTTCGCCAATGCCTGAGGTCATCGGTATGATGGATGAAACAGGCTGCGGCTCGGGCTTTTGCGCTGCGAATCCACCAGGCGGCGAGAAGAGCGATGCCATCTTCGGCGCGGCGGGTTCCTCGGACTGCGCCGGCACGAATGGGGCGGCCACGGTCGGACGCAGCATGGTGGTGGGAGCCGTTTCCGGTGTTTCGGCTGCTGGCGAGAAGAAGGCGGAAGGCTTCGGCTGCGAATCGATCAGCGGCACGACTGGCAGCTCGGGCGCTGGAGAAGGCGGGGTGGCGGCAGTCGAGGCAAAGGGATCGATCAGCGGCTTCGCAGGTGGCTGGGCACCTTTGAGGAAGGCCGAGCCGGCAGCGGCAGGAGCACCTGATGCGGGAGCTTTGCCCAAAAGCTGGTCGCTGCTCAATCCACCAGCGGTTGGCGAAGGCGCAAAAGGATCGAAAGCCTTCACCATGGGCTGCTGCGGCTTGCTGGGCGTGGCGGGAGCATCGGGCTTGGAGGCACCAAAAGCACAGAAACCGCTCGCGAGAGGCTGAACCACGCCAGGAGCCGGTTTCGGAGCCTCCGGAGCCATCGGGAAGGGTGAT
This sequence comes from Verrucomicrobiaceae bacterium, assembly GCA_016795465.1. Taxonomy (GTDB): domain Bacteria; phylum Verrucomicrobiota; class Verrucomicrobiia; order Verrucomicrobiales; family Verrucomicrobiaceae; genus Prosthecobacter. The sequence goes on along the minus strand of JAEUHK010000017.1, from coordinate 41,845 downwards.
GGAGCCGCGACCGCCGGCATGACCGGAGCGGCCAAAGGCTGGGTGAGACCCGCAAAGGCACTCGTGGGAGCGGCGGCGGGCGCTGGCTGTGGTGCGGGTGCCGGTGCTGCGAAGGCCGCAGGCCCCGGATGGGCCGCGGCGGGAGGCGGCGAGGCAGGTGCGCCGCCGGAGCTGCCAAACGGCGTGAACGAAATGGTGGTCGTGGCAGGCTTTTCAGGCGCAGCGAGTGCCGAAGCAAAACCCGATGCAGGCGCCGGAACCGCCGCCGGGGCAAACGGAGCCTCGCTCGCAGGCGGAGCGAAGGCATTGGCCTGACCATTGCCGGGCTGGATGAACATCGCTTTACCTGCCAGCATGCCGTCGGCAGGTCCAGCAGGCGCTTTGGACTCCATGGGAGCCGCGAGAACAGCCGCGGACGCAGGAGCCATCGACTCGGATGAAGCCGTGAGAGCGTGGAAAACCTCGTTGGCGGGCAGTTGGATGCGGAAATCGCGTTTTGCACCCGAGAGCATGTTTCGGAAGCCGATGTCGGCCACGCCGTCGATGAGCGTTCCGAGGTTCACGATGCAGCCGCTGGGGCCGTTCTGCTCCTGCAAGATGCTCTGCTCGATGCTCGTCGAGACCCACGCAGGGACCATCGAAGGATTGAAGCCCAGATCATCCTGGCTGTGGCCCGTGAGCAGCGTGGCGAGGGTGAGCTTGGCCTTGCCCGCAGGTGCGGCAGGCGGCATCGCCGCAGGCTGGGCCTGAGCCAATGGCATCGTCAAGCCGGTGGCGACCATCGTCGGAGCAGCCGGAGCGGGTTCAGGCGCAGGCGCAGGCGCGGCTGCCGGGGTGAAAAGGCTCGCCATGGCACGATCCAGTCCGCTCGTGGCGGGAGCCGGAGTCGCTTCGACTGCGGCGGGTGCTTCTGCCGATGCTGCCGCAGCGAACGGATTAAAGCTCGGAGCAGGCGAAGGCACAGCAGGAGCGGCTGCTGGTGCCGCAAAGGGCGATGCAGCCGGAGCGGCAGGTGTCGCACCAAACGGCGACGCAGCCGGTGAGGAAGGCATGACTCCAAACGGAGTGGCAGGAGCTGGCGAAGCCGCAGCAAACGGTGAGCCCGCTGGAGCAGCCGGAGATGCCGCCGCGAAGGGTGAACCAGCCGGAGCAGCAGCACCAAACGGAGACGCGGGAGCTGGTGTGACTGATGCAAAAGGCGATCCGCCCGGAGCAGGTGTCGAGGCAGCGAAAGGAGAGGCGGCGCCGAAGGGTGAAGCGGGGGCCTGCGCAGGCATCGGAGCCGCAGCGGCCGCGAACGGCGACGGAGCAGGCTCAGCAGCAGGTGTCGACGCGGCAAACGGAGAACCGGACGCTCCCGCAGCGGCAAATGGCGATGCCGGTGCGGAAGCCGCAAACGGTGAAGCAGCGCCCGGCAGTGGCGGAGGTCCTGCCGCGGCAAAGGGAGAACCTCCCGTCGCGGCCGGAGCCGCGGTGCCGAAGTGCGAGGCAGGTCCTGCGGGCGGTTTCGCCGCCGTAAAAGGGGATGCCATGCTGCCTTCCATCTCCACTGGAGGCTTCGGAGCCGGGATGGCGGCGGCGAAGGGGCTCATCGGGAAGGCAGAAGCGGGCGGGGTGGGCATGGAAGCAGCCTTTGCACCATCCATGCCCGGACTTGCGGCAGCGAAAGGTGATGCCTGCGAGGCAAGCGAACGCGTTCCAGCGATCAGCGAGGACACTTTCCCCATCGGCAGAGGCACCACTCGCGGATCTTGCGGCGAGACAGGCCCTTGGAACAGCCCTGGGCAGACACGGTAAATCTCAAACACCGGCACTGCCGGCTTTCCGCTGCGCAGTGCTTCCTCCAGCAAGTTCGGCGGAAGGGTGATCGGCTGATCAGGCGATACGACGCCACCGCGAACAAGTTCTGGCGGCAGCAGGCCCATCACATCACCGACGGTCAGCGGCATGTTGGTGGGTGATTGGGAAGCCATGCCGAAGGGAGACATGCCGCCGTGAGCGTTGATCGGAGGAGCCTCGATCGCCTCGCCTCCAGCGGTCTTGAACAAAGGCGAGCCTGCCATTTGAAAAGGAGAGGCAGGGGCAGATGGAAGGGCCGGAGTAGCTTGCATAAGAGGAACGGATTGAGAGCGTGCATGTGTCGGAGCTCCCATTCCAACTCCCCCGCCCGCTGCCGCACCCTGTGGCAAATCCGGCCCCGCCCCGTTCGGAGGGGAGCCGTTTTGAAACAGGGTTCGGAAGGACAAGGTCATCGCTGGCCTGAGCAGCCCGATTCAACCATGAAAATGTATCAAACCGGGCCGTTTAATCTAGAAATTATAAATGATTGGGTGAATTCACCAAATTAACTAACTAAGATTAAATATTTGGTGAGTTAAATTCAACGCTTTTCTGGAGCCTTTTGAATTTTCTCCTTTTTCCCCGGCTTTTGCCTGCCAGCTCCCCTGCCCTTTCATCTGTCAGTCGCCCTGCCGAAACCAATTTGGAGCCTCTGAGAAAACTTTTTCCCCACAGGATTTTCTCTTGCCAAATGAAGCTTTGCCCACAATATCCGCGTCCCGCAAACGACCCCTTCGTCTAGCGGTTAGGACACATCCCTTTCACGGATGCGACACGAGTTCGATTCTCGTAGGGGTCGCCACTCTCTCAAAGAGAGCTTGGCAAGCTGAAGACACTTTGAGGCATCTGCCTTTTGTTTTACTCCGTCGCCTTCTTTTTCTTCTTCCCGGCTTTCTTCGGATCAGTGCCGCCGTTGGGGCTGAGGCGTTTCCACCAGTCGGGGCCTTCGGCGTCGATCTTGGCGTTGTGCTCGATGAGGCGGGCTTTCAGGTCTTGGAAGCGCGATGATTCCTTGTCCTTGAGGTCGGTGGTCTCTTTCGGGTCGTTTTTGAGGTCGTAGAGCTCAAACTTGGTCAGCTCGGCATTCGCGAGGATCTTCCAATCGTCCACCCGCATGGCAATTTTCGCATTCGGAGCCATGTGCAGGCGCCAGAAGAGCGGCTGCGGACGTTCGAGCTTGGTGGCGCTGCCGTCGAGAGCGGCAAGCGCATTCACGCCATCGAGCGTGCGATCCTTCGGCACCTCGACCCCGGCGATGCCGAGCATGGTGGGAAACACATCGCAGCCGATGACGGGCACGTCGCTCGTGGTGCCGGCTTGGATTTTGCCGGGCCAGCGGGCGAGGCCGGGCACGCGGATGCCGCCCTCGTGCAGATCGCGTTTGCGACCGCGAAGAACTCCGCTGGAGCCACGGCCGGGTGATTTGATACCATCGCCCTCCGGGCCGTTATCCGACGTGAAGAAGATAAAGGTGCTGTCAGCCAGCTTTTGCTCGTCGAGCGTTTTCATGAGCATGCCAAAGGCGTGGTCCATCTGCGTCACGTTCGCGTGGTGCTCCCGCTGGATGTCGTCGGTGAGGTCGGGATATTGTGCTTTGAACTTCGGATCGGATTTGATCGGGTAATGCGGCTCATGCGTCCACACGGCAAGGAAGAAGGGCTTCGACGCATCACGCTTTTCTTTGAGCCAGGTGATTGCCTCGGTCACCACGAGCGGTGCGGAGTAGCCTTGCATCTGGCCGACGGGCTGGCCGTTGCGGGCAAAGTTGTTCGGGTTCTCGTGCGAAGGCCCGGCGTTGTTTTGCGTGGCCAGCCACCAGTCGTAGCCGTGATCACCCGGCTGCGGCTGGGCGGGGTTGTTGAAAAGGCCGTTGAGATGCCATTTACCGCTGTGGCAGGTAGTGTAGCCCGCTTTTTTGAGCAGCGACGGCAGCGTGATCTCGCTCGTGCGCAGATGCACCTCCGAACCCTCGGCGATCCAGGTGTAAACACCATTCCGATGCGGCGTGCGGCCGGTGAGCAAGGCGGAACGAGAGGGACTGCAGACCGCGCTGCCGGAGTAGCATTGCGTGAGCCTGACGCCCTGCTTCGCAAAAGCATCCAGGTTGGGCGACTTGATGATCGGGTGCCCAAAGCAGCCCAGATCGCCATACCCCAGGTCATCAGCGAGGAAGAGAACGAAGTTCGGCTGTGCCGAAAAGGACGAATGAAGAATGAGGAATGACGAAAAAAGGGCGGCTAGCAGGCGCATGATGGCCGCTTCAACGCCGCCCGGACCCGGTAAAATTCTGCCTTTCAGCCGGTCCGGGCACAATTTACGCTTCTCCCATCCGTTTGGAGACGTAGCTTTTCACACCATGAGACTCCCCTTCCTCTTTCTGGCCTGCCTGCTGTCCTTCACCGCCGTGCTGCCTGCCCAGCAGCGTGTGGATGAACGTGAACTCCACGCCTGGGCGGACCGGGGCGATGCGGATGCGCAATTCGAGCTCGGCGTGCGCCAGATCACCGGCGAGGGCATGGAGAAGAACCCCAAGGCCGGTGCCTCCTGGATCGAAAAGGCGGCCAAGCAAAAACATCGTCAGGCCATGCATGTGCTGGGCACACTCTATCAAGACGGTCTCGGCGTGAAGAAGGACCTCGCGAAGGCACACGAGTGGTATGAAAAAGGCGCGGCGGTCGGCTTTCCCATCTCGCAGCATGCTCTCGGCGTGCTTTACGAAACCGGAGAAGGCGTCACCAAAGATCCCGCCAAGGCCGCCGAGTGGTTCAAGAAAGCCGCGGAGCAGGGTCACGCCCAATCGCAGACCGCTTACGCCTCCAAGCTCGAAACCGGCGGCGGCGTGCCGAAGAGCACCGCGAAGGCCGCGCTGTGGTATCTGAAGGCCGCGCAGCAGGGCTACATCCTCGCCATGAGCCGCATCGCGAATCTTTATTACACCGGCCAGGGCGTGCCGGTCGATTTCCGCCGGGCGAAGGCCTGGTATCAGCGTGCCGCCACTTCGGAGGACCCCTGGGCCTCGAACAACCTCGCCTGGTTCCTCGCCACCTGCCCGGATGAAAGCCAGCACAACGGCGAGATGGCCGTGCAACTCGCCCGCCGCGCCTTGAAGCTCGTCACCGAGATCGCCCAGGAGGAAGAGCAGCCCTACGAGATGATCGACACCATGGCCGCCGCTTTGGCCCGCAATGGCGAGTTCAAAGAGGCCGAGCTGTGGCAGAAACGGTCCATCGCCCTCCTCGCCGAGGATAAGGACGTGACACCGGATGACCGCAAGAAGCTCCAAACCGAGTTCAACACCCGCCTGAAGCTCTACCAGAAGCAGACCCCCTTCGCCGAACCCGAAGCCGCAGGCGAGGAAGGGGCCGAACCCCTCCCGCAGGACACCATTCTCCAGGAGCAGGGCATTCCCGAAACCCCGAAAAAGGCTCCGAAGAAACCGAATCGCGGCACCGTGGTCTGAATTCCCCCAGTGACGTTGTTCGAGACAGCGGAGAAAAAGTGCTCAGTAGGCAGTGCTCAGTGCTCAGAATAGCTCTTGCGCCGCGTTTCATGCACCGATCTTGTCATTCACCCCTCCGATCCTGTCAAAAACCCCACTGAGCACTGAGAACTGAGCACTTTCCCACTCTCTGCTCCTCGCCCTTTGCTCTACGCGCCCCATGTCCACCCTCACCGTCCGAGCCGCCAGCCTCCCGCCGCCCATTCCCGGCCTCAATCGCGCTTTGCGGAAGCCGAAAAAAAACATTCCGCAGACGAAGATCGAGCGCGATCACATCCTCGCCAAGGTGCGCGAATACGCGCAGCAGGTCGGCCTCGTGCCGCCCATCCCGTTGGAGGAACTCAGCCAGCACACGGACAAGCTCATGGCCATCGAGGGTTTTGACGCGATCTACCGCGACTACATCGGCGTGCTCATGGCGAACGAAAGCTGGCGCGAGCACCTCGCGACCGTCCCTTTCGAAAAACGCCTGCTGCTGATGCCGAAATGCCTCCGCGTCGAGAGCAAATGCCCCGCGCCCTTTGATGAATTCGGACTGCTCTGCAAGCAATGCGGCCTGTGCAGCATCCAGGACTTCCAAAACGAGGCCGAAAAGCTCGGTTACGCTGTTTTGGTGGCCGAAGGCAGCGCCATCGTCATGTCGCTCATCCAGACCGGCAAAATCGAGGCCATCGTCGGCATCTCCTGCCTGCCCGTTTTGGAAAGAACCTTCCCGTATGTGGAAGCCGCCGCCATTCCCGCCGTCGCCGTGCCTTTGCTGCAGGACGACTGCATCGACACCGTCGTCGATATCGACTGGGTGTGGGACTACATCCACCTCACCAGCGAGGACAAAACGCGCCGCCTGAACCTCAATGAACTGCACGACGAGGTGAAGACTTGGTTCACCCGCGAGTCGCTCGATGCGCTGATGGGACCGCCGCGTGGCCACACCGAGGAAATCTCGCGCGACTGGCTCGCCCGCGCCGGCAAGCGCTGGCGTCCCTTTTTGACCGTCGCCGCGTATCAAGCGCTCCGCGATGATCCCGAGGCTCCGATCAGCGATTCCATCAAACGCGCCGCCATCTCCGTCGAGATCTTCCACAAGGCCTCGCTCGTCCATGACGACATCGAGGACGGCGACGCCGAACGCTACGGCGAAACCACGCTGCACACCGAGCACGGCATCCCCGTCGCCCTGAACATCGGCGATCTGCTCATCGGCGAAGGTTATCGCCTCCTCGCCGATGGCGACCTGCCTGCGCACATCCGCAGCGCCGCGCTGCTCGTCGCCGCCGAAGGCCAGCGTGAGCTTTGTATTGGTCAAGGTGCCGAACTGCTCTGGACGCGTCACCCCGTGGCCCTCAGCAGCCAGCAGGTGCTCGAAATCTTCCGCAGCAAGACCGCGCCCGCCTTTGAAGTCGCTTTGAAAGTCGGTGCCGCGCTCGCCGGCCGCCTCGATGAATGCGCCGACGTGCTCCACACCTACAGCGAGAACCTCGGCATCGCCTACCAGATCCGCGATGACATCGACGACCTCGGCGAAGACAGCGCCGCCGCCAACGAATGGAGCATGCGCCCCAGCATCATCCTCTCGCTCCTCCGCGAGAAAGGCAAAGGCACCGCCAAAGACACCATGGAAGCCCTTTGGAACGGCCAGCCCTGCGAAAAGCCCACCAACGCCCTCATCCGCGATTGGTCCCACGAAAGCGGCGCCTATGAAAAGGCGACGACGCTGCTCGAAGGCTACAAAGAGGCCGCCATCCGCAGTTTGCAGGAAGTCGAGATCCCGAACCTCAAAGGCCTGCTGCGCCGCGTGATCGGCAAAATCTTCAACGAACTCGAAATCAAAGGCTGGTGCCGCGAATTTGAGCAGAAGAACCTCGATCCCACCCTTCGCGCCGAAGCCGCCAAGGCCGCCGAACACTTGGTGGCAAAGCCGCAGAAAGCGTGAGGTCAGCTCGACTTCTTTTTCTTCGTGAGCCAGCTCACGAGTCCAACCAAACCGCCGATAGCGCCACCAATGAGGGCTGAGCGCCCTACGCTATTCCAATCAAAAAGGGAGGCACTGGGGCCCTGGACCCTCGGATTGGCTGCCACAATGGCATCACGCCACACTGCCACTGTATGCTCAGCCCATTTTCGGTCTGACTCATCATCGAAGTCAGCCACTGCATACAAGTAGAGCAGTCGCCCGTTCACAGGCATTGTCATCCCGGCGGTAACCATCCTTTGCTCTGACGCCTCACCGCCGACTTTGGCATTCACTTTCATCGCCATGGTGAATCCGAGACTGCTGTCGCTGTCGTCGAAAATGCCGAGAACGGCCATGTCGCTCGCGCTCAATGCCATGTCCACCCCAAGCGTTTCACCTGCTTTTTTGCCCGAAGCCTGAACCTGCGGCCCCAGTTTGGCCATCATTCCATCCAATGCGGTTTTGAACTCACGCCGCATTTGATCCCGCACTTCCATGAAGGTCCGTTCGCCTATCTCCCGGCTTTCAATGGATTTCATGACCTGAATCGTCAGCTCACGTCCTTGGTCTGAGTCCGGCGAGCCTGATACCGGCTCGAAGCGTGCCACATAACGATTGGTCCCGCCCAGCAGATCATCGCGCATTTGATCGATCTTCGGATCTCTCCCGTCCACCCGTTCATAGTTGGCCAATGCTGGCACCTGAATGCTTCGGCCACCCACGGACACAATGGTATCGGCGGCAATCCCGTGACCGGTCAAGACAAGCGCAGCAACTGCCAGGCTCCAAAAACATGAAAAACGAATCATGGGCCAAACCTACGACACTCGGAACCCGAGAGCACTCATTTTCACTTCATCTCCCACAAAGAAGAGGCGGCACATCACCGTGCCGCCTCAGATTGAGATGGGATTTCGGTCTTAGCGACGACGCCAAGGCTCCTGGAAAGCATTGCCGTAGTCTTTCGTGTTGTTGCCGACCACTTTGCCATCGGTGCCAAAGGTCACGGTGTGCTCCTCCACATGCGCCCAGGTGCCATAGACGGGCACATGGCGCTTCCAGCCCTGCCCCGCCCACTTCCACACTTCACCGCCACCTGGCAGCGGCGTCTTGCTGTCCGGCTCGTTCCATACGGCGATCACCTGAGCCTTGGTCATGCCGGGTTTGATCTCACCGTCGGCGGAGGCAGCGGGAGCCGCGGCTGGCTTGCTGGCAGCGGATGGAGCGGCAGTTTCGGTGGCGCATTGGGTGAGCGCGAAGACCGGGACGATGGCAAAAAGAGAGCGGAGTGATTTCATGGGGCCGCATCACTATCCGTCGACGACGATTTCGCAATGCACTCGCAGCCGGAGAGCCCGTTTGGCCGCGCAAATCGCCAGGGTGGATCACATCGCGAGCAGTTCCTCGACCACATCGCCCTTGCTGAGGGCCATCGGACGGCCCACGGGCGTCATGAGTTCCTTCGCGTAGTCGATGCCGAAGAGGTCCAAAACCGTCGCGTGGAGGTCTTCGACGAAAACAGGCTTCTCGGGGTCTTTTTTGACGCCTTCGGGATCGGTGGTGCCGATGACGCGACCACCAGCAAAGCCGCCGCCGGCCACGAGCATGCTGAATCCGGTGGGCCAGTGATCACGACCGCCGAGATTATTGATCTTTGGCGTGCGGCCGAACTCGCCACCGCACACCACCACGGTGCTCGCGAGCAGGTTGTGACGCTTCAAATCGCGAATGAGCGAGGCGAAGGCCGCATCGAGGATCTTCACCTGTGAGGCCTGGCCTTCGAGATTGTTCGCATGTGTGTCCCAACCATTCAGCGTGACCTCCACACAGCGCACGCCAGCCTGGATCAGCCGCACCGCCGCGAGACAGCCGCGACCGAACGCTGTGTCGCCATACGCATCACGCTCGGAGGCTGTCGCCTGGCTCACATCAAAGGCTTTGAGCTGCTCCGAGGTCATCATCTTTCGCGCCCGCTCAATGGAGAGCTGATGCAGCGTCTTCTCCTGATCGAGGTTTGGCAGGCGGCCTGCCGCGAAGGCTTTTTCCACCACGCTGAGGCTTTCCATGCGCTTCTGCAGACGCTCGTCACTCACGCGTGCCTTCACATCCGGGATGCTGCCCTTCGGATCATACATCTGGAAGGCATCAAACTGCGCTCCGAAGTAGCCGCCGCGTGCCGGCCATTGATTGGGCAGGATGGAAACATGCGTCGGGATCTCGATGCGAGCCTCCGGCAGCTCGTGACACATCACCGCGCCGATGCTCGGATGAATCAGCGTGGGATCAGGCCGATAGCCGGTCTTGATGTTGTAAAAGGCACGCTCGTGATCGCCCTCCTTGCTCACCATCGAGCGGATGAGTGACACATCGCCCATCACGCTGGCGGTTTGCTCCAGCCCGGCGGCGAACTGCACGCCCTTGATCGCCGTGTCGATCGCCTTCACCCCGCCGCCGATCTTCGTCGTGGGATGCGGATCAAAGGTGTCAAGCTGGCTGGCCGCACCGCCGAGCCACAGCAGGATCAACGACTTCGCCGGCTTGCCCTTCGGCGCCTTCTCCGCCTCCGCGGCGAGGATATCCGCCAGCGGCGTGAGCCACGAAACACCCGCGACTCCCGCTCCACGGAGCATCGTGCGGCGTGACCAATGATCATGACCAAAACAAGCGGAGGTGTTCATGGGCGAATTTAAACTGTTTCTGACTCTGTGCTTCTCTGTGAACTCTGTGGTTAAACTTCAGTTCATGCGCCGCACAATGCCTTCCTTGAGCCGCGTGACGTTAAAATTGATCAGCAACCCCACACGCTTACCGCTGAGCTTGAGATACGAAATAAGCTGCGCCTCGTGAACCGCCTTGATCATTTCAACCGCCTTCAACTCCAGAATCACCTCGTCTTCGACCAGAATGTCGATCCGGTAACCCGCGTCGATTTTGACTCCATCGTAGATTACTGGCAGCTCGATCTGGCGCTCGGCTTTGAGGCCGCGCTTGTGCAGTTCATAGAGCAGACAAACCTCATAGGTGGTCTCGAACAGTCCAGGCCCGAGCCGCGTGTGAACTTCCATGGCAGCGGCGATGATCTCGGAGGTGAGCTGGGTCGTTGGTTCGATTGTTTTGGGCTTCATGGCAGTGTTTAAATTGGACCACAGAGGTCACGGAGGTGCACAGAGGATAGCTTCAATGGTTCCAAGAAAACTCGGTAGCGTTCATCAGGGTCCAGTAGAGATCACTCATGGCACTGCTGCGGGAGTTGGTGGATTTGGCGCTGGCGAGCAGGCCTTCGAAATGGGCGGACTCCTCGGGCGAGGGCATGCGGGTGAAGACGGCGAGGTAGGCGCTTTCGATGGCGGTCTGGTTGTCCGGCGAGAGCATGCTGATGCGAGTGCTGGCACCGACCAGCGGATTGCCCTTCACATTATCGGTGACCATGTTGCCATTCATGAGCAGCAGCCGTTGAGGAATGGTGCCGCCGGCATTGTCAAAATCGTCCTCGCCTTTGTCGCCGTAGCGTTTGACGAAGTTGTTTACGTCGATGTCACGCTTGATGCGGAAGAGCACATGCGCCTCCGAGTCGATGGAGCCGAGCGACGCGGCCTGGATGACGCTGCCGGCCATCTGCTCGGGACGCAGTCGCGTGACTGGAAAGGCCGCCCAATGCGCCTCCGCCTGCGGATCATCGGTGAGGCTAGTAGCTTCAAAGACCCGCGTGGCCGTGATCACACGGATGAGACGGTGCAGGTCGAAATCATGCGCGATGAAATCCTCCGCGAGCAGCTCCATGCCGGGAGGAAAGGGGCCTTCGAGCGGAAGGTCATCCACGGGCGTGATGAGCGGCTTGTTGAAGAGCAACGCCCAAAAACGGTTCACCAGTGTGCGGGCAAAGGTCTTGTTCTCCTTCGCTGTGATCCAGTCCGCGAGCCGCGACCTCGGCGGGCCTTTCTCCGGCATCAGCTCGGGCTTCCACGGCACCTTCGTGGAGATCACCGCGGGCTCGGTCTCGCCGAGGTAACGCGTTTTATACTGCTGCTTCGGATCGTCACGCAGGCCGGTGAAATCAAACTTCGCCTGGCCGAAGTAGGCGGCCAACTGATGGAAGTCGCTCTGCTTCCACGGACTGCCCAGCTTGCCATCGTGGCACTCCACGCAGTCGATGCGCACGCCGAGGAAGGCGCGGCTGATCTTCGCGGCGAGTTTTTTCTCGTCAGGGCCTTTGCCGGGCTCGTTGGTGATGGTGACAAAGTTCACCGCGGGGTTCGTCGTCCACACGCCCTTCGATTCGACCAAGTCGCGCACGATGCGGTCATAGGGCCGGTTTTGAAGCAGCGCCTCGCTGAGCCACTCGACGAGCCTGCGACGGCGATAAATGAGAAACGGGCCGTTTTCCGTGCCCACGTAAACACGAGCGAGACGCTCTGCGAGGTAGTCGCTCGTGCGGCGATCCGCCAAAAGACGTGCCAGCCAGCGCCGCGGCACGTCATCGCCCTGCATGGCCTGCACCTCGCGGATTTCTTCGAGCGAGGGAATGCTGCCCGTGAGTGCCAGCGAGAGCCTGCGGATGATCATGAGGTCATCCGCACGCGAGGCAGCAGCAATACCCTTTGATGCCCAATCGGCCTCAAAAGCCGCATCCACCTTCGCAGCGATCTGTTTGACCTCATCGACAAGCTTCGCCGCCTTCACGGCCTGCGGCTTCTCCAGCCAAAACCAAGCCGCAACACCCGCCAGTGCCGCCAACAAGATCACCACGGCCGCATTGCGCAGCCAGACAAGTGCCGGGGAGGGTGACGAGGGGGAATCCATGAGCGCCGGTCAAACACCGTGGTGGAGTGTCTGTTTCAAAAAACAGAATGCAAGGCCCGTGTCGCCGCCTCAAGGCAAGGTTGCTCCGCCAACGGCGTTGAAGCGAACTCCATCATGCATTCCCTCACCCGCCGACAGATCTTGCAGCAAGCCGGAGCCGGTTTCGGCTCAGTTGCGTTGCAGTCGATGCTCGGCGCGGAGGGGCTTTTGAGCGCCACAAACCCGCTGGCTCCGAAAGCGCCGCACTTCGCGCCGAAGGCGAAGTCGGTCATCTTCCTCTTCATGTATGGCGGGCCGTCGCATGTGGATCTTTTTGATCCGAAGCCGGAACTGGAAAAGTGGCACGGCAAGGCCATCCCGGTGTGGAAGAAGGAGGATGCCTTCATGGGCGGAAAGACGAAAAACGTGGCCATGAAAAGCTACTACCGCTTTGCGAAGCACGGCCAGGCCGGCATCGACATGGCGGAGACCTTTCCCAATCTCGCGCGGCATGCCGATGACCTCTGCGTGATCCGCAGCATGCACGCCGAGAGCAACAACCACGGCCCCGCCATCTTCCAGATGAACACCGGCTTCATCCTGCCCGGTCGTCCGTGCATGGGCTCGTGGGCCACCTACGGCCTCGGCAGTGAAAGCGAGAACCTGCCGGCCTTTGTCGTGCTGCTCGATCATCAGGGTGCCCCGGTGAATGGCGCTCTCAATTGGAGCAATGGCTTCATGCCCGCCGCGTATCAGGGCGTGCCCTTCCGCAGCAGCGGCGAGCCCATCGCCTACCTCACACCGCCGAAGAATGTCTCGCGTGCGCAGCAGCGGGCACGTCTCGACTTGCTGAAGCAATGGAACACCGAGTTCGCCGCCGCGAATCCCGCCGAGTCCCAGCTCGCCGCCCGCATCAACACCTACGAGCTGGCCTTCCGCATGCAGATGAGCGCCAGCGAGTGCACCGATCTGAGCCGTGAACCTGAGAGCGTGCGAAAGATGTATGGCCTCGACAATGCGGTGACGGCCCACTTTGGCAAAAACTGCCTGCTCGCACGTCGCCTCGTCGAGCGCGGCGTGCGCTTCGTGCAGCTTTACAGCGGCGGCAACGAAGGCCCGAAGGCTTGGGACGCCCACGACGACCTCAAAAAGAACCACGACCTCCACTGCGCCGAGACCGACGGCCCCATCGCCGCGCTGCTCGATGATTTGAAGATCAGCGGCCTGCTCGACACCACGCTCGTCGTCTGGGGTGGCGAGTTCGGCCGCTCGCCCGTCGCCGAGAACGGCAAGGGCCGTGATCATCATCCGAAAGGTTTCACCATGTGGATGGCCGGTGCCGGCATCAAAGGCGGCCAGATGTATGGTTCCACCGACGAGTTCGGCTACGCCGCCGTCGAAAACCGCGTCTCCGTCCCCGATCTCCACGCCACGATGCTCCACCTGCTCGGCTTCGATCACGAACAACTCACCTACCGCTTCCAAGGCCGCGACTTCCGGCTCACGGATGTGAGCGGCGAGGTGGTGAGGGGATTACTGACTTAAAGCCAGTTCGCGAAGTCGCTCCAATTGCCTCTCCGGCGGCGCTTCATCGGCATGGCAGGGCAAAACACCGTCCAGTGGTAGTTCGAGGGCGCGATGGAGGCTGTGGTGGGCGGCGGCGTTGTTTTGATTGAGAATCTTCGGGGCGATGTGAGGGCCGAAGGGGGCGGTGGCGAAGAGATCACCGCTGAAGAGGAGGCGGTGTTTGGCGGAGTAGAAGCCGCAGTGGCCGTGGGTGTGACCGGGAAGGGCCACGACGCGGAGGCCGCCCCAGATGGGAAGCTCGTCGCCATCGTGGAGGAGCTGGTCGGGGCGGAAGGCAGGCATGCGGAGCAGGCGGCGGCCGATCCATTCGGAGATGCCGGCGATGCGGCCCCAGCCGGTGTAGCGGGCGCGGTTCTCGAAGTGTTCGAGGTCGCGCTCCGGTCCGGCGATCCATGCGTGGTGCTCGTGGGCGAGAGCGGGTGCGTTGAGGACGTGATCGAGGTGTCCGTGCGTGAGCAGGATGCCGCGGATGGGCAGATGATCCCAGCCGTGGGCTTGGAGAGCTGTTTTCAATGCGGCGCGTCCGCCGAGGAAGCCGGTGTCGATCAGGTACAACGCGTCACCGTCCCGCAGCACGAAGAACTGCACGATGAAGGTGCGGACGATGAGGAGATCGGGAGGCACGGAGGGAAATGATGAATGGCGAATGAGGAATGACGAATGAGGAATGACGAATGGGATGGCTTCGAGGGCAAACGGATATCCAGATGGCAGGCAGGAGTGCCTGCCTCACTTGGGGGATCGTTTCTCACACGATTCCATGCCGAATGGAACGCAAATGACCACGAATCCGTGGGTCTCGCACGATTTGCGGTGATTCGCGGATCATTCGGTTTTCATCCGCGTTGAATCGAATGGGGGACAGACCTTGGAAATGAATGCGGGCATGCCGATGGCCTCCGCGTGGGCCTTGACGATGGCGGGCGGGCTTGATAGGCACGCGGGCAGTGATTCCTGCATGAACGAGCCTCCCGCACCGCCCGCCCTTTCGCCTCTGGATGCTTTTGAAGGTCGCATGGAGCCGACGAGGCTCTCGTGGCTGTATCAGGCGGGGCTGGGCGTGGTGGCGCTGGCGATGGTGCTGCTGCCGGTGATCTACATCGGCCTGATCGTGGCGATGGGCTGGGCGGTGTGGTGGCATGTGGAGCATGATGTGGTGATCTTTGAGCATGTGCGTGGTCGGGCGATCATCCTGGCGGCGGTGATGTATGCGGCTCCGGCGGTGGCGGGGGCGGTGTTTGTGCTGTTCCTGATCAAGCCGCTCTTTTCAAGAGGGGTGAAATCGCCGCCGCCGTTCCGGCTGTCAGAGGCGGACGAGCCGCTGCTGTTCGGCTTTGTGCGGAAAATCTGTGATCAGGTAGGGGCTCCGGTGCCGAGGGAGATTCGGCTGGATACGCAGGTGAATGCGGCGGCGGGCTTTCGTCGTGGCTTGTGGAGTTTCTTGGGCCGCGATCTCGTGCTGGTGATCGGCACGCCGCTGGTGGCGGGCATGACGATGCGGCAGGTGGCGGGCGTGCTGGCGCATGAGTTTGGCCATTTCGCGCAAGGGGCAGGGATGCGCTTCAGCTACATCATCCGCCGGGTGAACGCGTGGTTTGCCCGTGTGGTGTTCGAGCGGGATGCGTGGGATGACCGGCTGGAGCTGTGGGCGCAGTCGGAGGAATGGTATCTGAAGGTGATCTTCATGCTCGCCAAGGGCGGCGTGTGGCTGGGGCGGAAGATTTTGTGGTGCCTGATGCACGCGGGGCATGCGATCAGCTGCTTCATGTCCCGCCAGATGGAGTTCGATGCGGACAGCTACGAGGCGAAGCTGGCCGGCAGCTCGGAGTTTGCCCGCACAGCGGCGCGGTTGCGGTTTCTCGGCGTGTCTCGCGCGGCGGCGATGAGTGATGCCTACCAGACCTTTCAAACGCGTGAGCTGCCCGATGATCTGGCGGCGATGGTGCTCTGGCGTGAGCAGGTGATGCCCGGGGAGGTGCGCACCAAGCTGGATCAAAGCGTGAACGAGAGCATCACACGCTGGAATGACACGCATCCGGCCGATCCTGACCGCGTGAAGGCAGCGCTGGCGCTGAATGCGCCGGGTGTGTTTCATCTGGAGGCGCCGGCGACAGAGTTGTTCCGCGATTTCACCGCCACCAGTCGCGCGGTGACGCGGCATGCCTACGAGCACGAGTTCGGCCTGGCGATGGACAAAGTGCGGCTGAAAACCACCACCAGCATGAGCGAGGACCGTCAGGCCGCGGACAGCTCGGACAAGGCGCTGGATGCTTTCTTCGGCAAATCGTTCCACTTCATGCGGCTGAGCCCGCTGGAGTGGCCGGTGCCTGCTCCCGTGAGCATGACCATGCCATCCGCGATGCCGCCGCCTTCTGCGGTGGATCTGCCGATGCCGAGCGCGGTCTCGTCCCTGCCGCCGCCCGTGCCGGAGATGACGGAGGAGGAGTATCTGAAACTGCTGGAGCAGTATGTGGAGCATCAGCGGACGATTTTGAATCAAACCATCGCCCGAGATTTAATCGAGGCGGACTTCACGCTGCCGAATCCAGCGGAGTTTTCGATTAGTTCGAGCACGAAGAGCGCCGCGGAATCGGCGCTGACGGCGAGCAAGCAACGCCTGCAGGACGTGGCGGCACGGATGCAGGGCTACGAGGCGGCGGTGGCCAGGCGTCTCCGCGATGGGCTGG
Organism: Verrucomicrobiaceae bacterium; assembly: GCA_016795465.1. Lineage (GTDB taxonomy): Bacteria > Verrucomicrobiota > Verrucomicrobiia > Verrucomicrobiales > Verrucomicrobiaceae > Prosthecobacter. The sequence goes on along the minus strand of JAEUHK010000017.1, from coordinate 25,500 downwards.
ATCGCTGGCGTGCGCAGCATCCCGAGCCGGCGGCCGGTGCAGGGCTGGACCGTCTGCTCGCGGCGCAGCGGGTACTGGCGCGATTGATCAGCAACATCCTCCAGGCGTCGCGGGCCAAGCGGTCGCTGGAGCTGCTCTTTGCCAATGCGAAGCACCATCGCGATGGCTTCACGCTCGATCGTCAGGCCCGTGCCGTGGCGCAGCGCATCGAGGTGGCGGCGAACCACTGCGTGGCCACGCTCGGCAGCGTGCCGCATCCTTACCAGGAAGGTCATCCGCCTCTCGCCGAGGTGCTGCGCCTGCCTGACAAGGGGGACAACGACTTCGCCCGCGCGGCGCAGCTCGCCGATGTCTGCACCGAGGCGCTCGTGCCGCTCCTCGTGCGCATCATGGGCGACCTCGCAGCGATGGCGAAGGCTGAAAATCCCTGAAGCATGCCCCCGTCTCATGCGTTTGCTGGAGCCCATGAAGCTCCTTTGCACGCTCGCTCTTGTTTTGCTCTCGTCGCTGGCCGCGGCCGCCACGCCGCCGAACATCATTTACATTCTCGTCGATGACCTCGGGTACGGCGATCTGGGCTGCTACGGGCAGAAGATGATCAAGACGCCGAACATCGACCGCATGGCGTCGGAGGGGATCAAATTCACGCGGCATTATTCCGGCAGCACCGTGTGTGCGCCATCGCGCTGTGTGCTGATGACGGGGCTGCACACCGGGCACTGCCGCGTGCGGGGGAATGACCCGTGGATCATCCCGGACAGCGATGTGACGGTGCCGAACTTCCTCCAAACGGCCGGCTACCACACCGCGTGCATCGGCAAATACGGGCTCGGCAAGCCGCTGCCGCTCAATGACCCGGAGAAGAAGGGCTTTGACGAATTCTATGGCTACGTGGGCACCAGCCACGCGCACAATTTCTACACGAAGGCCATCATCATCAACGGTCGCGTGCAGCCGCTGCCGAACACGGTGATCGAGGGCTCGTTCAAAAACGCGGCGGACTACGTCGATGCGGAGTTCACCGGCACCGGCGTGGCTCCGCTGGACGGACGGAAGCAGTGGGTGCCGCAGCTTTGCTCGAACGAGGTGCGCCGTCATCTCGTCGAGCGCTCGCGGGACAAGGGGAAGCCCTTCTTCCTCTACTACGCGATGAACATTCCGCACACGAACAACGAGGCAGGCAAGGACTCACCGCTCGGTCATGGCATGGAATGCCCGGACTACGGCGAGTTCATGAACAAGGACTGGCCGGACGCGGAGAAGGGCTTTGCACAGCTCGTGCGTTTCCTCGATGACGAAGTCGGTCGCATCATGGCGGAGCTGAAACGGCTGGGCATATATGAAAACACGCTCGTCATGTTCTCCAGCGACAACGGCCCGCACCACGAGGGCGGTCACGACAGCGACTTCTTCAACAGCAACGGCGATTTCAAAGGCACGAAGCGCGACATGACCGATGGCGGCATCCGCGTGCCCTTCATCGCCTGGTGGCCCGGCACGATCAAAGCGGGCTCAGTGAGCGAGCATGTGAGCGGTTTCCAGGACCTGCTGCCCACCGTGGCCGTGCTCAGCGGCGTGAAGCTCCACGCGGAGACCGATGGCATCTCCTTCGCCCCCACACTGCTGGGCAAAGAAGGTCAAAAGCAGCACTCGCATCTCTTTTGGGACTTCAACGAGCAGGGCGGCAAACGCGCCGTGCTGAAGTGGCCGTGGAAACTCATCCACCTGAATACTGGCGCCGCTCCCGCCGATGCCAAAGCGAAGGCCAAAGGGAAGGCCGCGAAGCCCAAGCCGCTCGAAAAGCTGCTCTACAACCTCGAAACGGACATCGGCGAGGAAACGAACCTCGTCGCCGAGAAGCCGGAGATCGTCGCGGAACTCGAAAAGCTCATGCAGGAGTCTTACCGGGCACCGAAGGCCAACGAAGGAAAATGATGAAGGCTGTGACCAACCACGAGGTGATGAAGTAAGCGGCCATGCCTTCACGCCAGCCCAAGTGGCCGACGACGCCTCCGGCGAGGATGCTCAGAAGGTGAAGGACGCTCATGAGTCGCAACCCGGCTCGCTTCCAGGCCATCACCACGCCGATCAACATCCCGAAAGCCATGCCTCCGCGGATCATGATGACGTCATGGGACTCGTAAATGGCATCCGGGATCACGCTGCTGCCGATGCTGTAAATGTAGTTCCACACCAAAAAAGCACCCAGCATGCCTGCGAGCATGTTGATGCCGATGTGCTTGAGGAGAAGCGACTTGGGTGACGGTTGCATGATTCAACGTGGAGATGCGTAACTCCGCCATCAAGCCTTCTTTATCCCATGCGCTCCCTTCTCTTCCTCCTGCTAACCACGCCGCTGCTCGCGGACAAGCTGCTCGTGCTCGACCCACGGGTGATCGAGAGCGCGGAGAATGCCCGGCTGATGCCGGGAACCGTCACGAAGCATGCGGGCAACCCGCTTTTCCAGGCGGACAAGCCGTGGGAGAACTCGATGAACAACCTGTATCCGAATGTCATCTGGGACGAGCAGGATGCGGTCTTCAAGATGTGGTATAAATGCGTGCTGGCGGACAAGGAGGCCATCGCACAGATGGACGGGCCGAGCACGGTTCACGATGTGGGCTGGTATCTGCTCTATGCGACGTCGAAGGATGGCCTCACCTGGGAAAAGCCCGCGCTGGGATTGCATGCCTTTGGCGGCACGAAGGCCACGAACATCGTGGCGCGTGACTGCCCGAACGTGGGTGTTTTCAAAGACCTGCACGACGCCGATCCGTCACGTCGCTACAAAATGGTGAGTGATGTGGGCCTGGGGAAGCCGCAGGTGCGCTTCTCCGCCGATGGCATTCACTGGGGCGAGGCGATCAAGGCGGAAGGTTTCGGGGCGCAGAATGGGGACACGCACAACAATGCCTTCTGGGATGAGGGCAGCGGGAAGTATGTGTGGTTCACGAAGCTCTACCTGGGCGAGCGGCTGGTGGCACGGCTGGAGAGCGATGATTTTATCCACTGGCGGAACAACGGCCTCATGCTGCGGAGCAGTGTCAGTGAGGGTCGCGGAAGCCAGACTTACTGCATGCCAGTGTTTCGTCATGCGGGCCTCTACCTCGGCTACTTGATGATGTACAACGTGAGCAAGGGCCGCACGGTGGACTGTGAGCTGGTGTGGAGTCCGGATGGTCTGAAATGGCAGCGCGTGGCTCCCGGCGTGCCCTTGATCCCTCGCGGGCCGAAGGGCAGCTACGACAGCGAATGCATTTACGCGATGGCCGGGCCGCCGGTGATTCGTGATGGCCGCCATCTGATCTTTTACGGCGGCGATGACTTTCCGCACACGGGCTGGAAACGGCACTGCCTGCCTTGTCTGGCGACGCTGCGCGAGGATGGCTTTGCCGGCTACGAACCTATCGACGATGGCAAAACGGCCGTTTTGACCACGCGGTTGCTTCGCGTGACCTCGGAGCCTTTTCGCGTGATCGCCGATGGCGATGCGGTGGAGGTCTCGGCGATAGATGAAAGTGGTCAGAAGGTCGAAAAAGGTTCGTGGGCAGACAAAACACTGCGTTTCAAGCTTTCGATGCCTCGCGGCAAAATCTACGGGATCGAAGGCGTGGCGTTGGTGGATCGAAATTTGCCTGCGGAGGTCAATCCGCTGAAAAGTGCGGATTGGAAGCCACTGCCGGTGAAGTCTCATGGCTTCGAGTTCGCGAAGGATGCGCAGTTTTGGAAGGGGGTGGACAAGGTGATAGCTCACGATGGCTTCATCACGGCCTCGCGGGAGGGCAGAAACCTGCCGATCGCGTTTTCATCAGTCCAACCGGGCGAGTCGCCGCTGATCGGAGATTGGACACAGGTCGTCGGTGGTCGCGGCGCTCGTATCTCGTGCCGTGTGCGCAGTGCGAAGCCGGGTGGTCGCGTGATGATCGAGATCTTTGCGAGTGATGTGGGCTCATGGCAGTTCGAGACGAAGACGAGCTTCCACACGGACTGGCAGGAGGCTGCGGCTGAGCTTCGCTACGACTGGAGCGATGACGAAGCCCGTGCCGCGGGCTGGAAGCGTGCCGCGAACGGCTTCTCGTGGCGCGAGACCATTCAAAACATCGGCAAGCTCGTCGTCGTGCCGAGTGCCGCGGGCGCGCAGTCGAGCTTTGATCTCGATGACGTGCGTGTGAAGGGCGTGGAGTGAGCTTTGACGCTGGATCGAATCCTGCTATCGAACGCGAGATGTCTGAAACCACTCCGTCCCCTGCCCCGGAACCGCCACGCAGCCTGCTCTTCCGCACGATCGTGGGTGCCGTGCTCGGCCTCGTGCGGATGATTTATCGAGTGAAGGCCATTCACCCGGAGCGTGTGCCCGCGGGCGGTGGCGTGTTGATGCTCTCGAACCATGTGAGCTACATGGATGCGCTGATCCTCGGGGCGGCATGCCCGAGGCCGCTGCGCTTTGTGATGTGGGACGTGCTTTATCAGGTGTGGTGGATGAATGGCTTTCTGCGCTATGTGGGCACGGTGCCGATCTCTGCTACGCGGGCGAAGGATGCGGTGCGCACCGTGGCCACGGCGCTGAAGGAAGGTGGTCTCGTTTGCCTCTTTCCTGAAGGCGAAATCACCCGTCACGGCATGGTGAATGAGCTGCGCAAGGGCTTCGAGCTGATGGCGAGGCAAGGTGATGCCAAGGTGCTGCCGGTGTGGCTGGATGGTTTGTATGGCAGCATCTTTTCGTTTCAAGGCGGTCACTTCTTCAAGAAGCGTCCGAAGCAGGTTCGCTATCCCGCGACGGTCTATTTTGGCGAGCCGCTGGAGGCCAAGGCAGGCAATGCGGCCGCGGTGCGTCGCGTGATGCTCTCGATGAGCGAGCAGGCGCTGATGGCACGCGAGGCATGGAAGCTCGCGGGAGAGGATCGCACGGCTTTCGTGAATGCGCTGCGTCTACGCGAGGCGGAGTGGCATCGTCCGGGCGATGTGCTGCTGTGCCTCGAACCGGCGGGCAGCGTGGTGCATCGACTCGTGCGTGAGCTGGCGAGGCTGCTGCCGGGCACGAAGATCATCGAAACCATGGTGGAGGCTGGTGGAGGGCCGGTGGTGGCCTTTGCGAGCCTCGCGAATCTTTCGCAGAGCCATCAGGGTGAGCGGTTGTTTTTCTGCTTTGATGCCGATGCAGCTCAAATCGCGGCTTTGCAGGCTCCGCAGGTGCTACGCGGCTATTTCGATGCGGCGAGCGGCGTGCTCATCAGCTCGGAGGTGCCAAATCCGCCCGCCGCAGTGGGCGAGGAATGCCAGCACGGCACCCGCGCTGGCACACTCGGTCGCTTGCTGCCCGGTCTGGCCCTCGAAAGCCTGCCCGCGGGGCTCGCGGTGGATGAGGCTGGCTTTGTGACGCTCACTCCGGCGTGATGACGTCCGCGAAAGTGAAAGTTCGTTGCCTCGCCGCGGCTTCGGTGCTCCATGCTGTTTCCTTCCCTGCCCCATGAAAGCCCTCGTCCTCACCGCCCCCTGCGAGTTCAACTTTGACACCCAGTTTCCCGATCCCACACCCGCTGCGGGCGAGGTGCTCGTGCAGGTGAAGGCCTGCGGCATCTGCGGCAGTGACATTCATGGCATGGACGGTCGCAGTGGACGCCGCCAGATGCCGATCGTGATGGGTCACGAAGCCGCGGGTGAAATCATCGCGCTGGGCGAAGGTGTCACGGATTGGAAACTCGGCGAGCGTGTGACCTTCGACTCCACCGAATACTGCGGCGAATGCGATGAGTGCCAGTCCGGCTTCGTGAACCTCTGCCCGAATCGCAAGGTGCTCGGCGTGTCGCCTGGCACCTACCGCCGTCATGGTTGCTTCGCGGAACGCATCGCGCTGCCGACACGGATTCTTTACCGCATCCCGGAGGCGCTTTCGTATGAGAAGGCCGCGTTCGCCGAGCCGGTGAGTATTGCTTTGCATGCGGTGAACCTCGCGGATGGCATCGAGGTGGGCGAAGCCTTCACAACCTCCGAAAAGAGCTGCGATGGAGATTGCGAGAGCTGCGACTGCCATGGCGAGGAAAAAGGCGGCACCGCCGTCGTCGTGGGCGCGGGCTTGATCGGTTTGCTCGTCGTGCAGGCGCTGAAAGCACGCGGCTGGGAGCGCGTGATCGCCGTGGATCTCGATGAGAAGCGTCTCGAACTGGCGAAGAAGCTCGGCGCGAGCGAGGCCTTCCACGCGAAGCAGGAAAACCTGGCGAACCACCTCCGCGAGATCTGCGGCGGCGATGGTGCCGATGCCAGTTTTGAAGTCGTGGGTGCCGCGGCGCCGCTTGATCTCGCCATCCGCTGCGTGCGCAAAGGCGGCCAGGTGGTGCTCATCGGCAATCTCCAGCCAAACACGCCCTTCCCGCTTCAAGAAGTCGTCACGCGCCAGATCACGATCAAGGGCTCTTGCTCCTGCGCGGGCGAGTATCCCGAGGCCATCCGCCGCATTGAAGACGGCAGCATCCAAGTGGAGCCTCTGCTCAGCGCCACTGCGCCGCTCGCCGAAGGCGCAGGCTGGTTCCAGCGTCTTTACGACAACAAGGAAGGCCTGCTCAAGGTGGTGCTGAAGCCGGAGTGACAAGTATCGGGGCCATTCGTGGCCCCCTTTTTTAACGGGGCAGGAATGCCCCGGTTACTTATGCAGCGGCTTCTTCGACGCTGATGCAGGAGCAGATGAGGTGGCGGTCGCCGTGGACGTTGTCGATGCGGGAGACCGGAGGCCAGTATTTGGAGTCTTTGACCCACGCGAGCGGGAAGGCGGCGTGCTCGCGGGTGTAGGCGTGCGTCCAATCGCTGGTCACGACGGCCTCGGCGGTATGCGGCGCATGCTTCAAAGCATTGTCACCAGCATCGAGACGACCATCTTCGATGGCGGCGATGTCAGCGTGGATGGATTCGAGGGCTTCACAGAAGCGGTCGAGCTCGGCTTTGCTCTCGCTTTCCGTTGGCTCGATCATGAGCGTGCCGCCGACGGGCCAGCTCATCGTGGGAGCGTGGTAGCCGAAGTCCATCAAACGCTTCGCCACGTCCTCGACAGTGACCTTTTTGAAGTGTCGGAGATCGATGATGCACTCGTGCGCCACGAAGCCTTCGCGGCCTTTGTAGAGCGTGGGGAAGCTCGACTGGAGTTTTTTGGCAACGTAGTTCGCGTTGAGGATGGCGACCTTGGTGGCTTCGACGACACGCGGACCCATCATGGCGAGGTACATCCACGAGATGGTGCAGATGCTCGCACTGCCCCAAGGTGCCGAGCAGACGGCTCCCTTTGAAAAATCGGCCCAAGTGTGATGACCGGGCAAATGAGGACGCAGATGCGCTCCGACGCCGATGGGACCTACTCCGGGGCCGCCGCCGCCGTGCGGGATGCAGAAGGTTTTGTGCAGATTGAGATGACAGACATCGGCGCCGATTCGTCCAGGCGAGGTGAGGCCGACTTGGGCGTTCATGTTCGCTCCATCCATGTAAACCTGACCGCCGGCATCGTGCGTGAGGCGGCAGATTTCGATGATGGACTCCTCGAACACACCATGCGTGGAAGGATAGGTGACCATCAAAGCGGCCACTTTGCCTTCGTTCGCGGCGATTTTGGCCTTCAGGTCCTCGACGGAGATATTGCCCTGATCGTCGCAAGTGACCGCAACGACCTTGAAGCCGCACATGACGGCGCTGGCGGGATTCGTCCCATGCGCCGAGGTGGGGATGAGGCACACATCGCGGTGATGATCGCCATGCGCCTCGTGGAAGCGCTTGATGGCGAGCAGGCCGGCGTATTCGCCTTGTGAGCCCGCATTCGGCTGGAGCGAGACGGCATCAAAGCCCGTGCACTCTGCCAGCCAGGCTTCGAGTTCGCCAAACATCGTGCGGTAGCCCTCAGTTTGATCGGCAGGAGCGTAGGGATGGAGGTTGTACACCTCCGGCCAGCTCAGCGGCATCATTTCCGCGGCGGCGTTGAGCTTCATCGTGCAGGAACCGAGCGGGATCATGCTGCGATTGAGTGCCACGTCCTTCGCTTCAAGGCGGTGCAGGTAGCGCATCATCTCCGTCTCGGAGTGATACGAGTTGAAAACAGGATGCGTGAGGATGGCTCCGGCACGGTGGTGCAGCGAGGAGCAGTTCAGCTCATGGTCGCCATCGAGTTCTGGCGCTTGTTTGGGCTTCGAGATACCGAAGGCGGTGAGAATGTGAAGCAGCTCCTCCTCGCGCACACGTTCATCGAGAGCCACACCGACCGTGCGGGCATCGATTTTGCGCAGGTTGATGCCGAAAAGCAGGGCGCTCTTCAGCACATCATCGGCGCTGCGAACGCGGACGGTGACGGTGTCGAAGAAGTCATCGCTCACGACATCGCAGCCGCCTTGCATGAGCTCGCCGGCGAGCCACACGGCGGCACCATGCACCCGCTGCGCGATCTTTTTGAGGCCCTCGGGGCCATGATAAACCGCATACATGGATGCCATGACGGCCAGGAGGACCTGCGCGGTGCAGATGTTGCTGGTGGCCTTCTCGCGGCGGATGTGCTGCTCGCGGGTTTGAAGACTCAAACGATACGCAGGACGGCCGGAGGCATCTTTGGAGACGCCGACAAGCCTGCCGGGCATTTTGCGTTTGAGGGCATCTTTGACGGCCATGAAGGCCGCGTGAGGTCCGCCAAAGCCGAGCGGCACGCCGAAGCGCTGGCTGTTGCCCACGCAGATGTCAGCACCGAATTCGCCGGGCGGGCGCAGCACGGTGAGAGCGAGCAGATCCGCACTGACGACGAACAACGCGCCTGCCTCGTGCGTCTCGCGAGCGAGATCGGCGTAGTCGTGAAGCACGCCGGTGGTGTCCGGATACTGCGCGAGCACCGCGGCGAGGCCTTTCGTGCCATCGTGCTTCCACGCGAGCACATCGGCGACCTCGACGCGGATGCCGAGCGCCTCCATGCGGGTCTTCACAACCTCGATGGCATGCGGGTGGCATTTGTCCGAGACAATCACACGCGATGCTCCAGCCACATGCGCCACAGCCATGCCGAGCGCCTCGGCACAGGCCGTGCCTTCATCGAGCAGCGAGGCATTCGAGACATCGAGCCCGGTGAGATCGCAGATCATCGTCTGGAAGTTCAGCAAGGCCTCGAGACGGCCCTGGGCGATCTCCGCCTGATACGGCGTGTAGGCGGTGTACCAGCCAGGGTTCTCAAAGATGTTCCGCTGGATGACCGGCGGCGTGAAGGTGTCGTGAAAGCCGAGGCCGATGAAGCTGCGCACGACCTTGTTGCGGCCCATGACCTGCTTCAGGCGGCGCAGGGCCTGCTCCTCGCTGAGCGGCGCGGGCAGGTTCAATGCCTCACGGCTGCGGATGCTCTCCGGCACCACTTTTCCGATCAGCTCATCCAGCGAGGCGCATCCGAGCGTTTGCAGCATGGCCTGCGTTTCCGCGGGCGAGGGACCGATGTGGCGGCGGGAGAAGTTGGTGGGCATTTGGAGGGTTATGAGGTCGTTTTAGCTTCGAGGTCGGCGATCTTCTTTTCGAGCTCGCGAACGCGTTCGATGAGGTCGGGGATCTTGGCGGGCAGGGCGAGCATGCGGCGGCCTTCGAGCAGCGGCTTGGCAGGAAAACCGGTGTAGGCTCCCGGCTCGGTGAGGCTCTTCGTGACGCCCGATTTGGCCAGCAGCATGACCTGGCTGGCGATTTCGAGATGGCCGGCGACACCGACCTGACCACCCATCGTGACGTAATCACCCAGACGCGTGCTGCCGGAGATGCCGGTCTGCGAGACGATGATGCAATGTTTGCCAGTGACGCAGTTGTGGCCGATCTGCACGAGGTTGTCGATCTTGGTGCCCTCGCCGATCCAAGTGCGGCCAAAGCGGGCGCGATCGATGGTGGTGCAGGCTCCGATTTCGACATCGTCATCGAGCTGCACGATGCCCACCTGGTCGATTTTTTGATGACGGCCTTTGACGAGCTCGTAGCCGAAGCCGTCCGCGCCGATCACGCAGCCGCAATGGAGAATGACACGGTTTCCGAGCACGCAACGCTCACGGACCGTGGCATTCGGATGCAGGACGCAATCCTCACCGATCTGCGCCCCATGCCCCACAAAGGCGCCGGCATGGATGATGGTGCCATCGCCGATGCGCACATCGTCCTCGATCACGGCACAGGGGCCGATGCTGACCTTTTGCGGGTCAAAGATGGCCTTGGAGGAGACGGAGGCGGTCGAATCGACGCCAAACGAACCCTCGCGAGGCGGCGGGCCGAAGTGACGGATCACGCTGGAGAAGGCCAGGGTGGGATTTTCCACACGAATCAATGCCAACCCTTCCGGAACCTCGGACAGCGCGGCAAAATCCGCAGCGACGAGCGCGGCGGAGGCCTGGGTGGTCTTCAGCGCCGGCATGTAGCGTGGATTGCCAAGGAAGGTGATCTCACCAGCCTGCGCCTCGGTGATTGCGTTCAGGCCTGAAACCGCCAGCGTTGGCTCCCCACGGACAATCTGGCCTCCGACAAGGTCGCTAAGGTGCTGAAGGGTGGTGCTCATGAGATGGTTGGAGAAATCGAGAGACTGTTAAAAAGCGCGAGGCACGCCGCAGGGTATGCAGGCGTGCCTCGGAAACGACGCCCGTAGGCCGGGCGGAAGGTTATTTCTTTGCGTCGCCTGCAGGCGCCACGATTTCGACGGCAGGCTTCGCAGCGCCGGGAGCCGGAGCGTTCTTGTTCAACTCGACGACGACCTGGCTGGTGATGTCTGTGGCGGCAGTTTCCTTCACGAAGATGAGGATCGGCACGGTGGAAAGGGAGACACCAGTCTTGTCGAAGACCATGTCGTAGCCGTTTTTCAGGGCGTGATCGCGGACGACGGCGCTGATTTCCTCATACAGCGTCTGGCGGATCTTCATGTCCTCCTGCTTGAGCTGTCCGATGCGGCGCTCGGCGAACTCCTGCATCTCAGCCTCGAGCGCACGAGCCTCTTTCATCTTCTCGTTAAGCTCGGCAATGGCCTTCTGGCGCTGATCGGGCGTGAGGATGGTGTCACGCGCCTTCTTATCGAGCTGCTGCATGTCCGTCGTGAGCTTCTTATAGGCGTCCTGACGCTCGCGCATCTCACCTGCAGCCTTGTTGTAGTTGCCCTTGTAGGTCTCGGCAGCCTCTTGGGTCTTGTGGAAGTCCTCAAAGGCCTTCTTCATGTCGATGACCGCGAGCTTGAGATCAGCGGCTGAGGAAAAGGCCGTGGAAACGGCGAGGACGAGGGCGGCGAGCGTGCGACGATTCATGAGGGGGATAGGGTCGGCGAAGTGATGGAGCCGGGCAGATGTGGCAAGTAAAAGGTTCGTGACGAACAGACGAGCTTAGAACTTGTAGCCCATGTTGAACTGGAAGCGGCCGGAGTTGCCGGTGAACTGGTCGCCCTGCTGCGGGATGGCGTAGTCGATGCGGATCGGCCCCATCGGCAGGAAGAGGCGGAAACCGATGCCGTAGTCCGAGTAGACGCGGCCGCCGAGGTCAAAAGGACCGGCTCCGATTGAGCCCACGTCGTAGAAGGCCGCCACGCGGAACTTCTCAATAACAGGCACACTCACTTCGGCAGTTCCATAAATGGAGGTGCCGCCACCGAGAGGCTCGCCGGTGTTGTCCTTCGGACCGGCCTGGCGGAAGTTAAAGCCACGCAGGTTGTTCGCACCACCGAGGAAGAGGCGCTCAAAGATCGGCACGCGGGAACCACCCCAGTTTTCAACGGTCGAAAAGGCACCTTCAAAGGAAAGGATCGTATCGCCCGGAAGATTGAAATACTGCTGTCCTGCCGCGTTGAGGCCCCAAATCTGGGCGTCCCCACCAAGACCGGAGATCAGGCCACCGAGCTCGACCTTGTGACCCGCACGGGTGATGTAGATGCTGTCACGCGTGTCATGCACCCAGCGTCCGTCGACCTTGCTCTGGACATAATCACCTTCTTCCTGACGGATGAGCGGGGATGCACCGGCGTCGATATTGTCGATCGAGACCATCTGCAGCGTGTAAGTGCCTTCCCAGTAGGCGAAGTCACCCATGCGCTTGCGGAGGCCGACGGAGGCACCCGCATTCGTCTGATCGAAGCGGTCCGATACGAAGAACATGTTCCGATAAAAAAGATCGACAGTCAAAGCGAGCGGGTGGTCGCGGAACCAGGGTTCGGTCCAGGTCACGTTGAAGTCACGGCGGAGGAGACCCAAGCGGGCGTTGGCATTGAAGCGTTGACCGGCGCCGCGGAAGTCGCTCCAGTCACGGATGTCGAAGTTAGTCTGGGTCACGCCGACGAAGGCGGAGAGGCTGTCGATGGAACTGAAACCAGCACCGAAGTTCACGGTGCCGGTGGACTGCTCGACGACGTTGATGTCGATGTCCTTGCGGTCGGGGGAGAGGGTGTTGTTGGTGCGCACATCGACGGAGCTGAAGTAGTTCAACTGCTCGAGGCGGGTGCGGCTGGTGTTCAGTTTCACCGTGTTGAGCTCTTCACCAGGGGCGACGATGATCTCACGACGGATGACCTTGTCCTCGGTGGCGTTGTTGCCGGAGATGTTGATGCGGTTGACGTAGAATTTCGAACCTTCGGTGACGCCGTAGATGATCTTCACGCGGCCAGGGCCGGCATTGAGAATGGTGGTGTCCACACGGGCGTCCGCATAGCCGCGTGAGCCGTAGTATTCCTGGATCATCTTCTCATCCGCACGCACATCGCTGCCAGAATAGGGGAAGTTTGGCTCGGCGCTGATGCCGGGGGTGAGCTCCTCAGTGGTGAAGACGGTATTACCCTGCACCTGCACCTCGGCCACGTCGTATTTCTCGCCCTCGACACAGACGAAGACGATATCCACAGCCCTGCTGCTCACCGGGTCACGGCGTGCTTCCACGACCTTCGCATAAACGTAGCCCTTGTCCTGCATCGCCTGCTCCACGGTGCGCACGTCATCATTGAGGTCTTGATTGTTCAGCTTGCCTGCCTTGCCCCAAATGCGCCAGAAGGTCTTCTCCTTCGACTTGAGCTTGGCTTTCAGGGTGCGGGCCTTCACGCAGGTGAGACCTTCAAAGCGGATGTCATGGATGAGGCCGCGGGCACCTTCATCGATCTTGAAGACGACGGACGTGAAGCCTTCGCGGGAGGAGGGAGTGGTCTCGTAGGCCACGGAGACATCCGCGTAGCCTTTTTTCTCATACATCTCGCGGATGTCATTTTGTGCTGAGGAGAGTTTGATTTCATCCACGGGGTCACCGACGCGGGGTTTGATCTCGTTGCGAAGCTTGTCGGCATCGAAAACGGTGTTTCCCATGAAATGGATGTCGCCGATGGCACCACGGCCGGTGATCGTCACGACCACGCGGACGCCGCCGGCCATGTCCTGGGCCTGGATGTCGAGGTTTTCGACGGCACCGGTTCCGTAAAGGTTTCGAATATCGCTTTCCACGGTCTCATCGAGGAAGGGCTGTCCCACACGGGTGGCCATCTGGCTCTTCACGCGTGCCTCGTCCATGGTGGCAGCACCTTTGAAGACGACCTGCACATCGCGCACGATGGGGGCATTGGTCGGATTCTGGCGGATACCGAGGTCCTGGGCAAACACACGAGTGGGAACTTCAGCGACGACAGCCGTGAGGAGGCCGAGCACCAATAGCAGACGGGGGCGGCGGAGGAACGAATTCAGCATAACGGGAGAGAGGATGACGAACGGATGCGGGAACGAAAAAAGCCGTCCCCACGCGTGTGGAACGAGCCGCCCATTACTGCTTTCCCGCCCCCCGTGCGTCAAGATGTAAGTTCACCGTGAGAAAATCCTGCGCCGGGGTGTCGCAAACATGACCGCGAGCTCATAAATCCCTTTCCGAATCGGTTCCCGGCGTTTTAGAAGAACCCCGATGCGCTTCATCGCACCTCAATTCCTGCATCTGGCCTGGCTGGCGCTCATCCCGCTGGCGTTGTGGCTGTTTCGCAGGCACGCGAAGCGTCTGCCGGTCTCCACGCTGCTGTTTTTCAAATCGCTCGCCCGTGAGCATCAGGAGTCCGCGTGGCTTCGTCGCATCAAAAAGTGGCTTTCGCTGGCTTTGACCCTTCTCGCCTTGTTTCTGGCCGTTTTCGCCCTGGCACGGCCTTCGAGCGACAGCGGCGCAAATGCCACCAAGGCCGTCGTTTTGCTCATCGACCGCTCCGCCTCGATGGCCGCGACGGATGCCGCTGGCAAAACACGGCTCGCCGAAGCCGTCGCCGCACTCCAGCGGGTCGTGCGCAACCTGCCGGATCAGGCGGTGCTCACTTTAATTGCCTTCGATGCGAAGGCGGACGTGCTGCTCTCCCGCAGCCGCAACCGCCGCGAGTGCCTGCGTTTGCTCGATGAGGTGAAGCCTCTGCCCGTCGCCGGAGATGCTGCCGAGGCACTGGCCACGGCCCGCCGACTCGCGGAACTCGACATTAGCTCGAAAATCTGGCTCGCCAGCGATACGAAGCCCGACGGCGACATCGCCTTCATCGACTGCGCCTTGCCTGAAGTGATCAATGTGGGCCTCACCGGCTTCCAAGTGCGCCCCAGCCCGCTTTCGGGAGGTCAGCATGAGGTCTTTGCCAAAATCTCCGCCTCGTCCGCCAATCGCGAAAAGGTCTCCTCCACCCTCGAAGTCACGCTCGCCGGCCGACCGGTGCAAATTCGCGAGATCGAACTCGAACCCGGTGCCAGCACCACGCTCATCCTGCCGCTCGAATCAGCTCGTGGGCAACGCTTGGAGCTTCAACTCAAAACACCCGGCGATGCCTTCGGCTGGGACGATGCCCTCACCGCACCGCTGCCGCGGAATCGTCCGCTCTCCGTCGCATGGATCACGGACAAAGCGGACCCTTTCACCGAAATCGCCCTCGCTTCGCTCATCGAGTCACGGCGCATCGAGATGACACGCTCCACGCCCGATGCCTGGCCGCTGAAGGAAAAGCCGGACGTCTATGTGTTTGAGCACTGGCTGCCGAAAACATGGCCCACCGACCGCCCCGTGATCGTTTTGAATCCCACGACGAGCAGTGGCCCCATCAGTGTGAAGCCCCTTCCTGGCAATGGACTGCCGCACGACAGCCTGCGCAGCGTGCTGCCGGATCATCCGGTGCTCTTCCGCGTGGCCAGCAGCCGCGTGGCACTCACGCAGACCTCCGTGCTCGCATTGCCAGCCTCGCTGGAGCCGCTGTGGATCGCCGGATCGGAGCCTGTGCTGGCCGCGGGCGAGCATGCCGGGCAGCGCATTGTCGTCACCGCCTTCTCACCGGCCACTTCGGAGCAGCTTGCCCTGCTGCCCGCCTTTCCGCTCGTGCTTGGCAATGCTCTTTACTGGTGCGCCGAGACGAATGAAGCCCTCGCCAGCCAGCGGCCGATGCGCACGGGCGAGCTCGTGCCTGCCTCCGGCCTAGTGAACTGGCACGCATGGAATGGTTTGCAGTTCACCGATCTCTCCGAGCAGACCACCGGCGGCCTGCTTTCACTCGATCACATCGGCTCGTGGGAGACCGCGGATGGCAAAACGGGCACCAGCATCCTCGCCTCTGCCAACGAGACAAATCTGCCGAAACGCTCCGACGAAGCCCCGGCCATGCCGGAGCTCCGCGAACGTGCCATCATCACTGCCGCGTCATTCAGCACATGGCCGCAAAAGCTCCTTTGGCTGCTCGCCGCGCTGCTGCTGATCGAGAGTTTCCTGTTTCACCGCAAGGCGGTGTATTGACCGAGCTCACAGCATCGCCTTCAGCTCATCGAGCGCCTGTTTCGTGCGCTTGATGCCGTCGATCTCGCTGTACTTGTCACCTTCGTATTCGATGCCGATGTAGCCGTTGTAGCCGGCGGAGGTGACGATCTTGATGAGGCGCTCGAAATCGAGCGTCATCTCGCGGCCTTCGCGGCGGTCTTCGGTGTAGAATTTGCCCGCGCCGGTATCCCAATCGTAGGCCTTGGCACTCATGCCCTTCTTCACCCAGGGCATGAACTCACGCAGACCGAGGTAGGGGTTGTAAAGCTCGCCCTTGTTGCGGTCGGTGTAGAAGTTGCCGAAATCCGGCAAGATGCCCACGCGGGCATGATCGGCGGCTTTCATCACGGCGGTGAGCCATTTGCCATTGCTGGAAAGGCCGCCGTGGTTCTCGACGACCACGAAAAGGCCACGCTTGTCACCTTCGACGCAGAGGCGGTGTAGGCCATCAGCGGCGAGCTTGAGCTGTTCGTCCCACGAAAGCTTGGGATCGCTCGCGGCATTCACGCGGATGCTGTGGCAGCCGAGCGTGGCGGCGGCATCGAGCCACTTGAGATGGTTTTCGACGGCTTTGGAACGCTTTGCGTCATCGGGGTCGCCGAGGTTGCCTTCGCGGTCGCACATGATGAGCAATCCGGTCACGCCCTCGCCTTCCTGGCGCTTCTTCATCTCGCCGAGGTAGGCAGCGTCGGCCGCCTTGTCGAAAAACATCTGGTTCACATACTCCACGCCATCAATGCCGAGGCTGCGGGCGATCTTGCAGAAGTCGAGGTGATCAATCTTCGCGCCATCCTTCGCAAACATGCCCTTGTGCAGCGACCACTCGGCCACGGAGATCTTGAAAGGCTCCTTCTTCTCGCCAGCGGCACGAAGAATGGGCGAAGCGGCCGCAGCGGCGGCCATGGCGAAGAAATGACGACGGGACGTGGTGCTCATGACAGGTGGTTGGTTGGATGAATGATGACTCTCCGGAGATCAGCCGACGATGATACCCTTGGCCTTGCGTTCTTTCTCACGCTCGAGGAGCGGGATCTTCTCGGCGGTTTCGAGGACTTGGGTGCCGAGATCGCCGATCTTGGAGAAGGTGAGGCTGTTGAGGGCGGGGACTTCGGCGGCGAGGCGCTTGAAGACGTCTTCGATGGTGTGGATGCCATTGCTGCCACCGAGGGCGACGATGAGGTCGCGGAGGATTTCCCAGGTGTCGCGGGCGTTGCCGGGCGTTTTGACGGCCTTGTTGAGGCGCTGAAGACGGCCGGTGACGTTGATCATGCTGCCGCGTTTCTCGGCGTAGGCAGTGCCGGGAAGCACGACGTTGCTGAGTTCAGCGCTCGCATTGGCCAAGATGTGCAAAGTAGCAATGAAGGGCACCTTTTCGAGGTCGCGCTGCGGGAAGCCGACTTTGAGCAAATTCTCGCCGAGGGCCAAAACACCACGCAGGAGGCCGCGGGACATCTTTTCCTGAATGTCGGCCAGTTTGGAGCCCGGTTCGATGCCGAGGATGAGTTTGGCTCCGTTCGTGTTCGGATTGAGATCGTCGGCACGGAGGTAGTTGTCGGAGCCGCCGGTGCGGGGGATGACATCGACATTGGTGGTGCCAAGTTGAGCGGCGAGGTGTTTGACGAAGAAAAGCTCCTCGTTGGTCATGCGGGCGCTGGCGATGATAGCGATCTCGTCGCCCTTCTTGCCTGCGAGAGCGGTGGCGATGCTGTTGAGCGCGGTTTTCCAGCTCGCGATCTCGTGTTTGCCGCCGGTTTTCACCATCGGATCCGTGAGGCGGAACTCGCTGTTCACGAAGTGAAAGTCGAGCCGACCGCTGTCGCACATCCAGGTGGAGTTGACGTCGTTGTTGTCGCGTGGCGTTTGACGATAAATCGTGTCGCCGCGGGCACCGATCTCCATGTTGCAGCCACGGCCGCAGCCGGTGCAGATGCTTGGCGTCTCGGTGAGGAACCACACGCGCTGCTGGAAGCGGAAGTCAGTGCTGGTCAAAGCGCCGACGGGGCAGATATCGACGGTGTTGAGTGAGTAATTGTGCTCCAGACGCTTGCCGGGATGCACGGCGAGCGTGGTGTGGCTGCCGCGCTCGGTGAAGCCAAGCACAGGCTCGTCCGCGATCTCGGCGGTGAAGCGGATGCAGCGGCTGCACATGATGCAGCGCTCGTCATCGAGGCGCACACGCGGGCCGATATCGACATTCTTGGGCTTCTTGACCTTGTCCTCGCGGAAGCGGCTTTCGCCTTTGCCGTGCTCGACGCTGAACTCCTGCAGGCGGCACTCGCCGGCCTGGTCGCAGATGGGGCAATCAAGCGGGTGATTGATGAGCAAAAACTCCATCACGCCTTTGCGGCACTCCTGCGTGAGCACGCTGTCCGTGCGGATGCCCATGCCTTCGGCGACAGTGTTTGCACACGCGATGACCGGACGAGGCATCCAGCCGATCTTCGGCATGCCGTGCTCGTCTTTCTCCGGCTCGGTGCCCGGAGCGGGGCGTGGCGGCATGCCCATTTCGACGAGGCACATGCGGCAATTGCCGGGGGAGGAGAGCTTCGGGTGGTAGCAGTAGTGCGGGACTTCCGCCTTGGCCTGTTTGCACGCCTCGATCATGCGCGTGCCTTTGGGAAATTTGTGCCAGACGCCGTCGATCTGCACATTCACGAGATCGACCGGGGGCGGGGCGGCGGCAGGGGCGGGAGCTTCAGCGGGAGCGGGCATGAGCGAAGGGGAAAAAGGGGGAAAGGCTGGCCGATTATCGGAGCGCGAGGGGGAGCGGCAACCCGATTTTGTGAAAAGTTTCACAAGCGGTTCGAGGAAACCTGCCGCGAGACCTTCACCAGCCTTGCGACCGCCCCGATTCACGGCATGAATGCGCCCCCTTCCCTGCCCGACGCATCCGAACGACCGCCCCATGGCCGCCAAGCAACACCGTTTCATCCTCTGCTTCGACTTCGACGGCACCATGATCAATCCGGCGGCCAGCCCGGTGTATCATCCCGGCCTTGGAAACATGATCCAGGCCCTCCGTGCGCAAGGCGCCGCGTGGATCGTGAACACCGGCCGCAGCCTCGGGCAGACCTTGGAAGGCCTCGCCCAGCACGGCATCTTCATGGAGCCGGACTTCATCATCGCCCAGGAGTGCAACATCTATAAACCGGGCTTCTTCAGCCGGTGGAAAGACTACGGCTCGTGGAACCGCGATGCCTTGCGGGCCCAGGAACGCTTCATCCGCGACCACAAGGCCTCCCTCGATGCCATCAAGCACTTCGTCGAGACGCACACGAAGGCCAGCTTCCTCAACCATGGCGAAAGCGAACTCGGCATCGTCGGCACGAATGACCCCGAGATGGACGCCATCTGCGCCTACATCGACAGCCACGCCGCCCAGTTTCCCGACATCGGCTACCACCGAAACAGTATCTACCTCCGCTTCTCCCACTCCGCGTATAGCAAAGGCACCGCCTTGAGCGAGCTCGCCCGCCTCCTAGGCCTCACCTCCGCCCACTGCTTTGCCGCCGGGGACAATTATAATGACCTCAGCATGCTCGATCAGCGCCACGCCCGCATGATCGCCTGCCCCGGCAATGCCCTCGATCCCATCAAGCACATCGTCCACGCCCGCGGCGGCTTCGTCGCCACCCGTCCGGCCAGCGAAGGCATGATGGAGGCCCTCACCCACTACTTTGGCGGGGCTCCGGCCTGAGGCGAAGGGCACGCATTTTTTAGCTTGCCGAACCGGGGCAGGTGTGGAAGTCTCCGCCCCCCTCGCCCCCGGCGTGGGCTCAAACCTCTCCCTCTTTCAGGCTATGGCATACGCAATCATCCAAACTGGTGGCAAGCAATACAAGGTCTCCGTCGGCGACAAGCTCGACGTCGAGAAGCTCGTTGTTGCCGAAGGCGACACCGCTACCTTCGATCAAGTCCTCGCCGCCGGTGAAGGCTCCAACATCCGCGTCGGTGCCCCCACCGTCGCCGGAGCCAGCGTCAGCGCCAAGGTGCTCAAGCAGCACAAGGCAGACAAGGCCACCACCTTCAAGTTCCGCAAGCGCAAGGGCTTCCACAAGACCCGCGGCCATCGCCAGCCCCTCACGCTGGTCCAGATCACCGCCATCAACGCCTGATTTTCTCTTTAAACCTCACACCCCTCACTCGTCATGGCACATAAGAAAGGTCAAGGCAGCGTCAAAAACGGACGCGACTCCAACAGCAAGCGTCTCGGCGTGAAAAAGTTCGGTGGTGAAGCCGTCATCGCCGGCAACATCATCCTCCGCCAGCGTGGCACCAAGTGGATCACCGGCAGCAACGTCGGCATCGGCAAGGACCACACCATCTTCGCCCTCGTGGACGGCAACGTCCGCTTCGACAAAGACGGCCGCCGCGTGAACGTCGATCCCGTCGCCCTCCAGGCGTAATCGAGTTCATCAACAAGCTTCCCGAAAGGGCGTGGATCACCTCCACGCCCTTTTTTGTGCCGTCATCACGAGCCCTCCGCTTTGGAAGCACCCACGATGACCGGTGATTTCGGACAGCTGGAGTAATGGAGTCGTGGAGTAATGGCCCCCGGCCATCCACCACTCCACCACTCCACCACTCCAAAACCCCACCCCACACTTTTCAGTTCCCAATTCCCTCTTTTCAGTCCGTAATCGCCTCATGCGCCGATTCGCCCTCTTCCTCCTCGCCGCCAGCACGGGTTTCACCGCTGAAACCCGCGATGCCATCTTCCAAAAGAGCATCGAGGCCATGTTCCCGAAGCTCGTCGAGATCCGCCGGGACATTCACAGCCACCCCGAGCTCTCCAACGAGGAAGCGCGCACATCGAAACGCGTGGAAGCCCACCTCAGATCACTCGGCATCACCAACATTCGAACCGGCGTCGCCAAGCACGGCATCGTCGCCGTCCTAAAAGGCGATCACGACGGCCCCTGCGTCGCCGTGCGGGCAGACATGGACGCCCTTCCCATCAAAGAACTGCGCAGCACCCCTTACCGCTCGCAGGTGCCCGGCGTCATGCACGCCTGCGGGCATGATGTGCACACCACCTGCGCCATGGGCGTCGCCGAGCTCCTCGCCAAGCACCGCAACCTCCTCCACGGCAGCGTCAAATTCATCTTCCAGCCTGCCGAGGAAGCCATGCCCGCCACTTTCAAAGGCGATTGGGGTGCCAAACTCATGGTCGCCGAAGGTGCGATGGAAAACCCGAAGCCCGCCGCCATCTTCGGCCTCCACACCACCGCCGTCGTTCAGCCCGCTGGTATCACCGATGACGAGGTCCACTACCTCAAAGCCGGTCAAATCGGCTACACGCCCGGCATCGACAATGCCAACAGCGACCGCTTTCACATCGTCATCAAAGGCAAGATGGCCCACGGCTCCACCCCTCACAAAGGTGTCGATGCCATCGCCATCGCCTCCGAAGCCGTCATGGCCCTCCAAATGATCAAAAGCCGCCAAACCAACACCCGCCAGCCGCTCGTCATCAGCATCGGCACCATCCACGGTGGCGACCGCGAAAACATCATCGCCGAAAAAGTCGAGCTCGGCGGCACCGTGCGCACCTACGACGCTAAATTCCGCGATGGCATCATCGAGCAGATGCACCGCGTGCTCAAAGGCATCACCGAGGCCCACGGCGCCAGCTACGAGATGGAATACCGCAAGACCTATCCCAGCATTCAAAACAACCTCGACCTCGTCGCCGCCACCCTTCCGGCCTTCAAACGCATCTGCGGCGAGAAAAACGTCGTCGAACTCATCCCCGGCATGGGCGGCGAGGATTTCAGCTATTTCGCCCAAGTCGTCCCCGGCTTCTACTTCCGCCTCGGTGTCGCCAACGAAGAAAAAGGCATCATCCACGGCGGCCACACGCCGATGTATGACTGCGACGAGGAGTCCATCAAAACCGGCGTCGCCACCATGGCCGCCGCCGTGTGCGACTTCCTCGACAACGCGGCGAAAAAATAGCCTCCAAGGCTTTGCCCGGCACAGCCGTTCCACGCTGCATGAGCAAGGACCATCTCCTCACCGCCGCCGTGATCGTCCTGATCACCTCGTTCACGCTCCACTGGCGCAAATCACCCATCCGGCAAGACGCGTGGCAGCCCATCCTCGAGGCCGTGCGCCACGAATGCGATCCCACGAACTTCGACGCAGACTATTCCTTCGCCCAAAAGACCCTGCCCACCGAGCGAAAACGGGCCGCCCTGCTCCAGCGCTGCCTCGATCTCGGCCCCGGATTGCTTCCCTGGGTCAAAGACTCGCTCCAACGCGAGTCCGACAAGGAGATCCGTGGCATGCTCACCGTCTTCGCCGCCGCTCTGGGTGACACAGCCAGCATCGAGCCCGCCGCAAGAGCGATGAACGGCCACGATTTTCCCGCCTTGAAGATCACCGCTGCCAAAGCGCTGCTCCCGATCCGTGACCCGCGGCTGATCGAGTGGTTCCGTATCGCCATGGACGACTGGCATTTCGTCGTGAACGGAGACTGCGGTCTCCAGCGCGAGCAATTTTACCCCGTTCGAGCCATCGCCTCAAAGGCTCTCATGATGAGAAAGCTCCCTGCTGAATCCTACGACCAGATGCTAGCCCGCATTCGAAGCGAGCAACTGGAGAGGTTCAAACGGCTCGAACGCGAGATCCTGCAATCAAAGTGACCAGCAGCCTCACACCATCGGCAGCAGCTTGCTCATCAACAGCGTCACGAGCAGGCCGATGACGGAGTCCGCAGTGAGCTGCACGCTCCAGGTGCGCAGCGTTTCCTTCTCCGTCATGCCGCTGAGGCGGCTCACAACCCAGAAGCCGCTGTCGTTCATCCACGACATGAACATCGCGCCGAAGCCGATCGAGGTGAAAAGATACAGGGGATGGCAGCCGAGATTCCCGCCAGCAATCATCGGAGCCATGATCGAGGCAGAGGTGAGCATCGCCACGGTCGCCGAGCCCTGCGCCACGCGAACCACCGCAGCCACCAGCCAGCCCAGCAGCACCAGATTGATGCTGTAACCCTTCGCCAGCTCCTCCACCGCGCCACCCACGCCTGCGCTGCGCAAAGCCAGGCCAAAGGCACCACCGGCACTCGTGATCAGAATGATCATCCCCGCCGTCTCCAGGGGCGGACCCACGAGCTGCTCCAGCTTCTTCAAACCAAAGCCACGCTGCCTCGCCAGCACCCACAGCGAGATCACCGCGCCGATGAAGAGCGCGATGTTCTTGTGCCCGACGAAGTCCACCCAGGCACGCACGGCATTGAAGCCCTCCTGACCACCGAGCAGGCTCACCATCGAAACACCCCACGCCGTGCCTTTCGCCGCCGCGCCGTTTGCCAGCTCAAACACCGTCGTCAGGCTGATGAGGAAAATCGGCAGCAAGACGGGCGTCATGCTCCAGAAGAAGGACGGCAGCTCGCTCTCCGGCTTGTCGCTCACGCCTTTCAGCTCATCGAGCGAGAGACCGTTCGTCTCACGCAGCGGCACATCGGTGCGGGCGTTGAGCCATTTGCTCACGAGGAAGCCGAAGAAGCAGGTGATGGCCCCGATGACCATGCCGCCCACGAGCGACTCGCCCACATTCAGGTTCAGACTCTCCACCACCGCCACCGGTCCGGGATGCGGCACCGTCATCGAATGCGTCACCGTGCCGCCGCAGCAAACGGCGAGGATATACAGCGTGTAATCCTTCCCCGTGCGCATGCGCAGCGCCATCGCCAGCGGGGCCATCAGCATGAACATCGTGTCGAAAAAGATCGGCGCACTCAGGATGAAGGTGCTCCACAGCAGCGCCCAGCCCGCACGCTTCTCGCCAAAGAAGGCCAGGAAGCGCCGCACCACCTTGTCCGCGCCGCCGCTTTCCATCAGGCACATGCCAATCACCGCCGCGAGGGCGATCGAGATGGCGATGTCACGCGCCGTGTCGCCCAGACCCTTCGACACCATCTCCACCACGCCCACCATGGCGGACATCGTCTTCACCTTGCCGTCCTTTTGCACGATGTCCCACGAGTCCTTGTCCGTCATCAGGCCCGCCAGCATCGCCGCCAGCACCAACGCGAGGAAGGCATGCAGGCGCAGCACGCTGATGCCAAAGATGATGAAGGCCACGCTGACAGCGAGAACGACGAAAGGCCAGTAGCTGGCCGAGGTTGCGGCAAGGAAAAACATGGCCGCGATGCTGGCGGCTGGCAGCGAAGGCGTCAACCTTCAGCCTTCGCCTTCCTCAGACAGTAAAGACAGCAGGAGAAGTCATGCAGCGAGCTGCCAGCAGGCTCCTCACTAGCGAGACAATCCTAAAGCATGCCCACCATGCTGCTTTCAGTTCACCGCATCCTGCTGAGGATTTTGAAGTTAATCCTAGTGGTGCCAGCCTGTGCGTTTCTTTCGGAGCGGGGACGAATGGTTTTGATTTAAAAGGGAGGCTTGCTAGGAAGCACCACGCCCATCCAAAATGAAATCCTACCATTATCAATGCGAGAAGTGCGCGACCCTGATTCAGGCTGCGTCGTCGCCCGGCACCCAAGGCTGTCCCAAAGGCTTTCCTCACAAATGGGTTAAGCTGGGGCCCGTGGGCTCCAAGAACTATCAGTGCCGGAAGTGTGGGACCGTGGTTGCCACCGACAGCACACCTTCAACCCTTGGATGCCCGCAAGGGTTCCCGCACCAATGGTCCAAGCTGTAGAATACCTTTCATCCGGCACCGAGTTTGATGCCGCCCTCGACCAAGTCAGTCACATGACGTGGCTGCCTTGGGTAGGTTCGCAGTTCGGGAGTCGTCCGGCAGACAGCCGCCTGCTTGTGGTGGGTGAGTCTCACTACGCCAAGCCAAAGTCCCCTGACGACCTTGCCAAGGTGCTTCAAGATCACATTGATTACCGGCCATACACTCGCGACGTCGTGTCAGAATGCTTGGTGCATCAAGACTGGGCAAACCGCACTCTGGACACCCTGCCGAAACTGCTCTTTGGCACTGCCGCCATTGACCGCGTTAAGCTGTGGTCCGACACAGGCTATTACAACTTTGTGCAGCGCCTCATGCACTACAACAGGCAGGGGCAGCCCGAGCGGCCCTCCTGGGATGATTTTGTTCAGGGCTGGAGCGTGTTCGCTGGAATCGCCCGAGTTCTGCGTCCCAGCCACTGTGTTTTCATAGGCGTGGCTGCGGCCAATAGTTTTGACTATGCCATGAAGACTTTGGGGCACGAGCACACGCCGGTTCAGCGGACGCAATATGTCAGCCGCACCCAAGGCAGGAAAGCGAGTGTCACGATTGACGGTCACAAGATCGACATTGGGTTTGTCCAACACCTCGGAAAGTTTTTCTCGTGGAGCCAATGGCACCAGTATCTGAGGTCTCATCACCCGGAGTTGATGACTTGGCTGGATGCACAGGGCTACACCATTGGTAAGCATAGCTGACCAAAGCAGACACGTGAATGAAAACGGAAAGTGCAGACCTCCACACCTAGAGGGGCTTGGGATGCTGAAAGTCATCCGCAGGGGGGCAAACCTGCAGGCTCGTGGTGCCAGCCGCGGGGACTTTGAAGTGAATCGGCCTGCGGCAAGAAAATCATGGCCGCGATGCTGGCGGTTAAGGCGTCAAGAAATGGCGTCAGCCATCAGCCGCTTACCGCCGCAGTGAGTTGATCAGCTCATCCACTTTGTTGATGAGGTCCTGCATCTGGCTCGCGCTGTAAGTGCCATCCGCCGTGAGGCCCAGCGTGTTCACGCCATTGCTGTTCGCGCTGCTTTGGCTCAGCATGTTTAGCTCGGCGTTATTCAG
>JAEUHK010000002.1 GCA_016795465.1 Verrucomicrobiaceae bacterium | reverse complement strand
CTGGAATTTGCCTCCTTCGAAACCTCTTCGAAGCCGCGGGCGGTGAAACTTGCCGCTTGGCACTTCACACTTCTGCCGCAAACTCCGCGGCTCCATGTCCGAAGCCGCCTCAAACGCCCCCGCCTCTCTCGATTTCATCCGCGAAATGATCGCCGCCGATCTGGCGGAAGGACGCAATGGCGGCCAGGTGATCACCCGTTTCCCGCCGGAGCCGAACGGTTACCTCCACATCGGCCACGCGAAGAGCATCTGCCTGAACTTTGGCCTCGCCCAGGAGCATGCGCCGAATGCTCGCTGCCACCTGCGCTTTGACGACACGAATCCGACGAAGGAAGAGGTCGAATACGTCGAGAGCATCAAGGCCGACGTGAAATGGCTCGGCTTCGACTGGGGCGAGCACATGTTCTTCGCCAGCGACTACTTTGAGAAGCTCTACCTCTTCGCCGAGCAACTCATCAGCAAAGGACTCGCCTATGTCGATGACCAGACGCAGGAGGAGATGCGCCAGAATCGCGGCACGCTGACCACACCGGGCACGCGCAGCAAGTTCGCCGACCGCAGTGTTGAGGAAAACCTCGACCTCTTCCGCCGCATGCGGAAGGGCGAGTTCAAAGAAGGCGAGAAAGTCCTCCGCGCGAAGATCGACATGGCCTCGCAGAACATGCACCTGCGTGATCCGGCCCTGTATCGCATCCTGCACGCCCATCATCACCGCACCGGCGACGCGTGGTGCATCTACCCGATGTATGACTACGCGCATCCGCTCAGCGATGCGCTGGAAGGCATCACGCACAGCCTGTGCACGCTCGAGTTCGAGGTGCATCGCCCCCTTTACGAATGGCTCATCAACAACGTCGATGGCCTGCCCGGCAATCCGTATCAGCGTGAGTTTGCCCGCCTGAACCTCAGCTACACGGTCATGAGCAAGCGCAAGCTGCTCCGCCTCGTCAAAGAAGGCCTCGTGGGCGGTTGGGACGATCCACGCATGCCCACCATCAGCGGCATGCGCCGTCGCGGCATCACGCCGGCCGCGATCCGCAGCTTCTGCAAGACGATCGGCCTCACGAAGTTCAACTCGCTCACCGAGATCGCTTTGCTGGAACACGCCATCCGCGAGGACCTCAACAAGGTCGCCCGTCGTGCCTATGGCGTGCTGCGCCCGATCAAGGTCGTCATCGAAAACTACCCCGAGGACAAGGTGGAGTATTTCGAAGCCGCCAATCATCCCGAAGATCCCGCCGCGGGCACGCGTCAGGTGCCGCTGTGCCGTGAAGTCTATATCGACGCCGATGATTTCATGGAGGTGCCGGTCGATGGTTTCCATCGCCTGAAGCCCGGTGGCGAAGTGCGCCTGAAATTCGCCTTCTGCATCATCTGCAAAGAGGTCGTCAAGGACGCCGCGGGCAACATCACCGAGCTCCGCTGCACCTACGACGAGGCCACTCGCCACGGCGTGAAGCCCGAAGGCCGTCCGAAGCCCAAAGGCATCATCCACTGGGTCAGCGCCCGTCATGCCATCGATGCCACCGTGCGCCTCTATGACCGTCTTTTCACCGTCGAAACGCCCGATGCTGATGCTGGCGAGGACGGTGACTTCACGCAGTTTCTCAATCCCAACTCGCTCGAAGTGCTCACGAACGCAAAACTGGAGCCGTCCCTCAAAGAAGCCGCTCCCGGCTCACACTGGCAGTTTGAGCGTGTCGCCTACTTCTACGCCGATCCGATTGATTCGAAGCCCGGTGCGCCGGTCTTCAACCGCACCGTCACGCTGAAGGACGGCTGGGCCCCGGCCAAGAAGTGATCGCCTCACGCACCGTGCGAGGCCTGTCGTCCCTGTTTCGAGCCATCAAACGCCCGATCCAATCCCCGACAGTCCCTTCGATGGGCTTCACACGATGCTGCAAATGCGCCGTGATGACCTGCGGTGCCAGTTCACCCTCGAAAGCCATGCGGCCGGTGAGCGCCAAATAGAACACACAGCCCAGCGAGTAGAGATCCGCCCGTTCATCAAGCTGCGCCCCTTCAAAGCACTCCGGTGCCATGTAATGCACCGAGCCGCGCAGTTGGTGCTTCTGCACTGGCAAGGCCTGCGCATTACCCAGATCCGTGATCACAAAGCCCCTTGCTGATTGCAGGATGTTCTCCGGTTTGAGGTCCAGATGCAGAAAACCCGCCTCATGAATCGCGGCGAGCCCGCTGAGTATTTGGTGAACGAGTGCTTCGAAGCGACTCGGATCGAGCGGTGACAGCTTGTCGAGACTCTCGCCCTCGATCCACTCCATCACCATCTCCTCCGCATCGCATTCGATCACCCGCACGACATGCCGATGCCGAATCGCCACCAACCCCGCCAATCCTCCCGGCCTCTTCACCGCCACGATCTCCCCCGTTTCCCGATCCCGCGCACGCCACACCTCGCCCTGCGAGGAGCGGGAAAGGCATTGAAGGAGGTCGTGAGACATGGGAGATGATTTAGCGTTATCGCGGAGGCCGATAACTATTGGTCAGGCTTGCCTGTCGCACTCTGCAAGGATGGCCTGAGCCTCGGTAAAGTCGGGCGAGCCTAGTCGGGTGAATAACTCTGCCGCTTTCCGGGCATGCAGCAGGGCTTCGGTAGCCTTGCCTTGGCGCAAGAGGGTTTTGGCGAGGCAGTGATTGTTGAAGGCTATCATTTCCAGGCGGCCTAATTTCTCGGATAATGGCAGAGCCAAACGTGCCTGCGTCTCGGCGGTCAACCAGTCGTTTCGTTCAAGAGCCAGCGCAGCCAGATTGCTGGTATAGGTTGCAACTCCCTCGGCGTATCCCACGCCGCGAGCCACTCGCAGGCCCTCGTGGTAATGCAGCTCAGCAGCGGCGAAGTCGCCAGAGACCAACTCAGCATTGGCGAGATCTGCTAATGCGATAGCCATGCCTACAGTCTCAGTGCCGAGGCTGTGGTGCAGCTCGATCACCTCATGGCAAGCACTAATAGCGGCGGAATGATCGTCCCTCAGCCGATAGCCAAGTCCGCGAAGCCGGATGGCGAAGGCGCGTTCACTGGCACCGGCCTTGGCTCGACTAAAGTGGGCACCAGTTCGTTCGGAACACCTGAGAACGGCGTCCGCTTGCCGACGCAGGTAATATATGTAACCCGCGTCATAGGCTCGAAAGCCGGCATTATGGTGGTCACCGACGTTCACTGCCCTCGCTTCCGCTTTTTCACAGAGGATCAACCATTCATCCCAGCGACCTTGGAAACTGAGAAAGTCTGGGAGAGTAGCGCATACGGTCTGGAGGCGAGCATTGTCACCGGCTAGAAAGAGGTCCAAGGCAGGTGCAATGCCGGGCCAAGCAGCTTCAAGGTTTGGAAAGCGGTCGTGCTCTCGGCCGCCATTCTCCATGATGAGAGCGTAGGCGCGTTTTTCCAGGCGATTGCCGGTTTTTGAAACGACCTCCGGCCGTTTCCGGCGCAGATAGTCGGCCACCATGGGCACGAGGGCGAAGGTTTCCTCCTCTTCATCTGGGATGACTAGAGCACGGTTGGTCAGATCTCCCAAAGCGGTCTGCGCGGCGGTTTTCGTGAGATCGGCGAGTTCGGCGATGAACTTCACCGCGATCTTTTGTGTGAAGTAAGTCAGCGCGGCGACGGCCTGGGTCTCAGCCTGGGTGAATGTCTCGAGCAAATCGCCAAAGATGAACTCCAGAGGGTCGTTTTCTTTGGAGGCCTGACGACAAAGGTCGAGCGCACTAGCCAGGTTTCGACAGCCTCCACGCCCCAACTGGCCCACGATCCAGCGCAGCAAGAGGGGATTACCGCCAGTCTCCTCGTAGAGGTGCAGGCGGTCTTCACGCGAGGCCTTAGCTAGTAGATCACGTCCTTCGGAAAGTTCCTCTAAGAATTCGAGAGCGGCATCTTGGTCGAGCTTTTCCAGACGGATGATCCGGGCATCCACATCCGTTCGGCGGCGGCTCGTGACGATGGCCTTGCAGCTCGGCGGTAGGTCGGAGACGAACTCGAAGAGTAGGTTTTGCTGGGCTTTATCCAGGTTCTCCAAGTTATCGAGGATGAGCAGAACCTTTTCAGGCTGGACGGCGGCCTTGATGAGAGCAGGACGCTCCTCCTCCGGCTTCTCAGCGATCTTGGGAAGGCCGATCAGCCTGGCGATCTCATTCACCATCTCGGGGTAAGCCGGAATGATGGAATTGGAAACTGCCACCGTCCCATCCGGGGTGAGTTTTTGCACTTTGGTAGAGACAAACAGAACTCGGTCGAACTGTGGAGCAGCAATCTCTGCCGCACGGATCGCGAGAGACGTCTTTCCCATGCCGCCAGGGCCGTCAATGAGCGCGCCCCAAGTGCGTGTCTGCGGCAGCAAGGCCTTGGCGACAACATCGAGTTCCTTCTGGCGTCCAAAGAAACTGGTTAGGCGCGGAAGGTTGTTGGTGGTCTTTTCCGGTTTGGCGGGCGCAGGTGGGAGGATGGTAGGTGCGGCGGCGAAGAGCTTAATCAGCCGTGCTTTGATCTGGGTGAAGAGGCTGAGGGCGAAATCGGCAGCGTGTTGGCCTTTGCACTCGGCGAAGTATTTGCGGCCCGAGCCCTTCGGCGTGGCGTGGAGGTATATCTGAGATTCGCTGAGGCCCTTCGTGTCGTGATTGACGAAGTCGATGCGGCAGAGACCCACAGGCACGCAGGGCTTGTCACCGCCGACAAATAGAGGCAGCTCGTGGTCACCGATGTATTTGCTGCCGAGAAACGCCGGGCTGACGAGCAAAAGGCCGAAGTCGCACTCCCGGGCGGCCTTTTGAATCTCCTCATGCCACTTTTCACCGGGCAGGATGTCGGTGTCCTGCCAGCGCTGGAAGGTGAAGTCCTTGCAGGCACGGAGTTGCTTGTCGAGTTCGGCGAGAAGCTTGCCCGGCAGCTTGCCATCGTCATGCGCATAGGACAGGAAGTAGCGAACGATGCGCTTCGGAGTGGCTGGGGCAGATTTCATGAAAAGGAACGAGGCGGTGACGTAGCTTCCGAACACGAATGCGGATGGAGCATGGTTTGACCAATGAAAAGTGTGGACAGCGGAAGCGGAGGATTTTTGGCCTTCGGCGAACAATTGAGCGGTCGTGGACGTTTGAGGCAGCCACCCATGAAACTTCATCTCGCTCTTCTCACTGCCGTTTGTCTCGCCTCCCCTCTTCACGCGGAGGATTGGAAGCCGGAGGAGGGCTTCATCTCGCTCTTCAACGGCAAGGACCTCACCGGCTGGTGCTTCCGCGAAAAGACCAAAAAGGACGATCCGCACCCCGGCGCCATCCTGGCGAAGCACGACGGCAAAACGGAGGCCGCGGACGCCGGGCGCTACATCGTCAAAGATGCCACCATCGCCGTCACCTTCCCCACCGAGGCCGACAAGCTCACCGGGCAGCTTTACACCGTGGCCGAGTTTCCGAAGAACTTCGTGCTCAAGCTCGAATTCCGCGCCTCGGTGAATGCGGACAGCGGCATCTTCATCCGCAAACCGCAGCTTCAGTGCCGTGATTACCTTGTCGCCGGTCCTTACAAAGAGTTGAAGCAATACAAGCCGCAGGAGTGGAACCAGGTCGAGGTCACCGTGAAGGACGGCGTGGCGCACTGCACCTGCAATGGCGAGGTCCTCGAAGCCGCTCTCGCCCTTCCCGCCACCGGCCCCATCGGCCTCGAAGGCGACCGCGGTGTGATGGAATACCGCCACATCCAGCTCAAGGAGCTGCCGTGAGCGGCTCCGGCGCTTCGGATGGAGAGCGGGAGGAATGGAGTGATGGAGACTTGGAGTGATGCTTGATTGATTGCTTCTCCACCGCTCCATTACTCCACTACTCCATCGTCCTACCTCCTTCCCGCCGTGGCCTCCACCGACTCCGCTCGCACTCTCGTCGCCATCCCCGCTCGCTGGGGTAGCACTCGTTTCCCAGGCAAGCCGCTGCATCTCATTGCCGGCAAACCGCTCGTGCAGCACGTCTGGGAGCGCTGCCAGGAGTGCAAGCAGATCGACGACGTCATCATCGCCACCGATGACGCCCGCATCGCCGAGGCCGCCGCATCGTTTGGAGCCAAAACCGTTCTCACTGATCCCGACCACCCCAGTGGCACCGATCGCATCGCCGAGGCCGCGAAGTCCTTCCCCGACCACCGCGTCGTCATCAATGTGCAAGGCGATGAACCGCTCATCTCCCCTGCCCTCATCGACGAACTCGCCCGCACGTTGCGCGACGATCCCGCCGTGAAGATGATCACCGCCGCCGCCCCCATCCAGGACGCCGCGCAGATCAGCGATCCAAACATCGTCAAAGTCATCTTCGATACCCACGGCGATGCCCTCTACTTCAGCCGCAGCCCCCTGCCCTACCAGCGCAATCCCGACGCCTGGCCCCGCAGCTACCGCCACCTCGGCATCTACGGCTTCCAGCGCAGCTTCCTCTTCCAATTCGTCGCCTGGCCACCCAGCCGCCTCGAGCAAACCGAAAGCCTCGAACAACTCCGCGCCCTCGAAAACGGCACCCGCATTCGCGTCGTCCTCACCGATGAACTCAGCCCCGGCGTGGACACCCCCGAGCAAGCCGCGGCGATTGAGAAGCATCTGACGGGGAAGTGAAAACCTCGACAAACCAAGCCTCGCTGGTATTTTCGCCCCATGACCATCGCCCTTCCACCTGCACTCGGAAATCTGGTTGAACGCCTGCTCAGCACCGGACGTTATGCCGACGAAGGCGAGGTCGTGCGGGAGGCCCTGCGAGTGCTGGAGCATCAAGAATTCGACGAATCGCCCGCGTTGGAGGCAGCGCTGCTGGAGGGCGTTCGCTCCCCGCATGTCCCCTACGATGCCACCGTGCTGGATCGCATCCGCCAGAACGCACGGTCCCAGGCATGAGTTTGGAAATCTCCATCTCGTCTCGTGCCGAGCTGGACATGACCCAGCAGTATCGCTGGTATCTCGAGCATGCGGATGCGGACGTGGCCGAGCGATACCTCCTCGCGGTTCATGCCACGATCCAAATCCTGGCAGACAAGCCCGATTTGGGCAGGCTGCGCCACTTCACCGCGCCTGAGCTCGCCCACATCCGCAGCCTGCAGCTCCGCCGGCCGTTCGACCAGCATCTGCTGTTTTACCGGGACGGCACCAGCCTCTTCATTGAACGAGTCATACATGGAGCGCGTGACCTGCCCAGGCGCTTGATCGAGGAGCCTGAAGGCTGACCCAGCCGCGAAAAATCGACTTGAATGCCATGAACGTTCATCGAAGCCTGATGCGATGAAACACCTGCTGTTCTTGGCATCTTGGCTGATCGTCGCGTGTGCTTTCTCGGCGGATCGATACACGCCGCAGGAGGGCGACATTGTCTTCCAATCGCTCCCGCACAATCCGGTAATCGACGCCATCGAGGGCTGCACCGGCTCGCCGTATTCGCATTGCGGCATCGTGGTGAAAAACAAGCGTGGCTGGTGGGTGCTGGAAGCGATTGGCCCCGTGCAGGAAGGACCGCTCACGCGCTGGGTCGCACAAGGTCGGGACCGCCAATTTGCGGTCTATCGTCTCAAGGCCGAGCATCAACCCGAGGTGTCCGCGATGATCGAGGCGGCCCGCAAGTTTCTTGGGCGGCCTTATGACATCCAATACGAGCTCGACGATGCCAAAATCTACTGCTCCGAACTCGTCTACAAAGCCTGGCTCGCCACCACGGGCGAAAAGATGGGCAAAACCGTGAAACTCGGTGACCTCAACTGGAAGCCTCACGAGCCCGTCATCCGCGCCATCACCAACGGTCTCCCGCTCGAACGCGTCATGATCACGCCCCGGGATCTCGCCACAGCCAAGCAGTTGGAATCTGTCCTTCCTCTCGGGATTTATGAGATATGCAAGACGCTGAAGAAGCTCAAATAACCCCTCTCTCAGAAACAGATCATCTGCTCCAGCAGGATCAATGTGTCTCCGAGCAGCAGCCGGTCAGTGAAAAACAAATGCCGGGAGAACGGATCGTGGGGGCGGCTGCTTTTGTCCGTGACACTGTAGAACGCCCCGTCACGGGAGCGAAACACGGCCACAGCACAAAAGCCGACAACGTCCTGCCGGCCCGCATCCCGCACCGCTTGTCGGATCGTGCATCCCGGCTTGATCAACGACGGCAGCCGCACTCCAGGCCCGCAAACCACTGTCGTCTGAGGGTTGGTGATCTCACCGCGATGTGAGGCTAGCACCTCACTAAACCTGCGATGCCACTTCTCCTTCGAGACCGGCAGGATGTCATTATACGGAGCGTAAGCCGCAACGCGTGTGAGCCGCTCGGAGGGCTGGCAACCTGACAGAACAACGAGGAGAAAAGCGATGAAGATTCGGCCGGCAATCATTTCACTGGATGATGCCTGAACGCCCAAGCTCATGTCAAGATGACTGCGGAGCGCTGATGCCAGCGGGCACTCAATCAACGCGACAGCGTCTTGGAGTGCGGTGGCTCGACACCGCTTTCGAGCGCATAGAAAACGCGCAAGCTCATGCGAAGCCCTGAACGGAGGCGGTGAAACGCTTTCAACAGCTCATGCACCTTCGTGAACGTGCCCCCCAGTCGAAAGCGGTGTTGCGCTTCGCTTCCCACCGCACTCCAAAACGCTGACGCGAGATGGGAGCGAGCTGTAACTCACTCAAACCGATACCCCGCCCCTCGCACGGTGGTGATGATCTTCGGATTGGCGGGATCGGCTTCGATTTTGCGGCGGAGCTGGGAGATGTGCATGTCGAGGGCGCGGCTGCTGGGGAAGAAATCGAGGCCCCAGGCTTCGTCGCAGAGGGTGTTGCGGTCGAGGACTTGGCCGGGGCGCTCGTGGAAGATGCGCAGCATGCGCACATCGCGGGACATGAGCTTGATGGCTTTGTCGCCGCGGTAGGCGCGGAGCTCGGCGGGCACGATGCGCAGATCACCCATGACAAAGGGCTGCGAGTTCGCGGGCGACTCATTCAGCCAACCACAACGCCGCACGATGGCGGCGATGCGGGCAAGGAGCTCGGGCACGCCGAAGGGTTTGCTCAAGAAGTCATCCGCGCCGAGTTCCAGGCCGAGCACGCGGTCCACCTCCTCCGATTTGGCGCTGAGGAAGAGCACCGGCACGCGCTTGTCGGCACGGCGGATGGCTTTGCACACGTCGTAGCCACTCATCTTCGGCATCATGATGTCGAGGCAGACGATGTCGGGACCTTCGTCGTTGAAGAGCTGCACGGCGGCCTCACCATCGGCGGCGGCGATCACGCGATGGCCGGCACGCACGAGCGCGAGGCGCAGACCTTCGCGAGTGCGGGCATCATCTTCGGCAATGAGGATGTTCATGAGGTGGCGAGAGGGAGTTGAAGCTGGAAACAAGCACCGCGCTCGCTGCTGACGAGTCGCAGCGAGCCGTTTTGGGCCTCGGCGAGAGCACGGGCGATGCTCAGGCCGAGCCCGGTGCCGCTCACGCCTTCGGTGAGATCATTGCGTGAGCGGTAAAAGGCCTCAAACACACGTTCCGCATCCTTCGCGGCAATGCCGGGGCCATCATCTCGCACGTCCACGCTGCCATCGTCCTTCACGGTGATGACCACTTCTCCACCTGCGGCATACTTTTCGACGTTGGAGAGCAGATTGCCCAAAATCTGTTCCAGAGCATCCGCATCGAAAACAGCCTTCACAGGCTTCTCGACCTCGAAAAGCACCTTCAGTGAGCTTTTCTCCAAAACCGGCCGCCAGAGCTCGACGACGCGTTTCACGCTCTCGGTGAGGTCGGCAGGCATCGGATGCAGTTCGAGCGTCTTTTTCTCCTGCCGCGCAAAGGTGAGCACATTGTGAATCATGCGACTGAGACGGCTCGTCTCCTCCTCAACGACACTCAACAGACTGCCGGACTCGGCCGGAGACGCATCGCGAGCCAGATCGACATAGAGACGGATGTTCGTGAGCGGTGTTTTGAGTTCGTGCGAGACCTGATTGACGAAACTCACCCGCTGCGCCGCCTCCCGCACATCGCGGCGATAGGCAAAAAACATCCCGAGACCTGCCACGGCCACGAGCGCGGCGATGGCCGCAAAGCCAATGACGTAGCGCCACACGCCCGGAGGCGGCACAAAGCCCGCCGCAGGCTTGAACTCCCAATGCCAGTGCGACATCGGCTCCGCGCAAGGCAGGCTCGCAAGCACATCCCCTGCCTCGCCGCTGCTTTGAAACAAGGTCTCGCCCGAAGCCGAGCGCAGTCGCACGCAGCCATCCGCTTCATCCAATCGAAGCTGGCCCACCAAACGGGCGAGAAAGGCAATGCGCTCAATCTCAAATCCTGCCTGTGAACCATCCGGCAGGCGATGCCAACGCAGCCAGTGCGGACCGTCCTCGTGATACCAGACATGCCAGCCACGCGGCTCGATCTGCGGCGCGGCCAGTTCATCCATCTGCCGCACGCCGAGCGCATGGCGTCGCTGCCAGATGAGAGCGGTGCGGGATAGAAACGTGCGATCTTGATCCGAATGCAGCGCTGGCGTTTTCGGATCAGGCAAGGCCAGCTCGCCATCTTGTCGCCGGAGGAAGGCTCCGCGGATCAGCGGATGACTCGAAGCGGCTTGGAGCGACGCGGGATCGTTCCCCGCCTTCGACAACGACGCATCCATCGCGCTGGCGATGGATGCGATGAGCGAGCTGAGCTCCGCCTGTCGTGTCTCCAGCCTTTGCAAGGCCATGGCCTGACGTTCGGACTGCCAGTTGGAGAGCCCTCGCTGCCAGAAGAGCCATCCCAACCAGCCCGTCAGCGCCAGCGGCAGCACCACCAGCACAACGAGCAGGATGGAAAGGCGGACGCGCATATCACTTCGAGGCCGGTGGCGTGATCTTGATCGTTCCCGGCACGGTTAACGTGCTACCGGATGGCACGACGAGACGCAATGAATCGCCCGAGCTTGAAGATGGTAGATTGATCACATTCCCTCCAGCACCGGGCACGAGGATGGCCTGGCCGTTGTTGAGCATGGCCGCATTCGAATTCGTGTTGGAACTGGTAGCGCCATTCTGTGTGATGAACGTGTTCGCCATCGTCTGGGCGGCATTTCGGTAGGTTTGCCAAGTAGTGCCGCGAGCATTGTTGCCATCGTTGAGGGTCATGTTCGCATTGCCCTGGATGTAGAGATCAGACGACTTCCAGCGCTCCCCCTGCTCCCGAAGCGTGCGGGCATTGTCGAGGAAGATCTTCTCCGCCTCCTTCACCTTCCCTTCATCGCTCAGTTTCACGGCGATCATTTGTTTCTCGACACCGATCTGCTTGGCCACCTCGACGAGGATGGGTGTAACGGCACTCTTTTCGACCTCGGCCTCATTGGCGGCACGCGTGGCGGTGCTGCGGGAGGCGATGAGACGCGGCGTGTTGTCGTTGTTCTCGCGGTAGCTCACCTCGATGTCGCCGATGAGTTGGTCGGCGGTGCCTGCGGGAGCCTCGATCTCGAGCAGCGCATACTTTTCCTGCCCAGCCCGGAGTTGGTTCATCATCACCTCGACCACGCCACCGCGGATGCTGGCCTCGCGACCGAGCACGCGCACCGGGCGCACACCTTCCGGGCAGGTGACTTTCACCTTCAACTCCTGTGCCACGACGGAGAGGATGTCGCCAAACTCCTCGGTGAAGACCGCGGCGAGCTCGGAGGGCTCTTTGATGAAGGCATGATTGCCATCGCTGTGCTGGGCGAGCTGCGCCATGAGCTGCTCGTTGTAGCCAAGGCCGAGACCAATGGTGGTCACGGAGATGCCTTCCTTGCCCAGCGAAAGGCCGTAACGACCCAGTTCATCCGCCGACTGCGGCCCCACATTCGCCTGGCCATCAGACAGCAGCACGATGCGGCTGACCATTTGCGGCGATTTGAACTTCCGCAGTTCCTCCGCGCCTTTGCTCACACCTGCGAAGAGAGCCGTGCTGCCGCCGACCTCGATCTTGCGGATGGCGGCGATGATTTCCTCGCGTGAAGAGAGCTTCGTGGCAGGCACCACAGTCGTGACGGCTGTGTCGAAGGCGATCACCGAGACGATATCATCGCCTCCGAGCCGTTCGATGGCCGCGACGGCCGCCTCGCGAGCCTGCTGGATTTTTTCCCCGCCCATCGACCCCGAGCGGTCAAGCACGATGGCGACATTGGCGGGCGGGCGGTTCGGTTTGGCGTCTTTCGGTGCCTCCAGGCCGGTGAGGCCTACTTTGAGGTAGGTGGTGTGCTTTTTATCCGAAGGCAGCTTCGGATGGGCGAGATCGACACGCACCTGCACACGCCCTTGGTCCCACGCCGAGGCGGCGGAGAGCATCAGCAGACACAGATGAAGGGTGAGAAGGATCGTTTTCATAGGATGGCAGTGTTGGTTTGAGTTCGTCCTCGTGGACGCCCCAGCCTCGCCGCCTGCCGCTAGTATGAGTCAACGCACCGTGACGTGTCCGTAAAGGTTCGGTAACGATTTTTACGAGCTGCGAGGGCTCGTGCTCACCGTGCGCACGGCGGCGATGCTGTGGCCGGCGGCAAGTGTGTCCGCGATGAATTGCAGAAAGCCACCCGCTGGGCGGCAAGGAATGACATCGAAAGGAATCAGCGTGTCCTCGAAACGGACGAGGTTCTTCGCGTGGGCATCGAAGACACCGAGATTGTCCTCGTCACGGTAATAGCCGCAGGGCGTGACCTTCTGAAAGCCCTGGGCGGCAAACCAAGCTTCGATTTCAGCCAGCGTGACCGGCACGATGTCAAACCGCGGCTGGGAGGTGACGATGGCCAGGTCGTCGCCCTGGTCGATGATGCCTTCGAGGCGGTTCAGGCCGGGGACGAGCTCGTTTTGCAGGAGCAGACGTTCCAGATACTCGATGGGCGTGGCCTCCCAGAGCTGAAAACGCCTTGCCTCCATGTCCGAAGACACGAGCGCGAGATCCATGCCCGGAGCGAGGCCGAAGATGCCATCCCGCGTGACTTTGAAAACTCTCTCGCCTTCACGAAACCAATCGTGCTCCTGACCTCCCCGCTCCAATCGCGGCACAATACCGGAAGCATTCAGCAGCAGACCCAGACCTCGCGCCCATTCACGAAGGTCTTCTTTCTGCCTGGCGATGGTGGGCGCCCCAAGTGTGCCGACACCTGCTGACGAAACTCCTCGGAGGTGATCGAGCGCCGCGAGGACAAGATCCGCTCCATCTGCTCGGGAGTGAGCAGGGGCTTCACGGGCGGCTGTGGGTGGCTTGGGGACATCGGCGGGCATGAGGAGGATAGGCGCAAAGGAGAAAAGGGCAAACCATCAGGCGGCCGGACAGGTCCCGAGGAGCGTAAGCAAGCCCCGCCCGCCGGTCAATTTTCCTTCCGAACTTGACCCCAACGCCGTCCCGGAACAGAGAAAGCCATGAAATACATTTTTGTCACCGGAGGCGTCGTCAGCTCACTTGGAAAAGGTCTCGCGGCCTCCGCCCTGGGCACCCTGCTGGAGCTGCGCGGCCTGAAGGTCATCATGCAGAAGTTTGACCCGTATCTGAACATCGATCCGGGCACCATGAACCCCTACGAACACGGCGAGGTGTATGTGCTGGACGACGGCGCGGAGACGGACCTGGATCTCGGCCACTACGAGCGATTCACGCACACGAACCTCTCCAAGCTGAACAACCTCACCTCTGGCCAAGTATACCAGAGCGTGCTCGACAAGGAGCGTGCCGGTAAATACCAGGGCCGCACTGTGCAGGTCATCCCGCACGTCACGAACGAGATCAAAGCCCGCATCCACGAGGTGACGGAGAAGATGACCGGCGATGTGATCATCACCGAGATCGGCGGCACCGTGGGCGACATTGAGGGCCTGCCCTTCCTCGAGGCGATCCGCCAGTTCGGCCACGAGGTGGGCAAAGGAAACGTCCTTTTCATCCACGTCAGCCTCGTGCCCTATGTGAAGGCCGCGCAGGAGCTGAAAACCAAGCCCACGCAGCAGTCGATCGCCAAACTGCGCGAGATCGGTATCGCCCCGCACATCATCCTTTGCCGCACGGAGCACGCTCTCGACCTTGATGTGCGTGAAAAGATCTCCCTCTTCGGCAACGTGCCCATCGAGGCCGTCGGCGAGGTGCGTGACGTCAAAAACACCATCTACGAAGTGCCTTTGAAGCTCCACGAGGAGCGCCTCGACAGCCTCGTGTGCAAGCTGCTCGAACTCCAGACGCCCGAACCGGATCTCACCCGCTGGCGCAGCTTTGTGCAGCGCGTCATTCACCCCACGCACCACGTTCGCATCGGGGTCGTCGGCAAATACATCGAGCTTCAGGACGCCTACAAATCCATCTACGAGGCCCTCACGCACTCCGGCGCGGCGCATGACTGCAAGGTCGAGATCGTCCGCGTGGATGCCGAGAGCATCGAGAAGGCAGGCGCGGAGCTTTATCTGACCGGCCTGCAGGGCATCCTCATCCCCGGCGGCTTTGGAGATCGCGGCACGGAAGGCAAGATCGCCGCCGCCAAATATGCCCGTGAGACCGGCGTGCCTTACTTCGGCATCTGCCTCGGCATGCAGATCGCCGTCATCGAATTCGCCCGCAACGTCTGCGGCCTCAAAGGAGCCACCAGCACGGAGTTCGACAAAGCCACGCCGCATCCCGTCATCAGCCTCATGGAAGAGCAGAAGAAGGTGAAGCAACTCGGCGGCACCATGCGCCTCGGCTCCTGGGTCACGGACCTCGTTCCCGGCAGCAAGGCCTACGAACTCTACCACAGCGCCACCATCACCGAGCGCCATCGTCACCGCTTTGAGTTCAACAGCGACTACAAAGAGATGATGGAGGAGAAAGGCCTGCTCATCTCCGGCAACAGCCCCAAAGGCGACCTCGCCGAGATCATCGAACTGCCCTCGCATCCGTATTTCGTGGCCTGCCAGTTCCATCCCGAGTTCCTCAGCAAGCCGAACCATCCGCATCCGCTCTTCCACGGCTTCGTCAAAGCCGCGATGAACCACCACGCGGTGCTGGAGCCGCGGTGTGCGTGATGAAAAGCAGGCGCATTGTCTTCTTCGATCCTTAAACCCGTCGATTGCAATCCCGCTCACCTTGGGATCGTTTGGTCGCCTGCCATGACCACTCGATGCACTTTCACCACCATCGCAGCCGCGCTGCTGACAATGGCCTCGCTATCCGTCGCGGCACCGGATTGGCCAAAGGATGAGATCGAGGCATTCTTGAAAAAGCACGCCATGCGTCCGCTCGAGTTCAAACCGGGCACGCGACTGCAAAAGGACGTGGACCAGCAGTGGCTGGCGTGGTTTCGCCGTGTGATCCTGAAACCGTTTCAAGAACGAGCGGGACAAGACAAGGCGCTGGTGGAGAAGGCCTCGCAGTTGCTGGAGCAGGGTGCTTTGCAGATCGAATCCAGTGAGATCAGGGACAAACGGCTCACCCCAGCCAGTCTCGCGAAAGGCTGCACAGAGGTCATTCAGTCGGGCGTGGATGACCCGCTCGTGCATTGGGTGCATAGCCACGCCATCTACACGGCCAGCCAAAACGTCCCCGCCGCCACGGATGCCTTCAACAAAGCCCGCCGCCATCGCGATTTCTCCCGCCTGCCTGCATCTTCGCGCTACTGGGTGCTCGCGGGCATCTCACGCCTCCACCGGGAGATGCATCCCACCAGATCACCCACGCCCACCGGAGCTGAGCTCATCAAGGCTGCCGGAGAGGCTGTGAGTGAAAAGGACGCCTTCAACTCCACCGAAGAGGAAATCCTCGATGAATTGCTTTGGCCCGTTTTCCATGAAAACATCGTTCGTGGTAACGAAGCGAAGGTGGAGGCTCTCTGCCATCAGGAGGCGCTCACGGAGTGGGCGCGGCACATGCTGACCGGGCGGCTTCAGGAAAGGCTGGCATGGATGGCTCGCGGACACAGCTTTGCCCCTGAGGTGAAGCGGGAAGGCTGGCAGGGCTTTGACCAGCATCGCAAACTCGCCGTGGCATCCTTCAACCAGGCCTGGGGATTGCGAAAGAACACACCGGTGGCTGCTCGTGAACTGCTCGGCATTGAACTCACGGGGGGCGGGACCGGTGAAAAAGCCAACGTGTGGCTCCATCGGGCTCTTGATGCCCAGTTTGACCACCTCAGCACCTGCCGCTCGCTGATGAATGGCCTGCTGCCGCGCTGGGGCGGCAGTCATGATGAAATGCTCGCTTTCGGACTCGCCTGCGCAGCCTCGCGGAGATTCGACACATCACTGCCGTATTTCTTCTTTGATGTCCTTGCCAATGTGGCTCGCGATGGTGGTGACTGGTGGATTTTCTGCCGGAAGCCATTGATCGCGCGTGTCACGATGGCGCTGTGTCGGCAGCGTGTCGCCGACGCGGTCACGCCGGAGGAAAAACGGGACGCCCTTGCACTGCAGGGAGCCTACGGCTGGATCTGCGGTGACTACGCCGGCGCTCAGGAGGCTCTTGTGCAAAACGAGGACCGCTTCAGCCGCGCTGTCATTCTCCAATTGCTGGCCTACCAGGGAGCCAATGAGTCTTTGATTCGCGGCGAATCGGCCATTTTCACCACCGATGCAGGCCCGGACTGGCAGCAGGCGCATCAGCAACTGCTCGCCCGCAAATGGGAGACTGCCATCAAGGCGTTCGAAATGGTGCGCAGCAAGCTCACCGGCCAAGCTTCCCAATTTGCCAACTCGTGGCTCCAAACCGCCCGCCTGGAGCAGCATTTGGCAATCGGGGACTGGGTAACATTGCCTGTCACACCAAGCCTCGACGGTTGGCAGGTGCAAAAAGGCGACTGGAGCTTCGGACCGGACGGCACCTTAACCAATCACGGCAAAGGCACCTCCGCCTTCATCTTTCATCGCGCACGCCTTGGTCCAGATGTGGCGATCCGCGGCGAGTTCACGGCCGGAAAATCAGGGCTCGGCGTCTTCTTAGGCCACGGCCATCAAGGCGGCACCAAAGAGCGCTGGCTCACCTGCATCATGAAACGTGATCAGGCCTACTTCCTCGACCGCTACTACGCCTGCGGCACCGAAAAGAAAAAAATCCCCATGCTGCCGGAGGGCAAACCAGTGCGTTTCGAGATCACCTGCCTCGACGGCA
This sequence comes from Verrucomicrobiaceae bacterium, assembly GCA_016795465.1. Classification (GTDB taxonomy): domain Bacteria; phylum Verrucomicrobiota; class Verrucomicrobiia; order Verrucomicrobiales; family Verrucomicrobiaceae; genus Prosthecobacter. Next base: position 66,979 of record JAEUHK010000002.1, on the reverse strand, counting down.
AAGTCACTTGGAAGATCAATGACCAGATCGTTTTCGATCAGGTCACGCCTGTGGACTACAACGCACCTCACGCACCGCTGCCGCTCGTCGACGACGGCCACATCGGCTTCTGCCACTCCCTGTTCGACGAAGGCCACACCGCCACCATCGGCAAGATTGAAGTGCGCCGTCTGGGCAAGAAGTGAGGTCGGTTAACTCTCGCGCACCTTTCAGCTCTGCCGAGCCCGGATCGCGAGCAGCTCCTTCATCACATGATTGAGCTTCCCGCTCCACTCCGCCGTGCCGAAGGCATCGTGCAGGGTCCGGTAGAGCGCATACAGCTCACGATAAACGGCCACGTTCTCAGGAATCGGGTGATACACCTTCTCGCGGATGGCGGTGACTTTGGACTGGAGGTCCTGCCAGGTGCCAGCTCCGGCGGCGGCGGCACCGAAGATGGCGGCGCCGAGGGCGCAGGTTTGCTCGCTCTGGCTGACTTTCATCGGTTTGCCGATGATGTCGGCGTAGATTTGCATGAGCGTGGCATTCTTGATGGAAAGACCACCGGTGTTGATGACTTCCTCAATCTTCACGCCGTATTCCTCGACGCGTTTGATGATGGTCAGCGCACCGAACGCTGTGGCCTCGATGTAGGCGCGGTAGATCTCGTGCGCTTCGGTGTGCAGCGTCTGGCCGAGCAGCAGGCCGGTGAGACGCACATCGACGAGGATGGTCCGGTTGCCGTTGTTCCAATCGAGCGCGAGCAGGCCCGTGGCGCCGGGCTTCTGGCCTTCCATGGCCTTTTCCATAGCCACGAATTTCTCGCCGGTGGTCTTGCCGTAGCTGTCGGGCACGAGGTGGTTCACCAGCCACAGGAAGAGATCGCCCACGGCGCTCTGACCGGCCTCGATGCCGTAGTAGCCGGGCAACACGCTGCCATTCACGATGCCGCACACGCCAGGGATGTCCGCGAGAGGTTTGCTCGTGGGTGAAATCATGAGATCGCAGGTGCTGGTGCCGAGAATTTTCACCAAGGTGCCCTCTTTGATGCCCGCACCGACCGCGCCGGTGTGCGCATCGAAGGCACCGACACACACCGCGGTGCCTTCCTTCAATCCGAGACGCTTGGCCCACTCGGTGCAGAGACCGCCCGCCTTCGTGTCCGTAGTGTGCGCTTCGGAATAGAGGCGATCACGAAGATCGGCGAGTTTCGGGTCGAGCTTGGCCAAAAACTCCTTGTCCGGCAAACCGCCCCATTCGTTGCTGAACATCGCCTTGTGACCCGCGGCGCAGACGCTGCGCTTCAAGGTGAGCGGATTCGTGTTTCCGGTCAAAACGGCCGGAATCCAGTCGCAATGCTCCACGAAGCTGAAAGCGGCCCCGAAGACTTTTTCGTCCACGCGGCGCAAACGCAGGATTTTGCTCCAAAACCATTCGCTGGAGTAAATGCCGCCGCACTTCGCCATGATCTGCGGACGGATTTCGTTGCCCAGCTTCGTGATCTCCGCGGCCTCGGCATGGCCGGTGTGATCCTTCCACAGCCACACCATCGCATTGAGATTGTCTTTGAACTCCGGCAGCAAACCGAGCGGCGTGCCGTCTTGATTCACAGGAATGGGCGTACTGCCCGTCGTGTCGATGCCGATGCCGACAACCTGCGCGGCATCAAAGCCTGCGATTTTGGCCTTCGCCTGCTCCAGCGCGCCTTTCACCACGCTTTCGAGGCCGTCGAGGTAGTCCTGCGGATTCTGTCGTGCGACATGCGGGTCCTTCGGATCGAGCAGAATGCCCATCTCGCCGCTCGGGTAGTTGAAAACGGTCGATCCGGCCTCCGCGCCGTTGTCGAGGTCGATGAGGAGGGAGCGGCAGGAGTTCGTGCCGTAGTCGATGCCGAGGGCGTAGCGTTTCATGCGGTGGTCGGGATGGTTGCGGGGCTTGTTGTAGCGGAAACAAACCGCATGGCGAGCCAAAACCGGACGCGGTTTGTGACCTCGGAGTGATGGTTTTTGACACCAAAGCACCATCGCGACTGCTTTTTGGCTGCATGGACTCGCGAGGCCTTTTATGGTTCCGCATTTGATGCGCCGCGGTTCCAACCATCTGCTGCTCCGCCTCTCCGCCAGCCTTCTGATGCTGGCGGCAGCACCGGCGTGCAAAAAGATCATGCAGCGCCTCGAGCCAGCGAAGCCTCCGCCCGCCGTCGTCAAGGCACCAAGGCACCCAGCCCTGCCGATGCCGCTGGCCCTGCGAGTGCCGGCTGACCGCGAGGCCTGCCTGTGCTCGGCTCATTTTGCCACCCACGCGACCGCGTTGATGGCCACGAACACTTGGAAGCAACTCGCCGCGGATCTTCCAGCACCAGCGACGATGCCGGTGGAGGATTTTTGCGTCTCAGCAGGCCCCGGCTCCGCGGAGGCGCTCGCTTTGCTGCAGCAGGTGCTCGAAACATGGCAGGCATTCTCCCTTCGCCAAAGTCTCGGCACGTTGATCATCGGCCAGCAGGCCGCGTGGAAGGACGTCGAGGCACTCGATGCCATCATCCTCGCTCTCGAACGCTTCGAGGTGCCGCCCATCATGATCGGCCTGAAGGGGCCGGAGGCACACGCATGGCTCAAACAAACCGCTGCGCCGCTGCTGGAGCAGGCGTGGTTCATCGACGCACCAGCCTCGATGATCACCACCACGCATGGCGAGCAGATGGCGCTCACGAAAACCGATGCCACCCAGCTCCTCAGCTCTGAGGTGCGCCATGCCTGGCTGGAGAAAATGAGCACGACAATGCCCGGACTCGATCCCGTGGTGAGGGACAAGCTCGCCCGTGCACTCGAAGTGCTCGCCGGGAAGACTTTCACCATCGCCATCGGCAAAGGGAAAGACAGCGCCTGGATCGGCATCGCGCATGAGCCGGACCATCTCCGCCTCGCCGATGGTCCGCACGACTCGCTGCTCGCGAAACCTCAGCTCGCCTTCACCACCGCGCATGCCACGAAGCCGCTGCTCGGGCTCTCGTTTTGGACTCGCGACATCGCGCTGGCATGGCATGGCCGCTCCGCACCGCTTTCGTTTCTACCCGCCCTGCTCAGCGGCTGGGAAGCCGTGCCGATGATTCAGGCGGTGACGCAGAAACTGATGCCCGATGCGCTCGCCCTCGCTGGTGCCTCGCTCGAATTGAAATCACGCGACTTCGCCGATGCTGCCTCCATCGCATGGTGGCAGGACGGACTGCATGTCGAGACGCAGGGCGGCATCGCAGGCACGGAATTGCAACGCCTCGCCAAGCCCACGCGACACACCGCCCTCGTCGAAGGTGACTCAGTGATCCTTGCCCTCGCCGGTCATGGTCGCGAAGATGCCGCGTGGTGGCAGTTGTGGCAAAACACGGCCGCCTTTGCGCACACGACAGCACTCACGCTCGCGGACAGCGGCATGCTGGGACCGACGGATCAACTCACATGGCCAAAGCTGATCACCGATGCCGTTCCCGGTGCTCAGGAAGCATGGTCGAGCGGCGACACACTCGCGCACAAGGCTCTCTCCACGGATGGTGCCCTCGTCCTCGATGCTGGCGGCCGCATGCCTGCGCTGCCCGGTCTGCCACCCGGTGGCGACATGGTGCCACTGCCGCGTTTTTGCCTCGTGTGGGATGTCAAAAACCGCCCGCTCGTCTCGACTGCGTGGACCGGCATCGAGGCCGGACTGGACCGCATCATGAAAAGCATCCCCGCATCTGTGCCGCTCGCCCTGCCCCCCACGGAGATGATTCGAGAGAAAGCCTTCACCTCGCACTTTTACCCGTCGTTCTTCAAATCGGATGATCTGATGCTCAGCGCCACGCTGGATGAGCAGACCTTGCTGCTCGGCACCTCGCGATTGCAGCAGCAATCGCTCGCCCGCCAGCTCAGCTCCAAACCTCCGGCGAAGGGTGCATTGATGCGTTTGGACTTCGCGCGACTCCGCGCTGTGCTGCTGCCCATCGCTGACATCCGTGCGAAGAGCACCAGCGATCCGCTTTTGAATGCCTGGCTGCGCTGGACCGAGCCGCTCGGTGATCTGCGTGTGCACTCGTGGGCGCAGGATGGTGCCGCCCGCTCCATGCTCGACTGGCGGATGCAGGACCTGCCAGCACGTTGAGCGGCCTTCGCTTGGCAAATGGATGCTTCGTGCGCATGATGCGGCATGCACATCGCCGCGTTTGTTTTTCACTGGGGTTACATCGTCGCCGCCATCTCGATCCTCGGCGGCATGGCCGCGCTCTCGCACATCCTGCTGCGTCATCGTGATCATCGCTCGGCGGCCTTTTGGGCAGCACTCGTCGTGCTCTCGCCGCTCGTGGCTCCGCTGCTGTATCTCTTTCTTGGCATCAATATCCTCCGCCGCCGCGGCAGGCACTACCGGCGTGAGCACTTCGAGCCCTGGCATGATCCGGTTCCCGCCAATCCCCTGCCCTTTCCACCGGACAGCGGTGCTGCCCGCGATCATCAGCACCTCGCGGTGACGCTCGACAAGATCTCACGCTTCTGCTTTGCGCACGGCAACCGCGTCACGCCGCTGCAAAACGGCGAGGAGGCCATGCCGCGAATGCTGCAGGCCATTCGCGGTGCCAAAACGAGCGTCAGCATCGCCAGCTACATCTTTGAGGCACTCGGCATCGGCTCTGAATTCGTCACCGAGCTAACCGCGGCGGTAAAACGCGGCGTGGACGTGCGTGTGATGGTGGATGATGCCGGCACCCGCTACTCATGGCCGCCCGTCGTCGATGCGTTGCAAGCCGCCGGCGTGCCCGCGAAGCGCTTCATGCCGAATCACTTCCTGCTGCGCCTTATCACGATGAACCTGCGCAACCACCGCAAAATCATGGTCGTGGATGGCGCAACGGCTTTCACCGGCGGCATGAACATCCGCGAAGGAAACATGCTCACACGCAATCCGCATCACCCGGTGCAGGACCTTCATTTTGAAATCACCGGCCCCATCGTGGCGCAGATCCAGCGTGTGTTCGTGGAAGACTGGGCCTTCTGCGCTGGCGAGACACTCGACGGGGCGAAGTGGTTCCCTCAACTCGACGAGAACGGACCCGCGAGTGCTCTCGGCATCGTCGATGGTCCCGATGAGGATATGGAGGTCATGCCCGCCGCCTTCTTCGCTGCCATCAATGCGGCCAAGGAGGAGATCCTCATCGCCACGCCTTACTTTTTGCCGACGGCCGTGCTCATGGCCGCGCTGCGCCTCGCGGCCATCCGCGGTGTGAAGGTGCGCATCCTCACGCCGAAGGTGAACAACATCCCCTTCGTCGCCTGGGCGGCGCAGACGCTTTATCCGCAGCTCTTGCAGGTCGGCTGCCGCATCTTTGAATCACCACCGCCGTTTGATCACACAAAGATCTTCATCGTCGATGGCGTGTGGAGCTTCATCGGCTCCACGAACTGGGACCCGCGCAGCCTGCGCCTGAATTTTGAGTTCAACGTCGGCTTTTATGATCGCGAGCTCGCCACACTCCTGCGCGAGATCTTCCGCGAGAAACGCTCGATCAGCCAGGAAGTGACCCGCGAGTCCCTCGATGCGGCTCCGCTGGCCCAGCAGCTCCGCAACGGCTTCGCGAAGCTCTTCATCCCGCTCCTCTGAAACTCGGCTGAAATGCCGTGTATGGCACTCGCGTTGCCAACGCACGCCATGCCCACCCGTCGCCACTTTCTCCAAACCGCCGCTCTCAGCGCTTTCGCCGCGCCGAACATCGTTCCTGCGCTCGATTCGAAACAAAAGATCCGCGTCGCCTGCGTCGGCATCGGCAACATGGGCACCGGCGCGGTCAAAGGTTCGCTGAAAGAGGAGATCGTCGCGTTTTGCGATGTCGATTGGCGTGACCTCGACAAGCGCAGCGCCGGTGCCATCGCCAAGGGGCATCCGAACGTGCCGAAGTTCACCGACTTCCGCGAGATGCTCGACAAAAAGGGCAACGAGATCGACGCCGTGCTCATCTCCACGCCGGATCACACGCACTTCGCCGCCGCCATGGCCGCGATGCAGGCGAAGAAGCACGTCTTTGTGCAAAAGCCGCTCGCGCATAACATCTGGCAGGTGCGCACGCTGCACAAAGCCGCGCAGAAATACGGCGTGCAGACCGTCATGGGCAATCAAGGCCACTGCTGGGAAGGCATCCGCCTCGTCAAAGAATGGTTCGAGGCCGGCGTTCTCGGCGAAGTCAAAGAGGTGCATTGCTGGACGGATCGTCCGTTTGGACACGCCGGATTCCTCGATCCGCAGCCGACCATCGCGCCCGCATCCGAACCCGTTCCCGAAGGTGTGAACTGGGACCTCTGGCAGGGCCCGGTGGCCATGCGCGACTACTCTTCGCAATATCTTCCGCAGCGCTGGCGCGGCTGGTGGGACTACGGTTGCGGCGGACTCGGCGACATCGGCTGTCATTGCCTCGACGCACCGTTTTGGGCCCTGCAGCTCGGCATGCCGGAGAAGGTCGAAGTCGTCAAACAAGAGCCTGGCACCCTGAAAACCTACACCGCGCCGCGTTCGCACATCATCTTCCATTTCGCCGCACGCGGTGCTTTGCCACCGGTGCAGATCCACTGGTATGAAGGCGGTTGGCAGCCCGAACGCCTCGCTGGCATGGACAAGCCGCTGCCGACGAACGGCATGATCATGAAGGGCAGCAAAGAAACGCTCTACTCCGACGGCATGCGCGTGCAAAGCCCGCAACTCTGGCCGCGCGAGCGCATGACGCCGCTCATCGACATCCTGCGCCGCAAGCCGCTGCCACGCTCCAAAACCGCCGACCCCATCGGCGAGCTCTTTGAGGCCATCCGCGGCGAAATCCCGCACGCAGGCTCCAACTTCGATTACGCCTGCCCTTTGACCGAACTCGTCAACGTCGGCGTCCTCGCCATCCGCAGCGGCAAAACCATCGAATGGGACGCCGCCGCCATGAAAATCAAAAACGCCCCCGAATTCGACACCTGGATCAAAGAACCTGTCCGCGAAGGCTGGAGCTACGGCGAAGACCTTTGGAAAGCATGAGGTCGCTCATCCTTTCCTCATTCCTCATGCTGGTTTCGTCATTGTTGGCGAAGCCGAACATCGTCTTCATCGCCATCGACGACCTCGCGAACGACTGCACGCACACGCCGCATATCGACCGGCTCGCAGCCAGCGGCGTGCGCTTTGACCGCGCCTACAATCAAATCCCGCTCTGCAATCCCAGCCGCGCCTCCGTGCTCACCGGCCGCCGGCCCGATGCCACGCAGGTCTATGACCTCGACCGCCATTTCCGCGACGCTTTGCCGGATGTCGTCACGCTGCCGCAGCTCTTCCGTCAAAACGGCTGGTTCACCGCTCGCGTCGGCAAAATCTACCACTACGACGTGCCGAATGGCATCGGCACCGACGGCCTCGATGACAAACCCTCGTGGCAACTCGTCGTGAATCCGAAAGGCCGCGATGTCACCGATGAAAAGCTCATCACCAACCCCACGCCGCAAAAACCCGTCAGCGCCGCCTTGAGCTGGCTCGCCGCTGACGGCACCGACGAGGAGCAAACCGACGGCATGATCGCCACCGAGGCCATCCAGCTCCTCGAAAAGCATCGTGATGAGCCCTTCTTCCTCGGTGTCGGCTTCTTCCGACCACACACGCCCTTCGTCGCCCCGAAGAAATACTTCGACCTGCATCCGCTCGACGCCATCCAACTGCCCGAAGCTCCCGCCGACGACCGCAGCGACATTCCCGTCGCCGCTTTCGCCCACAACAACCCCAAACCGCACTACGGCCTCGACGAACTCACCTGCCGCCAAGCCCTGCAAGCCTATCGCGCCAGCGTTTCCTTCGTCGATGCCCAGATCGGTCGCGTGCTCGATGCGCTCGACAAACTCAAGCTCACCGACAACACCATCGTCGTCCTCTGGAGCGATCACGGCTACCACCTCGGCGAGCATCTCGGCATCTGGCAAAAACGCACCCTCTTCGAAGAAAGCGCCGGTGCCCCGCTCATCATCCGCGCCCCCGGCACCAAAGGAAACGGCCACACCTGCCATCGCATCGTCGAGTTCATCGACATCTACCCCACCCTCGCCGACCTCGCCTCACTCCCACCTCCTCAACTCGACGGAAAAAGCCTGCGCCCCCTTTTAAATGATCCCACCCAAACATGGGACAGCATCGCCATCACCCAAATCCTCCGCCCCGCCGATGACCGTCTCCCCACTCAAGTCATGGGCCGCACCCTCCGCACCGAACGCTGGCGCTACACCGAGTGGAACGAAGGCACGCACGGCCTCGAACTCTACGACCATCAAAACGACCCGCGCGAGTTCCAAAACCTCGCCCGCATGCCTTCCGCGGAGGCCTCCGTCGCGATGAAAAATCTCCACGGCCTTCTCCATCCCAAAGCCCTCGGCACTCCGCCTGTCTCGCGCGTGAATCCGAAGCGGTTGTGAGTGATGGCTTCACCCAAAATCATGCGACTTCACGCTCACGCGGCGTGTTTCGTCGTAGCGGAAGGCGGTGATGGTCTTGGCGAGCACGGTGGTGGTGCCGTCGGCACGTTGGAGCTGGCCGGTGATCTTCAAAAAGGGTTCCTGGGTGATGGTGAGGCGGCGTTTTTCGAAGAGATCGCTCGGCACGAAGGCATTGGCGATGCCGGTTTCGTCTTCGAGGCTGATGAAGCAGTGGCCGTTCGCCGTGCCGGGACGCTGGCGGCAGATGACCATGCCGATGATCGTGACGTGTCGGCCATGCGGCAGCGTGTTCAAGGCATTGGCGTGGCTCGCTTTCGGAATCTGCGGCCGCAGCAGCGCCATCGGATGCGGGCCGACGGTGAGCGTGGTGGTGGAGTAGTCGCTTTCGAGGCGTTCGTGAGCGCTCATCATCGCCAAAGGAGATGTTTCAGGGGCTTCGAGGCCGCTGAGCAGGTCGTCGTGCAGCGGAGCCTCGATCTCCCACAAGGCGCTGCGGCGGTGATGACCGAGCGCATTGAGCGCACCGGCCTGCGCGAGCACGCGGCGTTCGTCTTTAGCAGGAGAGCAGCGACGCAAAAAATCGCGCAGGTCACGCCATGGCGTGGTTTGGCGTTCGACGATGATCTTTGCCAGCGTGGCATGGCTCACGCCTTTGAGCTGGTTCAGGCCGAGACGCAGCGTGGTGTCATCGATGACGCTGCATTCGATCTCCGAGGCCACCACGCACACCGGCAGCAGGCGGATGCCGTGCTGCTTCGCATCGCGCACGAGCGTGGCGCTGGAGTAAAAGCCCATCGGCTGGCAGTTCAGCAGCGCGGCGTAGAATTCGACGGCGCGATGCACTTTCAGCCACACGCTGGCGTAGGCCAACAGGGCAAAGCTGATGGCGTGGCTCTCGGGGAAACCATACAGCGCGAAGCTGCGGATGCTTTTCACGATGCGGTCCTGGATCGCGGGATCGACTCGCTTGCGCGTCATCGCGGCGGTGAGTTTGTCGAGTGCTTTCGTCATGCGCTCCTCGCTGCGGTGAAAGCTCATCGCGCGGCGCAATTCCTCCGCCTCGCTGCCGGTGAAGTCGGCAATGATCATGGCCATCTTCAGCACCTGCTCTTGAAACAGCGGCACACCGAGCGTGCGGGCCAGCACGGGCTCGAAATCGAGATGGATGCAATCGATGGGCTCCTTGCCGTTCCGTCGATTGAGATACGGATGCACCATTTTGCCGACGATGGGGCCCGGGCGGATGATGGCGACCTCGACGACGACATCGTAAAAGCACTTCGGCTTCATGCGCGGCAGCGTGGCCATCTGAGCGCGGCTTTCGATCTGGAAGACGCCCACGGTGTCGGCCCGCTGCATGAGATCAAAGCACGCGGGATCATCCTTGGGCAGTTGCGCGAGATCGACCGGCCTGCCGCGTGCGGCGCTGACTTCGAGGGTCTTTTCAATCGCCGCCATCATGCCGAGGCCGAGCAGATCGACTTTGATGATGCCGAGGTCCTCGCAGTCATCCTTGTCCCACTGCACGACGACGCGTCCCGGCATGCTCGCGGGTTCCAGCGGCACGATTTTGTCCAAACCGGCGCTGCACAGCACCATGCCGCCGCTGTGTTGTCCAAGGTGACGCGGCAATCCGTAGGCGAGGTGGTAGAGTTTGATCAATGCGGGCAATCGCGGATGACCTTGCGGCAGGCCGGCGCGGCGGATTTGTTCATCGAGCTGCAGCGTGTGCGGGAAGTCGCCGTTCGCGTAGAGATCGCTGAAGCGCTCGATCACGTCCTGCGGCAGATGCAGCACCTTGCCCATCTCGCGCATGGCGCTGCGGCCGCGGTAGGTGATGACATTCGCGGTCATCGCGGCGCCATGCGGCGCGAAGCGTCGATACACCTCCTGGATCACGCGTTCACGCTGCGTGCCGCTCGGCAGATCGAGGTCGATGTCCGGCCAGGAGCTGCGTCCCTCGCTCAAGAAGCGCTCAAACAGCAACTGCTGCGCGATGGGATCGACATTGGTGATGCCGAGGCTGTAACACACGGCGCTATTCGCCGCGCTGCCGCGACCTTGCACGAGGATGCCGTTTTGCCTGGCCCAGCGCACGATGTCCCACACGACGAGGAAGTAGCCGCTGAAGCCGAGCTTGGCGATGAGCCGCAGCTCATGATCGAGCTGCTGCCGCACCTCCGGCGTGATTTCGCGGTAGCGCTCACGAGCGCCGATGTCGGTGCGCTCGCGCAAAAAGCTGTCCTGCGAGTGTCCGGGCGGCACGGGATACTGCGGGAACTCGTAGCCGAGGTTTTCGAGGCCGAATTCGACGCTCTCGACGACTCGTTGCGTGCTCGCGAGTGCTTCTGGCAGGTCATGAAACAGCTCACGCATCTGCGCGGCGGATTTCAGGCAGCGTTCGGAGTTCGGCGCGAGCCGCAGGCCGGCTTCATCGAGCGTGGTGTGATGCCGCAGCGCCGTGAAGGCATCCTGCAGCATGCGTCCCTCCGGCCTCGCATACAGCGGCGCATTCGACGCGATCAGCGGCAGCTTCGAGGCCAAGGCGAGATCGCAGCAGCGGCGCACGCGGTCATTTTCACGCGGGACGCGATGACGATGAATCTCGACGAAAACATGCTCGCGACCAAAAACACGCTTCAAGCGCTCCAAAGCCTCCAAGGGCTCGTTTTGGCTCAAAACGCCGTCTTCATCGCCGGTGAGCACGGTGAGGCCTTCGGCATAAATTTCGAGCGCAGCCCATGAAACGCGGCTTTGCCCCTTCGCGGCTTTCAAATGGGCCTGCGTGAGCATCTGGCAGAGATTTTGATAGCCGCGACGCGTGCGCACGATCACCGGCAGCACGCAGCCGCACTCCATCGTGAGCTCGCAGCCCGCGATGGCACGCAGCCCGAGCTCCTTCGCCTTGTGATGCGCCCTTGCGGAGCCGTAAACGCCATCGCGATCCGTCAGCGCCAGGCATGACATGCCCAGCTCCGCCGCCCGCGTGACCATCTCCTCCGGCGAGGAAGCCCCGCGAAGAAACGAGAACGCGCTGCGAGCATGCAGTTCGGTGAACTCATCCATAGCGACCCTCCACACGCCATGCCTCATGCTCGCGCACGAGGCGGTAGAGTGCGCCGTCATCGGTGGCGGCGTCCCAGATTTCATGCTGCCAGGCCTGCTGCGTGTCCCACCACTCGCCGGAGAGAAACCACGGGCCGCTGGCGGAGATGAGCGGTTTCGTTTCGCGATCCACATGCAGCGCCACGGGCCGCCAATCCTGCCAAACGAGCCTCGCCGGCCGCGGTGGACGAAAGCGCTGCAACGGCGGGCCGCCCGGCGTGTGCTCGAGAGATGGTGCGGGCGCTTCGAGGAAGCTCACCACGCGAAACGCATCCACTCGACGCGACGGCAGCAACTCCGCGCGACCGACGCGACCTTTGCCCAGCAAGGCTTCGAGCGCGGAGAGCGTCTCGGCGAAGCGATTTGGATCACGCAGGCCTTGATCGAAAAGCCCCGCCTGACTCGCGGCAGCACGCACGGGCACGATTTCGAGCGAGACAAAAACGATGGGTGCGGAGGCTTTCACGCCTTCGAGTGCCGTTTCGAGCACGCGACCGAGCACGGCCTCATCCCGCGTGGGTTCGGCGATGCGCAGATCCCGCTCGTGAGTGCTGCGATCATCAAAACGCAACGCCAGCAGCAGCCTGCCCGCCACACGCCATGCCTCCGCGAGTCGTGCACAAAGTCGGCCGAGCATGCCACGCAGCAGATGCATGAGCGGCTCCAGGCACTCGATGGGTGACTCGATCTCGCTTTCCTCGCGAAACATCTGAATCGGACGCACGAGACGCAGCAGACGTTCTTTGCCACCACGGGCCAGATCATGCAGCGCGAGCCCTTCCGCGCCGAGACGTCGCGCGATCTCTGCCCGCGGCAGCGCGGTGAATTGCCCCAGCGTCCGCACGCCCCAAAGGTGCAGCAAATGCAGCAGCTCCGGATTCCGGCACAACACAGTCATCGGCAGCTCACGCAGCGCTTCCTTGCCATCGCGGATCACACGCACCGGGTCCGCCACATGCGCGGCGAGCACCGCGAGATCGGCCTTGTCCGCCAGACCGATGCGAGCCTCCACCGCGAGCGCCGTTGCGTCGCGATGCATGAGCATGCCGAGATCGCTCCACGCTTCGTTCATGCGTCGGCGGGACAAATCGAGCACGCAGAGGCCGGGCTGCGTTGCCTCATAATCCGGCGTCCAACTTTCCGCCGCCATCAACAGGCGCTGCTGCAACTCCTGCTCCGCTTTTTCATCGCGATACAGCAGCCTCAATCGCGGGCATCGCGCCTGCGCCTGCGAGGACGTCATGCCGGCCTGCACGCCTTCACGCTCCGCCGTCTCCGAGACGCAAAGCAGCCGCGCATCCTCCGCTTTCAAAGCCTGCGCCTCCAAAACGGCCGCCCGCTCGCGCGAGAAAACGCGCAGAGCCTGCAAAACAAACCTCGGCAACCACCAGGCGGCAAACATGCGACATCAGAGGTGAGGGGTTCATCAAGCAGCGAGCGTGAGAGGCGATGTCTGCGGCGCGGACCATCGTCCCGCCGCGCAGGCGACCACCTGGCACGGCGAAAACACCGCCACCGCCGCGCCACCCCGCTCCGCCAGCAGGCGCAGCCGATGCCACACACTCGATGGCAGCGCGAAAAGCTCCCGCACCGGCCGCAACCGCAGATCGATCAGCACCGTGCGCAGATTGCCATCCCGAAGCAGCAGATCCGCCGCCCGCACGGCCTCGCTGGCCTTTTGACAACGCACCCAAAGCAGATGCCGCAGCGTGCTCGCATCCAGCCCGCCTGGCTCCAACGCATCCGCCGCATCAATCAATGCACAGGCCTGCTGTGCCATGAACCGATGCAGCAACACACTCGAATCCATGCCAGTGACCTCGACCATTTTTCCAGCCTGAAGCGCCGGCTGCACCACTTCGAAGCGCCGCACGTCTTGCGACAGCGCCATGGCCTCGGGAAAGCGATCACGGAGGAGGTTTTGGAGGTTAAAAAGGGCGGCTTTCATCTAGTGTTCACTAGAACACTTAAACACACAAATCAAGCTGCGCTTCGATTTTCATTCCGCCCCTCGTTTCACTTGGCTGAAGGCTTGCGATAGAGCACCGCATCCCTCGCGTTGTCGCGCTACCCCCATGCTTCGTTTTCTGTCTCTTTTCGCGCTATTCAGCGGCGTATCCTTTGCTGCCATTCCGGTCGCTGCCTTTCTCGAAGGGCATTGTATCGAATGCCATGACGCGGATGTGAAGAAAGGCGGGCTCGATCTGGAGTCGCTGGACTTTGATCCTTTGAGCCAGACTTGGATCAAAGTCTTCGAACGCGTCCGCGATGGCGAGATGCCGCCGAAAAAGAAGCCGCAGCCGGAAAAGAACGAAAAGGACCTCTTCCTCGCTGCTTTGAAGGAACCGCTGCTCGAAGCCGATCAGACAGACATCGCCACGAATGGCCGCGTGCGCAGCCGCAGGCTCACGCGGGTCGAGTATGAGCACACGTTGCACGACCTGCTCGGCATCGACATTCCGCTGAAGACGTTGCTGCCGGAGGATCGTGCCTCGCACGGCTTTGAGACGGTCGCGGATGGCCAGCAGCTCTCGCATCACCAGCTCGCGCGATACCTCGACGTGGCCGATCTGGCTCTCGATGACGCTTTCGACCGCGCCACGACAGGCGATGCGACTTACGCGAAGCATCACACGCCCGAGATGCTCATCAAAAACCGCGGCGGCAACTATCGTGGCCCCGATTTGAAGAACGGCGAAAGCATCACCTGGCCCATCGGCCTGCAATTCTTTGGCCGCACGCCGACGTGGGCTCCGGCGAGCGGTTGGTATCGCATCACGCTGCGCGGCGTGCGCGGCGTCAATCCCACCGCCGACGGCGCGGTGTGGGGAACGCTGCGCTCCGGCGCGTGCGAATCGAACGCGCCGCTGCTTTACATGATCGGCCTTGTCGAAGCCACCGCGACGCCGCGCGACATGATTTTCGAGGCCTGGATCGAAAAAGACCATCGCCTGGAGCTGCGGCCGAACGACGGCACGCACAAACGCGCTCCCACCGGTGCCAAAGGTGGCAACGTCAGCTTCGCAGGCCGCAATCTCGAAAAAGAAGGCTATGCCGGCATCGCCCATCGCGGCATCGACATCGAACGCATCTATCCTGTCGCGAATGCGGAAGGCGTGCGGAAGAAACTCTTCGGCGGCGATGGCCTGGAGGCGCTGAAAGCCGAAAACATCGACAAACTCGTGAATCGCTTTGCCACACGCGCTTTTCGCCGACCGGTCACCGAGGCGCAAAGTGCGCCGTATCGCGAAATCGCGGCCAAATCACTCCAAGAAGGCGATTCGGTGCTCGAAGCCCTCCGCGCCGCTTACCGCGCCATTTTGTGCTCGCCGCGCTTTTTGACCTTCATCGAGGCTCCAGGCCCTCTCGACGACCACGCCATCGCCTCGCGCCTCAGTTTCGCGCTTTGGTGCTCCATGCCCGATCAAGAACTGCTCGAACTCGCGAACCAAAACAAGCTCCGCGACCCTCAAACGCTCGCGCAGCAAGTCGAGCGGTTGCTTTCGCACGCCAAAGCCAAGCGCTTCATCGCCTCGTTCACCGATCAGTGGCTCAAGTTGAATCAAATCGACTTCACCACGCCCGACACGCGTCTGTTCCGCGACTTCGATCCCGTGGTGCAGGAATCCATGCTGCAAGAAACCCGCACCTACTTCACCGAGTTGCTGCGTCGCGATTTGAGCATTACCAGCCTCATCGACTCCGACTTCGCTTTCCTGAACGGACGCCTCGCCCGGCACTACAAAGCCGATCTCGCGCTGCAAAGCGGTGAAGGACTTCAAAAAGTGTCGCTGAAGCCCGAAGCCAAACGCGGCGGCCTTGTCACGCAGGGCGCGATCCTCAAAGTGAGTGCCGATGGCACCAGCACCTCGCCCGTGGTGCGTGGTGTGTTCATCAATGAGCGCCTCCTCGGCAATCACATCCCACCCCCACCGCCTGGCGTGCCCGCCATCGAACCCGACATCCGCGGCGCGACGAGCATTCGCGACCAGCTCGACAAGCATCGCAACAACGAAAGCTGCGCCAGTTGCCATCAAACCATCGATCCACCCGGCTTTGCGCTCGAAAACTACGATCCCGTCGGCATCTGGCGCAAAGGCTACGGCAAGGACGGCAAAGGCGCGAAGATCGATCCCTCCGGCCGCACACCCGATGGTGCGGCCTTCACCGACCTCGCCACCTGGCAGCAAATCTACACGCATCAACCCCAGCAACTTGCTCGTGGCTTCGCCACCCACTTCCTCACCTACGCCACCGGCGCTCCACCTCGCTTCAGCGATGAGGCGGCACTCGATGGCATCGCCAAGAAAGCCACCAACGTCCGCTCGATTATCCGCGAGGTGGTTTTGAGCGAGCTGTTCCTCAAGAAGTGAGAAAAGCAGTCTGGCAACGAAAGACCCAAAAGCTTCGGTGCCTTGTAGAAATTCGCGAGATCGACTAACCATTCCAGCCCCTAACCTCAAACAGCCCGGTGACGGAGATCGGGGAAGTGAGGGAATTTACCTGGCAAAATTAAAAAGGCAGCCGCGAGCGGTTGCCTTCATCGCCAGATGCTGCGCCTTCCGTTTCTTCTGGCCTTTGGAACTCACTGGGGAGAAATCCACGTGGCAGTGCGCCGGGTTGTTCTTGACTGGTTCTTCTGCCACCACTGTCGGGGAGGCGGCAACGAGCAGATCACCCGCCTCTTCCACCTCCCCCATCGACACCGCCCATGTTCCGACTGATCGCAGGCCCAACTTCTCGGTGAAGTGCCGCCATGAGCCTTCAGCGGAGACCTTCGAGGCATCATCCACGGAGAGCTTGTCATCGTCTTTGGGCGTGGGGCCAAATGCCTGGCTGCTCGGGACTCCTTCTGCCAGCCAGCTTGGATTCACCTGCCTGTAAAACAGGCTCTCAGATGTCCATTCAGCACTCATGCGACGAGGAGGGTGGAGACTTTCACAAAGGCATCCGCCCAGCCGTCCTGCGGATAGGTTTCTTCCACAAACTGATCGGTCTTCAGGTTCGTGGCATAAAGTTCCAACTGCCCGCCTGCAAAGTTCACCTCCAGCTCGATTCGCGCATGGGGCCTGATCCACTCAAAGACCACGTTTCCCTCCTCGGTGGGCATCACCGCTGGATACTCCAGATCGGCGGGAAAAACCCGGACCATCTCATTCATCAGCCCAGTGAGACGCTCATGGTCTGGAGCCTTTCCGCCGCCTTCCAGCCATCCATCTTGCAGGTCCGTCAGCGCCTCGATGCCGTTCACCAACTTGAGGTGAGGCAATAGTTCCAACTGTTCGATCTCGGTGATCGCGGTGAGACGGTCGTTCACATCAAACACGCCCACCCCCTTGATGCTTACGTTCAATCGCCGATTGCCGAGCGCCTCTTTGAGATCCGAGAAGAAGGGGTCATCGAAGGCAAATGTCACCGTCTGATTCTCAAGCGAGCTGAGCGTGCCTGTTCGCTTGGGGGCATTGAGCTCCTCTACAAGGCCGACCAGGCTGACCTCTCGCTCGTAGGTCTCCCGGTGCGCCAGAACGAGGCGCTTGCGCTTCACTGGAGTCAGCACCGTTTTGTTGACCGGAGACTCCGGCAGCCACTCGATGTATTCACCCTGCTCCAGCGATCGACCGATGCGGTTGAAGTAACTGTAAAACTCCTTCGGAAACCCCGTTGGGAACGCCTGTTCTGCCTCCGTGGCAATCACAGCATTTATGAGGTTCTTTGATTCGATGATCTCGATTGGCGGATCAGTAAGCAGTGAACCAAGCATCATTGCCACCAGTGCGGGCTTGGTACTTCCGTCGTCGATCCGCTGGATATGCAGACTGAAGCCCTGGGCGAACCCCTTGGGCACGCGCACGCGGTCAGTCTGCTTTTCACGGAAGAGGTGCTTCGCCAGTTCCAGCACTAGTTCCTCATACGCCGCCAGGTCCTTCGCCGCCGAGAGAGGGAGCGTGTGCCCCTCAAATCTCGGCCCGACGAAGCGGGGCTGGATGAACGGTTCCTGAGTCATGGAAGGCAAAGCTATCGGTTTAGATGGTTAAGTTCAATCAAGTTTTCGGATTCAGGCTCGGACACGATCACAGAGGCGCTTGCCTCTTCAGTTCATTCAGCGTCCGGCCCATGGGGGTCTTCCAGACCTCCCAGCCGTTCGAGGGTTTGCCCAGCAGGGCCACGGCGGCGGGACTGGGCTTCTTGAAAAGATGATCCTTCACAAAGACTACTTCATCCCCGTGTATCTCCAGCACGCCGGCTTCGATCAATGTCGGCCTCAGCGTTTCGTAGCTGTGCCCGACCAGCGAGCGGGCATCGGCGCGTTTCCCCACCGAGCCTTTCAGCACCACAAAACCTTCCTGCGTGTAGAGTCCTTCGCCTCTCACGCCGTCCATGGTGCAGAGAAACCGCTCTTCCTTGCCCGGACCCGGCGCAGGCGCGGCCACGGGATCAAAGAGCGGATACCCGAGCGTGGCCAGGAGCACCTGCCCGGTTTCAAAAATCTCCAAGCACTCCGCCTCCAGCGGCGCGGGTGTGTGGGGCTTGGTTCCGCTGTTACCGTTTTCGTCTGCGTAACGTCCAGCCTTGCGTGTGGCTTGGAGGCAATGCCACTCTAGAAAGAGCACGTGGTTGGTGATTAGGCTGTTCGTCTTGGAGACCAGCACCAGCGCCCGCTCCCAGAAGTCTTTTTCCTTGTGGTGCTGCGTCAGGCGGGCTCGCGGATCGCCCGTCTGGCCGATGTAAACGCGCTGCCCGGTGCCGTCCTCCGCCTCGCCAAACAGGAAGTAGAGCGCCACCTGGCTGCTTTCGGGCATCTGGAGGAAGTCTTGCAGCAGACTGCGCGGCACCTCGATCACCTGTACGATCCGGGTGGTGATTTCCGACACGCGGATGCCCCTCGGATCACCACCGGGAAGGAAGATTTGAATGGTCTTGGGATGGGAGATCATGGTCTGTAACTTCTTTCACTATTTCCTGGATTCGCAGGCATGCGTTCTGTTGTAGGATAGGTAGGCCTGTCCTGAACAAGCCGCCTGGCACTTTCCCTGTCGAGATTCTGCATCGGAAGCATCAAGGGAAACATTTGGCGGCATTGCCAATAAGGTTTTTCGGGGTCTCCGAACTCGCCAAGCATGAACACTTGCTGATACGGGCATTTCGGGCGGCGCATCATCAAGTGAATGGCTACTTTCACCCAGTCGAACCTAAAAGGCGTTTCCTGTTCAAGATGGACAACAAGCGCCAAGTCGCCCCCAGATGCTTTCTTCAACTTCTTCTCTTCGAGGAAATTGATAAGGTCCTCCGTGCTTGGATTCTCTCTGCGCCGGTAGCTCACCAACTGGTATGGGTAAAATTCACGTTCGGCAGGACCGTCCGGCCCTAGATCAGGGATGAGAACAATGTCCCAGTCATCAAGTTCTCCCACCTTGCCAGCCATAAGGTCTTCCACCGATGCCTGCGCAGGCTTGCTGCCGCGCTCGGGAAAGCTGATCAGGAACCTCTTCCCTTCATGGTGCTCCAGGCAAAGGGTGAAAATGCACGCACTCCATATCTCACCGATCCGCCTTTGATGCTTCACTCCGGCCTGACAGCGGCTCTCGATGGTCTCGACTAGCGTCTTGAGATCAAGGCTGTAGAAGTGGCAGTCCGGTTTCATGGCTGAGACCAATTGGACAGTCCTCGCACATCGATCTGCCCGATCACGGCGGCGGCGATCAGAGCGGTGCGGCGTTCTGGCAGTAAGTCTATCGCTCGCTATGCTTCGATGGTTAGTGTGTCAAACTTGATGATTTCGACGTTGAGCTAGGGACGAGTGATGGGATCAGCGACGGGGAAGTTCAAACCTGCGCGAATCACGGACAGAGGTGCAAGATAGCAGCTCCCAAAAGAGAAAGTCAGGCTGAACGGAATACCGGGATAGACACCACTCTGCCAAGCGTTACCGACCTCCCCACTTCATGAGCACCTTCACCTTTCAGAAACACCTCTCCCGTCGCGCGATGCTGCGCGGTGCGGGCATCACGCTCGGGCTTCCGTTGCTTGAAGCGATGACGCCGGCGTTTGCGGCGGTGAAGGAGACGAAGCGGGCGAAGCGCTTTGTGGGGATGAGCTTGGCGTTGGGGCTGCACAATCCGAATTTGGTGCCGGAGGGCGCTGGACGTGATTACAAACCCTCGCGCTATCTCGCGGTCATTCAGGATATGCGGGAGGATTTCACGGTGGTGTCGGGTTCGTCGCATCCGGGGGTCACGGGTGGTCACACAGCGGAGGGGAGCATCTTTTCGGCCTGTCCGAATGCGCGGGGCTCGACGACGCGGAACACGATTTCGCTCGATCAGCTCATGGCGAAGCATCTGGGGCATGAGACGCGGTTTCCATCGCTCGTTTTGAACACGAACTCGCAGACGAGCCCGAGCTACACGGAGAACGGCTCGATGATTCCGGCGGAAAACAGCGCGATGAAGCTCTTCACGCGACTTTTTGTCGATGACACGCCTGCGGAGCAGGAGCGGCAGGCCGAATTGATCCGCCAGGGCCGCAGCGTGATGGATGTCGTCGGCGCGGAGGCGAAATCGCTCCAGCGCGAGCTCGGCTCAGGCGATCGTGACAAGCTCGATGCTTGGTTCACGAGTGTGCGCGAGCTGGAGCAGCGGCTCGCCGCGAACGAGGCCTGGACGCACAAACCGAAGCCGAAGGTGAAGCTCGCGCCGCCGCGTCAGATCCCGCGTGACAACGAAGTGGCCGTCGAGCGCATCTATCTCGACATCGTTCACATGGCGCTGGCCACGGACAGCACGCGTTTCATCACGCTGCATGTCACCGGCAACAACGTGCAGGGCATTGAAGGCGTCGATGAAAGCTACCACAACCTCAGTCATCACGGCATGGACGAGGAAAAGCTGGCGCAGCTCGCCCTCGTCGAGCAGGGCGTGATCCACGAATGGGCCGCCTTCCTGCGCAAACTGAAGACCGACAAGCTCCTCGACGACACGATGGTGCTGCTGACCTCCAACCTCGGCAACGCCAGCAGCCACGACAACAAGAACATGCCCGTCCTCTTCGCCGGCGGCGGCTTCAAACACGGCCAGCACCTCGCCTTCGACCAAAAGGACAACTACCCGCTGCCGAATCTCTATTTGAGCATGCTGCATCGGCTTGGCATGCAGGATGAGTCGTTTGCGACGAGCACGGGCGAGATGAGCGGGCTGGAGGCCTGATTACTTCTTGGCCTCGATCGCGGCTTTTTCAGCGGCGAGGATGGCGAGCGAGGCGGCCTGACGGGCACGCATCTTGGCCTCTTGCTCGGCACGGGCCTTGGCGAGAGCGGCTTCACGACGGGCACGGGCTTCCTCCTCGGCTTTTTTAGCGGCGGCGTTGTCAGCCTCTTGCTTGGCTTTGATGGCAATGGCGGCGGCTTTCATGGCCTCGAGCTCTTTGCGGGCCTGTTCGCGCTCGGCTTCGCGGGCGGCCTCGCGTTCGAGACGCTCGCGTTCCTTGGCTTCAGCGGCGGCTTTGCGGGCGGCTTCACGTTCAGCTTCGATGCGGGCACGTTCGGCGGCCTTCTCGGCAGCGGCCTGCTCCTTCGCGAGGCGTGCGGCTTCCTTCTCTTCCATGGCTTTGATCTTCGCTTCCGCGGCGGCGAGCTTCGCAGCCTCCTTTTCGGCCAGGATGCGGGCACGCTCGGCGGCTTTTTCGGCGATGGCCTGCTCCTTCGCGAGGCGGGCGGCTTCCTTCTCGGCCTCGTCCGCGGCGATTTTGGCCTCCTGAGCCTCGATGAGCTGCACGGCGAATTCATTCAACTGCCTGCCGATCTCGCTGGCGGTGGCGATGAGGGCCTCGGCGGCATCGGCATGCACGCGAGGGAGCACGTCGAGGGATTGCAGCTTGGCGGCGGTGTCGGTGAGGAGGCTGGTGAATTTGGGATCGAGCTTGGTGGTCATCGAAAAGGAGGTCGGGAAAGGGGCGGGGATGAATGAAGAATGATGCGCCCGTGTAAAGTGGTTCGCACGAATGTGGCGGAAGGAACTCATTTTGTGCCCGCAGGCGAAATTCCTTCCCTGTGGCCTCGTTTGTTGCCATCCTCCCCGTTCCCTCTCCCGACCCCGTATGGCATCCAACTCCGATTCCTCCTCCACCGCCCGCACCGCAGCCCTGCTCGCCGCCTTTCTCGGGTGGATGTTTGACGGGTTTGAAATGGGTCTTTTCCCCCTGACCGGGCGCGATGCGCTGAAGGAACTGCTGGCGGGCGAGGCCGCTGGGACCTTGAACAACTGGTTTGGCGTCATCATGGCCATGTTCCTCGTCGGAGCGGCCACGGGTGGCGTGGTCTTTGGCTGGCTGGGCGACCGCATCGGCCGCGTCAAAGCGATGTCCCTCTCGATTTTCACCTACGCCATCTTCACCGGCCTGTGCGGAATTGCGAAGCACGCGGAGGAAATCGCGGTCTACCGCTTCATCGCGTCTCTGGGCATGGGTGGCGAGTGGTCGCTGGGCGTGGCGCTGGTGAATGAAGTGTGGCCCGGCAAGTCACGAATGCTTGTGGCAGGGCTGATCGGAGCGGCGGCGAATGTGGGCTACCTCCTCGGCGGCTTCTTGAGCTTGGGACTGGCGAGCGTGCTGGGCACGGTAAACAACGCGCTGCTGGCAGTGGGACTGGGGCAGGAGACGGTCACGACGCTGCTCTCCAACAACGGCTGGCGCATCCTGATGATGAGCGGCGCGGTGCCTGCCTTCCTGGTGTTCTTCATCCAGATCTTTGTGGGTGAATCCAAAAAATGGGAGGAGGAGAAGGCGAAGGGCAGCACGGATCACTGGGCCACGAAAGACCTGCTGGGTGTGCTAATCGGCTGCGCATCGGCGCTCGGCATCGTCTGGGTCTGGGCACCGAAAAGCATCACCATCGCCACACCCGTCGCCATTTTGGTCACGGTGGTCGGGTTGGTAATCACGCTGCTGGGCTATCTTTTCCCGGTTTGGCAGTATCTCGGCCGTGCGGGCTCCGAGGATCCCGGTGCGTCACGTCCTTTTATCATCAAGCGGATGCTTTTGGGCGCAGGACTGGCCGGTGTGGCCCTGATGGGCACGTGGGGCGCGGTGCAGTGGGCACCGAAGTGGGCCGAAGAGCTGGCTGGAAACCCTGCGCTGCATGCGAAGGACTGGGCGCAGATCTGGACGGCCACTGGAGCGATCATTTTCACCATGGTGGCAGCGCTGATGGGTGACAAGCTGGGACGCCGCGTGACCTACAGCATCCTGTGTGTGGCCACGATCACCGCCGCCCTCCTCTTCTACCAGACGAACTCCACCTACACGAACTGGTTCCTCTTCACGGGCTTCCTGATCGGCGGCATCAGCGCCTCCTTCTACGGCTTCTTCCCGCTCTACTTCCCGGAGCTCTTCCCCACGCAGGTGCGTGCCACCGGCCAGG
Source organism: Verrucomicrobiaceae bacterium (assembly GCA_016795465.1). Taxonomy (GTDB): domain Bacteria; phylum Verrucomicrobiota; class Verrucomicrobiia; order Verrucomicrobiales; family Verrucomicrobiaceae; genus Prosthecobacter. The sequence goes on along the minus strand of JAEUHK010000002.1, from coordinate 44,017 downwards.
GCTTCTGCTTCAATTTCGGCCGCGTGCTGGCTGCCATCGGAGCGCTGCAAACAGCGAATTTGATGAACTACTTCGGCGGTTCCTTCGCCAAGGCGGGCAGCGTGCTGTGCTTCATTTACCTGCTGGGCATCGTGGTGGTCTGGTTTGCCCCGGAAACGAAGGGCAAGGACCTGAGCTGAGGCTCAAGCCTGCGTGACGGCGGTGGCCGCGGCGTGCAATTGGCGACGCAGCGGCTCCGCGGCGGTGGCGATGGCTTTTTGGAGTGTTTCGTATTCGGCGCGGCCTTCGGCGGTTTCGATGAAAACGGGCTCGTAGCCGAGCGAACGCAGTTCATACGGACTCGCACGCATGTCGAGCTGGCGTGCGTCCCAGGCATTGGCAAAACTTTCGCCCACGAGATCGGAGCCGCACCAGGGAAGCAGCTTGGCGGACCATTTGTAGAGGTCCATGTTGGTATGCAGGCAGCCACCTTGCTCCATCTCCAGCCGCGTCTCGAGGGTCGGGTCAAAGGCATTCAAAGGCCTCGCCGCGGGCGTGAAGAAGCGGAAGGCATCGTAGTGCGTGCAGCAAACGGCCTGCGAGTCCACGAAGCGTGCAACTTCATCGGGCGGAAGGCGCAATTCATAGCCTTGATGGCGGATTTCCTCCGCAGGCTGTTGATAGACCATGGCCCATTCATGCAGACCAAAGCATCGAAAGCGTGCCGGACGGTCCAAAACACGCTCGCAGAGCTCTTTGATCCATTTCGCGAGTTGTTTGGTGTGATCGCCCAAACGAGCCGCATCGAGCCAAACGAGCCCGTTGGAGCGAATGAAGCGCTCGGAGGCCAGCCACGGGCATTCGAGCAAATCATCCGCGGTGACCTCGATGGCCGTGCCGAGCGGTGGCACCCATTCTTTGAGCTTCGCAGGCGAGAGGTTGTAGTAGGTGAAGAGGAAATCCTCGACCGGGTGCTTCGTGCCATGGCTGCGGCGCTGCGCGAAACGATCCGCCAGGGCCTGCACACGCCCGAGATGCGCAGCCTGGCGTGCTTTCCACTCCTCGCGGCTCCATTCGATCATACGAGCACCGAGGCGAGACTAAGGAAGACGCCCATGCTGACGACATCCGTGGCGGTGGTGAGGAAGATGCTGGAGGCCGTGGCAGGATCGAGGCCGAGCTTCCGCAGCAGCAGCGGGATCAAAGCGCCCGAGACTCCGCTGACGATGCAGCTCACGACCATCGAAAGCCACACTACGAGCGCGAGCGACAGGCCATGCGGATTTCCCACGATCCAGGCATAGCCAAACATGCCCAACGCGGCCGTGACGCCCACCAGCATGCCATTGAGCAGGCCGAGCATGCCTTCCTTGAAGACGAGCGAACGTTCATCGCCCGGCTTGAGATCGCCGAGCGTGACACCACGCAGCGTGACGGCGAGCGCCTGGCAGCCGGTGTTGCCCGATTGACCGGACAGCACGGGCAAAAAGGCCGCGAGGATGACCACGCGATCCAGCGTGTGCTGAAACGCGGCCACGACCGCAGCGGCGACGAAGCAGGTGGCGAGATTGATCTGCAACCACGGGTGGCGGAAGCGAAGGCTGCGGGAGACCGGTGTGGTGAGGCGCTCCTCTTTTTCGACACCCACCATGCTACCGGCCTGGGCGCTGATTTCGATGGCACGGGCCTCAAACAAGGTCTGGCCGCGAACGAGTCCGAGCAGGCGGCCCTCCGCATCGCAGACGGGATAGACCGGGTAATGGCGGTTCACGGCCTCCTTCATCGCATCGGTGAGCGGCTTCTCGGGCGAGAGGGCAAAAACATTCGGATACATGACCTGCGAGAGCGTCTGGCCGGGCTCGCCGAGCATCAGATCACGCATGACGAGCACGCCGAGGAGCTTGTTCGACTCGTCGGTGACGTAGCCGTAGGTGATGAAGGCTTTTTTGGTGAGCTTGCGCAGTGCCTCGATGGTCTCACGAACGGTCATCGAAGGGCGGAAGACGGCCACGGGCGGCTCCATGAGCCAGCCGACGCTGTCCTCGGGATAGCCGGTGTTTTGCATCCACTGGCGGGCTTTCTCGATGGGAGCGGCGGCGAGGATGGCGCAGCGGCGCTCATCGCTCATCTGATGCAGCACCTGCTGGGCGACCATCGGGTTCAAATCCTGCAAAACGAGCGCGGCCTCCGCCTCCGGCGCGGCCTCGAGGGCATGCGCAGCATCATGCGGAGCACTCTGGCGGACTTGTTCGAGGAGGCTGGACGGCGTGGTCATTGAGGCGGAAAGGGATGCTTAGCGCCAAGCAGCCGCTTTGCCAGAGTTCGGCGCAAAAAAACCTCGCGCCTTTCATCGGACCATCGCAGAGTTCCGGCATGTCTGTGTCTGACCGCGACTACATGCGTGATGCTCCCCGCCGCCCTCTCATCGGCCGGGTGAAGGGGCTTTCGGCTTACGCGTGGGTCATGATCGCGATCACCGCGGTCTTTTTGGTGCAGTTCACCTCAGACACGCTCTACCCGGTGATCCTGGAAGGCGGCGTGAGCCTGCAACGGCTGGCCGCGGGGCAGTTTTGGACGCTGGTGACCTACATGTTCGTCCACGGCAGCGCGGGCCACTTCCTGCTGAACGGGCTGATGCTGTGGTTCGTGGGCCGGCAGGTGCAGAATCTCTTCGGCGGAAGGCACTTTTTGCAGATTTTCTTCCTCAGCGGCATCGTTGGCGCGGCGCTGGAGATGCTGGTGAATGGCTTTGTGCATGGCGATACGACCACGCCGCTCGTGGGTGCCTCCGCGTCGGCTTTCGGCCTTCTGCTGGCGCTAGCGGTGCTGCTGCCGGATGAACAGATCACCGTCTTCATCTATTTCATCATTCCGGTGCCGATGCGCCTGTGGACGCTGGCGAAGGCTCTCGTGGTCATGCAGAGCGTTTTTGCCATCGGCGGGCTGCTTTTCCCAAACTGGATGCCCGAGGGACTCAAAATTGCCTACTTCGCGCATCTCGGCGGCGCCTTCGTGGGCTGGTTTTATGCCCGAGCGCTCGGTTATGGCGGCCGGCCGATGACTTACGCCAGCCAATGGCAGCCCGAACCGCAGCGCCGCCGTGCGACCGCACGGGCGGTGGCACGTTCCCGCGTGGACATGGACTTCGAACAGCCCGTGATCCCTCCCGTGGCCAGGCCAGCGCCCGCCGCCGGTGAGCCAGACCTAGAGGGCGAGGTGAACGATGTGCTCGACAAGATCCTCACGGGTGGCATGGCCAGCCTCACCGAGGACGAAAAGCGCCTATTGGAACGGGCAAGCGCCGCCATCCAGCAGCGTGACGGGACCCGACCTCTTCGCTGAAGGCTGTCTCCACCATGTTTTCGAGCCGTGCCCTGAAATTCGCCGCCTTGCTTCTCCTGACCATCGCCGTCGGTGTGACATCTAGGTCTTGCCGAGGCCGGGGCACCCAAAAAAGCCAAACGGCCTCACCAGCATCTCCACTTGGAATGAAAATGATGAAAATGTGAATGCAGACGGACGTATTCCAGCTACGCATACCCGTGTGGTGTATTCCGCCACAAAAAAACCAGCCCAGCGTTTCGTCCGGAGTGCCCCCTCCAAGCCCAAACATGTCCCCATCTTCCTGCTCAACGTTTCTTCGCACCTCCTGCGTTAGCCTTGTCTCGTTTATTGGTTTCGCAAATTTGTCAGCCCAGAACGCCACGGACATCAACACCTTGCTCACCGGTGGTGGCATCCCGCAATCCCTTCCCGCGCCGAATCTCATGATCGCCGCTGCGGCGTCACCTGCTGCCGAAAAGCCGGCTGCGGGGACAACCGGCTATCAATCATCTCCCGGCCCGTGGGGGACCATTGTCGGTGACTACATTTACTTGGAGGCCCCGGCTTCGTTGATCGAAAACTTTGCCTTGCCCAGCACCCAGCCACGCTGGTCTTTCCCGCTTTCATTCAAACCCAAACTGGACGCTTTTTTCTCTGAGGCCGGCCTGACACAAGAACAAATCGCCACGCTCATGCTACCGGCGGCCCAAGTGGTGGAGGGAGACCTGCTGCATGTGCTGCCCAGCGTGCAACTCGTGGAGCAACTGCCCGCCAAGACTCGTGCACATATTTATGCAGAACTCGGCAAGCTGCCGGCCAATGAGTATTGCATGGACCCCGTGCTGATCACCGGCACATCGGTGCAGGAGTGGTATCGCACGAGCAAGCTGCGCAAGGAGCTGATCGACAAGATCGAGCAGCTCAGCTACATGCGCGGCGAGACCATCGCCTTCAGCGACATCCCGGTGCTCCTCAACTACGCCCAGGCGGATTCCGAGGCCCGCGCCATCTTCAAGGCCTGCACCCGCACCCGTGCCCTGATGGTCCGTTTGAAAATCGATGAGAACTCCAATATCCAAGAACTTGTTTCTTACTGGTCGTTTGGCGTGGCCATCCGCCGGAAGGACATCGAGCCGCTGATCCGCTCCATCGCGGATTCCGGCACCCTTCACGACCTGGGACTCTCCCACATCCTCCCAGCCCAGGCGCGTAAGCTGCTCTACAGCTATCCTGGCCTAGACATGGCCAAAAACGGCCTGCTGCCGGACTGCCACTGGACTTCCCTGAACTTCTACAACTTCGACGCCCACCAGTATGTGCTCGATTCACGCTTGGCCACCAGCCAGGTTCTCGAAAACTTCGTGCCGGTGGAGCCGCCTTATCAATTCGGCGACATCCTGTTCTTCCTCGACAACCAGTCTGGCGATGCCTTCCACTCCTGCGTTCATCTCGCGGACGACATCGTCTTCACCAAAAACGGCCGCAACATCCTCTCACCTTGGACCATCATGAAGCTCGAGGACGTGAAGAAGGTCTATCTCTTCCGTGGCAATGGCCGCGTGCAGGGCTTCCGCCGAAAGGACATCGACGCCGCCCGCCGCGAGCCTGCGAAATAAGGCGCTACAGGTCCAGCACCTGGTCCATCCGTTTTGCCACGTCAGTGAGGTAGTCCCAATCACCGGCCTTCACCTCAGCCGCGGCCCAGCCGTTATAGTTGATCGCCGCCAGTCCGGCACGCACGGCGGGCCAGTTGATGCTGCCTTCACCGAGGGGCTTGTCGAACCCCTTCCGCATGCCCTCAGCCATCGCCTTGTCGAGGTCGTATTCCTTCACATCGAGCTTGCCGGTCCGCTTGCCCAGCACCTCCACCCAATGCTCCGCCACGCCCCACCGCATCTGGTTGCCGATATCGAGATGCACGCCAACCCACGGGCTGCCGATGTCATCGATCAACCGCGCCATGTCAAAGGCGCTGATGGTGAAGGTGTTCCAGACGTTCTCAATCAGCATGCACACGCCGCGTTTTTCAGCCGCAGGAGCGGCTTCCTTCATGCGGGCCACGGCCTCACGCCACGTCTGCTGAAGCGGTTTGTCATGAGGATACTCCAAAACGACTAGCATGGAGTCACCGCCCAGCGCTTTCGTGATCTCAAGGCCTTCTTCGAGGCCCGCCGCCCGTCCGCCCACGGTGCCGTCGATGATCAAACCGGCCTCCTTGGCCGCCGCAGCCCACTCCGCGGCATTCTCGAGCGTCACATGCCGTGCGAGCAAACTGGGCTCCACGCCTTCAAAACCGCATTCACGCAGCTTTTTGAAGGCCCCGACGAGCGGCATGCCCTTCGCCGCCTTCTCGACCATGCTCCATTTCAGCGACTTGCGGATCTTCCCGGTGAATTGACCGGCACGGGCAGGATTCGCGACGAAAGCGGTGGCGGAGAGGAGAAAGGAACGGCGCAACATCCGCAGCAAAACGCCTTCGCGGGCGGGCTCTTGCCGCGTCTGGCAAGATCGCGTGCCTCACACGCTCCGAGCGGTGTAACGGCGCATGGAATGCGCGGCCTTCCATTTATCATGACCTGCCGAGCCGATGAACACTCCCAGCATGCCCAGGGGCAGCACCGTCAGCCAGGGGATACCCGCAGCATCACGTTGGATGGCATTGTGCTGGCTCAAAGTCCGTTGAGACTCCCCGTTCACCTCCAGGGTGATGATCAGCATCCGCCGGGGCTCCCCCCTTGAATCACCCGCCGCCTGAAGCACGGACCGCTCAAATCCCACCACTGCAGGCCACCCTTGGTTGCCGCATAGCTCCTCCCGGCACGGCCATGACTGATGAAAAAGACGGGCAAACAGCCCCTTCGGCATTTCCACCGCGCAGCCGGGCAGGCCGTCAAAATGAGCCTGCAACCAGCCCGGGTGCGGCTGGATGGAAATCAGCCGCGCCTCACGATTGATCACATCTTCTGGACGCAGCTCCCTTACGGGCCTCATAAGGCCTTCATAGGCCGCCCACATCGCCACAAGGCAGAGCGCCAGCCCTCCGACCATCAGGACTGCCCCCTCGAAAGCAGCCTTCTTGGGCGGGGCCAGGGTGGGCACACTGCCGACGGGATTCTCTGGCAAGCTTCTCGCGCCGGTTTGAGCCTCGTCGTTCACAAAGCGCACCTCCAAAGCGCCCGCCGAGATCAAATCACCACTCGTCAGCTCTGCCTCCTGCACCGGTTGGCCGTTCAGCCAGGTCTCACCGCCTTCACAGGCATGCAGCCGGGCCACCTCGCCCGTGGTGTCGATGATAAAATGCCTCGCTTGCAGCCCTGTGCCCGGCGTCACCGGGACTTCCGCAGCCGGATCCGTGCCCACGCAAAGCTTCCCCTTCGAAAGGGGCATTTCATGACCTGTGAGAGAGACCAGCCGGCGTGACATCCGAGTACGCTAAGGAAGGTCCTCCTCAGCCGCAACCGGCGGCCCCAATAATTCGACAACGTCCTTTCTTGCACGCCTTTTGTGCCCTCGGCATGCTCCGCGCCGCAAGAGGTCCGGCCTCTTCGCGTTCCTTCCGCCCCGCCAACCATGCTGAACCGAAAAAACCTCCTCGTTGCCCTCGCGGTCGCCACGCCTCTCGTGCTCATCGCCGCCAAGCCTGACAAACCGAAAAAGGAAAAAGGTCCGTTTGAGGTCGCCAAGCCTGCTTTCGCGCCCGATTACAACCAACCGGCTTTTGATGCGGCGACTGCCAAACCGGAGCATCTGGAGCCTTCCATGTTTCAAGTGCCAGAAGGACTCGAAATCACCGTTTGGGCCACCTCGCCCCAGCTTTTCAATCCGGCCAACATGGACATCGACCACGCGGGCCGTGTTTGGATCACCGAAGGGGTCAATTACCGCCGTCACAGCGGCCGCAGCCGCGAGGGCGATTGCGTCCGCGTGCTGCAAGACACGGATGGCGATGGCAAGTGCGACAGCAGCCATGTCTTCGTCCGCGAGAAGGAGCTCGAATGCCCGCTCGGTGTCGCGGTGTTCGACAATGTGATCTTTGTCTCGAACACGCCGAACATCATCAAATACACCGATGTGAACCGCGACCTCAAATTCGACCCCGCGGTCGATAAGCGTGAGATCTTCCTCTCCGGCTTCGAGCAGCCGCAGCACGATCACAGCCTGCACAGCGTGTATGCCGGCCCCGATGGCCGTCTTTACTTCAGCAATGGCAACTGCGGCGCCCAGTTCAGCGACAAGAGCGGCAACACCTTCCGCATCGGCGGCGCCTACCTCAACAATACCTACACCGGCGAGAAGAGCGATGACGGCCATGTCTATGTGGGTGGCTTCACTGCCAGCGTCGATCCCAGCGGCCACAAGGCGAAGATCCTCGGCTTCAACTACCGCAACAGCTACGAGGGCGTGCGCACGAGCTTTGGCGACATGTTCCTCAACGACAACGACGATCCGCCCGCCTGCCGCGTGAGCCATCTCATCGAAGGCGGCAGCTTCGGCTTCTTCTCCGCCGATGGAAAACGCCAGTGGCGTGCGGACAAACGTCCCGGCCAGACGATTCCCGTGGCCGAGTGGCGTCAGGAAGACCCCGGCATCATCCCCGCCGGCGATGTCTATGGCGGCGGTGCGCCCACCGGCATGTGCTTTTATGAAAATGGAGCCCTCGGCGACAAGTGGAACGGCCTGCTGCTGAGCTGCGAAACGGGTCGCAACGTTGTTTACGGCTACCTTCCGAAACCCGATGGCGCGGGCTTCAAGCTCGAGCGCTTCAACTTCTGCACCACGAACACCAGCGGGGTCTTCAAAGGCAGCGATTTCGTCGGCGGAGCGAACAACCTCTCCGATGACCGGCAGACGTTGTTCCGTCCTTCCGATGTCTGCGTGGGGGCCGATGGGGCCATCTACATCAGCGACTGGTATGATAAGCGCACCGGCGGCCATCAGGACACCGATGAGACCTGCAGCGGCACGATTTACCGCATCGCGCCGAAGGGCTTCAAGCCGCAGATCCCCGCGATCAACTACGACACTGTGGAAGGCCAGCTCGCCGCGCTGCAATCGCCGGTGAACAACGTGCGTCATGTGGGCTTCACGAAGCTCAAAGAAGCCGGCGAGAAGGTGCTTTCGAAGGTTTTGCACCTGCGTGACCATGCGAATCCTCACATCGCCTCGCGTGCGGTATGGCTCGCGGCCCAACTCAGCGAAAAAGGCATCATCGCCACGCGGAGCTGGCTGGAGAGCGATGATGCCACGAAGCGTCTCGTGGCCCTGCGTGCCATTCGTGCCGCCACGGACGAGGTGCTGGACATCCTTAACGTGATGGCGGGTGACCAGTCGCCCATGGTCCGCCGTGAGGTGGCCGTGGCGCTGCGTGATGTGCCAGTGGCTCAGTCTGCGCCGCTGCTCGCCCGCATGGCGCGTCACATCGATGGCAGTGATCGCTCGCTGCTGGAGGCCTGGGGCATCGGTTGCACGGGCAAGGAAGCCGAGGTGTGGGCCAAGCTGAAGCCTGAGGGCGATTGGAGCGAAGGTTTTGCCCATCTCACCTGGCGTCTGCATCCCGTGGCCGCGGTGGCGGATCTGCAAAAGCGTGCCGCCGATGGCAAGCTGACGCCAGAGCAACGCAAGCTGGCCCTCGACACCCTCGCATTCATCCCAGATGCCACCGCCGCGAAGGCCGTGCTTGCTTTAGCCAAGGACAAAGCCTCGCCGATCCATGCCGAAGTCATGTGGTGGATCATCAAACGCAGCACCGATGACTGGAGCAGCTTTGGCATCGCCGAGGAATTGAAGAAGGAAGGCATCTTCGATCCCGAAAGCGCCAAGCTCGTCGAGATCGTCACGCCACCCGCCATCGCAGGCACCTATCAGGCCGCCGATGTGCTCAAGCTCACTGGCAACGCCAAAAACGGAGCCCAGCTCGTCACCCGCTGTGTCATGTGCCACCAGTTCAATGGCCAGGGCGTCGAATTCGGCCCGAACCTCGATGGCTGGGGCCGCAGTCAGCCTGCCGAGATCATCACACAGGCCATTTTGGAGCCGAGCAAGGACATCGCCCATGGCTACGACGGTCAGGAGATCAAAACAAAGGACGGCTCCACCATCCACGGCATGCTTCTCACCGAAGGCGATATCATGATCGTGCGCAGCATGGGCGGCGTGAACCAGTTCGTGCCCAAGAGCCGCGTGCAGAAGCGTGGCAAGCTCGACCGCAGCATGATGCTCAGCGCCTTCCAACTCGGCCTCACCGCCCAGGACGTGGCCGATATCGTCGCCTACATGCGCAGCGGGAACTGATGACCACCTCCGCCGCCATCACCACCTGCCCGGTTCTTCATGAGGACCGGCATGTCATCGTGGTGAACAAGCCGCATGGGGTGCTTTCGCATCCGAATCCGAAATCGGCCAAACCGCAGCGAAGTGCCTTCGAAGGCCGTTACGATGCCGAAAGGCGTTGTTTCAATTCTTCGGCTGGTGAGGTGTTTTTGATCCACCGGCTCGATCAGGATACCTCCGGCGTGCTTTTGGCTGCGAAGGACGAAAAAACGGCTGATCGATGCCGCGAGGCCTTCGGGGCCGAACAGGTGCGGAAAAAGTATCTCGCGCTATGCAGCGGCGGTGGTTTGAAGCCCGAGGGCGTTTGGCTAGACCATCTCATCACCGAGCATGCTCGTCATCAAGTGCGCACCGCCGTGCGCCGTGGGCCGCGACCGAACGCGGAGCTGCGCTTTCGCCTGCATCATTACAGCGCCGCGCATCGTCTCTCGCTGCTGGAGATCGATCTCATCACCGGAAAGACACATCAAATCCGCGTCCAGGCTGCCTCGCGGCATCTGCCGCTCGTCGGTGATGATGTGTATGGCTCGTTCGAGCAAAATCGCGTGCTCAAAAAGTCACTCCAGGCCCGCCGGCTTTTCCTTCACGCCTTTCAACTGAGCCTGAAGCACCCCGCCAGCGGCCAGCCGCTGCTCATCACCGCCCCGCTGCCGGAGGACCTCGCCGCCGTGCTTGCCGCCGCACAGATTCCTCTCCATCCTTGAGACACCATGAAACACCTCGCCGCCCTCTTTGCCCTGCTCGCCGTCTTTGCCGTTCAAACCTTCGCCGGTGACGCCAAGCACACCTACACCGGCGACATCACCGGCGTCGTCTGCGCCGCCTGCAAGGCCCACGTTTCCGAGGCTCTGACCGCCAAACTGCCCGGCGTGGAAAAGATCGACATCACCAAAGGAGAAAAAGAAGGCGTGAACACCATCACCATCGTTTCCAAGGATGCGAACGTGACCAAGGACACCGCCATGGCCGCCCTCGGCGACCTCGCGCAGAACTACCAGATCACCTCGCTGACCAAGAAGCAGTGAGCCAGACCGGGAAAGCTGCGCCTCGGTTGGTATCTTTGAGCTCATTTTGCTGCTGCAAATGCCCATCCGAATCGCTCGCGGGGCATGAATTTTGGAATCCCTGTTGCACGCACACAGCGTATGCCCATGATGGATTTCCACTCCCCACATGAGCGCTGTTTTTGACTCCTTTTCGCGGTTCTACGCCTCCTCCATCGGCAAGAAGATCTTGGTGGCCCTGACGGGCCTCGTGCTGATCGGTTTTGTCTTTGGGCATCTCATCGGCAACCTGCTCATTTTCGCCGGTCAGGATGCGATCAATGAATACGGCCACCTGCTGCAAACGGCGCTGCATGGCGGTGGTGTGTGGATCGCCCGAGCGGGCTTGCTGGCGGCCGTTTTGGTCCACATCATCGCCACGGTGTCGCTGACGAAGCAAAACAACGCCGCCCGCCCGGACAAATACGGCCAGCACAAGGCGCAGGTGAGCTCGAAGTCCTCCCACACGATGATCTGGAGCGGTCTCACGATTCTGGCGTTCATTGTTTACCACCTGCTGCACTACACCGTGCGCGTCGGAAACAGCTACAACTCGGACGCCTACAAGATCGACCTGCACGGCGAGAAGGTGCACAACGTCTATAAGATGGTCATCGACGGCTTCTCCTGGGCTCCGGCGTCGATCTTCTACCTCATCGCCATGGCGCTGCTGTGCAGCCACCTGAGTCACGGCTTCAGCAGCCTCTTCCAGACCCTCGGCATCAGCACGGACAAGTCCGAGCCGCTTTTCAAAAAGGCCGGTTATGCCTTTGCGGGCCTCATCTTCGCCGGAAACGCCGCCATCGTCCTCTCCATCTGGCTCTTCGGCTACGGTCGCTGATTCCTTCGTCATTCTGCATTCGCCATTCGACATTTTACTCTCGCCATGCCACTCGACTCCCACATTCCCTCCGGCCCGATGGCCATGAAGTGGTCCAAGCACAAGCAGGACTCGAAGCTCATCAATCCGAAGAACAAGCGCAAGTTCACCGTGCTCGTCGTGGGCAGCGGCTTGGCCGGTTCCTCGGCTGCGGCGACGCTTTCCGAGCTGGGCTACAAGGTGAAGTGCTTCTGCTTCCAGGACTCGCCGCGTCGGGCGCACTCCATCGCTGCGCAGGGCGGCATCAATGCTGCGAAGAACTACCAGAACGATGGCGACAGCGTGCATCGCCTCTTTTATGACACGGTCAAAGGCGGCGACTTCCGCGCTCGCGAGGCCAATGTGCATCGCCTCGCCGAGGTCAGCGTGAACATCATCGACCAGTGCGTGGCGCAGGGTGTGCCCTTTGCTCGCGAATACGGCGGCATGCTGGCGAACCGTTCCTTCGGCGGCGCCCAGGTGAGCCGCACGTTTTATGCTCGCGGTCAAACCGGCCAGCAGTTGCTGCTCGGTGCCTATTCGGCGCTGAACAAGGAAATCGCCGCGGGCGGTGTGCAGATGTATCCGCGCACGGAGATGCTCGATGTGGTGACCGTCGATGGTCACGCAAAGGGCATCATCACGCGCAATCTCGTCACCGGCAAAATCGAGGCGCACGCAGGCGATGCGGTGCTGCTTTGCACCGGCGGCTATGGCAACGTCTTCTACCTCTCGACGAACGCGATGGGCTGCAACGTCACCGCGACGTGGCGTGCGCACAAGAAAGGCGCGTTCTTCGCGAACCCTTGCTACACGCAGATCCATCCGACCTGCATTCCGGTGAGCGGCGATTATCAGAGCAAGCTCACGCTCATGTCCGAGTCGCTCCGCAATGACGGCCGCGTGTGGGTGCCGAAGAAGAAGGAAGACTGCGGCAAACCGCCGGCGCAAATCCCCGAGGCGGATCGCGATTACTATCTCGAGCGCAAGTATCCAAGCTTCGGCAACCTGGCCCCGCGTGACATTTCCTCCCGCGCGGCGAAGGAAGCCTGTGATGACGGACGCGGCGTGGGCCCCGGCGGTCGTGGCGTGTATCTCGACTTCGCGGAGGCCATCGGCCAGTTCGGCGCGAAGACGATCGCCGAGCGCTACGGCAATCTTTTCGACATGTATGAGCGCATCACCGGCGAGAGCGCCTACAAGCAGCCGATGCGCATCTACCCCGCCGTGCATTACACGATGGGCGGCCTGTGGGTGGACTACAATCTCATGAGCAACCTTCCCGGCCTGCACGTGCTCGGCGAGGCGAACTTCTCCGATCACGGCGCGAACCGTCTCGGTGCCTCCGCGCTCATGCAGGGCCTCGCCGATGGTTATTTCGTCATCCCGACGACCATCGCGAACTACCTCGTGCATCAAAAGCCCGGCAGCGTCACCGCCGACCATCCGGAATTCAAAAAGGCGCTCGAAGTCTGCACCGCGCAGACGAAGGGGTTCCTCAACAGCAAAGGCAAGCGCAGCGTGGACAGTTTCCACCGCGAACTCGGTCTCCTCGTTTGGGACAAGTGCGGCATGGCCCGCGATCACGCCGGCCTCAGCGAAGCGCTCAAGCGCATCCCCGAGCTGCGCGAGGAGTTCAAAACGAACGTCTTCGTTCCCGGCAGCGGCGACGCCTGCAATCCCGAGCTCGAAAAAGCCGGACGCGTGGCCGACTTCATGGAGTTCGCCGAACTGCTCTGCCTCGATGCGCGTCATCGTGAGGAAAGCTGCGGCGGCCACTTCCGCACCGAGCATCAATACCCCGATGGCGAGGCGAAACGCGACGACGACAACTTCAGCTACGCCGCCGCCTGGGAATACACCGGTGACTTCAGCAAGCCCACGCTCAACAAGGAGCCTCTGGCCTTCGAAGAAGTCCACCTCGCCGTCCGCAGCTACAAATAACGTCTTTTTCAACGTCCCATGTCCCAACTCAATCTTCACCTCAAAGTCTGGCGTCAGAACGCAGGCCAGCCCGGTCATTTCCAGGACATCGATGCTCCGGACATTCCGGATCATGCCTCGTTCCTCGAAATGATGGACATCGTGAACGAGCGCCTCATTTCCAAAGGCCAGGAACCGGTCGCATTCGACCATGACTGCCGCGAAGGCATCTGCGGCATGTGCTCCATGCAGATCAACGGCGTGCCGCACGGCCCCGAAAAGGCCACGACGACCTGCCAGCTCCACATGCGCAAGTTCCGCACCGGCGACACGATCTGGATTGAGCCCTTCCGCGCAAAGGCCTTCCCGGTCATCAAGGACCTCGTCGTTGATCGTGGTGCCTTCGACCGCATCCAGCAGGCCGGTGGTTTCGTCACCGTGCGCACCGGTGCGCCGCAGGATGCCAATGCGCTGCCGATCGGCAAAGAAGTCGCCGACGCCGCGATGGACGCCGCCGCGTGCATCGGCTGCGGTGCCTGCGTGGCCGCGTGCAAAAACGCCAGCGCCATGCTCTTCGTCTCCGCCAAGGCCGGCCAGCTCAATCTCCTGCCGCAAGGCAAGCCCGAGAAGGACCGCCGCACGCTCGGCATGGTCCGCCAGATGGACAAGGAAGGCTTCGGCAACTGCACCAACCAATACGAGTGCGAAGCCGCCTGCCCGAAAGAGATCAGCGTCCGCTGGATCACCAAGCTCAACCGCGACTACGCCGTCGCCGCCGTCAAAGAAGCCCTCGGCAACTCGCCAAAGGTCGCCGGTGGCGGGGATTGATCCTCAAACTTGCCAGTTTTGATTTCTGAATGGAGATTTCGCCCATGCGCGGAATCTCCCTTTTCTTGAGCTGTTTGTGGCTGGCCTGCGGGGCGGCCTATTCGGATGATTTGAATGCCGAACTGAAAGCGAGGCGTGACCGGGACACGGAGCGGCTCGAGCGCGGCCTGGCTGGCGAGCCGGTGTTTGCAGAGGTGAAAAGCATCAACAGGAAGTTCAAAGAGGAGTTCCGAACGGTTCAACTCTTCCAAACGCTGGATGAAAAGAACCCGATGCTGGCCCGGCGATGCTTTTTACATGTCAGAGACATCCTGCTGGATGGGAACCCGAATGAGAGGGCACTCTTCCGCAAACATGCGGGTGACTTGCTGGTCTATCTCCAGCGTCAGATCGATTGGGCTTCGAAGGGCAATGCGCTGATGGACCAACGCAAGTCAGACAAGGGCGCATGGGTGGGCGAAATGATGAAATCACTCCAGTGTCTGAAGCTGGAGAAACTGGCCATCAAGCTTGCCGACCTGTCCAACGAGCTCAGTGAAGATCCGATTATCGAGAAAGCGTTGAGGCAAACGGCTTCCAAGATGCATGTCATCCTTGGCTGCGAGAAGCCGGACCCATCACTTTCTCCGCTTCTTGGGCTTTTCAGCGCCCGCTAGCGGCACGGTGTGCAGCTCAAAAGGCGCGGAGGTGGCGCTGTCGAACTCGGCGGCGGCTTCGAGGCCGGCGCGGGCGATCTCTTCGGCTCTTTTGCCGCTGTCGTAGGCGGTTTGCATGGCGCCGAGGGCGAAGTCGCGACCTGAGCCAGCGGCCCAGAACTTGTGAAACTGCTGGGCGGAGCGGTAGGAGTAGAGGGCGAAGATGCCGTGGGCATTCGCGGCGAGGCCGTAGAACTGCGTGGTCTCGTATTCCTCACCCTTGTCGGGCATCGACGACATGAAGTACTCGGCCTTTAGCCAAGCATGGGCATGGCGGAAGGTCTCGAAGATCATCTCACAGGACGAGAAGTCGCGAGGACGGTCCGGATTGGAGAAGTAGCTGTTGAGCACGACAAGGCTCGCCGAGGTGCCGGTGAGCCCAATGAAGGTATCGCCGATCTTGGTGATCTTCGTTTTGTTCACGACATGCCCGGCCTTTTGACGCAACGAGCCGAGGCAGCTCAAAGTGTCCGCCCCGATGCAGGCGACGCCGTTTTTCTGAGTGACAACGATGGTGGACATGCGGCAGACGGGAATGACGAATGATGAATGCAGAATGACGAAGGCTTAGTGGCCTTTGTCGATCATTGCGGCGAACTCGGAGAAGAAGTATTTCGCGTCGTTCGGGCCGGGGGCGGCCTCGGGGTGGTATTGAACGCTCAGCACGGGAGCCTCGCGGTGGCGCATGCCTTCGACGGTGCCGTCGTTGAGGTTGATGTGGGTGACCTCGACATTGCCCGGCAGGCTGGAGGGATCGATGGCAAAGCCGTGGTTCTGGCTGGTGATGGCCACCTGGCCATTGCGCAGGTCTTTGACGGGCTGGTTGCCGCCGCGATGACCAAATTTCAGTTTGAAGGTCTTGCCGCCGTAGGCGTGGCCAAGGATCTGATGGCCGAGGCAGATGGCAAAGATGGGCTTCACGCCGATGAGCTGCTTCACTTCCTTGTGGATGTAATCGAGCGCAGCAGGATCGCCGGGGCCGTTCGAGAGGAAGACGCCGTCCGGGTTCTTCGCGAGCACGTCTTTGGCACTGGTGGTGGCGGGAACGACATCGACGCGGAAGCCCGCCTGGCGCAGGCGGCGGAGGATGTTCCGCTTCACGCCGAAGTCATAGGCCACGATGTGGTGCTTGGCGGGCGGCAGGTTGTGAAAGGCTCCGGTGGGGCCGCCTTCACGATTCTGCGACGGGCTGGGGATGTCCCACTCACGGCTTTCGGTGTCTTCGGGGTCCCAAACGTAAGGTTTCGCGGTGGTGACCTCTTTGACGAAATCGCTGCCTTCCATCGGTGCACTGCTGGCGGCGAGCTTCACGGCCTCGTCAGCATTCAGCACCTCACTGGTGATGACGGCACGCATGGCACCGCGAGTGCGCAGATGCTTCGTGAGAGCACGGGTGTCGATGCCCTGGATGCCGGGGATGTTCCAATCCTTCAGCCAGGAGCTGAGGTCCTGGGTGCTGCGCCAGTTGCTGGGGACGGCGCAGAGTTCCTCGATGACGAAGCCGCGCACATGCGGGCGCTCGCTTTCGAAGTCGAGCGGGTTCACACCATAGTTCCCGATCTGGGTGTAGGTCATCGTGACAATCTGACCGCGGTAGGAGGGATCGGTGAGCACCTCCTGATAGCCGGTCATGGAGGTATTAAAGCAGATTTCGCCGGTGTGCGTGGCTTCGGCGCCGAACGCCGTGCCTTCAAACACCCGGCCATCTTCGAGGGCGAGGAGGGCTTTTTTCATCAAAGTGCGGCCCGTGCGATAAACAGGACGGCGGAGGTTCCAAGCTCAATTTTGAAGAAGATCAGGCCCAAGATTCGCGCCTGCCGCTCGTCTTGATGGCCGATGCCTTTGCTCACGCGCCACTTCGCCCTCTTCCTGTGTTTTGCTATGCCGCTGGCAGCGGCCACGAAAGTAACCCATTACCACGATGAAGCTGGCGGGCGGCACCTGACGCTCACGGAGAAGGAATCGAATCGCGTGGAGGTGATGGTGCGGTGGAATTTTGACCCCGGCTCGACCACGACCTGGGCCGGTCATGGCGAGAAGCGCGAGAGCGGCCTGCTCTTTGCCGCCACCGTGGCGGACGAGACACAGGATCGCGGTCCTTTTTTCACCGCGAAAGTATCCGACACGAAGCTCGTCGTGGCCTTCCGCACGGAAAAGCCGGACCAGCCTGATCCGGGCATCCGCGGTGAATTCCGCCGCATCAGCGAGGAAAAGTGGCTGCAGCTCTCGAAAAAAGAATTCCAGGCCGCTGAAGCGAGGCTCGAGGCCGCGTGGAAGAACGCGATGCGCGATGGCCGGACCGATGACAAGGCGCTCGTGCCGGACTGGAAGCTTCGCTGGCCGAAGCTGCGCGAGCTGTGGATGAAAAATGCCTACACGCCCCCTGCCCCGCCGCCAGCCGAGGCCAAGCCCGGTCTTCTCTCCAAGCCCGCGACGGCCACACCGCCGGACAAAGATGGCAACTACTGGCTGAAAATGGCCCAGGCCACGATGCTGGCCTACTCGTTTAACGAACAGCGAGTCGATGTGAAAAACGATGGGGGCTGGGACGGTGAGTATGATGACGGCTTTGGTGGCCATGTGAGCATCCGCACGGCGAAGGATGGCCGCCTCCGCGTGGGCCTCACCTGCACGCGGGGCACGGAGGCACAGGGCTCCGATTTGAACGTGGAGATTCCCGCCGCGGCGCTGAAGCAGAAAAATGGCACACGCACGGCGGAGGTCACCACGCGACTGCCTGAGGCCGAGTCTCCCGATGCTCCGAAAAGCGTCCGCGTGATCCTGCGGCGCGAAGGTGGCGGGCTATGGGTGGACGTGTCACGCCCGGTCACCGCGGCCACGCAGGCGGCGTGGCTCGATGGCATCTACCGCTGGTCCCCGGTGCCGGCACCGGCGGTGGAATGAGTCTCCGGTGCATTTTGCGCTTGGCACGCCGCCGCGAGTCTTTAAGACATGCGGCCCATGACTTCCTCCACCGTCCTCATTGCCAGCGCTGTGTGCGGCTACCTGTGCGGCTCGCTCCCGTTTGGTTACTGGGCCGGCAGATTGCGCGGGATCGACATCCGCCAGCATGGCAGCGGCAACATCGGCGCCACGAACGTCATCCGCGTGCTCGGCAAGCCCATCGGCATCCCCGTTTTCCTGCTCGACATGATGAAAGGCTGGCTGCCCGTCTTTCTCGCGGCGAAATGGATGACCGCGACGGGTGCGGAATCGGAGATGATCTCCACCGCGAAGGTCATCGGCGGCTTCTCAGCAGTGCTCGGGCACATGTACACCTTCTGGCTGTCGTTCAAAGGCGGCAAAGGCATCGCCACGACCGCGGGCGTGCTCTTGGGGATGTCACTCGCGGGCTTCTTCGGCGGCTGGGCGGCGTGGCTCGTCGTGTTCTTTGCCTCCAAATACGTCTCGCTGGCCTCCATCGCCGCGGCGCTCGCCGTGCCTTCCTCGATGGCACTTTTGATGTGGCGTGAAGGCAAGTGGGACGCGGTGATGCTCACGTTTGGCATCGTCGTCATGGTGCTGGCCATTTGGAAGCATCGCTCGAATATCCAGCGCCTCATCGCTGGCACTGAAAACCGCGCCGGAGCCAAGAAACAGCCCGCCGCATGAATGCCGCACCAGCCATGCAAAGTGCCGCCGTGATCGGCGCCGGGAGCTGGGGCACCGCTCTCGCCACGGCGCTCGCCTGGCGGGGCATGCAGGTGCAGTTTTGGGGACGTGACGCGGCGCTGATGGCCGAAATCGCCACCACGCGCAAAAACCCGCGTTACCTGCCAAACCTCGAATTGCCTGCGAATGTCGAGGTGGTGGCTCACGCGGCCGATTTGAAGCCGGTGGACATGCTCGTGTTTGTCGTGCCATCGAAAGGCATCCGCGAGGCGGCGCAGCTCATCGCGAGCAGTCCGGCCGCGAAAAGCCGCGTGGCGGTGTCTTGTGCGAAAGGCATCGAGATGCACACCGGCCGCCGCATGAGCGAGATCCTCGCCGAATCACTGCCGCAGAGCACCATCGCCGTGCTCACCGGTCCGAATCATGCCGAGGAAGTGGCCTCGCAGCTCGCCACGGCGGCCGTCGTGGCCTGCCACGATGAGGAAACGGCCAAAGCGGTGCAGAGCTGCTTCACGCTGCCCTTTTTCCGCTGCTACACCACCGATGACATCACCGGCGCTGAGTGGGCCGGAGCCATGAAAAACCCTTACGCCATCGCCGCGGGCATCGCGCTGGGATTAAAGCTCGGTGACAACGCCATCGCGGCCCTCGTCACGCGAGCACTCGCGGAGATGGTGCGCCTTGGCGTGGCCATGGGCGGACGTGCGGAGACCTTTTACGGCCTCAGCGGCGTGGGTGATCTCGTCGCCACGAGCTACTCCGCGCACAGTCGCAATCATCGTGTGGGCCTGCTGCTTGGCCAGGGGCAGGCTTTGGAGGAAATTCTCTCCAGCACGCGCATGATCGCGGAAGGTGTGCTGAACACCGCCAGCCTGCATCAAGCCGCCAAGGCCCGCGGTGTGCGCACGCCGCTGCTCGATGAGATCCACGCCGTGCTCCACGAGGGCAAATCCGCCCGCGAAGGCATGAAAGCGCTGCTTTCACGCGATCCACGGCCGGAGACGGAGTAACCGGGGCATTCCTGCCCCGTTCACCAGCCGAGACCGATTGAATCAATGCATCTCGGCAAGGGCCTTGCGATGCTGCGCGGCGATCATGCCGACCATGCGGCCGAGCATGATGAAGAGCACCAGCCCGGCTGCGGCACCGAGCAGACCGCCGACGAAGGGCACCATCTTCAGCACATGGATCGCCACAAAGGCCGTCACGGAAAGCGTGAGCGCCGATTTTGATGCCGGCATGCAGCGCAGCATCGACGGGATGGAAACCCACGGCGCACAGGCCGCGAAACGCTCCTGGAAAACGATCATCATCATCGCAAACGGGAAGTACACCGCGGCCACGAGGTAGCTGATCCACTGCGCCACGGGATTCATGCCCACATGCGAGTCTGTGTTCAGCCACACAAACAGCCAAACAATATGCCCCACGAGAAAGGCGGAGGTGATGCGCACGCCCGGTTTGATGAGCTCTTCGACGGGTTCGCTCGTCTTCGGCCAGTCTGGAGGCGTGTCGGAGCCTTCCAGCGTCGAATGAACCACGCGATACAGAAAATCACCCGCATACACCGCGGCGATCACGGTCAGCACGATGCCTGCGAGCGGCACCTTTTCGCCGAGGCCAAAGGCCAGCACGATCAGCGAGCCGATGCGCAGCAAGTGATCGCGGCCGCGACGCCAGGGATAGGCCTTCGCATCGGCCATCAAGGCCGCACCATCCATCAGCGGACGCTCGGCGATGGCTTCCTCGATCTGCTTGGCCACCTTCGCGGCCACACTCGTCTCCACGGGCGCACGCTCGAACTGCGAAATCACACGCTCATTGCCTTGATCCGCCGGCGGCGGGAGATTTGGCGACGGAAGATTCGGCGGCGGCAGCCCGCCGGGAGGCGGAAGGTTTCCTGGAGGCGGCAGATCAGGCGGAGGGATGTTCATGCGAGCCGCGAGGTATAGGCGGTCCCCGTGACTTTGCCAAGCACGACGATAGCCGCGGCAGACAACCGGCCGGAAGGTAAGGTGATGGCGGGTAAAAATGAGTTTCCGGCCATCATTCTACCCCTCATCATTTTACCAAGATCCCGACCTGAGCGGCAGAATTGAAACAACAGCCCGCTTGCCTTGACGATGCCACGCCGGGTAAGCTAGCGAAACTCATCCCTCACACGCCATGCCATGGCTCCGCCGAAGTCGTCCCGGCCGCCGCCCTGCAATCGCCTTGAGGAGCGGGATTGCATTCCCGCCGACTTGGGCCGTACGTTCCTTGATTCACTCAACCAAAGAAACAGCCGTGCGGATCAGCGTCGATCACGCGTAGGGCCTCGGCGAGGGATGGGGCGTCCGGGCAGGGCTGGTAGCGAAACCAGCGGCCATTGGCTCGTTTCCAGAAAATGCGCCACACGCCCTGATGGGCCATGCCTTGGATCTTGGCGATGCTTTCCTCCACCCACTCGCCGGGGCGTTGGAAGGCCGGGCGGACCAGAAAGAGCTCGATGGTGCGGTCCTGGATGCGCTGCCCCTCGCGCACCTTGTCGCGCAAATGCAGCGGCGGACGGCGTCGGGACCAAAAGCATTCTTCAAGCACTCGGAGGTGCTGCGTGAGTTCGTCGTCAGTGAAGGGCATGAGCGTCTAGGAAGGTCGGTGGGCAGTCAGTTCCGCCACAAGGGCAGAAAGGAGGTTGGCGGCGGTGATGCGGGAGGCGGCGAGCTGCGTTTCCAACGCGTCCACCAAGGCCATCAGTTGCTCCACTTTGGCCACGATCCGCCGTTGTTCGGCGAGGGGTGGGATTGCGAGGGGTATGCTGTTCATCTTCGCCTGATTCATTTTCGGCTGCGCGGAACCGGTGACGTATTTTTCGAGATTGATGGCATTGATGTGAAGTTCGACGAACTGGAGAAAATCTTCCGAGATGCCGTCGAGAACGTGGGCGTGATTATTAACCCAGTATCTTCCCCGAGCGATGAAGGCGATGGGGGTCGAACGATTGATGAGATTTGCTCCATCTTCTCCAATTAGGAGGAGTGGCTTGTCGAAGATGAAGCCGTCGATCTTGTCGATTACTCCTGACGCTCCGTAGTAGTCGTAGATCTTTGCTTTCGTCTCGCGCTCCTCTTTGCTCACGGGAATCCGTTCGCCATCGCGGTTGACCATGATTTCGCCGAAGCGCACCCAACACCAGTTTGAGGGAATCTCGAACTCGGCCTCGTCGTCGGCCATGGGCTTGACCGTGGTTGAACCACGAAGCCTGCCCTCCTTTGCCAAGGCTGCCTTGTGGGCGGCGATTTGACCCAACAGGGTAAGCGTCGGTTCGTCATTCGGGTCTTGGGGGACGAGTTTGCCTTGGACGGCGAGGGTGAGGATGGATTTCCGCAAATCCGAAGGAGGAATGCTGAAGGAGGAATGGAAGAGATAGTCCAGGTTGGCCGGGGTGGGGGCGTCGGCGAAGCGGGCCAGCGAGGCGCGGGCGAGGTGGCTGGCCTTCGCCTCCCGTTCCTGCTGCTGCGCCTCCAGCCGGTCACACAACGCCATCAACTCATCCACCTTCGCCACGATCCGCTTCTGCTCGGCGAGGGGTGGGACCGGTATCGGCGTCTGCTCGATCATTCCTACGTTCAGTGTCGGCTGTGCGAGCGTCCGGGTAGTCGAGGTGAAATAGTGCTGAACAGATTTATCTTGGAGAACGAGCAAAAGGTAATCGCGGAGAACATCAGGGATGGGTTTGATCCGTGCGACGGCCCTCGCGATATTAGCACCGGCCCACGAATCTGGAACAATTCCAAGTTTTCCAATGCTGCCGACTACACACAGAAGAATCTCGCCACCAGTGAGCCGCGTTCGGGTGTAGGGCTTTTCGATCTCAGGCGCGATGGTCTTGTTGGGTCTGGCAGGATGATTGGAAAGGCAGAGGTCTTGAGCGCGAACAAACGGGATGCCATCTGGCACATCGTTGCCAGGAACGAGGACGCCGTATGAAATAGTGTTTTCGGGATCGACAAGGTTGGCGAACCGCTCAACGCACCAAGAAGAGGGCAAGTCTTCGTGCTCGAATAGGTCGGCTGACTCATCGAGATTCTTCCTCCGCAAATTCTTTGTCTTGATCGTCTGCTGCCGCTTTACCATCGCGCGATCAATCATTTCACGTGCATCGCCTTCGTTGGGATCTTGAGGGACGAGTTTGCCCGTCACTGCCAAATGCAGCACCAGCTCCCGCATCTTCGCCACCGCATCGGGGGCGTCGGCGAAGAGGTCGAACTTCTCGAAAAAGGTGTCCAGGGTCATGGGTTGGCGGCGAGGAGGGCTGCCCACATGGGACGAGTCTGCCAGTCGGCAGGGAAACCCATCTCGGGGATGAGCGCAGCATCCAGCGTGCGCAGCAAGTGGATGAGGCGGTCCGGCCAGTCCGTGGCGGGATCAATGCAGCGGAGCAGATGAATGAGCAGGAGGAGGGTGTTGTGGATTTTCCCCTCCTTTTTCGGCAGGAGCGGGTCCTCGTAAAAGTTCGGGCGCAGATGAGGTGGCTTTTTGCGTGGAAGCTTGAACTTGAACACAAAAAGCCGGTTCCAGAGCCGGGAATGATGAGCGGCGGTGTTTCGCAGCACGCTGAGGTGGTGCATGAGGGAGCAGAACGTCTGCTCATCCAGCCCGAACGGGTCGGCAATGGCCTGACGGATGGAGGACTGGCGCAACTGGCTGAGCAGCGTGGAAATGTTTCCAAAGGAGGCGATCTCGACAATGACCCAGGCCGGCGGCCAGGGCATGAGGAGCGTGCCGCGATGATGCTTGATGAAGTCCTCCTTGCTGCGCTCCATCTCGGCGTGGAGCTTCACCAGCGTGGTGGCATGAACCAGAGGCGTGGAGAAGTGTCTGTTGTCCAGATAACCCAGCGGTCCGAGCCGGTGGCCGACCTCATACGCCCAGCGGGAGCGGAGGGAGATTTCCACGCTTTTGCAGCCCTCAATGACGAGGTGGCGCAACTGCCGGTCAAAGGTGTACAGCGCCCACAACTGCTCGAAAGTGCTGCCGGGCTGAAACGCATCCCGGTTTCCCGGCTGGGTGAAGGGGAAGCGATAGGGAGACAGCCGGTAGTAATTGTGATGCTCCAAGCAGTGCAGGGCCGCAGGCTCGTCCGCCACGGCCAGACCACGTGCTTTGAGCAGATCGAGCTGCTCCTGGTAGGTTCTGGCGTCTTTTGGCTTGCTCATGCGCCTCTCCTTTCAAAAGCCAGGCCCGGAAAAAAAGGAACCCCCCTTGGTGCGCATCGTGGAGAGGCGTGGGGGGTGTTGTTGAGGCTATGGTTTCGCACAATGTGCGATTTGGCAAGGCTTGATTTAACCGCAAACGAGCCCGCGCTCCCTTGGAGCCGTGAATCATAGCGGACAAGAGTGTCCGCGCTCCCTTCCGTGGCGTTCATCGTGACAGGGCCTCCATGAGTTGGGCTTTCAACTGGCTGCGGGTGGCGGCGATCTGCTGGAGCAGCTTTTCATACTCCGGCAGGAGGTGGTCCACATCGCCGGGGCCTTCTTCGGTGCTGTGGGGGTTCTTGAGGTCGAGATTGAAGTTTCCGGCCTTGATCTGGTCGATGGAGACACGCCAAGCGCGGTCGTTTTCGACACGGGATTGGAAGCCATCGGCCTCGCTGCCCCACCAGGCCTTGATGGGATCAAACTCCTCGATGCGGATGGGTTTGGTCTTGTTGTAGCTCTTGGCTCCGGGCGGGTAGGGATGCTCGTAATACCAGACTTCCTTCGTGGGCGTGCCCTTGGTGAAGAAGAGGAGGTTCGTGCGGATGCCGGTGTAGGGATTGAACACGCCGTTCGGCAGGCGGACGATGGTGTGCAGGTTGCACTCGGTGAGCAGGGCTTCTTTGATGCGGGTTTTGACGCCTTCGCCAAAGAGCGTGCCATCCGGCAGGACGAGCCCGGCCCGGCCGCCGGGCTTCAGCAGCTTCATGATGAGCACGAGGAAGAGGTCGGCGGTCTCGCGGGTGCGGAAGTCGGCGGGGTAGTTCGCCTCGATGCCGTCCTCCTCCATGCCACCGAAGGGCGGATTGGTAACGATGCAGTCCACGCGCTCCTTCGGCCCCCAGTCACGCAGCGGGCGGGAGAGGGTGTTGTCATGGCGGACGTTGGAGGGCACGTCGATGCCGTGGAGCATGAGATTGGTCATGCACAGGACGTGCGGCAGGTGCTTCTTCTCGATGCCGGCGAAGCATTCCTGGATGCTGCGCTCGTCGGTCTCGTCCTTGGCCTGCTTCCGCAGGTGCTCGATGGCGCAGACGAGGAAGCCGCCGGTGCCGCAGGCGGGATCGAGCACGCTTTCGCCGAGCCGGGGATTCACCTGCTCGACGATGAACTGGGTGACGGCCCGCGGCGTGTAGAACTCGCCCGCGTTTCCGGCGGACTGGAGGTCCTTGAGGAGCTTCTCATAGATGTCGCCGAACATGTGGCGGTCATCGGAGGCATTGAAGTCGATGCCGTTGATCTTGTTGATGACCTGCCGCATCAACGTGCCGTTCTTCATGTAGTTGTTGGCGTCCTCAAACGCCATGCGGATGAGCCCGGCGATCTTGTCCACGCCGCCAGTGAGGGCCTTCAGCTTCGGCAGGAGGGTGTTGTTGACGAAATCGAGCAGCGCATCACCGGTGATGCCTTCCTCGTCCTTGGCCCAGCTCGACCAGCGCAGGTGCTGCGGCAGCGGGGACTTGTAGTGGTCCCGCAGGAGCTCCATCTCCTGCTCGCGGTCATCGAAGATCTTCAGGAAGAACATCCACCCGAGCTGCTCCAGCCGCTGCGCATCGCCGTAAGTCCCGGCGTCCTTGCGCATGATGTCCTGGATGGTTTTGACGAGGTTGGAGACGTTGGGCATTGCGATGAAATGACGAAATCAGAATGAGGAATGACGAATGAATGAAGGTCAAGGAGGCCAAGACGAGCGAGGGGGCGCAGGTAAAGAGGGTTTGACGAAAAGACGGGGTGTGTAAGAATGCTTGCAAGCTGGGGTGGAAATATCCGCCCGGCGTTGGGCTCCTGGAAACATCCGGGGGCCCTTCGCATTTCTAGGTGACGCGCAGCAATCCATGTCCCTCCATTTTTCCGGTTTCGTCCCGATGGAGTTTGGTCTTGATGATGTCGAAAGCGCGATTGGGCTGGTCTGGACGCAAGTAATGCAAGCCAATGGGGCGGGCGATGAGATCAGCGATCTGAAGTCCGGCGGAGTTGGCGGTTTTCGGCACCATGACCAAATCTAGTGGGAGCGGACGGTCGTGGGAGTTGGTCAAGTCACAGTAGCGCCGGAAGGTGAGTTCGAGTTCCTTGTCCTCCTTGCGCCCGCGACACTCGACAATGACGGGCGTGCGGACCTCCGACTGCCCGAGAGAAGCCAGACAACCAAACACAGCATTCAATCCGGTCTCCATGGCGTAATCATAAACGCCTCCCGGATGAGCCTCTGCGTGATGAGCGGCGAAAGCATGCTTGTCGATGATGACTGCCACAATAATGGCTGGCAATGACTCCATCATCGAGGTCAGCTCACCCAGGAAGCGTTCTCGAAGCGGCCTGAGCAGAAGAAAAGAAAATGCGTCCCGAGGTTTCCGAATTTCGTGTTCATGAAGCACCACCTCATCGTGTCCCCAGTAGCGCAGCTTGAAATGCTGCAGGTCGCGGCAGACCTGATGGGTGTAATCGTGTTTTTTGAGGATGGCGAACGCGAGGACAAAAACAGGATGCTGAGGATTGATAGAGGTCAGGCTGTGATCCCCACTCTCGTCCACGAAGACGAGGTAATCGCCAAAATTGGAGGCAGTGGCATTCATCACGCCGCCCTCCGATAAAGTTCCGTTTCCAGCTCCCGGATGGCCTTCAAGTAGCCGGGCTTGCCGCCGAAGAGCTTCACAATCTCAATCGGCGTGCCGTGCTGGGTGAAGGGATCGACTTTGAGGATTTCGAGGGACTCGACGCTGGTGATGCCGCTGTCGGCATACTTCTGGAGAAGGGCATCAAGCACGGCGCGGGCCTGCTCGCCATACTTGCCGAAGACGTTTCGCTTCTTGACCTTCTCCGCCCGTTCTTTTCGCGTCAGCGGCGGGGCATCGAAGGCGATGTGGCAGACGAGATCAAAGGCATCGAGATCGTGACCCACCTGATCCGCCAACTCATCGAGGAAGACGCCCTTGGCGGCGAGTTCCTCCAGAACGGCCTGCTTCTTCTCCGCGGAGTTCCACACGGTCAAAAACTCGTCGAGTGAGGCGAACTCCTTGCGCACGGTTTTGCGGGAGTAGTCCTTCAAGGACTCGGTGATGAGCTTGCCGCTCTCATCGAGGTATTGCACCCGCTCGGTGGCGACGCGTACCTCGACGTTATCGACGTAGTATTTCGTGGGAGGATCGCCTCCGGCGCCTTCACCGCCCTCGAAGGGGCCGAGCTCTCCGCCTTCACCCTCGTTCACCTGATTGCCCTCTTCTTCCTCCTCGGGCGGGACAACGCCGCCACCCTCGGGTGGCTCGTAAATCTGCACGGGATCGCCATCGAAGTCAGGATCGGCAAAGAGGGCTGTGGCCCGCTTGAAGTCCATGATGGTGAAGAACAGCTTGTTGTAGTCCTCGTTGATGCGCGTGCCGCGACCGATGATCTGCTTGAACTCGGTCATGGAGCCGATGCGCTTGTCCAGGACGATCAATTTGCAGGTCTGCGCATCGACCCCGGTGGACATGAGCTGCGAGGTGGTGGCGATGACGGGATAGGTCTTCTCCGGGTCGATGAAGTTGTCGAGCTGGGCCTTGCCCGCGCTGTTGTCGCCGGTGATGCGGACGACGTAGTTCGGATTCGCGGCCGCGAGGTCGGCATTGGCATTGACCATGGCCTGCCGCATGCGCTCGGCGTGCTCGATGTTTTCGCAGAAGATGATGGTCTTCGAGAAGCGGCTGGTGGCCTTCAAGAATTCGGTGACCTTTGCCGCGACGATGGCCGTGCGCTTTTCGAGGATGAGGTTCCGGTCAAAGTCGCGGTCGTTGTATTCCCGGTCCTCGATGAGCTGGCCGTATTTGTCCCGCTGGCCGTCCTCGGGCCGCCAGCCGTCGAGGTCTTTGTCCAAACCAATGCGCACCACTTTGTAGGGAGCGAGAAAGCCATCGCTGATGCCCTGACGCAGCGAGTAGGTGTAGATGGGCTCGCCGAAGTATTCGATGTTCGACACGTCCTTCGTTTCCTTAGGCGTGGCGGTGAGGCCGATCTGCGTGGCGGAGGAGAAGTATTCCAGCACCTGCCGCCAGCGGGCGTCATCCGCCGCGCTGCCGCGATGGCACTCATCGACGATGACGAGGTCGAAGAAGTCCCGCGAGAACTGCTTGTAGATGTTGTCCTCCTCCTCGGTGCCGGTCACAGCTTGATAGAGGCAGAGGTAGATCTCGAAGGACTTGTCCACCGTGCGGTTCGTGACCTTCGTCATTGCAGTGCCGAAGGGCTTGAAGTCATTCGTCTTGGTCTGGTCGGCGAGGATGTTTCGATCGACGAGGAAGAGGATGCGCTTCTTGGCTCCCGACTTCCACAGCCGCCAGATGATCTGGAAGGCGGTGTAGGTCTTGCCAGTGCCCGTGGCCATGACGAGCAGGAGGCGGTTCTCCCCGCGTGCGATGGCGTCCACAGTGCGGTTGATGGCGATGAGCTGGTAGTAGCGTGGTGCCTTGCCGGAGCCGTCATCGTAGTAGTCCTGAACCGTGATGGCGACCTGCTCGGGCTTCAGCCCCTTGGCCGTGCAGTAGCGCTGCCACAGCTCCTCGGGCGTGGGAAATTGATCGAGCGGGATTTCTCTCTCCACGACATCTGAGCCTCCGGTGCGGTCATGCTCCAGAAAGGCATCTCCATTCGAGCTGTAGGCAAACGGCAGGTCGAGAATCTCCGCATACTCCAAGGCCTGCGGCATGCCCGCGCCGACAGCGTGGTTGTTGTCCTTCGCCTCCACGACCGCGAGGCAGAGGTTCGGCTTGTAGTCGAGCAGGTAGTCCGCCTTTTTCGCCTCGCCCCGCTTCACAGTCTTTCCACGCACGATGACGCGGCCTTTGGTGAAAAAGACCTCCTCGCGCACCTGCGTCATGACATTCCACTTCGTCCCGTCCGCGCCGACGATGGCAGGCGTGATGAACTTGGTGCGGATATCCGTCTCAGTGAGGGCTTTCTTGTTCATCCGGGAGGTGAAGGAGGAATTTCACCTATCCAAGCAGGGGATGGCATTGATGGCAACACTCAGGGAGCGGCAGGGCGGCGACCTTCAGCGGCCTTTAAGTCTCGGAGTCGCGGGGAGATTTGGGCGAAGAAATGGTGTCAGTGTGCAAAAATTCGACGGCATAAAATGGAGTTCGCCGCGCAGACGCGTCGCTATGACTATGGCGGGGGGAATGGGGTAAGGCGGCATGAAGCATGAAAGATCAGGTGAAATCTTTATGTCCGCACCCAACCGTCGGTCATCCTCCCGATCCCTAGGCGCAGGAAGCGCGGGCCGGCCAAAATTTTCGGCACCGCACCAAATTCTTCTGTTCAGACAGCCTGCGGTCGTGGTATTTCCCACTACGATGAAGGCTTTTTCACCGAATAAAGCTCATTGTGCGCCGGAACCGATGGTTCTGCGCTCCCCGGATGGCTGGGGGGCGTCTTTTTCCGTCGCAGGCAGGTTCTGGCGGACGGCAGATTTCCCCGCTTCCTTGGCAAAATCCTCCGCTTGTCGTGCAGAACGGTTCGGGCGTTCATCACAAAGGTTTTGTCGTGCCGCAGAAGCATTCTGTTCCCGTGCAGAAAGGGCCGTTTCCACGACAGAACGGCCCGGCGCAGCGCCGAAGCGGCCTGCACGCACGAATCAGGCCCTGCCGCGTGCGTGCGGGAGGTTCTGCGCAGGCGCAGGCCCGTTCCGTTCCCGCCCCCAGCCGTTTTGTCGTCCATCGGGACGGTTCTGTCGTCCGGCAGAACTTCCCGCTTCCACCACTCAACGGGCCTGAACCGGCCCCTGCCCGGTGCAGCGCCCGCCGCTGCCCTCATGACCCGCTGCCACACCTGCCATGCCGAACTGGAACCAGGCCACCTACAATGCTGGAGCCCTCTGGGGTCCGCCGCCATCTCCCCCAAGCACAACGACACCCGCCAAACGCACAAACACCACCATGAAACGCCAGCCCTACCTCCCCCGCACCGTCGCTGAACGGACCGAATGGTTCGCCAATTTCGCGGCCCAGCTCCCCATCGCCAACGCCGTGCTCGGCATGCCCGCGGACGACGTGACCGCCATCGTCAACGACGCCCGCTTCTGCCAATACGCCAACGGCATCTACCTGACCAAAGTGCGCGAGTTCGGCCCCGCCTACACGGAGGCCCTCGACGTGCTCTTTGACGGCCCCGGCGGCGACCCCTTCGTCCTGCCCGTCTTCACCGTGCCAGCGCTGCCTGCCGGCGTCACCGCCGTGCCCTCCGGAGCCCTGCGCCGCATCACCACCTTTGTCCAGGCCATCAAATCGAACCCGAAATACACCGAAGCCATCGGCCTCCAGCTCGGCATCGTCGGCCAGGAAGATGCCACCGAGCATCCGCTGCCGGAATTCAGCCTCAAAGTCGAGCGCGGCGGCAGCGGCAGTTGCGAATGCGTGAAGGTCACCTTCAAAAAGTATGGCCGCCAGGGCGTCGTCATCTACAGCCGCCGTGGCGGCGGCGCATGGGAAATGCTCGCCATCGACCTCGCCAGCCCCTACCTCGATGAGCGCCCCCTGCTGGCCGCCGGAGTCCCCGAAGTGCGCGAATACCGCCTGCAATTCTATGACGACGCCGCGCCTACCGGCGGCTTCACGGAGGTGGCCAGCGTCACCGTCGCCCCGTGACCCTAACGGCAGGCAACCCCCCCAAAAAGCCCCCGCCATGCCCTTCGACCCCAACCTCCCGCAGGAAAACACCCTCATCGATGCCGTGCAAATGCGCGGCCAGCTCAACGGCCTCAAAGAGCTCATCGACGCCATCCCCGCCGGCCCGCCGGGGCCAGAGGGTGCGCAGGGACCGCCCGGGCCGGAAGGCTCTCAAGGGCAGCAAGGCCCGCCCGGCCCCCAAGGTCCCCAAGGCCCACAGGGAGACCCCGGCGGCCCGCAAGGCCCAGCAGGACCCGAAGGGCCACAAGGCCCCACCGGCCCCCAAGGCCCGCCCGGCGAAGTGACGCAGACTGATCTCAACAACGGACTCCTCAACACCCTCAGCCAATGCAGCAGCAACAGCAACGGGGTGAACACACTGGACACCCCCATGCCCGATCCTGACATGGAAAGCCTGCGTCAAAAACTCAACGAGCTGATCCATGCGCTGAGGCGGTAACTGGCAGCAGCTGATCTGGTGCTCAGCATGGGACTCTGCCATGCCTGCCCGTTTATAACCTAGGCCGTGTTTGAAAACCTCCATGTAGGTTGTTCACGCTTTAGCGTGCCAAAAACCAGCGCACGCTAAAGCGTGAACAACCTACGCCAGACGCGCCTTGCAAGATCAGCGCACCGTGGGTTTTCAAACACGGCCTATCATCGACAGCCCGCGATGCTGGCGCGGTTTGCTTGAGGAGCTTCTGCCCCCACTTTCCTGATCGACTCGCTCTTGGAGCCCATTGGGGCGGGAATGGAATCCCGCCCTCCAAGATGGGCTTGTTGAATCAAGGCACCGGCTGGCCTTTGGCTCCCAAGCAGAGAAGCGCGTCCGCCGTGCGGATGTAGAGGCGTTTGTCACCGATGGCAGGGACCGAGTTCACGGGGGCACCAAGAGGGCTGACGGCGAGCTTTTCGAACTTTGGTCCCGCTTTGACGACGATGAGATCGCCCTGCTGGCTGGCGCAGAAGATCTTGCCATCACCGGCGACGGGGCTGCTGAAGAATTTCGCGCTGCCTTTGGTGCCTTCGAGACGCTCCTCATAGATGACCTTGCCGGTCTTTTGCTCCACGCAGCGGAGGATGCCGCCATCGCCGAGGAGGTACATGTGCTCGCCGATGACGAGCGGGGAAGGGACATAAGGGAGGCCTTTCGGGATGTCGAAGTTCACCGGCTGCGGCTTGCCGCTTTGGAGATCAAGGGCCGCCACTTCCTTCACACCGCCGCCGGTGCCGAAGGTGCAGAAGTAGAAGCCATTGCTGAGCACGCCGGAGCCGAGGCTGCGCTGCTTGTAGCCAGGATTGTGCTGCCAGTTGAGCTTGCCGGTCAGGAGGTCGATGCCCATGACGCCGCTGCCGGTGTCGGCGCAGATGATTTCCTTCTTCCCGCTCTTCAAGGTGTGCACGACGGGCGTGGAGAAGGTGTTGAGGCAGTTCGGGATGTCGAGCTTCCAGGCCTGCTTGCCGGTCTTGGCATCGAGGCCGACGATGCAGGAGGTCCACTTCTGCTGCGCGGGGTCCTCGGTATAGACTTTGCCATCGCGCTGCCAGTCAAACTCGCTGCGCACGATCATGATGCCGTCCTCGACGATGGGGGAGATGCCGGTGCCGTGCTCGTGGATGTAGTCCGCCACATGGTCGTTGTGCCAGAGGAGCTTGCCGGTGTGGTCCAAGGCGAGCGCCTGGATGTCCGTGCCGCTGCTCCAATTGATGTACACACGCTCCGCATCGACGAAGGGGCTGCTGCTGGCGAAGGTGTTGTAGGTCTTGTGGATGTTGTGCGGGACAAATTCGGACTCGTAGCGCCAGACTTCTTTCCCATCGGCGGCGGAGAGGGCGATGACGGCACGCTTGTTCGCGGCGGTCTCGGCGGTGACGAAGACCTTGTCGCCAAACAGCACGGGCGAGGACCAGCCTTTGCCCAGCGGGGCTTTCCACAGCGTGGTGCTATCGTCCACGACGCTCGGGAGGCCGGTCGTATCGGCGAGGCCGGTGCCGTTTGGGCCGCGGAAGCGGCTCCAGTCGGTCTTGGCAGCGGCGGAGATGGAAAGAAGGGCGAGAAGGGCAAACGTGCGTTTCATGCGGCCCCATCTAACGGAGCCAGATGCGCCCGCCAATCGGGAAAAATCGCCGCGTCACCGCACGCAGCAGTCCGCGGCTCCATCGCCGTCGAAATCGAGGGCCTTTTTCATCTGCTCGAGCGTCTTCGGGCCGATGCCTTTGACGCGCTTTTCCATGTCGGCAGCATCGGTGAAGGGCCGCAGCTTCAGGATGCGGTCAGCGATCTCGGGACCGACCTCCGGCAAAGTGAGCAATTGCTCCCGTGTGGCCGTGTTCGGGTTCACCGGGTGCTCCTGACCACGCCAGAGGAGAAACAAAACGACAAGCACGATGGCGATGCCACCGGCGACGAGCAGCCACCTTTGCTGGCGAGCCTCCGCAGCGTAGCGCTGCTGGCGTTGTTCGAGGAGTTTTTGGAAGGCTTCGCTCATGCGGCGGAGCACAACGAAGCCCGCGAGGCTTCGCAAAGGCTTTTTTGCGGTTCACACTTCCCAAAGCGTGCGGCGTTTTGTATGCACTGGAGAAATGACCGTCGCAGGCACCACCGTCCTCCTCGCCCGAACGCACTGGCAGATGCTGGTGAACAAGGCCGCGCATGGTCTCTCGGCGAACAAGCTGCTCGTGATCACGGTGGGCGGCTTTCTGGCGTTTTATGCCGTGGCGGCCTACAAGCTGGTGGCGCACGGCCTCGACTATGTGATGGGCATTCCGCTGCTCGGGCCGCTGCTGGCGGAGCGGCTGGTGTATCTGCTGTTTTTCTTCTTCTTCGTGATGCTGGTGCTCTCCAACGCCACGATCACGGGCATGGGCCTGTTTCGGAAAAAGGACATGGAATGGCAGGTGGCGCTGCCGCTGGCCCCTCGCAGCCTGGTGATGTGGAAGACGCTGGAGGGCATGCTGCTGGCCAGTTGGGGCCTGCTGGTGCTGAGTGCCCCCATTTTGCTGGCGCTGGGCCGGCTTTACCATGCGGGCGCAGGCTTCTTTGTGGCCACGGTTCCCGCTTTGATTTGTCTGGTGACCATCGCGGCGAATCTCTCGACGTGGATGCTGCTGCTTCTCGTGCGCTTTGCCCGCCGCTGGTGGTGGAAGCCCGCGGCGTTCGCGGCGCTGCTGCTGCTCGGCAGTGCGGTGAAGGCCTTCCTGACCTTCGATTTCGAGGCGGTGCGCACGGGCGATGTGGCCACGGGCGTGAGCGAGATCCTGAAGCACACGGAAATCTGCATGCACCCGCTGCTGCCGAGCTCGTGGGTGGCGGAGGTGATCTATGCCAGCGGCCGCGGCACGGGTCAGCGGGCATTGTTTTTCAATCTCGTGCTGCTCTCGCATGCGCTGGCGGCGCTGGTGCTCACCACGCGGCTGGCTGGCGGCTTGTTCATGCCTGCGTGGAATCGCCTGATGCAGTCGGCACCGGGCGGCCAGCGAGGCACTTTGAACCTCGACATGCGGCCGGGCACGCTGGCGGAGATCACCCGCAAGGCGCTGGCACTCGACCGCGCGTCGTTTGCCATCCTCGGCAAGGAGGTGCGGGTGTTTTTCCGTGAACCGGTGCAGTGGGGGCAGTGCACGGTGATCTTTGGCCTGCTTTTGATTTACTCGGCGAACCTCCGCCGCATGGGCTACGACCTGCAAAATCCGTTTTGGACGACGGTGATCAGCCACCTGAACCTGCTCGTGTGCTGCTTGGCGCTTTCGACACTCACGACGCGATTCATTTACCCGCAGCTCAGCCTCGAAGGGCAGCGCATGTGGATCCTCGGCCTCTCGCCCGTGCCGCTCAATCGCGTGCTGGCGCTGAAGCTGCGCCTCGCCGCCGGCGTGCTTGCCCTGCTCATGACCGTGCTGGTATGTCTCTCCGGCTACTCGCTCGGCATGCCGGCGCAGCGCCTGCTCTTTTTTGCGCTGGCCATGATGATGATGAGCTATGGCCTCACCGCCTTGGCGCTCTCGCTTGGGGCTCTGCTGCCCAATTTCCGCGAGGCCAACCCGGCCCGCATCGTTTCCGGCTTTGGCGGCACGGTCTGCCTCATCAGCAGCTTCATTTACATTCTACTCGGCATGACAGTGGTGCTCCTGCCGTCATGGAGCAGCCTGAACCCGATGGCGACGGCGTTTCCGGTGGGAAACTGGCGGATGGAGGCGCTGAGCCTGGGAATTTTGCTCCTGCTGACGGCTGGAGCGGGCGGCGTGCCTTATTTTTTTGCAAAACGGAAGACAAAAAGTCTGGATTATTTAAGAGATCTATAATATTTAGGGCTTTAAACAGGTTTTAATGCCCGCTATGACGATTCGCAAGTCTCCCTCCCACGCTTCTGCCACCGTCTCCGCCCCCGGCCACCTCGAGGAGGACATTCTCCGATTCGACGACGCACCGGAATTCATGGAGTCAGCCGCCCTTGACGATGTGGATCACAAGGTCAAAGCCGCCCAGGAGCAGCTCCTCCAGCTCCGCATTCAGCAGGAGGAAATCGAGCGCCAGAAGCAGCACCTCGAAACCCTCCGCGTGAAGCAGGAACGCTTCGTGGCCGGCAAACGCGATCTTTTGGAAAAACTCGGCCGCTCGGTGAGCAGCGTGGAGCGTGATCTTTATGACGCTCAAAAGCGTGTCGAGGAACTCAGCCTCACGCACGACGACTTTCGCCGTCATCTGGACATCTTGAAAAGCCTGCAGCCCGAAAAATGGCACCGCAGCCAGGTCGATGAAGAACTCGACCAGGCCCTCGCCGCCATCGAAGATGCCGAAGCCGATTTTTCCAAGGGCGTGCGCCGTCTGGAAAGCCTGCGCGTCGTGGAATCGAACCCGATCGCCGCCAGCGTCAGCCACAAAACGGCCGCGATCAGCGAGGAAAGTGCCTCCGAAGGCACAATGACCTACTCCAGCCCCACGGAGGAGATGATCGTGTGGATGCGCCGCGGCTTTGCCTTCACGCTCCCGCTCATCGGCAGCCTGCTGCTGGGCCTGCTGCTCGCAAAATTGATGTTCTGATCCGCCTTTCAGTCCCACCTCTCACTCCTCCCGACTCATGGCCCTTTTCTCCAACGGCAATCGCAAGGTGCGCTCCCGTCGTCCCCGCACCGCCCAGGAACTCGGCAAGTCCCCTGCCCCGCAGGCAGCGGCCACGCCGCGGAAGCTGCAGCGCCAGTCCGCCGAGCTCGGGCGTGAGATTCACCGCCTCGAATGCCTCATCGCCGATGCGCCGCGCCTGCAAAAGCAGCGCCGTCTGGCCACGCTCGATGTGTTGCCGCCTTTGGAAAGCCAGCCCGTGTCCCGTCGTGGCAAAAAACTCTCGCTCGCGCAGCGTCAACAGGTGAATGGCCGTCGCTGGAAGCTCGCCTTGGAATGGATGGTCGTCGCCGCGGCCATCGCCTCCGTCACTGGCTGGCTGAACCAGTGGCTGCACCTCTGGGGCCGCTGAGAGGTTCTTTTTGAAAAAGTCGGTTCACGAGGGCAAAAAAGCCCGTGAGAGATTTCGGGACACGATTCCCGCCTAATCTGTGCATCTCGCACAACAATTCCGAACGAGGTGGGTTTCTGCTGCGTTTCAGCCCCCACTTTTGCCATGTTGTCGAGACTCCACCTGTCCCTCTTTGCCGCGCTGCTCGCCTGCCCCGGTGCTTCATCGGCGCAGCAACCTGCCGCCCCTCCCGCGGAAGAGCCGCTGCTGAGCACTTCCGACCTGTTTCCAACGGCTGAAGAGGAAGCTGGGCAGGCCATGCTGCCAGGTTCAGCCACCTCCGGAGGCGCTGGCGCACCTGTTGGACCGGTGGACCCCGATCTGCCGCAGCCGTTCGATATGAACGTGCTCGGCTCCGTGGTGCAAAACTCGCCTTTCACCCGCATCGTCAATGTCTCCGACTCACTCGTGCTCACCGGCGTGGCCTATGTGGATGGCAAGCCGGTGGTAACGCTCTTTGACAAGGAAAAGAAGGAATCCCTCGTGGTGACTGACCAGCCGAATCTCAAGGGCTGGACGCTTGTCGAAGCCACCCAGGCCTCCGACATCAAGCGTGCCAGCGCCAAAGTGAACATCGGCGGCGAGCCCGTGAGCATCCGCTACGATGCGGCCGCGCTAACGCCAGACGCGATGAAGAAGGACAAGAAAGACAAAGATGGCGGTGGCGGCCCACCACCTCCCGGCGGCGGTGATCGCTTCAGCCGAGGTGGCCGCGGTCCGAGCGAAGAAGACCGCAAAAAGTATGAATCCCTATCAGAAGGAGCCAAAGAGAAGTTCCGCAATGGCATGCGCGAGATGTTCAGCAACGAAAAATTCCGCAACGCCTCCGAAGAGGACCGCCGCAACGCCATCCGCAGCATGTTCGACAAGATTGAGAAGGAGGATAAGAAGAAGTGAGACGCCTGACGACGCTGCTATCACTGGCCTTGCTGCCTGTCTGCCTCTTCGCGGCCGCACCCGAGAAGCAGGACAAGCCCGCCACGGTCGAAAAAGTCGGCGGCATCCCGCTTGATGATCTTCAGATCTACGGCATTTGGGCCGTGGATCGCAACGCGACGGTGCTGCTCGTGGACAGCAGCGGAAAAAACTTGCTGCGCCTGGGCTTCGAGCCCGATGCCAACGGCTCTCGGCTCATCTCCGCCAGCCTTGAAGCGGGTGGCAAACAAATGAAAGTCGTTGCCCTGCTGGATGGGAAGGAACGCACGCTGATTCGTCCCATCGCCAACATGCCAGCGCCTGACCAAGAGGCCGTGAAGGCAGCCATGCGCATGGTTCTTGCTGAGACGATGGCCCAGGGCGCACCAATCATGCACGGCGGATTTGGCAGCTCGACCACCCGCTCATCTGCCACGAAAAAGTCTTCGCCCGAAAGCTCAGCCACTCCAACGTCAAACCGCGGCAGAGGTCCCAGCGAAGAAGATCGCAAAAAATACGAATCGTTGTCCGATGGTGCCAAAGAGAAGTTCCGCGACGGCATGCGCAAGATGTTCGCGGATGAAAAATTTCGCGAAGCTCCAGAAGAAGAACGCCGCAATGCCATCCGCGACCTATTCGACAAGATCCAAAAGGACGACAGCAAGCCCTAAATCCCGCGTTCTCGCCTCATTCCATCTCTTTTCCGTTTCACATGTCCCGCCAGACTCTCTTCCCGCTCTGCCTTCTCTCCGCCACAGGCCTTCTTTTCGCTCAAGACGCCCCCAAAGCTCCACCCACTGTCCCCCTTGCCCCCACAGCTCCGGCGGCGGCAACACCTGAGGCACCCGCAGCACCGCCCGGAGCTCCCGGAGCCGTGCCGCCTGATGGCACAGGCCCCGGCGGCCCACCTCCCGGCGGTGCGGGTGGCGCATTCGGCCCTCCCGGAGGAGGCTTCGGTCGTGGCAGCGGTGGTTTTGGACGCCGCGGCGGCTTCGGAGGTCCTGGCGGCGAGATGACAGCCGGTGAAGGCGAGTCCTTCCAGATCACCGACGACACGGTGATGATGCAATTCGTCAACAATCCGGTCTCCGACATCCTTGCGATCTACGAGCGTCTCACCGGCTTCACCCTGATCAAGGACACCAACATCTTTGAAGGTGCCACGATCAGTCTTGTGACGCCCAAGCCGGTGCCAAAGGCCGAAGCCATCAAGCTCATCGAGGCCTCATTGCTCGCCAATGGCTACGCCATCATCTCTGAGCCGGGCGGCACCACCGCCAAAATCCTCCCAGCACGCAATCAAAGCGCCAACGCGGTGCAGTTCTCCCACGGCGTGCGCTTTTACACCAGCCCGAAGGATATTCCCGACGGCGAGTCCATCGTGACCTACTTCATGAAGCTGGACAACCTGCCGCCGGAGGACGCGGCGACGATGTTCAGCGGCCATGTGGGCCTCGGTGCCTACGGACGCATCACCGCCGTCGCGACGCCGCCCGGCCTGCTCATCACCGAGAGCGCCACCGTGGTGAAGCAGCTCATCTCCATTCGTGAGAGCATCGACATGGCTGACACGGGATCGTCGCTCGTCACCAAGTTCATCCCGGTGAAATATGGCGATGCGGCCACCATCGCCCAGATCATCCAGGCCACCCTCACGGCCCAGGCCCAGGAAAAGGAATCGAAAGGCGTGAACACCATCCGTGGGAATGCCGCCAGCGATGGACGCGGAGGTGATCGCGATCGTGGCAATGATAACAACAGCTCAAGCAACCGCCCGCAGCAGCCGATTTACATCAATGGCGTTCTCCAACAGGGCAATGCGCAGGCACCTCAGCCGAGCGCCCAGGTGGTCGCCGACACACGCCTCAACCAAATCCTCGTCGTCGCGTCGCCCGCCGATTACACCTATGTGGCCAGCTTGATCGCGGAGTTCGACAAACCCGTCGAAGTCGAGATGCCCTACGAGCGCAGGCTGAAATACGCTGCCGCTTTGGATGTCCTCAGCGCCCTGACCGATCTCCTGCAGGACCCATCCGCAGGCACCGTGCAGCTCCCCGGCGGCGGCACCATTCAGCAACAACGCCAACAAGCCCTCGCCAGCAACAATTCCCAGCTCCTTGGCGGCCGGAACACCCAAAACACCCGCGGCGGCCAGGTCGGCAGCACCAGCGCGGCAGCAACGTCGGACACCGCGACAACCACCACCTCCACCGGTTCACGAGCAGACGTCATCACCGGCCCCACCGTGGACAATGCCCCTGTTTCCGTCCTTGTCGGCAAGACCCGCGTCATCGCAGACCCGATGTCCAACTCCATCATCGTCATCGGACCAAAGGAAAGCATCGACAAGGCCACCATGCTCCTCGACCGCCTCGATCAAAAGCCCTCGCAGGTCTATCTCGCCACCGTCATCGGCCAGTTGACCCTCACGGACGGCCTTTCCACCGGCATCGACTATCTGTCCGGGCTCTCCAAAGCCGGCGATGCAGGCACAAACCTCGCCGTCAGCGGCGTCACCTCCCGCACGGATGCCCTCGCCAGCACCGCCGCAGGACGCGCCGTGGCCGATCTGCGCAACAACGCCATCACCAACGCCTTCGGGCCGGCCGCGGGCCTCGGTCTCTACGGTGCCATTGGCGACAGCCTGGACATCTTTGTCACCGCCCTCGAGACCAAGCGTAACTTCAAGGTCCTCTCCCGCCCGAGCGTCTTTGCTTTGAACAACCGCAAAGCCACCATCACATCCGGCCAGAAGGTGCCCTACCCGCAGACGACCACCTCCGTCCTCGGCAACAACGTGAACAACAACGGCACCGTGCAATCCACCACCGACTACCTCGATGTGGTGCTGAAGCTCGAAGTCGTCCCGCTCATCAATCCGGATGGCGAGGTGAATCTCACCATCTCGCAGATCAACGACACCATCGTCAATGAGCGCACCATCTCGCCCAATCTGGTTCCAGTGATTGGCACCGAGCAGCTCGTCACCTCGGTGAACGTGCCGGACCGCAACACCATCGTGCTCGGCGGCCTCATCTCCGAGACGAAAACCAAGGCGACCACCGGCCTGCCCTTCCTTGGCCGCATTCCAGGCCTCGGAAAACTCTTCCGCAACGACGCCGACAACACCGAGCGCAAGGAACTCGTGATCTTCATCCAGCCGAATGTCGTCAACGATGAGACCGCGATGCGTCAGGCGTCGATCCGCGAGGATTTGCGCAGCGGTGTCGGCTCGGATGCCGCCGAAAAGTTCCCGCAGAACATCGCACCGCCCGTCGCGGCCCCAGCGCCTGCCCCCGCTGCACCGGCCGCGACGCCGAATACAGCTCCGAAGAAGAAGTGGTATCAGGGCCTCTTCAAACGCCAGGACTAGCCGTAAATGCCTGAACGGGCAGATTGCCACCTGCCATTCTCGACTTACCATCGCCCGTCTCCGGCCCAAACCTCCGGCCACCCATGGCTGACGAAGATCCCAAAATCCCCAACGAAGAGCAGATCCTCAAGCAATTGAGGGAAAGTGGCTCTCCGCCCACGCGGAAGACCCTCATCGAAAAGCTCGATAACTGGGACGACTGGGCTTCGTGGGACGAATTCTACCGCACCTACTCGAATTTCGTCTTCCACGTCGCCCGCAAGGCCGGCCTCAGCGACGACGAGGCAGGCGATGTGGTCCAAGAGACCTTCATCGGCGTCGCCAAGAACCTGCAAAAGAAGAAGTTCGATACCAGCCTCGGCTCTTTTAAGTCCTTCCTCCTCAATCAGGCCCGCTGGCGCATCCTCGACCAGTTCCGCCGCCGCAAAAAACAGCAGGACCGCGAAGCTAATCTCTACGCGGGCGAAGAGCCCGAAGAACGCCGCACTGCCCCGATTGACCGTTGCGCCGATCCAAATGGCGTCGCCCTCGAAAAGCTCTGGGAAAGAGAATGGCAGGACAAGATCATGGACATCGCCCTCCGCCGGGTGAAGGCCCTCGTCTCCCCCCGCCAGTTCCAGATTTTCTCCTGTTACGTCCTGAAAGGCTGGAGCCCCGAGCGGGTCAAAAAGGAGCTCGGAGTCAATGCCGCCCAGGTTTACCTCGCCAAACACCGGGTGGGCCGCATCCTGAAACGCGAAGCCGCCAAGCTCGCCGAGGCCGAAGAATAGGATTTTGCCCGTTTCAGCCCTGTTTGGCCTCCAAAGCCCCCAAAACGGGGGCTTTTTTCATACCCAAGAAGGCCTTCACGGCATCTTGTGTCACAAAAGCCTCATTTTTGAACGTGTTGCAGGCCTCAAACAGCAAACTTCATCCGAAAACGCAAAACTTTGGCTTGTGATTTTTCATTTCACACCCACTTTCAGCCCGAAATCGCAATTTTCACCCCAATCCCATGAGCACACCCAAAATGGACGGCGCACAAGCCCTCATTAAAACCCTCGCCGACCTCGGCATCGAATACGTCTTCGGTTACTCCGGCGGCGCGGCCATCCCGATCTTTGACGCCCTCCAGACCGTGAAGACGGACATGAAGTTCATCCTCGTCCGCCACGAGCAGGGTGCCGTCCACATGGCCGATGGTTACGCCCGCGCCACCGGCAAGCCCGCCGTCGTTCTCGTCACCTCCGGCCCCGGCGCTGGCAATACCGTCACCGGCATCATGACCGCCCAGATGGACAGCGTCCCGATGATCGTCCTCTGCGGCCAGCAGGTCACCTGGATGCTCGGCAAGGATGCCTTCCAGGAGGCGGACATCTTCAACATTACGTCCCCGGTCGTGAAGCACAATTTCCTGGTCAAACAGACGAACGCCCTGCCGCGCATCGCTCGTGAGGCCTACCACATCGCCACCACCGGCCGCCCCGGTCCCGTCTTGATCGACATCCCGAAGGACATCAGCCAGGGAGCCTTCACCGGCACTTTTGACGAGCCGATGGATCTGCCGGGCTACAACCCGAGCGAGAACTTCAAAATCGACTCGTCCCGCATCAAGGAAGCCGCCCGCCTCATCGCCGCCGCGAAGCGTCCGGTCATCCTCGCCGGTCAGGGTGCGATGATCGCCCGTGCTGACAAAGAACTCATGGCGCTCGCCGAGACCTGCGGCATCCCCGTCACGACCACGCTGCTCGGCAAGGGCGTCTTCCCCGAGACGCATCCGCTTTCGCTTGGCATGCTCGGCATGCACGGCACCGCGTATGCAAATAAAGCCATGTGCGAGGCCGACCTCATCTTCAATGTCGGCTCCCGCTTTGACGACCGCATCATCGGCAAGCCGCACATGTTTGGCCGCAACGCCAAGATCGTCCACATCGACATCGACGCCGCGGAGTTCAACAAGATGATCAAAGTGGACGTCGCGATCAAAGGCGACGCGAAAGCCGCGCTCAGCGATCTGCTGCCGCACGTCGAAAAACTGCCCACTGAAGACTGGATCGCTCACCTCGATGGCTACAAGAAGAAATTCCCGCTCACTTATAAGAAGCAGGGCGGCCTGCGCATGCAGCAGGTCATCGACGAGCTCTACACGCTCACGAAGGGCAAGGCGATCGTCACCACCGACGTCGGCCAGCATCAGATGTGGGCCGCGCAGTTCTACAAGAACGACGAAAGCTACCACTGGCTCAGTTCCGGCGGTGCCGGCACGATGGGCTTCGGCTTCCCCGCAGCCATCGGCGCCCAGCTCGCGTGTCCGGACAAGCTCGTCGTGGCCATCGCTGGCGACGGCGGCTTCCAGATGACCTTGTTTGAGCTCGCCACTGCCGCGATTCACAAGCTGCCGATCAAGATCCTCATCCTCAACAACAGCTACCTCGGCATGGTCCGTCAGTGGCAGGAGTTGTTCTTCGAAAACCGCGAAAGCGGCGTCGATCTCATCGGCAACCCGGACTTTGTGAAGCTCGGCGAAGCCTACGGCATCAAAGGCTGGCACATCCGCCGCCCCGCCGATGTCGAGCGCATCCTGCAGCAGGCCCTCGATTACAACGACGG
This sequence comes from Verrucomicrobiaceae bacterium, assembly GCA_016795465.1. Taxonomy (GTDB): domain Bacteria; phylum Verrucomicrobiota; class Verrucomicrobiia; order Verrucomicrobiales; family Verrucomicrobiaceae; genus Prosthecobacter. The sequence goes on along the minus strand of JAEUHK010000002.1, from coordinate 1,165 downwards.
CCCCTGCATCATCGAAGCCGAGTGCATCAAGGCCGAGAACGTCTTCCCGATGATCCCCGCCGGGGCCGCTCTCGAAGACATGATCCTCGAAGCGCCGAAGCACAAAATGGAGAAACCCACCGGTTCGACCTAACCCGTAGGCGCACTCGCCAGAGTGCGGGCCGCCCCGATGAAACTCAACCGCATCATCCACGGCGATGCCCTCGCCGAGTTGAAAAAGCTCCCCGCAGCCTGCGCGCAGTCCATCATCGCCGATCCGCCTTATTTTAACGTTCTCGAAGATGAAGCCTGGGACACCCAATGGAAAACAGCCGACCACTACCTCGCCTGGTGCGAGAAATGGGTCGCTGAAGCCATCCGCGTCCTCCGCGATGACGGCCTCTGCTTCATCTTCGGCCAGTTAGGCAAGCGCGAGCACACCTTTTTGCACCTCATGTCACGACTCAGTCAGCAGCACCAGTTTCACGATCTCATCATCTGGGATCGTGCGGTGGGCTACAACGAGCGCCGCGACAGCTTCACCCCGCAATACGAGATGATCCTCGTCCTGCGCAAAAGCGATGAAGTGAAGTTCAACAAGGACGCCGTGCGCGTGCCCTACGATCGCGCCACCATCGCCGAGTACCTCCGCGACCCGCGCTACAAGAACAAAAAGGCCCGCAAAGCCCATCTCGAAGCCGGAAAGTTCGCCACGAACATCCTCCGCGTCCCCAGCTTGAAAGGGAACTCGAAGGAAAAGTGCGGCCACCCTTCTCAGAAGCCCATCGATCTCATCGAGAAGCTCATCCTCGGCACCACCGACGCCGGCGATCTCGTTCTCGATCCCTTCCTCGGCTCCGGCACCACCGCCGCCGCCGCGAAGAAACTCCAGCGCAATTGGCTCGGCATCGAAAAAGACTCGAACTACCTCAAAATCGCCCGAGCCCGCCTCAAGACACCCACTTCAAAAGCCAAAAACTAACCTGACACGACCATGAGCGACAAAATCAGCGCCACCACCGACAAAAAGCCCGCGCCGCAGGCCGACATCATCAACATCCACACGCTCAGCGTCATGGTGAACAACCAGCCCGGCGTCCTCGGCCGCATCTGCGCCGTCTTCAGCCGTCGCGGGTTCAACATCGAGTCCCTCGTCGTCTCGCAGACGCGTGATCCGCGCTTCAGC
>JAEUHK010000100.1 GCA_016795465.1 Verrucomicrobiaceae bacterium | reverse complement strand
CACAAGGCGGCCATCGAGTTCCTCGTCGAGGAGCCGGAACAGCTCGGCTACAACCGCTACACCTTCCTCAACCTGCACGCGATCCTCACGGAATACCTGCTGGAGAGCCGGAAGGTGGAGGGAGCCCTGCGCACGAAGCCGGTGGGCATCGGCGGGAGTGTTTTTCATCCGACGAACAATCCCGCGCTCATCGAGGAGTGCTTTGACCTCATCCTGCAAAAGGCCGCGGCCATCCACGATCCGCTGGAGTGCTGCTTTTTCCTCATGGTGCAGATGCCGTATCTGCAGCCCTTTCTCGATGGAAACAAGCGCACCTCGCGTCTCGCGGCGAACATCCCGCTCATCCGCGGGAACATGTGCCCGCTGTCCTTCACCGGCGTGCCGGTGCGGGATTACACGACGGGCATCCTCGCCGTGTATGAGCTGAACCGCGTGGAGGTGCTGCGGGAGGTCTTTGTGCATGCCTACGAGGAGTCGTGCATCCGTTACGGCGTCATCCGCGGCGAGATGGGCTCCCCGGACCGCATCGCCATCGGCTACCGCATGGAGCTGAAGGACCTCGCCCGCGAGGTGGTCGTGAAGCGCATGACCAAACTGCAAGCGGCGGACTTCCTCCGTCGCTGGACGGCGAAAAACATCACCGCCAGCGACCGCGAGCACTTCCTCGAGCTTATTGAGGAGCGGCTGCTCTCGCTGCATGCGAACAACCTCGTGCGCATCAAGGTGCGCCCGTCCGAGTTCGACGCGTGGTGGCCGGTGTGGAGCGGTCAGCAGGCTCAATAAGGCACGAAATCACGGCGTCGCGGCATGGAGAATGCCGCGGCGCTTTTTGTTTTGAGCGAGTTCGCGGCATGAAGAAGCCCGTTTTCGGTGTAAACGCCTCTCATGAGCCTCCGCTACGAACTCCAGGCCGAATACGCCCGCTACCGCACCCGCCGCTGGTTCTTCAAAGAATGCGGCGTGGGCCTCGCCAGCATCGCGGCGATGGATCTGGCCGCGAAAGCCGCACCCGCGGCCGCGAACCCGCTGGCCATCAAGAAGCCCAACTACCCCGCGAAGGCCAAACGCGTCATCTACCTCTTCATGGGCGGTGCGCCGAGCCATCTCGAGCTATTCGACAACAAGCCCGAGCTGTCCAAATGGGACGGCAAGCTTCCTCCGGCCGATTTGCTCAAAGGCTACCGCGCTGCCTTCATCAATCCGAACAGCAAGCTGCTCGGTCCGAAGTTCAAATTTGCCCGTCACGGCCAGTGCGGGGCGGAGTTGAGCGAGCTGCTCCCGCACACCGCACAGATCGCCGACGACCTCACCATCGTGCGCTCGATGAAGACCGATGCCTTCAATCATGCGCCGGCGCAGATCTTGATGAGCACCGGCTCTCAGATTTTTGGCCGACCCAGCTTCGGTGCGTGGACGCTCTACGGTCTCGGCACCGAGAACCAGGACCTGCCGGGCTACGTCGTCATGCAAAGCGGCCAAAAAGGTCCCAGCGGCGGCATGAGCAACTTCGGCTGCGGTTTCCTGCCCACCGTCTATCAAGGCGTGCCCTTCCGCAGCAGTGGCGAGCCGGTTTTGTTCCTCAACAATCCGCAGGGCGTCGATGACGCCACGCAACGTGACACGCTCGATGTGCTCAAACAGCTCAACGAGGAACGGCTCAACGTCGTGGGCGATCCGGAGATCGCCAGCCGCATCAACAGCTTCGAACTCGCCTACCGCATGCAGCAAACCGCGCCGGAGCTCATGGACATCTCGAAGGAGCCTCAGCACATCCTCGACATGTATGGAGCGAAGCCTGGTGAAGCCTCTTTCGCCAACAACTGCCTCCTCGCCCGTCGCCTCATCGAAAGCGGTGTGCGCTTTGTGCAGCTCTTCCACGAGGCGTGGGATCATCACGGCGGTCTCACCGGCGGATTGAAGACCCAGTGCGGCCTCACCGACAAGCCCTGCGCCGCTCTCGTGCGTGATTTGAAGCAACGCGGGCTTTTGGAAGACACCATCGTGATCTGGGGCGGCGAGTTTGGCCGCACGCCGATGGTTCAAGGCGGCAGCGATGGCCGTGATCATCACCCGAATGCCTTCACCATGTGGTTCGCCGGCGGCGGCATGAAGCCCGGCCTCACGCTCGGCGAGAGCGATGAGTTCGGTTTCAATGTCACGCAGGATGCCGTGCATGTCCACGACCTGCACGCCACGCTGCTCCACCAGCTCGGCTTTGATCACACCAAACTCGCCGTCCGTTTCCAAGGCCTCGACATGCGCCTCACCAATGTGCACGGCGAGCTCGTGACGAAGATGCTCGCGTGATCACTTGCCAGATCCGACACAGCTTTTGCTGGCAGGTTTCGTGTGACGGTCGCGTTTATGCACGCGACCAACCATGAAACGTCTCCTCCTCCTCTCGCTCCTTGCTTTCTCTGCCGCTTCCGCGCAGGACGGTTTTAAATCCATCTTCAACGGCAAAGACCTCACTGGCTGGGATGGCAATCCGGAGCTGTGGAAGGTCGAAAATGGCGAGATCGTCGGCAACACGACCGGACCGGAGCAGCTGCCCTACAATCAATTTCTCATCTGGCGCGGCGGGAAGGTTAAAAACTTCGAATTGAAGGCCAAAATCCGCCAGAAGGGCAACAACACCGGCATCCAATACCGCAGCAGCGAGAACACCGACAAAAAGTGGTCCATCCGCGGCTACCAGTGCGACATCCACCCGAACGCGCCCTACCGCGCGATGATGTATGAGGAAGGCGGACGCGGCATTGTCTCGCAAAACGGCCAGAGCGTCGTCATCGACCCCTCCGGCGTGAAATGGCTCGCGGGCGAGCACGACCTCGTCGAGGCTGATGTGGCCGAGTGGCACGAGTACACGATCATCGCGAAGGGAAACCACCTCGTGCACCAGATCGACGGCAAAACGACGATGGAGCTCACCGATTTCGAAGAAGCCAAACGCTCCCTCGAAGGCCTCCTCGCCTTCCAAATCCACCGCGGCCCCGCCATGGAGGTCCACATCAAGGACGTCATGCTCAAAGAACTGCCCGAGGGTGGTGTGATCGACTTCGCCACGCATCCGATCCCGAGTGACGCACAGATCATCGAAGCGAAGGCTCCGAAGAAGAAGGCGAAGGGGAAGTGATCACGGATCCGGGTTTCAAGTTCCAGGTTCCAACTTTGCGAATACAGGCTGCCTTTGGGCGAGAATTTCGCAGGTTGGGTTTCAATTGGAGCGAGGAATTGAAAGTGGGCGGGTTCAAACCCACAGCGGGTGCGTCCGCCAGGAGTCGGGGAGACCCATTTCCGCGAGCGGAATTTCGGGGTATTCATCGAACAAGGCCCACAGGCGTCGCTTCCATTGTGAGGTCGGGCTGACCTTGCCGAGCCAGTGATGGCACACGGTGAGCATGAGACCGATCTTTTTGAGGCCGAACGTGGGCTGTCGGTGCCAGAGTGGATGCTTGTTCTTGCCTGGAAGGGCTGGTGTGGTGCCAAAGGTGCGGTTCCACACACGCGCATGATGGGCGCAGGCGTTTCGGAGGGAGAAGATGGCCTTCATCCACGAGCGCAGCAGCTCATCCGGGAAACCAAAGTCCGCCGCCGCAGCCGTCAACACGCTCGGCTCCACGGCATTGGCAAACTGGAGCAGCGTCTCGCACGTCATCAGTTCGCAGGCCATCCAAAGCGGCAGGTGCTCGTGCTTATCGCCGTAGTTCTTCTCGAAATGCTTCACAAAGGCATCACCGGCCCGGTTTTTCTCGTTTCGCAGTTTGGACAGCCACAGCTCGTAGTCGGTTTTTTCCAGCCCTTTGCCCTTCACGAGCGCTTTGAGGTTCCTCCAAGCCTGATTCGACCAAGTTCGCCGCGTGAAGCGTGGAAGCTTCCTCTCATCCAGATAGCCGAACGGACCATGGGCCTGCACAAAGTGGTAAACCAGCCGCGTCCGCACAGCCACCTCGATACGTTCGATGGCGTCCAGCAGCAGGATGCGCAGCCTGCGGTCAAAGTTGTAGCGCCTCCAGACTGTTTCCAGCGTGGTGCCGGGAAGGTAGCTGTCATCTGGCTGCCGGAAGGGATGGAGGTAGCCGCTCAGCCGATAGTAGTTCACGACCTTGAGTCGCTGGATCAGCTCATCCCGGTCGGCCACGAGTCCACGGGCCAGGAGGAGGTCCGCTTGCTGCTCCAGTGTCAGCGCTTTCTTGGCGTAAATCATCGGGACGCGTTGGGCCAGGTTCGTGATATGCGGGCAAAAAAAACCCGCCGAATTACGCATGCAAGCAGAGGCGCGGCGGGTGTGATAGGTTTATTAAACGCTTATCGAGGCCGGATGGCAAGGACTTCGTCTCACTTTTTGAGAATCGCAGCTCTTACGGGCCTCGCTTCAAAGAGCCCCCGCCCCTATCCACCCAGGAAATCCTCCACAGAATACACCAACCGCAGAGAGGTGTCTTCTGTAGGATTTGGAACACTGGTGGGTAATGCCGAATGACGGATAAATCTCTGTTTCAAATTTATAGTGAAGACCTTCAAATGCGTGGAAAAGCTTTACCTGTCCCTCGCCATTACTGGACCTTGGTGTTTCAGCACTCCCCCCCCAACAGACCATCATCATGTTCAAACGGTTTTTCGACGATCAAAAAGACGCGATGCACTATGCAAAGACGATGTCGGTCCTTATGAAAGACTTTGGGGTGCATCGAGATCATGTCGAGAGCAACACCTCCACAATAGATGTGGTGAAGAATTGTGGTGAACTCCGACGACAAGGTCACAATGTCGAATCGACAGCACTGGCCTTGCTGATTCAGATTATTGCTTTGCGCCTCGCTTTCCCATATGAAACAAAGCCTTTACCACCCCATGGTGGCGAATGGATTAGAAAGGCGCTGGAGTGGACAGAGGCAGGAAAAGTGTCGATAGAATTAATGCGGATTCTGGTGCGGCTCAGTTTGAGAGATAAGGAAAACGAACTTGAACAAGACCCGAAAAAGAAGGCACTTCGGATCATGGAATCCAGTGAGATCACCTTATCAGAGTTGGAGGAGATCAAGGCTTTGGTGATTCTTTCATCAAGAGCCATACCCTTGTAAGGCTTGCTAAGCGTAAATCGCTTTTGTTGTCCGCTAAGAGGCAAGTTGAAGCGAAATCAGCTTTTCTTGCACATGTTCAGACAGCCTTTTTCCATCTACAATAATGTTGTCCCACTCCGAAGCAGGGATCGTTGACACTACAGAGTTCTTGAAAGGCTGATTATAGTCGATCTCTTGTTCCAGCCGTGGCTCAGCGAGAGGGGCAATGATTAGGGTATAAAAAGTGTCGCCAGCGATGCCTCTATCCTGAACACAAAGGCGAATGCGTTGGCTGTCTCCATTAAACCCAAAGAGGTGGTCACCATTCATCGGCAAACGTTCAAAGTTTAAAGCTTATGTGCAAACCAAAACCAATCCGACAGTTTAAGAAAATGCATTGGTAAACGATCAGTCTACAATTTGGTCCTCACGGACATCGAGTTTCTGACGTAGTCGCTTATTGGCATTCAACAACTCGATCAACGCGCTAGCATTCAAAAATCCATTCTGCTATCTCAAGTGGGTGGCACACTTGGTGCCAGAGGTCATTTCAGCCACTTTCACCAATTCAATACTTCTTCAATATTGGCAATTAATGGAATGTGAATGACGCGAACATCCTCTTTCACACCACCGAAAAATCCTTTTTTGAAACCGTAAATGATTCGTGAGCCTGCTCCTGCAAATCCCAAACTCAGAACCTGCTCGAATCTCGGATCATAACTTGGATTGGGACCCTGCAGTTCAAACAGCACTTTCTCAATCAAGCCATTGAGGGCGAACACCTTCGGGAACATCTGCTCAGCAAGTTGCATATATATCATTTGATTCGCCTGCCCCAAATCGAGGGAAGAGCCTTCCTGAAGACCAAGCATTGTACATTTCCCATCTGCTACAAAGTAAAGCACGCTTAAAATCTTCCGTTGAATATCGAGAGTGAAATTTTTTCTAATGGTTTCAAATAGTCTGCTCTTATCCTGCACCATTTGCCTCAAGACGATGGGGTTTGATTGAAAAGTCATGGGTAGTGCTTGGTCTGTGGAATACTCAAAACAGGTCTAAAGACTGATTGCAATTACTTCTCAAAAACGGGCCATACGATGGATGGCACAAACGTCAGAGGAAACAGTCGCTGTCGATGAGAATCGCGAATGCCATGGTGTGAACAGAAAAACCCTTCGGGCTCGGCTACCCTCGAATGATTGAGGGCGCTTACTGCCGAAGGACGGATGATCTTTGGAATCATGTTTCAGATTCGTGAAAACGGAAAAGCCGCGATCCCATGCTTCGTCAAGAATCAATCCCAGAGGCCAAACCCTGCTCAACTGTTTGCTAGATCCGACACAGCTTTTGCTGGCATGTTTTGACAGGTGCGGGCGTTTAACCACGCGACCAACCATGAAACGACTGCTTTTCACCTCCCTGCTGCTCTCCGCCCTGACTTTGCCGTGCTCTTTGATGGCGCAAGATGCCAAGGCGAAGGGAAAAGGCAAAGCCAAGCCCAAACGCCCCGACGCGGTCGGGCCGGCCATTGGCGCGAATGTGGCGACGCCGGTGTCGAACATCAAGACGCTGAAGGATTTCAAGGTGGAGCTCATTTACAGCGTGCCGGGCGGTGAGCAGGGCTCGTGGGTGAACCTCACGACCGATGACGCGGGCCGCATCTACGTCAGCGATCAGTATGGCATGCTCTATCGATTCAAAGCGCCCGCCGCAGGCCAGACGCTGAGCGCTGGCGACATCGAAAAAGTGCCTGCGGACATCCGCGGCGTGAACGGCATGCTCTTCGCCTTCGGGGCGCTGTATGTCGGTGTGAACGATTACGAGAAAAAGATCCCCAGTGGCATTTATCGCATCTCCGACAGCAACATGGATGACACGCTGGATAAGGTTGAAATGCTGCGCGAGTTCGACGCGGGCAGCGACCACGGGGTGCATGCCATTTTGAAGACGCCGGACGGCAAGGGCCTTTACCTCATCAGCGGCAACAACGCCGTGCTCAACGAAGGACCGAAGGCCGACACGCCGGACAGTTCGCCCGTGGCGAAACTGTGGGGCGATGACCACTTGCTGCCGCGCATGCCGGACGGACGCGGTCACAACCGCCACGTCATGGCACCCGGCGGCATCGTGTATCGCTTCACGCCGGATGGAAAGACCTTCGAGATCTTCGCCAGCGGCTTCCGCAACATCTACGACGGCGGCGTGAACCGCGACGGCGAGCTCTTCGTCTATGACGCGGACATGGAGTATGACTTCAACACGTCGTGGTATCGCCCCACGCGCATCAACCACGTCGTCAGCGGCGCGGAGTTCGGCTGGCGCAACGGCGCGGGCAAGTATCCCGAGTTCTACATCGACAACCTGCCCGCCACGCTGAACATCGGCCCCGGATCGCCCACCGGCTGCACCTTCGGCTACGGCGCGAAGTTCCCCGCGAAATACCAGGAGGCCTTTTACGCGCTCGACTGGAGCTGGGGCAAAATCTACGCCGTGCATCTGACGCCCAACGGCAGCACCTACACCGCCACGAAGGAAGAATTCGTCACCGGCGGCCCGCTGCCCGTCAGCGATGCCATCATTGGTAAAGACGGCGCGATGTATTTCACCATCGGCGGCCGCCGCGTGCAGAGCGGGCTGTATCGGGTGAGTTATGTGGGGAAAGAGGACACGACTTTGCTGCCAGAGAAAACGACTAGCACTTTCAGAGGCAAAATCGCGGGGATGACTGGTACACCGAAGAACCTCAGCCCAACGGGAATTCGTCACCTTCTGGAAGCCTACCACGGCGACCCAGACCCGAAAGCCGTCGCCACCGCCTGGCCGCATCTCAGCCACGAGGACCGCTACATCCGCGCCGCCGCCCGCACCGCGCTGGAACACCAGCCGCTCGCCGAATGGCAGGATAAAGCGCTCGCCGAAACCAACGTCACCGCGCAGCTCGAAGCGCTGCTCGCACTCATCCGTCGCACTGGCGTGTGCCCGACCCATCGGACCGATCCGTCTTATCAGCCCGATTCCAAATCCCGCGACGCCATCCTCGCCGCACTGCTGAAACACGACTTCGCCAAGCTCACGCCCGAGCAACGCCTCGGCTACGTGCGCCTCATCGAGATCGTGTTGCACCGCTTTGGCAATCCCGACGATGCCACTGTCGCCGCGATCATCGCGAAACTCGATCCCGCTTATCCCGCCGACAACTTTGAGCTCAACTGGCTGCTCACCGAAACGCTCGCCTACCTCCAGGCACCCAGCGCCGCCGCGAAAGGCATGGCCCTCATCGCCGCCGCCGAAAGCCAGGAGCCGCAGATCGAGTATGCGCGCAGCCTGCGCTTCCTCAAAGCCGGCTGGACGCCCGAACTGCGCACGCAGCAGCTCGAATTCTTCCTCAAGGCCGCGAACTACAAAGGCGGGGCCAGCTTCGACAAATTCCTCGAGTTCATCCGCAACGACAGCCTCAGCACCTTCACCGATGCCGAGAAAACGCAGTTCGCCGAGCTCATCGCGAAGAAGCCCGAGCGCAAATCCGCCATCGAAAACGTCGGTGCGATGTTCGTCGGCCGCACGCCCACCATGTGGACGCTCGACGAGCTCAGCGCCGCCGCGAAGAACGGCATGAAAGGCCGCAGCTTTGACAACGGCCGGAAGATGTTCAGCGCCGCCGCCTGCTACACCTGCCACCGCTTTGGCAACGCTGGCGGCATGACAGGCCCCGACCTCACCGGCGCCGGCGGTCGCTACAGCCCGCACGACCTCCTCGATCAAATCATCAACCCCAGCAAAGAGATCAACGAGCAGTTCGCCCCCATCGTCGTCACCAAAAACGACGGCTCGATCATGAGCGGCGTCGTCGTCAACCTCAGCGGCGACGGCGTCACCCTCAACACCGACCTCACCGACCCCAATCAACGCGTGAACGTCGATCGCAAAGAAGTGAAGAGCATCGAACTCAGCAAAGTCTCCCCCATGCCCCCGATGCTCCTCGCCATGCTCAAGAAAGACGAAATCCTCGACCTCCTCGCCTACGTCCTCAGCGGAGGGAACAAGGAGCACGCGATGTTTGGGAAGTGAGCATAGTTTCCCCGTTATGGCGAAGTGATGCCACGCGCTTGATTTGCCAAGTTCAGATCGGCTGGCTGTCCAACTTGTTCCAGCAACAAGCGCGTCTTCTTGTGATTGGCGAGCAACATGGCGTCAATAATCCGATCAACTTCCATCCCGCGCAGGTCGTTGTTGATTGGGACAAGCAGGGCCATTGAGAGTCCGCGTTGCTCTACAATGCTCTTGAGAGCTGCATTGGCCTTCGCAGGTCCCAACTCCTGTCGATAGTCAGAGAAGGCTTTCCAAAAGTCGCGGCCACGCATCTCGTTAGCTTGGCGATGGAGTTGTGTAAATTCACTCTGCTTGAAACAAAAATCACTGTTTTCAAACTCAACGGCTTGTTCGTAGCATGAATGCATTCGCTGCACGCTCTCGGAAGTCCTTGAAGTTGTCGTGCAAGCTTGGATCACCAACAGCAGCGAGATGAGCAATCTATTCATGATTGTAGGGTCTTGGATTCTTTCACAGCCGTCCCAATCGCCTCCTTCACTTCTTCCCAATCCTGCTTCATCAGCAGCTCCGGGTCATTGTCGTCCTCGGCATCGTCGAAGTAGATCATGCTGCGCAGCACGATCATCGCATCGTGTGACGGATATTTCCGGCGGTAGATCTCGATGAGCCTGTCCACGCCTAGATGCTGGATGAGGGCGTGGAGGTCGTAGAAATCCTTGCGTGCCCCTCGGTTGGTGATGGCGCTGAGCTTCATACCCACAATGTCCTCCAAGCTGAACATGCGGATGCCGTCCTGGGTTTCGGGTGGAGCCAGTAGAGGGTAGCGATAGGTGACAAAGTCCACCTTCAAGCCTGCCACCTGAGCATTCAGGCCGATCTTGTTCATGCCGGTGGTTTCAAAGCCATCCACCTCACGGCTCAAGGTGTCCGCCAGCGACTCGACATCGAAAGGTTCGGTCGTGAAAAAGTCGAAATCAATGGATCGACGATGCCCGAAGCGAAGCGCCAGAGCCGTCCCACCCACAAGCGAGAACTGCTGAAGCGCCGGAAGAGCAGAAAGGTCCTTCAGGAGACCCAAGGTGCCGGTGGGAAGGGTCTCGAAGTGCAGCATCGGAAGTCCTCGCGTTTGAGATTGAGCATCAGACAGAGAAAATTGACCGTGCGCGGCTCCAGCGTGCGCAGTTTCGTGACTACCTGGCGGAGTTTCTCGTCCCCATAGTGCCTGCGCACCTTGTGCCAGCCTTCCAAGCCTCCGCGCTCGACAACGCGGGCGATGACCTGCTTTTCGTGTTTGGCTAGATCAAGCGTCGCGAGGTCAGTATCCCAAAACAAAGCCCTTGGCAGGCCAAGAGGCGTCGGGAGGCTGGACTCGTTCAATTTCATTCGCGGATGCTATATGCCCGTTCTGAAAGCTCAACCCCGGACCTTTCGGCCACCTGCGAGATATGACACCGTTTTTGCCGGGAGAATGGCTCTGCGCCGTCGTTTCCCATCTCACACCATGAAACGCCTCTTCTTCCTCTTCGCCCTCTGCTCTTCGCTCTCGGCTGCGACGCAGCCGAACGTGCTCGTGATCATCGCGGACGACCTCGGCTACGCGGACATCGGCGTGCATGGCGGGAAAGAGGTGCCGACACCGAATATTGATGCGCTGGCGGCATCGGGCGTGCGGTGCACGAGCGGGTATGTCTCCGCGCCGTATTGCAGTCCGTCACGGGCCGGCTTTTTGACGGGGAAGGCGGCGACGCGGTTCGGGCATGAGTTCAATCCGCATTGGGGCGACGAGGCGAAGCTCGGTCTGCCGCTGGATCAGCGCACGATCGCGAATGTGATGCACGATGCGGGCTACGCGACGGCTTTGGTTGGCAAATGGCATCAGGGCTTTGATGAGGCGCATCATCCGCAGTCGCGCGGCTTTGACGACTACTTCGGCTTCCTCGTCGGCGGGCACAATTTCCTGCTGCACAAGGACGCCGAGCCGAAATTCGGCACCGCACACTCGCACGACCTCATCTATCGCGGCCGCGAGGTGCAGCGACTCGATGGCTACACGACCGATTTGTTCACCGATGAGGCGATCGGCTTCATAAATCGCAACGCGCAGAAGCCGTGGTTCCTCTACCTGGCCTACAACGCCGTCCACACGCCGCTGGAGATCGTGGAGAAGCATCAAAGCCGCCTCCCAGCCGAGGTAAAGAACCCCGCGCGGCGCGGTTACCTTTCGCTGCTGCTCGGACTCGATGACGCCATCGGCCGCCTGATGGCGGAACTCAAAGCGAAGCACCCGAACACGCTCGTGTTCTTCTTCAGCGACAACGGCGGCAGCGGAAAGCGCCCCTTCTTTGCCACGAACACCGGCATCAACACACCTCTGCGCGGCGACAAAGGCCAGACACTCGAAGGCGGCATCCGCGTGCCGTTTTTCGTGAGTTGGACCGGCCAACTGCCCGCCGGAAAAGTCTATGACCAGCCCGTGAGCGCCCTCGACGTGCTGCCGACCGCGGCGAGTGTGGCTGGCACAAAAGCGCCCGAAGGAATCGAAGGCGTAAACCTGCTCCCGCACCTCAAAGGCGAAAAAGCCGACGCACCGCACGAATCGCTCGCCTGGCGATTTGGCCCGCAAAAGGCGATTCGCCGCGGAAAATGGAAACTCGTCGATTTCCGCGACTTCGAGGCCAAAACACAGTCCGGCTGGCAACTCTTCGATTTGGACGCCGACATCAGCGAATCCAAAAATCTCGCCGCCGAGCATCCCGAGCTCGTCGCCGAGCTTTCGAAGGCTTGGGAAGCCTGGAACACCAAAAACATCGCCCCACTCTGGCCCGGCACGCCGAATGAGGACCCGAAGGTGACGCAGAAAAAGCCGTGAAACGCTCCTGCTTTGATGCGTTGAGTGCCACGCATGATCTCCCGCACTCTTCTTTGTCTTTCCGTTTGTTGTTTGAATGTGGTCGCCGCCGACTGGCCGCAGTGGCGTGGGCCTTCCGGGCAAGGCGTGGCGGTCATCTCGAAGCTGCCGGAGACGTTTAGCGAGACAAGCAATGTGACGTGGAAGACCGAGCTGCCAGGTCGCGGGCATTCGACGCCGCTGATCTCGGGTGATGTCATCTGGATGACGACGGCGGTGGAGAAAGTCGCGACAAAAGAAGAGGCCGAGCGTCGGCTCAAATCGAACACGGGAGATCAGCCGCTCGTCGTGCTGGCCTCCGTGAGCCTGCGTTTGCTGGCGGTGGAGCGGAAGAGCGGGAAGCTGCTGCACGACATTGAATTGCTGAACGTGAAGGAGCCGCAGTGGGCGCATCAGCTCAACAGCTACGCCTCGCCCACACCGGTGCTCGCGGGTGGCCGTTTGTATGCGCACTTTGGTTCGTTCGGCACCGTGTGTCTTGACACGGCGACGCAGAAGGTGCTGTGGAAAAACGAGGAGCTGCATGTCATGCACGAGAACGGCCCCGGCTCGACCGCCGTGCTGTGGAAGAACCGGCTCATCGCTCACTTTGATGGCAGCGATGCGCAGTTCATCGCCGCGTTCGATACGGAGACCGGCAAGGTGGCTTGGAAGACCATGCGCAGCGGCGAGATGGACCCTCGTCCACAGCAACAGAAGGCCTATGGCACGCCCATCGTGATTCAAAGCGGCGACATTCCCGTGGTCGTAAGTCCTGCGGCGAACAACATTTACGGCTACGACCCTCTCACCGGGAAGGAGTTGTGGAAGATTCACTACGGCGAGCTGGGCTTCTCGATGTCGGCGCTGCCGGTGGCGGATGACAAGATGATCTACTTCAGCACGGCTTACGGCAAATCGAAGGTCATGGCCTTGAAGCATCACGGAGCCACCACGCCGGAAATCGCGTGGGAGAACAACAAGAACGCGCCGAAGATGTGCTCGCCGCTGCTGCACGACGGCCTGCTCTATTATGTCGATGATGGCGGCATCCTCAGCGCCGTGGACACGCAGACCGGCGAGGCGGTGTATCGCGAGCGTTTGGGCGGCAAATTCAGCTCCAGCCCGATTTTGGTCGGTGACAAGATTCTCATCGGCAGTCGCGAAGGCGTGGTGAGCCTCGTCAAAGCGGGTCGCACCTTCCAACTGCTCTCGCAAAACACGCTCGATGGTTCCATCATGGCCAGCCCGTCCACGGATGGTGAGGCACTTTTCATCCGCACGGACAAGGCACTGTATCGCATCGAGAAATGAGCGAGATACTCCAACGATCCACCTGCATGCTCGCGGCAGGCCTTTTGGGCTTCGCGGGAGCTTTGTCCGCTCAAAACGCTGTTCCACCTCCTGCTCGCGAGCTTCGCGGTTCGTGGATCGCCACGGTGCGGAACATCAACTGGCCTAGCGAGCCCGGTCTGCCGGTGGCGAAGCAGAAGGAGCAGCTTCTCACGCTCATCGACTCCGCGGCGAAGCTGCGGCTGAATGCGCTTATCTTCCAGGTGCGGCCCGCGGGCGATGCGATGTATGCCTCGACGCTGGAACCGTGGTCGCCGTTTTTGACGGGCGAGATGGGAAGATCACCGGGCTGGGACCCGCTGGAGTTCGCCGTCAATGAAGCGCACAAACGCGGCATGGAACTGCATGCGTGGTTCAATCCTTATCGGGCTCTCGCCGGTGAAAAGCATGCGCCGAGTGCGGATCACATCCGCCGCAAGCATCCGGAGTGGACGATGAAATATAACATCGACTGGTGGATGGACCCCGGCGTGCCCGAGGTGCGCCAGCAGGCCATCGCGGTGATGCTGGATGTCACGCGGCGCTACGATGTGGATGGCATTCACATCGACGATTATTTCTATCCTTACCCGATCATGGGGCCGGACAAAAAGAAGGTCGAGTTTCCCGATTCGAACACTTACGCCCGCTACAAGGCCTCCGGCGGTCCTTTGGAGCTCACCGCCTGGCGACGTCAAAATGTCGATCAGACCGTGCAGGCCATTTACGAAGGCATCAAAGGCATCAAACGGCATGTGAAGTTCGGCATCAGCCCCTTTGGCCTGTGGCGGCCAAACCATCCCGAGGGCACCGGCGGCGGTCTCGATCCGTATGAGGACCTCGGCGCGGACTCGAAGAAGTGGCTGCAAAGCGGTTGGGTCGATTATTTCACGCCGCAGCTCTACTGGACGATCGACAGGCCAAAGCTCGGCTTCATCACCTACTACGACTGGTGGCTCGAACAAAACACGCAGGGTCGTCACATCTGGCCCGGCATGAACACCTCGAACATCGGCACGGATCGCGTCGCCGGCGAGATCCTGCGCCAAGTAAGCGTGCTGCGTGAGCGCGGCCTCAAAATGACACCCGGGCACTTCCACTGGAACTTTGGCGCTTTGCACAAAAACACCGGCAAGATCGCCACCTACACGATGGAGCGTGCCTACACCACGCATGCCATTCCGCCTTCGTCGCCATGGCTGAGCCAGGTGGCGCTGCCGGCGCCGCTGGTCGGCAAAACACAGCCGGAGGGCAAGCTGCACGTCGAGTGGAAGCACGCCGACGAACGCTGGATGTCCCACACCCGCTGGTGGGTGCTCCAGGCGCAGATCGGTGGCCGCTGGGTGACGTGGAAATCCTTCTTTAAAGACCAGCGCAGCGCCGAATGGCCCGCCGGAGCCACCGCCGTCGCCATCCGCCCCTGCGGCCTCGGCTGGGAGGCGGGTGAAGCGGGCGTGGTCGTGAAATAAGGCCTCTCGTGGCACTTTGAGAGGCAAACGGGCCTGAAAAAACCCTCGCCAGCCGGGGAAAAGCCGTTAATCTCCGCCCCCCTTTCCCCGGAACCCCACATGTCTGAATCGAAAAATACCCTCCGTCTCGGCCTGCCCAAAGGCAGCCTGCAGGAGCCAACGCTCGAGCTTTTCAAGCGGGCGGGATTCAATGTGGTCGTCTCCAGCCGCTCCTACCGCCCCACCGTGGACGATGACGAGCTGGAGCTCCGCCTGCTCCGCGCCCAGGAAATTGGTCGTTACGTGGACCATGGCTTCCTCGATTGCGGCATCACCGGGCGGGATTGGATCGCCGAAAACGGTGCCGATGTGGAGGTGATCACCGATTTGCGCTACTCGAAGGCCACCTCGAAGCCTACCCGCTGGGTGCTCGTGGTGCCGGATGATTCCCCCATCCAGAGTGTGAAGGATTTGCAGGGCAAGCGCATCGCCACGGAGGCTGTCGGCCTCACGCAGCGCTACTTGGAGAGCCACGGCGTGAAGGCCGAGGTCGAATTTAGCTGGGGTGCCACGGAGGTGAAGGTGCCGGAACTCGTCGATGCCATTGTGGACATCACGGAGACTGGCTCCTCGTTGCGAGCGAACAAGCTGCGCATCGTGGACACCCTCATGGAGAGCTATCCTCAATTTGTGAGCAGCCGGGCCGCCGCGAAGGACGCCTGGAAGCGTGAGAAGATGGAGACCATCGTCATGCTGCTCAAAGGCGCTCTCGAAGCCCGCGACAAGGTGGGCCTCAAGATGAACGTCCCCGCCGCGAAGGTGGCGGAAGTCGTCGCCGCGCTGCCCTCGCAGCGCTCGCCCACCGTTTCCCAGCTCGCCGGATGCGACTGGGTGGCCGTGGAAACTGTCATTTCAGAGGCGACTGTGCGCCTCATCATCCCGCGGCTGAAGTCGCTGGGTGCCGAGGGTATTGTAGAATACCCCCTCAACAAAATCGTCCACTAACACTGGGACCAAGCCAAAACCACAAGGAGAACACCGACCATGGGATCGCTCAAAAAGCGGAGAAAAACGAAGATCAACAAGCACAAGCGCAAGAAGCGCATGCGTGCGAACCGCCACAAGAAGCGTTTGCGCTACAAGTCGTAAAAGCTAGCCTCCGCGGCATGATCAGCCCCCGACGAGTGATTCGAGAGATTCGAGTCACTGTGAAACCCTATGCTCCCGCCAAGCGGGAAATGGGTGCATTTCTTCGTCGGACTGGTCTGACATGTCTGACCAGTCTGACGGTTTTGACGCTTCACGCGGCCTCCGATGCGGATATGTCCCTCGGAAGGCTGCCGCCGCCGAAATCGGACCTGCTCCTCACGCCACGTGGCGCGGCGAACGCAGATGCCATGGCGCATTACAGCGCCGCACTGCAATTTGAGACGGCGGGGAAACTCCGGCAGGCGCTGGAGCATTACCGGGCCGTCTTCAAGGCGGATCCCACCAACGCGGAACTCGCCAGTCACACAGCCGGCATCGCCTTGCAGTTTGAGGGACGCGAAGCCGCTCTCAAAATCCTCGATGAGGCCATCCAGGCCAATCCGGGCAGTCCCGAGCCGCTGCTGAATCTGGCCCGCTTTGCCAGCACCTACCCGCCGGAGGATGTCTTTGAAAAAGATGACCGTGCCGCTAAGGCCGTGAGCACCGCCTTGGAGAAATTTCCCCGTCACGCCGCGGTTTACGAGGCGGCGGTGATGCATCACCTCACGCAAAACAAGCGGGATGCCGCCATCGCCGTCATGGAGCAGGCGGCGAAGCAGGCGAGCACCGATCCACGCTTCTGGCTCGATCTCGCCACCACCGCCGAACGCGTGTGGCCGCTCGGCCAGATCGAGCAGCGCACCCAGCACCTCGCCAAAGTGGCCCCCTTTTTTGACAAGGCGCTGGCCTTTGTGACGCCAGCGAACGCAGAAGACATCCAGATGGAGGTAGCGCAGCACTACCTGCTCACAAACGAGCTCACCCGCAGCCGCGAGATTTGTGAAAAGCTCGTCAAAGACCACAACAGCCTGCAAGCCCGCAAGGTGCTCTTCCGCATGTATGAGGCCGCCGGCGAGGCCGAGAAGTCGCTCGCCATGCTCGAAGCCATCACGAAGCAGTCTCCAGACGAGATCGACCATCTCCGCGTGCTGGCCCGCGAGTATGAAAAGCGGGACAAGCCGGACAAAGCCATCGCGCCGCTCGAAGGCGCGATCCAACAAGGCTCCGGCGAGGTGAACGACTACCTCTTTCTCGGCTCGCTGCTCTGGCAGACGCGTCAATTTGACCGCATGCAGCTCGTCGGAGAGCGTGCGGTGAAGATTTTCCCCGAGCAGCCGATTACGCACTTCCAGCTCGCCCTCGCCTGCCGCGCCCGCGACCAGCATGAAAAAGCCGCGAAGCACTTTGCCGATGCCGAGCAGCTCGCCGCCGCCTCGCAGTCCGAGCTGCTCGATCACACCTTCTACTACCAATACGGCAGCACGTTGGAGCATCTGGGTCGCTACGACGATGCCTCCCGCATGCTGGAGAAGTCCATCACGCTGACGCCACGCGAAAAATCCGAGGCCGCCGCCAACACGATGAACTTCCTCGGCTACATGTGGCTCGAGCAGGGCAAGAACCTCGACAAGGCCGGCGAGCTCATCGCGAAGGCCAACGAACTCTCACCCGACAATCCGGCCTACATCGATAGCCTTGGCTGGCTGCACTACAAAAAGGGCGAGTTCGCGAAGGCGCTGGCAGAGTTCCAACGCGCTGAAAAGCTCATGCCGGAGATTCAGAGCGAAGACGCTGAAATTCTCGAACACATCGCCCTCGCTCACAAACAGCTCGGCGATGCCGCGAAGGCTCTCGACTACCTCGAACGTGCCCACGCCCTCAAAACGCCCTTTCCAAAGATTCGCGAGCGCATCGAAAAGACGCTCAAGCAGTGGAAAGGCATCGGCGACACCGAGAAGAAGTGAGCCGCATCAATCATGCAGGCGGTCATCGGAGTTGATGAAGGCCCAGCAAAGCGCGGAGACGGCATAGGTGGCCGCGGCGACATACAACACGCCATGCCAGCCGAAGCCCATCGACTTCATCAGCCATGGCACCGCCACGCCGCATAGAGCGCCGCCGAGGTTTCCGATCATGTTCATGCTGCCGGAGACCGAGCCCGCGAGCTTGCCGCCGATGTCCATGCATGCACCCCAGGCTCCCGGCATTGAGAGATCATTGAAGAAACCCGACACGCCGAGCGAGAGCATCGCGAGCACTGGATTCTTCATCTGCACGGCCACGACGATCATCAAACCGGAGGCCAACAGGCCAAGCACGCCCACGGTGCGCCGCGCCACGCTGATGCGGCCGTGTTTAGAGGCGAGTCTTTTTGCCAGCACACCACCCACAAAGCAGCCGATACCGCCAAAGAACAGCGGCAGCCCGTTCAAGATCGACGTGGAGGTGGCCGTCATGTCCATGCCAAGGCCGTCCTTGGCCTCCATGAACTTCGGCAGCCACGTGATGTAGAAGTACCACACATAGCTGAGGCAGAAGTAATACAGCCACAGCAGCAAAACGGATCGAGTGGCCAGCAGGCGGCCCCACGGGATCTTGGCGTGACCTCCGCTGAGGTTCTTCTGCGCATCGGCGAGCAGCTCCAGCTCCGCGGCGTTCACCTTCGGGTTGTCCTTCGGGTTGTCCCGAAACCACATCGCGAAAAACACCGCCCAGATCACGCCGAGGAAGGCGAAGATCACAAAGGTCGTGCGCCAGCTCACCATGCCCAGCACCCACACGACGAGCAGGGGCGTGAAGGCACCGCCCCAGCGTGCGGCCAGCCAGGTGATGCCCTGTGCCATGTCATGCTCACGCTGCGGCAGCCACACGCTGAACATCTTCGCGATGTTTGGGAAGCCACCAGCCTCGCCCGCGCCGAAGAGAAAGCGGCACACCATCATCGACATCTGGTTCCACGCATAGCCGGTGGCCGCGGTGAAGAAGCTCCAGAACATCACGATGCGCAGCAGCACCCGCCGCGGTCCCCATTTGTCCCCGAGCCAGCCGCCAGGAATCTCAAACAAGGCATACGCCAGCGTGAACGCGGAGAACACATAGCCCATCTGCGTGTCATCGAGCTTCAGATCCTCCTGGATGAAGGGCCGCGCCTTCGAGATGCACACGCGGTCGATGTAATGAATGATGCCGAGCATCACGGCGAAAAGGATCACGCCATGACGGGTGCGGGAGGGACGGAGGCTGGAGTCCATGAGAGGAGGGAAACGGGCATGCTGTCATGTTTCGCACCACGGCGTCAATCTTCCTCTCCGCTTGCCGTGCCCGCCTTCATCGCCTATTCCTCGCGCCCCTATGCCCATCCCTGCTGAATTCCCCGGAGTCACCGCCGTCGCCAAGGCGAACGTCTATTTCGACGGCAAAGTCACCAGCCACACCATCCTCTTCCCGGATGGCAGCAAGAAGACCCTCGGCCTGATTTATGCCGGTGACTTCCACTTCGGCACCGCGAAGGCCGAGCGCATGGAGATCGTGGCCGGTGACTGCGTCGTGAAACTCGACGGCTCCGACACGAAGACGTCCTACACCGCCGGGCAATACTTCGACGTGCCCGCCAACAGCGGTTTCAACATCTCCGTGGCCTCCGGCATCTGCGAGTACATCTGCTCCTTCCTCGACTGAGCCAGCGTCACACACATGCAAAGCGCGGCTTGCAAGCCGTGCGGCTGAATCGCATAATCCCCGCATGATCGCCGCCCAATTGCCGCCGCACAGCCCGCCGCTCCTGCGCATCTCATGTGATCGTTACCATGAGATGATCGCCAGCGGAGGGCTCCGCGAGGATGACCGCATCGAGCTGATCAACGGCTTCCTCGTCACCAAAATGTCCATCGGCTCCATCCACAGCGCGATGGTGAACCGCCTGAACCGTTTGCTTAGCAGACTTCTGGGCGATTCGACCATCATCACCGTGCAGAATCCCATCACGATCCACGAATACTCCGAGCCCGAGCCGGACATCGTGGTGGCGAGATTTCGCGAGGACTTCTACGCCGAGCGGCATCCTTATCCGCAGGACATCCTGCTGGTGATCGAAGTGGCGGACACGAGCCTGGCCTTTGATCGAGATGCCAAGATCCCGCTCTACGCCTCCTGTGGCATCCCCGAGTCCTGGCTGGTCGATCTGAACAACCACGAGATTCATGTCTTCCGCCGTCCGGACGGTGCTGCTTATCAAGAAACGCACGTCTTCCGGGCTGGTGACCTGATCCCCGTTCCCGGTGGCAGCGAAGGCCTCGCCGTGACCACACTCGGCCTGTGACCCGGCTTTTCGCTGATGCCCTTCCGTGAAACACTCCTCAACATCGCCATCACCGGCGTGCTGGTGCTGATCATCACGCTGGTGGCGATCCTGCTGAAGGAAAGCCGTCCCGTACCCGTGGCGGCGATCCCGGTGGGAAAAGCCGCGACCACCGCAGTGGCCGAAAGCAGTACCCCCGCACCGAAGGCCGAGTTTGAGGTTTTCACCAAGGCACGCCTCGTGCCGAGCAAGAACAACGAAGGCGACACGCTGCGCATCAAGCTCGATGACCAGCACGATGAGACGGTCTTCACGCTCTACTTCGTGGATGCGCCGGAGATCACGCTCACCCATCCGCAGCTCGTGCAGGATCAGGCGCGATACTTTCAAATCAGCCAGGATGCCGTGCTGAAGGCCGGCGCCGAGGCCGCGAGCTACGTCACGAACCTCTTGAAGGATCGCACCTTCACGCTGCTCACCCGCTGGGAGCCCGTGCCGGACCGCAGCCGCTACTACGCGCTCGTCATGGTCGATACGGACAAGGGGAAGGTCTATCTGGCCGATCTGCTCATGCAAAAGGGCCATGCACGCCTCGCCGGGCTGAGTTGCGATCTCCCCGGCGGAGTGCAAGGCGCCGCCGACTACGGTCGCTACCTGCTCGATCTGGGCAAAGCCGCCCGCGGTGCGAAAACAGGCGTGTGGAGCACGCCGTGAGAGCTCACTTCACCGCGAGCGTCTTCTTCCATTCCTTCGGTGCACCGGGAAGCGTTTCGGCGAGGATGCGACGGATATGGCCGCGTTCGCTTTCGCCGAGGTAAGCGTAGCTGCCGGAGGTGTCTTTGCCATCGAGCACGTTCCAGAGACGGGCGAGCACGGTTTCCTTCAGCGGCGCGGTGAGGTGCTGGAAGGTGAGCGAGTAGATCATGTAGCTGCAACGATGCTTGAAGAGGCGGTTGAGGAGCTGGAAGTCCTTCAAGCTGCGGCCGTCGCTGCTCTGCGGGGCTTTTTTGACGAAAGCGGTCTGGAAGGCGGGATCGCCCTCGATGCCGCCATCGGGCAAAGCGGCCTCGTCTTTGAAAAGCAACGCATCGAGCACGTCCTCGGCGCAATGATCGATGATGCGGCGGGCGGTCCCCACGGGCTCGGGCGTGATCTTTTCGCCGAGCTCACGCTGGAGGCTCGTCTGCATGTGCATGGCCCGCATGGAGGTGTGGTTGGCCTTGGTGAGGATGTTTTGCACGCTCGTCTGATGCTCCAGCACCATGAGGGCCACGATGTCGCTCGTCTTGCGCTTGTAGGGCGAGGTGTCGAAGAGCTTGCTGAGGTTGGTGACATTCGCGCCGAGCTTGAAGTCGATGTCCACGCTCTGGTCCTTGTTCTCGGTGGCGGTCACATTACCGCGGTGGAGCACATCGCCATGCCGGCCTGTGACATACCAGCCGCCCCAGCGATCGCTGAATGGCGTGGTGGTATCGACGACGGTGCTGCCCTGGCTCATGATGGGATGGCCTTCAGGTCCGGGAAACACGGAGCGCACGAGCACGCCGGGCACTTCAGGTGTAAACGGGCCGCCGTGGCAGCTCAGGCAGCTTTGGTCACGCTGAAAGTGCAGCGGCTTCGATGGCTCTTCACGCGGATCGAGCAGGTAAAAGATGGGGCCGAGCTTCGGATCGACGGTGGAGACTTCGATGGCTCCGCCAACGCTGTAACCGAGGTAAGCGTTGTCGCCGAAATAGACGACACGCGGCGTGCGCGGACCAATGAGGTCGTTTTGCTTGCTGGTCTTCGAAAAGACCATCGTTTGCGATTCCGGCAGCACGCCGAATTCCTTCATCACACCCGCCAGCACGCTCCACGCGTCTGTGCGGTCGATTTTGACCTTACCGGAGGCCATGAGCCGCTCAAGACGCTGCGCGGCATCATTCGGCTCGGTCTCCGAGTAGTTGATGGGAGCGTTCTCGTATTCGTTTTCGGCACGCGAGCCAGTGGCTAGCACTAGAAACGCCGCGAGGCAGGGAAGGAGAGTCGTTTTCATGACGAGGGAGAAAGCAGGACACGGTTCATGCGCGAGCCATCGGCACCGGCGACGAGGTCGCGCAGCGTGTGACGGTCCAACGTTTCGTAGAAGGCGTTCACGGCTTGCGCGAGAGCACCTTTGAGGCGGCAGGAGCCGTTGATGACGCAGGTGTTGTGATCTTTGTCGAAGCACTCGACGAGAGGCGGCATGCCTTCCGTGCGGCGCACGACCATGCCCACGCGGATGTCCTCCGGCTTCATCGCCAGCGCGATGCCACCTCCGCGTCCGCGCCGGGTTTCGAGGTAGCCGAGCTTGGCTAGATAATTCACCACCTTCACCAAATGATGCCGCGAGATGCCATAAGCCTCCGCCACCTCGCTGAGGGAGAAGCTTTCGCCCTTCAACGCGGCAAACATGAGCACGCGGAGGGAGTAATCGGTGAAGAGGCTGAGTCGCATGACCCGCTTTACAGGCGGCCAGCGGCTAAACTTGCACTCCAAGTGCATCTTTACCGCAACTCACGCCAAACGACGCGCATTCGACGGCAAGATCGGGCGGATAGCACGTCAGGAACATGGTCTCATCAGCCCCGCCAGCCGCCGTTGATCTCGATCGTCTGGCCGGTGACGTAGCTGGAAAGGGGCGAGCAGAGGAAGAGCACCACATTCGCTACTTCGGCGGTGGTGCCAAAGCGGTTCAACGGCACGTTTTTGAGCATCTCAGCACGCACAGCCTCAGGAATCGTGGCGGCCATGCTCGTATCGATCACGCCGGGGGCGATGGCATTGGCGCGGATGTTCTTCCTCGCGGCCTCACGGCTGAGCACGCGCATCATCGCCTGCACGCCCGCTTTGGCGGAAGCATAATTCGCCTGGCCGAAGAAGCCCTGGATGGCCGCAATGCTGCCAAAGCTGACGATGGAGCCGCCCTCGCGCATGATCTCGAGGGCGTGTTTGCAGCAGTAAAACACGCCACTGAGGTTCACGTCGATCACCGCGTCCCATTCCTCGTAGCTCATCTTCGCAATGGTGCGGTCTTTGATGATCGCGGCGTTGTTCACGAGCATGTCGAGCCCGCCATGGCGGGCCTGGATCTCGCCCATCATCGCCTGCACCTGATCGGTCTTGGAAACATCCGCGGCCACAATGCTCGCGCTGTCCGTGCGGCTGAGGTTCAGCTCATCCGCGAGTGCTTGCGCATCCGCGGTGGTGCCCGCGGTGCCGAGGTGGTTGATGACGACGGTGGCACCGGCGCGGTGCAGCGTGCGGGCCACTTCGGAGCCGATGCCTTGCGAAGCGCCGGTGACGAGCGCGATTTTGCCTTTGAGGTCGATGGAGATCATGCAGCCTGTTTCATACCGGACGCGCTGCCGCGTGACAACCCCCTCTTCATCGCTCATCATGTCCACATGACCAAACACCTCGTCGCCGCAGCCTTGCGCCTGTTTTCGGGCTCGGTGGCACGTTGGCAGGGCTGCGGGCCGGAATTGAAGCAGCGCGTGTATTTCGCCAACCATACGAGCAACCTCGACGGACCCGTCTTGTGGGCCTCGCTGCCGCCGCCGGTGCGGGCGCTGACACGCATGGTGGCGGCGAAGGACTACTGGAGCGCCAGCCGCCTGCGCCTGAAGCTGGCCTGCGATGTTTTCAACGCCCTGCTCATTGAGCGAAAGAAGCCCACGCCCGAGTGCAACCCGCTCGACGACATGGTGAACGCCCTCGGCGACCGCCATTCGCTGATCATCTTCCCCGAAGGCGGCCGCCAGACGACGCCCGAGCCCCAGCCCTTCAAAGGCGGGCTGTATCATCTCGCGAAAAAGCGGCCGGATGTGGAGCTGGTGCCGGTGTGGATGGAAAACCTCAACCGCATCCTGCCCAAAGGCGAGATCCTTCCCGTGCCGGTGCTCGGCAGCGTCACCTTCGGCGCCCCGATCCGCCTCGAAGATGGCGAGCCGAAGCCGGAGTTTCTCACGCGGGCGCGGGAAGCGGTGATCGCTCTGCGAATGGCAAATGGCTGAAATCCAAATGACCAATGAAAGCGCTCTCTGATCCCGCACTCCTCTGGCTTCTCGGCGGCACGCTGGGGCTGCTTGTTGTGGCTTCGTTGATCGGCTTCGTGCTCGCGAAGAAGGCCGTGACGGACTCCGCGAAGGTCACGGTGGCGAATTTAAATGCCCGCACGAAGGCGTGGTGGCTGATGGTGGCAGTGTTTGCCACGGCGCTGATCATCGGGCCGGTCGGCACAGGCATCATGTTCGGCTTCAGCTCGTTCATGGCATTGCGGGAGTTCATCACGCTCACGCCCACGAAGGTGGGTGATCATCGCACGCTGTTCTGGGTGTTCTTCATCGTCACGCCGCTGCACTACTACTTCCTCGGCACGGGTTGGTATGGGATGTTTGTGATCTTCATCCCGGTGTATGCCTTCCTCGTGCTGCCGGTGCGCTCGGCGCTGGCGGGTGACTGTGAACGCTTCCTCGAACGCACGGCAAAGATCCAATGGGGCCTGATGGTCTGCGTGTATTGCATCAGCCATGCGCCGGCGATTTTGATGCTGCTCAAAATTCCCGGCTTCGAGGGGCAGAACGCCAAGCTACTGTTCTGGTTCGTCACCGTCGTGGAGCTCAGCGATGTGATGCAATACGTCTGGGGCAAACTCTGCGGCCGACGGAAGATCGCGCCGACCGTGAGCCCAGGCAAAACATGGGAAGGCTTCCTTGGCGGTGGTGCCACGACGGTCGGCATCGGGGCCGCGCTTTGGTGGGCCACGCCGTTTTCACCGCTGCAAGCCGCCGCGATGGCCGCCTTGATCGTTTTGATGGGCTTCGCCGGAGGTCTCGTGATGTCCGCGATCAAGCGTGACCGCGGCGTGAAGGATTGGGGCGGTGCCATCGCCGGTCACGGCGGTTTCATGGATCGCCTCGACTCGCTCAGCTTTGCCGCGCCGGTGTTTTTTCACGTCACGCGGTATGTGATGGATGCGTGATGATTCCATCGAAGGCGGCAGAGAAAGTGGCACAGGTTTGCAACCTGTGCCGACGGAGCGTAGCGGGCGCGAGTGCTCCAGAACCGCTCCAAGCATCTCGAGATGATGCTGGCGACGGCTTCATGGACGGCGCAGGGGCCTGAACAGGTGGCAAACCTGTTCCACTTTCTGGTTACGGCATCTTCGGCTTCACCGGCGTCTGCGTGCCTTGTTCGACCGGATAAACGGCATTTTGGGCTTCGAGACCGGCGATGAGGCCCTGCATCATTTTCTTCAACTCGGCCGGATGGGACTTCGAGAGGTCGTTTTGCTCAAACGGGTCGTTTTGAAGGTTGAAGAGCTGGTAGTGGCTGCCGCCGCTGACGGCCTCGGTGGGGAAGTAGTGATAAATGACCTTCCAAACGCCGTCGCGGAAGCTGGTGAAGTAGTTCGTGCGATGCGGCGCATGCGGGTAGTGCATGAGGAACTTCTCCTCGCGGCTGCTGTCCGGCTTCGCCGTGAACAGCGTGTCGAGCTTTTTGCCATCCACGGCATGCTGCGCGGGCGTGGCGATGCCGGTGAGGTTCAAAATCGTGGGGAACATGTCATACACCGCCGCCTGCTGGCTCTGCACGGCATTCACGGCGATAGGCAGGCGCTTCTGATGGGCGTTGTCCTCGCTTAGTTTGGCCCACGCGGCGATGAAAGGCACTCGCATGCCGCCTTCGTAGTGCGAGCCTTTTTTACCGCGCAGCGGTTCGGCGCATGCCACGGCATGCTCGTGACCGAGCGGCGCATCGCTGCCGTTGTCGCCGAGGAAAAACACGAGGGTGTTTTCAGCGATGCCGAGGGCGTCGAGGTGGTCGAGCACATCACCGAGCGACTTATCCATGCCTTCGACGAGCGTGGCGAAGGCCTGCGCATTCGCTGGTTTGCCGGAAGTCGCGTAATTCGCGGCAAAACGGGGATCCGAGTCGAAGGGCGCATGCACGGCATACTGGGCGAAGTAGAGAAAGAAGGGCTTCTCGGCCTTCACCGCGTCGCTGACATGCGCTTTGGCCTCCAGTGTGAGTGCCTCGGTGAGGAAGATGTCCTGGCCGTGATACTTCTCCAAACCCTGCACCGCATGGCTGCCGCGTTTCGCCTTGGCGTTGGCCTTCGAGGGCCGATCAAAGTTCTGTTTTCCGTAGTAGCTGCCCGGTGCGCCGATGGAGCCACCGGCCACATTCACATCAAAGCCGATTTTCGAAGGATCAGCCGCCTCAAAATCCCGCGGCGCGAAGTGACCTTTGCCGACATGGATCGTGCGATAGCCCGCCTCGCGCAACACGCCCGGCAGTGTCACATCGCCGGGCTTGAGGCCTTTCCAGTTCCACTCGTGAGGGCCCTGCGGCCCGGCGTTGTCATTGTCCGGATTGATCCAGTTCGTCGTGCGATGCCGCGCGGCGTTCTGCCCGGTCATGATGGAGATGCGCGTGGGCGAGCACACGCTCATGGCGCAGAAGTTGTTGAAGCGAACGCCCCGCGCCGCCAACCGCTCCATGTTCGGCGTGCGGTAGTAGTCGTTCAGCGGGTAGCGCTTCGGCTTTCCCTCCGCATCGGTCAAAAACGGCACGGAGGTGTCCATGACGCCCATGTCATCGACGAGCATGATGACAATGTTTGGCGGAGCCGCGAAGAGCGAAGGGCTGAGGGCGAAGAGACAGAGAAACAGGCGTGAGAGCATGGTGAGATGGGAACGCCCAGCGTCTGGAGAGTTTTCAGCGGCTTCGTCGGACCGGTCGGACTCGTCGGACCGGTCTGACGAATCTACCGCTAGCCGTTCCAACTCACGCCATCCCATGCGATCACGCGTTCCAGCAGCTTCACGACCTCTTCGCTAAAGCACTGAAACAGCACCTCGCCTTTCTCCGCGGTGGCACTGCGTGGATCACCGACGTGCCCGGGTTCGCTGCGGTCCGTCATGATCCAGCCGCGGCTGGCGGGCTCGAAGGGATTGCCAAAGGGCACGTCGTTGGTCTTTGCGAGATCGCCGACGAGTTCGGGGCGCAGGCGCAGGACCATGCTGGTCTCCCATTCGCAGGCGTGGCCCATCACGCGCTGGGAGATGCTCGGATCGCGCGTCCAAGGCTCCGCGCCGAGGTTCCAGTAGGTGGCAAAGAGCAGCAGCAGGTCCTTGCGGTCGCGATGCTTTTGCCGGGTCTCGAAGACGGACTGCTTGCCGGGCACGTCGTTGCCGCCGTGGCCGTTGAGGATGACGAGGCGCTTGAAGCCGTGCGCGATGAAGTTCTCCAGCAGGCCGTTCAGCAGATCGAGATACACGCGTGGCTCGGCGCTCAGCGTGCCGGGGAAGTCCATGTGATGATGCGAATTCCCCAGCCACATCAGCGGCGCGAAAAGCACGCGTTCACCCATCGCCAGCTCGGTGCGGCGCACGAGCTCGTTCGTGAGCATGCTGTCCGTGAAGACCGGCATGTGGCGGCCGTGCTGCTCCAGCGCGGCGACGGGAAACACCACTGGTGTGTCACGGCTTAGCGCGGCGACCTCATTCCATTTCAAATCGGCTAGCTGCATAGCATCAGAAATTGATCCGCAGATTTCACCGATTTCTCAGATCAATCCTGTCTGTGAAATCTGCGTCATCTGCGGATGAGTTTTTTACCGGACTTCTTGGACCATGATCGTGTGCGTCACCGGCTGGAGCGTTTTGCGGACGTTGGCGTCCTGTTTCGCGTGCTCGTCGGCGAGCTTCTTTTTCAGCTTCGCGAGGGCGGCGGCCACTTTGGGTTCCTCGGCGGCTTCGGCGGCGATCACGCGCATGTGGGTGACGAGGTTTTTGACGAGCGTGGTCTCAAACGCCTGCTTCTGACCGACAGCATTGGTGAGATTGGCGAAAGCACCATCAAACGGGGTCTTGTCGAACTCGGCGTTCAAGTTGATGCCGTCTTCGAGCTGGTTGCGGGTGAATTCCTTGGTCTGTCCGCCCCAGGTGACCTTCGCTTTCTCGGTCGAAAGGCCGATGACGTGCAGCATGAGGCGGTTGAGGTCCTGATTGAAGCTGGTGAAGGGCAGGATGCTGCGATTGCTGCCCGCGCTCTTCGGATCGGCGTCGAAGCAGAAGGGCCATTTTTCGCTGACGATTTGGATCGCACCCGGCGCGAGTTTCACCGGCTGGATCGTGTGACCTTCGCTCGCATTGCTCTGGCCCTTCATGTTCAGCGTGATGACGCCGATCTCGCCGCTGAAGCCCAGAGCCTTCAAGAAAGCCTGCGCCATCAAAAGCTGGCCGGAGGGCGCGGGGTGGAAGCCATCGCCACCGAAGGGGCCGTATTCCTTGCCGAGCGCTGCTTTCGATTTCGTGAGCGCATCCATCATCGTGTCATGCACGTTCGCAAAGGGCTGCTGGTTCTCCTCGGCGAGCTTTTTGGCGATGTCGCGCAGTTGCGCGAGGTTTTGATTGTAGAGGCTGCCTTCGATGGTCGGGCGCTTGAAGAAATCGGGATCGACACCGCCGGGCGAACCGACGGCCATGGCCTTCACGCCGACTTTTTGCAGTCCGGCGATCACCGCCCGCATGTTCTTCTCATACTCGGCGCCGATCTCCGGCGCGTAGGGCTTGTAGCTGCCATCGTTCATGCCGTAGCAGGTCGTGGCGACGTTTGGATTGAAAACCGCGAGATCGTTTTCGAGGCGCGCGGCGAAGCCGCCGGCACGCTCGCCGCTCCAGCCAAACTGGAAGACCTTGATGTCCTTCCGCCCGGTGCAGGCCAGCAGGTAGGTCTCGATGTATTTAGAGTAGAGCTTCTGCTCCGTGATGCTGTCGCCAATCACGGCGACACGGGCATTGGCAGGCAAAATGGACTCCGCGCGAAGGCTGAGGGCGGCAAGGAAGACGGCGAGAAACGGAAGGATGCGCATGGCAGAACTCATACCGCCAAAAAGCAGGCGATCTGGCAAGGAAATCTTCGCCGCAACACGTCGCGTGATTTCGCGTTTCGCGGCGCATGCGCCTTCTCGCCCTTCTTTTCGCCTTCGCGGTCGTTTCACAGGCTGAAACCGTTGTCAGCATCCGTGGCGAGGATTTTCATCTGAATGGGAAACCGACTTACGCGGGTCGCGAGTGGCAGGGGCATCGCATCGAGGGCCTGCTCATGAACTCGCGCATGGTACAGGGCATCTTTGATGATCAAAACGAGGCCACGGTAAAACACTGGGCCTACCCGGACGCAGCCACTTGGGACGCGGAGCGCAACACGCGGGAGTTCATCGCCGCGATGCCAGAATGGAAGGCGCATGGCCTGCTGGCCTTCACGCTGAATTTGCAAGGCGGCTCGCCCTACGGCTACTCGAAGGATCAGCCGTGGCAAAACACCACCATCAACGCCGATGGCACGCTGCGGCCGGATTACCTCGCTCGTGCCGAGAAGATCCTCACGAAGGCCGATGAACTCGCCATGGTGGTCATCCTTGGTGTGTTTTACTTCGGCCAGGATCAGCGGGTGAAGGACGAGCAGGCCGTGATCGCCGCCGTGGATGCGGTCACGAGCTGGATCATCGCCAAAAAGTGGCGGCATGTGCTCGTGGAGGTGAACAACGAGGCGAACGTCAAATACGACCACGCCATCCTGAAGCCGGATCGCGTGCACGAGCTCATCCAGCGTGTGAAAGCCGCCGGATTGCTCGCCGGCACCTCTTTCGGCGGTGGTGGCGTGCCCACGGCGAAGGTGATCGAGCATTCCGATTTCCTGCTCATTCATGGCAACGGCGTCAAAGGCCCCGACGCGATGCGGAAATTCATCGCGAAGGTCAAACAAGCCCGCGGCGACCGCCAAATCCCGATCGTGGTGAATGAGGATGACCATTTCGACTTCGACCAGCCGGACAACAGCTTCACCGCCGCCGTGAAGGAGCACGTTTCTTGGGGCTTCTTCGACTTTCGCATGAAGGGCGAAGGCTTCGACGACGGCTATCAAAGCGTCCCCGTGAACTGGGGCATCTCCAGCCAGAGGAAGAAGGGCTTCTTTGGGCTCTTGAAGCAGATCACAGGAGAGGCAGAAAGGTAAATCCCACGCCAAACTCCCGAAAAGCATGCCCGCCGAAATCGAACGCAAATTCCTCCTCCGCTCCGACTCGTGGCGTGGGCACGTCTCGCAAAGCCTGCGCATCACCCAGGGCTATCTGTCGCGTGATCCGGAACGCACCGTGCGGGTGCGAATTAGCGGCGAGCAGGCCTGGATGACCATCAAAGGCAAAACGGAGGGCATTTCACGATCCGAGATCGAGTTCCCCCTACCGGTCGAAACGGCGCAGGAACTCATTCCGCTCTGTTTTCAGCCCTTGATCGACAAAACCCGCCACATCGTGCTCCGCGAAGGCACCCGCTGGGAAATCGACGAGTTCCACGGTGCGAACGCCGGCCTCATCGTCGCCGAAATCGAGCTGCCAGCCGAAGAAACGCTCTTCGCTCGGCCGGAGTGGCTCGGTGACGAAGTCTCGCACGATTTTCGCTACTCGAACGTCAGCTTGTCGGAGAGGCCGTTTGCCGAGTGGGGGTGACTATACTCGCGACAGCGTCGTGGAGTGCGGTGGCACAGATGCAAGGGCGCCTTGCATCGGCGACACCGCTGTCGAGCGCAGAGAAGAATGATCTTCGACCTCAGCACGCCGTCCGGCAGACGACAGCGGTGTCGCGCCAAGGCTTGCCACCGCACTCCACGACGCTGCCACGGCTAAGAATCCTCCACCGGCTGAGTGGAGGGTTTGCGTTGCAAACGTGGCGACATGCCTTGATTCGGTCGCTGTATGAAACTGATTCAAACGGCCATTGTGATTATTGGTGCAGTGCTTAGCGCATGCGTTGTTTCCTATTTCAGCGGATTCATCACGGTTCATGAAGATTTATCCACCGAAGACACGGTTGGGATCACACACTTTAACGGCTTCCCTATTTGGTTTTATGAGCAGGCTCCAGGCATCAGCGTTTTCTCAGCCTGGCATTTTGAGAGGTTCATGTGGAATACCGTCCTTTGGGCTGTGCTTTTCAGCGTCTTTGTTTTTTGGATATGGCGCTCGTGTCGCATCACAAAACCAAAGTAGCACTTACAAAAACCGCGCCGTGCGGCTCACTTTGTTCTTCTTCACTTCTTCGGGCGTTCCCGCCGCGACGAGTTGGCCGCCATCGTGGCCGGCTTCGGGGCCGATGTCGATGAGGTAGTCGGCTTCGGCGTAGACGTCGGGGTGGTGCTCGATGACGACGACGGTGTGGCCTTCATCGACGAGGCGGTGGAGGACGTCGATCAAACGGGCGACGTCGCGGATGTGGAGGCCGATGGTGGGCTCTTCGATGAGGTAGAGATTGCGCTTGCCGGCCTTTTGAATGCCTTTGAGCTGCTCCTTGATCGTTTTGCCGTCGCCGCTGCGGAGTTCGGTGACGAGTTTGATGCGCTGGGCCTCGCCGCCGCTGAGAGTGGGGCTGGGCTGGCCGAGTTGCAGATAGCCGAGGCCGGTGTCGGCGAGGAGTTTGAGCGGTCGCGCGATTTTTTGCACGGGCGCGAAGAACTCGGCGGCTTCGGTGATGCTCATGCGGAGCACGTCGCCGATGTGTTTGCCGTTGTATTCGATTTCGAGCGTGGCGGCGTTGAAGCGCAGGCCGTGGCAGGTTTCGCAATGCACGCGCGTCGTGGGCAGGAAGGCCATCTCGACTTTGATCTCGCCATTGCCGCCGCAGGTTTCGCAGCGGCCGCCTTCGGTGTTGAAGGAGAAGCGGCTGGCGGTGTAGCCGCGCGTTCTGGCGAGCGGCACCTGCGCAAACAGAGCGCGGATGTCGTCGAGGATGCCGACGTAGGTCGCGGGGCAGGAGCGGCTGGTTTTGCCGATGGGCGATTGATCGACCTCGTGGACGGTTTGGAGGTTTTCGAAGCCTGAAACGGTCTTCCAAGCCTTCGTGACCTTGATCTTGGCCTTGCTGATTTTTTCGCGCACGGCGGGCGACAACGCGCCGTGCATGAAGCTGCTCTTGCCGCTGCCGCTGACGCCGGTGAGCACGGTCAAACGACCGAGCGGAATGCTGACGTCGATGTTTTTGAGGTTGTTTGCGGTGGCGCCGGTGACGCGGAGCCAGCCGTCCTTCGATTTCGCGGCTGGCAAAGGCCTGCGAGTGCCGCGTGAGGGATGTTTGAGCGGATGTTTGAGGCTTTGGCCGGTGACGCTCTGCTTCGACTTCAAGAGATGCGCCAGCGTGCCTTGCGCGACGATTTCGCCGCCGAATTTGCCCGCGCCGGGGCCGAGGTCGAGAATGGTGTCGGCGCGTTTCATCGTCTCGTCATCGTGCTCGACGACGAGCAGGCTGTTGCCTTTGTCGCGCAGGGCGGTGAGCGTGTTGAGGAGCTTTTCGTTGTCGCGTGGATGCAGGCCGATGGTGGGCTCGTCGAGCACGTAAAGCACGCCGCGGAGGTTGCTGCCGAGCTGCGCGGACAAACGAATGCGCTGCGCCTCGCCGCCGCTGAGCGTGTCGGCGCTGCGATTGAGCTGCAAGTAGCCGAGGCCGACCTCCTGCATGAATTTGAGGCGCTGCTCGATCTCCTTCACGATGTCGCGGGCGATGATGGCTTCCGTGCCTTCGAATTTGAGCTTCGCGATGAGTTTGCCGGCCTCGCCCGCGGTGAGCGAGGCGAAGTCTTGGATGGTGCTCTTCTGAAGCTGCACGGCGCGGCCGATTTCGTTGATGCGGCTGCCGTGGCAGGTGGGGCAGAGCTGACGAGGCGCGGCGTTTTCGTCGTCATCGCTGTTGAAGCGGCGTTCTTCTTCCAACTCGGCTTCCAGCATGGAAACGTCGGCGTTGCGGTCGTTGAGATCGCGCTTTTGACCGACGTAGCCAAAGCCACGGCAGTCTTTGCACCACCCGTGCGGGCTGTTGAAGCTGAAGAGACGCGGATCGAGCTCTTCAAACGACAAACCGCAGCTCGGGCAGCTCATTTCGGTGCTGAGCACGTGCATCGACTTGTCGGCGAGACGCAGCTTGATGGTGCCTTTGCCCATCTTGAGGGCGGTTTCGATGTGCGGACGCAAAACATCCGCATGTTCGCCTTTTCCGACCTTTGCGATGACGGCGTCGATGCTGTGTTCTTTGAAGCGTTCGAGGCGTTTGAAGCCCATCGTCGGCTGGAACTCGCCATCGACCCAAAGCGTCTCGATGCCGTGTTTGGCTGCGTTTTCGGCCACGTCGGTGTGGAAGCCTTTTCGCGCCTTAATGAGCGGCGCGAGCAAATGGCCGCCGCTGGTGCGCAGGTGCCCCTGGATGGTTTTGAGGATGGCCTCGGAGCTTTGCTTTTTCACCGCCACGGCGCATTTCGGGCAATGCTGCGTGCCGAGCTTCGCGAAGAGCAGTCGCAGGAAGTGGTAAGTCTCCGTCACCGTCGCCACGGTCGATTTGCCGCCGCCACGCGAGATGCGCTGCTCGATGGCGACCGTCGGTGGCACGCCGCTAATGAGATCGACCTCCGGCTTCTCCATCTGCTCGACAAAGGTGCGTGCATAGACGGACATCGAGTCGAGGAAGCGCCGCTGGCCTTCTGCGAAGATGAGATCGAAGGCGAGAGAGGATTTGCCTGATCCACTCAAGCCGGTCACCACCACGAACTCGTCTCTCGGAATATCGAGCGAGATGTTTTTCAAGTTATGCTCGCGTGCGCCGCGGATGGAGATGGCATTGCTCGCGAGAGCGTCTTGGAGTGCGCCAGTCCTCTGACGCTTTCGAGCGTCGTCAGGCCCACGAAAAGCTCCAGAGGGCTGGAGCACTCCAGGACGCTCTCGCGTTGTTGAGAACAGCAGATCCCGAAGGTGCTGGCCCGTGTGCGATGCACTGCAATCCGCGACGTCCTCCGGCGTGCCCGCGATCACGAGTGTCCCGCCACCCGCGCCGCCTTCAGGTCCAAGATCAAGCACCCAGTCGGCGCATTTGATGACTTCCAGATTGTGCTCGATGACGACGAGGCTGTTGCCTTCATCGACGAGGCGCTGGAGGAGTTTGATGAGCAGCGCGATGTCGTCGAAGTGGAGGCCGGTGGTGGGTTCGTCGAGGAGGAGCAGGCTGCTCTTGCCGGGTGTTTGCGGCTCCAACAGGTGGCCGACGAGTTTGAGGCGTTGCGCTTCACCGCCGCTGAGCGTGTTGAGCGGCTGGCCGAGGCGCAGGTAGCCGAGTCCAGCATCAATGACGAGCTGCAGGCTGCGATTGATCGAAGCGACAGCGCGATGCTCGATGCTGGCGAACCACGGCACGGCATCGTCGATGGTCATGCTGAGCACATCGTGGATGGATTTGCCGTTGAGCAGGATTTTGAGCGCGTGCGGCTTGTAGCGTTTCCCTTCGCATTCGGGGCAGGTGACGAAGAGATCGCTGAGGAATTGCATCTCGATCTTTTCGAAGCCGTTGCCCATGCAGCGCTCGCAGCGGCCCTCGCCGCTGTTGAAGCTGAAGAAGCCGGGCATGATGCCCTGCGTGGCCGCGTCGTCGCACGCGGCGAAGAGGGTGCGGATGTGATCAAACGCGCCCGTGAACACCGCCGGCGTCGAGCGCGGCGTGCGTGCGAGCGGTGATTGATCGACCATGACCACGCTGCCGAGCTGCTCCCAGCCGCTGATGCTGCCGACGCGTCCGGGTTCATCTTCGCAGACCTCGCCGCGGAGCTTTTGCAGGTTCCGGTAGAGCACGTCGTGCACGAGCGTCGATTTGCCGGAACCGCTGACGCCGGTGATGCACACGAACGCGTTCAGCGGGATGTCCGCGTCGAGTTTGCGGAGGTTGTTTTGGCGGGCGCTTCGTATGGAAAGCGTGTTTGTAGTCCCGCCTTTAGGCGGTCTGGTTTTGGTTCCGCCTAAAGGCGGGACTACAGAACGGCGCTTCGCGGGAACAGGAATGTTCTTCCGCCCAAAAAGATAATCACCGGTCAACGAGCCCTTCGTCTTCGAGAGCTTCTCCAGCGGCCCGTTGAAGACGAGCTCGCCGCCTTTCTCACCGCGGCCTGGGCCGATGTCGATGAGGTTGTCGGCGGCTTGCATGACGGCTTCTTCGTGCTCGACGACGAGGAGCGTGTTGCCTTTGTCGCGCAGGCCTTCCATGACGCCGATGAGGCGGCCGATGTCGCGCGGGTGCAGGCCGATGCTGGGCTCGTCGAGAACGAAGAGCGTGTTCACGAGCGATGCGCCAAGACAGGTCGTGAGGTTGACGCGCTGAAGTTCACCGCCGCTGAGAGTGCGCGTTTGACGGTCGAGATTGAGGTAGCCGAGGCCGGCGCGGTCCATGTAGCTCACGCGGCTGGCGATTTCATCGCGCAGGAGTTTCGCGGCGTGGTCGCCTTCTTTGAGCGGCCAGGTTTGCACGAGCGGATGCAGTTCGCTCACGGGCATGCGCCAGAGATCGGCGATGGTGTGCGGGCCGACGCGGAAGGCGTAGGCTTCTTTTTTCAAGCGACCGCCGCCGCAGTCGCCGCACTCGGTGTAGGCGCGATAGCGGCTGAGGAAGACGCGCACGTGCATCTTGTAGCTGCGCGATTCCATCCACTTGAAGAAGCCGCGCACGCCATACCACTCACCGCGATTGTAGGCGACCTCGGGATCGGGGTCGGTGCCCTCGATGAGCCAGTGGCGCTCCTCGGGCGTGTAGTCGTCGAAGGCCTTGTGGATGTCGATGCCGCGCTTCCGTGCGGCGCGTTCCAGATCGAGCTGTGATTCGCCATACGTGCTGCCTTGAAACGGACGCACGAGGCCGAGATTGATGCTCAGCGACTCATCCGGGATCGCTTTGCCGATGTCGATGCCGAGCGTTCGGCCAAAGCCACGGCAAGTCGGGCATGCGCCGATGGGTGAATTGAAGCTGAAGAGGCCCGGCGTCGGTGTCGGCAGCGTGATACCGCAGTCGGCGCAGCTCCAATCGGTGCTGAAGTGACGCGTCTCCGCATCGATGTTCACCGCGACCTTG
Source organism: Verrucomicrobiaceae bacterium (assembly GCA_016795465.1). Lineage (GTDB taxonomy): Bacteria > Verrucomicrobiota > Verrucomicrobiia > Verrucomicrobiales > Verrucomicrobiaceae > Prosthecobacter. The sequence continues at coordinate 8,481 of JAEUHK010000100.1, read as the reverse complement.
CCTTTGCCATAGCGCAGCGCGGCTTCGATCGCCTCGCTGAGTCGCGAGCGCTGTTTCGCATCGAGCGCCACGCGATCCTGCACCACGAGCACTTGCGCGGGCAGTTTGCGGCCTTTGAGCGCCTCCGCGTCGTCGAGGCGGATGACGTTGCCGTAGAGCCACACTCGCACAAAACCCTGCGATTGCAGAAACGCGGCGAAATCGGCTGTGACGGCGTTTTTCGGCACGGGAACGGGAAACAGGATGAGCGCCTGTTTTTCGGCGTAAGCGCTCAAGAGCTCGCGCACGATGCTTTCCGGTGTTTCGGGCCGCACGGGGCGTTTGCAGCCGGGACACGTGGCCTCGGCGAGACGCGGGAAGATCATTTTGAGGTAGTCATTGATCTCCGTGATCGTGCCGACGGTGCTGCGCGTGCTGCGCATGTTGTTGACCTGCTCGATGGCGATGGCCGGCGGGATGCCCTCGATGGCCTCGACCTTCGGTTTGTCCATGCGCTCGAAGAACTGGCGCGTGTAAGGCGAAAACGTCTCCACATAGCGGCGCTGGCCCTCGGCGTAGATCGTATCAAAGGCCAGCGATGACTTTCCACTGCCGCTGGGCCCCGTGATGACGTTCAATTTGCCCAACGGCAGGTCGAGATCGATGCCCTTCAGATTGTTTTGCTTCGCCCCGCGGATGCGGATTGAGTCGGCGATGAGTTGGCGGGCAGTTTTCTTCGGCATGGGGACGGCGAGCGTAGCGAATCGACTCCCGCGGGCAAATGCGCGGTGACCATGAAAAGTGCGGCGAGAGTGAATCCGCAACCTTTGAAACGGCGTAGCGCGAAGCTGCAAGCCAGTCTATGAGGCCGCATGAATCGTTTCGAGTTTGCGACGGCACAGAGAATCGTTTTCGGACGCGGTGTGGTGTCCGAATTGGAAGGCTTGTGTGCGGGTTTTGGGTCGCGGGTGCTGCTGGTGACCGGGAGTGATCCGAATCGCTTTTCGCTGCTTCCTTTGGCGAAACGATTCGCCGTCAGCGGTGAGCCCACGGTGGCCGATGTGGAGCGTGGGGTGGCTTTGGCGAAAGGCGTGGACGTGGTGGTGGCCATCGGCGGCGGCAGTGTGATCGATGCCGGCAAGGCCATCGCGGCGATGGCGACGCAGCCGTGTGATTTGATGCGCTACATTGAGGTGATCGGCGAAGGCAAGGCGCTGGAGGCCACGCCGCTGCCCTTCATCGCCGTGCCGACAACGGCGGGCACGGGTGCGGAGGCCACACGGAATGCGGTGATTGCCAGCGAGGCGCATCGCGTGAAGGCCAGCCTGCGGCATGTGAGCATGCTGCCGCGTGTGGCGCTGATCGATCCTGAGCTGGCTCGCGGTGTGCCGCCTGCCGTGACCGCCGCGAGCGGCATGGATGCGCTCACGCAGTGCCTGGAGGCCTTCGTGTGTTCACGAGCGCAACCGATGACAGATGCGCTGTGTGTCGATGGCATTCAGCGAGCGGTGAGATCACTCGAAAAGGCCTTTCGTGATGGAAATGACCTCGATGCCCGCGAGGACATGGCGCTGTGCTCCCTTTACAGCGGCATGGCCTTGGCCAACGCAGGCCTCGGCGCCGTGCATGGCTTTGCCGCGTCAATTGGCGGGATGTTTCATGCACCCCACGGTGCGGTGTGCGCCGCCCTACTGGCACCGGTTTGGGCGGCGAACGCGAAACGCGTCATGCATCGCGAGAAGTTCGATCATGTCGATGCCATGCTCGGCGGCGATGCGGTGACCTGGCTGCGCGAGATGACGAGCCGTCTCGGCATTCCCAAGCTCAGCGCCTGGGGCATCGCTGAAGGTGATCTCGACGAGATCGCCCGCAAAGCCGCCGCGGCGAGCAGCATGAAGGCGAATCCAGCCCCGCTGAGTCACGCAGAGCTGGTGGAGATTCTGCGCGAGGCGCTTTGAGCGGCTCTTATTCCTCGCTCTTCGGCTCCGGCAGGAACATGCCGACGATGAGAGCGAGAAGGGCAATGCCGAGGCCGACATAGCCGGCGGCTTTGGCGAGATGGATTGGGAGGATCTTCGTTGGATCGCCGGAGATCATCGGGGCGACGAGGTTCGTCGTCACAAAAGCCATGCTGGTGCCGATCATGCGTCCGCCGACGTTGGTGGCAAAGCTGCCACCAGTGCCGCGCAGGTGCATCGGGAACACCTTCGGCAGGTACTCGCCGAAGTAGCTGAACTGCGCCACGGTGACGAGACCGCACAGCGCATACGCCCACATGAAACTGGAGCCGCCAGCGGTGAAAAGGCTCAGGTAGGTCAGCGGCAGCAAAATGAGCGCCGGTACTTGGAAGACCTTCAGCAAGGCCACGCGGCTCAAGCCGACCATGATGAGCACGGCGAGCAGGATTCGACCGACGAGGCCGCCCATCTCCTGGAAGAACTGCACCTTGTTGCCCACCGCCTTCACTTCCTTGTCGAGCGGGGCCATCTCGGCCTTCACGGCGGCGAGTTTGGCGGCGGCATCATTGAATTCAGGTGAACCCGCGGCGGCCTTTTGCTTCGCCACGGCGAGCTCGGCGGCCTGCTTGCGCAGCGGCGCCATCTTCTTGCTGGTGTCGGCGAGCTCGGGCAGGCCCGGGGCGATGCGCAGCGGGGTGATTTGCAGCGCCCCAAAGGCCAGACCGTAAGCACAGGCGGACAGGATGGCCGTGACGAGTGTCACGCGGCGCAGTTCTGGCGCGAAGAGCTGGCCGATGCTGGCGCGTTTGAGCTGGCCTGCGGCCTTCTTTTCCTTCCAGACCTTCGATTCGGGCACAAAAGGCAGCATGATGGCAATCGGTATCGCCGGGAGGATGCCGGTCATGAGCAGGTAGCGCCACGATGAGGCTGCTGGAAGGCCGAGCGAGGGCAGATCCTTCATGTTGGCGAGGATCCACACATTGATGGCGGTCACGAGCAGGCCGCCGAGGGAGGCAAAGGCCTGCGTGATGCCCAGCCACTTCTCTTTTTGATGCTTGTCCTCAAACACCTCCGCCAGCCAGGTGATGGCGGCGACGAATTCCACGCACACGCCGATGAAAGTGAGGCTGCGGAAGAAGATGAACATCGTCAGCGAGGTCGAATACGCCGCGCAGAAGGGCGAGAACGAGTACACAAAGATGCTCGCGGCCATGACGAACTTGCGACCGAGCACGTCGGTGAGCTTGCCGCCGATGAGGCCGAAGATCCCGCCACACAGCGCAGTGATCCACAGCAGCTTGCCGGTCCATTCGGTGACCGCCGGATGCGTCATGTCCACGCCCAGCAGCTCCGCGATGGCGGGCGGTGCCGTCAGCGGCGTCATCAGCAGCTCGTAAGTATCAAAGAGGAAGCCGATGCTGGCGATGACGATGATGAGCCAGTGGGTGGTCGTGAGCTTGGGAGCGGGAGCGGAGGACATGGTGGGCGCGATGCTGTCTGGATTCGGGAGGCAAGTCAACGGCCGCGAGCGGCGGAATCCGTCAGGAAAGTGGAGCGGGAAATCTTGCTCCTGCTCTTGCTCTTCAACTTCACCCTCTCTGGGAGGAGATGGGCGAGAAAGATCAAGAGCGAGAGCAAGATCTGGTGTCCGACACCTGTCGGACATTTTCCTCGACAAATCCGACACTTGTCGTCAAACTCGCGAATTATGGCGAAAAAAGCTCTCCCACCTCTCTCCGCCGCCGAGCAGGCACTCATGGACATTCTTTGGAAAAAGCATCCCGCGTCCGTTTTGGAGCTGCTGGAGGCCGTCAATCAAGGTCGTGAAGAGCCCGTGACGCGAAACACACTGCAAACCCAGCTCACCCGTCTCAAAGCGAAAGGCTGGATCGTGCGAGATGACTCCACTCGCAGCCACGCTTACGAGCCTGCCGTGCCGGAGCAGCGCGGTCGCACCAGCGTCCTCACCGAGCTGAAGCAGCGCCTTTTCGGCGGCAGTGGCCTCGCCCTGGTGCGCTGCCTGGTCGAGAGCGGTGAGATCAGCGAGGATGAGCTGGCCGAGCTGCGCAAGCTCGTCCGCAGCAGGAAAGGAGGATCCGAGTCATGAGCACGGAGACCATCGCCTTCCTCAATTTCCTGGTTCACAGCCTCATCATCGGCGCGACAGCGTGGCTGCTGGTGCGTTTCGTCATCCGCGATGCCATGCGCCGATGCATCCTCGCGAATCTCGCGGTGCTGATGTGCCTCTACAGCCCCTTCGACATCTCGATGAGGGATCTTTTTCCGACAACGCAGCACGTTCCTGTCTTCACACCGATTCGTGAGACACTCGAGCACGACTGGCGGGTGAAGGTGGAGCCGCAAAAGGTCATCGCGACTCCGACGGCGTCTCCTTTAGTAGCTCCCTCATGGGATTGGAACGACCTCGTGAAATGCCTTCATCGCTCTTCATGGCTCGTGACCGCGCTTTTGCTGCTTCGACTGCTCGTGCAGAGCATTCGTCTCCAGCGCTGGGCATGGAGATTGCGGGCGCTTTCGGCGGATGAAGCCGCCTTTCTTCGCGAAAGCGTCCTGGAGTGCGCCGGACCTCCGGCGCTTTCGAACGTCTCAAGGCCCTCGAAAAGCTCCAGAGGGCTGGAGCACTCCAAAACGCTGTCGCGCATGCGAGTGTCCGATGTGCCATGCACACCCTGCGCCGCCGGATGGTTTTTTCCCATCATCGCGGTGCCAGCGCAGGCTTTTGGCGAACTCACAGCGCCGCAGTGGCGCTGGCTCATCCGGCACGAAACGGAGCACTTGCGCACCAACGACACGGTGGCGGTGCTGCTGCAAAACATTGTTCTCGCTTTCCTATGGTGGAATCCGTTCGCGCATGCCCTCGTCGAGGAATACGCCCGCGCCCGCGAAGAGGCCTGCGATGCCGCCGCGGTCGGCGAGGAGCCGGATCATGCACCTTATGCCGACTTTTTGCTCGCTTGGGCTGGGAGGCCATCACCGTCTCGTTTTGCCATGACGATCGCCCATTCGCGTCCGGCACGGCGTCTTCGAGACCGCCTCGTGGCTTTGGCGGAGGCTCGTGGCGTCCGAAAAAAGGTGGGTGCGCTGTTTGTGCTGGGCTGCCTGGCCTTTGTGATGATCGCGCCGCTGGTGGTGGCGTCGTTCGGCATCACCACGGCGAGCGCCCGGGAACAAGCCAAAGCACCACCCAAGGATGAGACAATGCTCACGCGGCTCTACAAGGTGGGGCCAGATCTGGTGCCGGCAGGGAGCACCGCAAAAGCCGTGCTCGAAAAGCAAGGCATCAGCTTCCCTGAAGGAGCCAGTGCTCTTTTTCAGCCAGCCACATCCTCGCTCATCGTCCGCCATCACCAGGCCGCCCTCGATCAAATCGAGGCCATCATCGACCGCCTGCATCACCGGCTGCCGCAGGTGTATTTTCAGTGCAAACTCATTCAGGCCGACCAGCACGTCGGCCGTCATGAAAGCATTCTGCAATCCGATGAGGCTGAAAAACTGTGGCAGGAGAATGCTCAGAAAAAGGGGATCGACCTGCTGACTGCTCCGGGTGTCACCACCCTGATGGGCCAGGGAGCCACCGTCGAGGTCGTGCGTGAAATTCTTCCCAAGAAGCCATGGGCCAAAGACATCGTGATCCAGGCCAAGTTCATCGGTCCCAGCCTCAAACTCGTCGCCAACCCGGCCCCGGATGGTAAGGCCACCATCGAGGCCAAAGTCGATCTCGGAATTGATCCGGATGCCGAACGTCCGTGGTTGCCGAAAAAGGACGCACCTCCAGACTGGACCCGAGTGCAAACCCTCAGCGTCTCCTCCAAGGCCGTGCTCGCGGCCGGCGAAACGCTCGTCCTGCATCTGCCTGGTGCCAAAAAGCCTGTCACCGCGCTCATCACCGTCGAAGCTTTGAATCCATCCGGCCTGAAAGCCATCAGCTTTGAATCCACCGCCACGAAAAAACCGTCCAGCACTGGCATCGACGTGCCCGACAAGGTCGCCAACGAATGGGCCGTGCGTGTTTACAAGCTGCCCAAGAACTTTCCGCAGGACAAACCGCCCCTCGAGATGCTGAAGGCCGCCGGCATCCCGTTTCCCAAAGGCGCGGACGCGGCGCTTCAAGATGGCAAACTCACCGTGTGGAACACCAAGGCGAATTTGGAGCTGATCGACGTCTGGCTCGATGCGATGAGCCGTGCAGAGGTTAAAAAGAGAGTGCACCTCACCGTGCTGGTCGCTGAGTTGAAGGGCGACTTTTTGAAGCAGATCAACGACTGGCTGCCCCCGCTGCCTGAAAAAGTCGAAGTCGTCCAAGCGCCCGCAAACACCCCGCCGCTTCCTCCCGCGGTTCTGCGGGAATTCACGGTAAGCGGCATCTTCACCAACGCTCAAATGCAGATTGTCATGAAACGGCTGGCTGAGACAGGCGCGAAGTTGGAAATCCTGCGACCAAACCAAAAAACCGGAGCCTATGCTTTGCCTGCCTCCATGAATGAACGCGAACTGAAGATCGAACCCGTCATCGGTCCGGACGGCTACTCCATCGAGATGACCGTGCGAACACCCCCGCAGGATGAAAACCCCGCCAGCGGTATCTCCACTGCCGCCACTATCTGGGACGGTCAGACGCTCGTTTTGGGCGCGCAGCCTTCCGAAGGTGTCTCCCGGCTGCTTTTCATCACGGGTTCCCTCATCCAAGAGAAGGACAAAAAGTGAAATCAGGTTTTGCCGCCCGGAACAGGCACCTTCATCATGCGCCCTCATGCCGCACGACCTCACCTCCGCTCCGCAAACCGACCCGCTGAACATCTACCGCTACCGCGACAGCCTGTACGCGGTCGATTTGATCACCGCGGCACTGAGCCTAGATTTCTTCACCTGGCTGTCGGCGACTCCAGCCTCGCTCAGCGGCATCTGCGAGCACTTTGGCTTCAAAGAACGGCCGGTGGATGTGATGCTCACGTTGTTCGCCGCGAATGGCTGGGTGAAAAATGACGCGGGTGTGTTTCATGCCACGGACACCGCGAAGGAACATCTCCGCGCCGGTTCCGTGTGGGATCTGCGGCCTTACTATGCCTCGCTGCATGATCGTCCGATTGCCCGCGACTACCTCGAAGTGCTCAAAACCGACAAACCGGCCGGCTGGAGTGGTGACAAGGCTTCTTTCGACTGGCACAAGGCAATGGAGCAGGAGGATTTCGCCCGCAAATTCACCGCCGCGATGGATTGCCGCGGTCTCTACCTCTCGCAAGCCCTGGCGAAGAAGCTCGATCTCACCGGCCGCACCTGCCTGCTCGATATCGGCGCAGGTTCCGGCATCTACGCCAGCTCCATTGCGGCGCAGCACAAGCACCTCAAAGCCATCGCCTTTGACCAAGCACCGGTGGATCGCATCGCGGCCAAATTGATCGAAGAACGCGGCTGCGCCGATCGAGTGAGCGTGGCCACCGGCAACATGTTCGACGGCCTTCCTGCTGGCTGTGATGTGCATCTCTACTCGAACGTGCTGCACGACTGGGGCGTGGCAGAGGTGAAGAAGCTGCTCGCCGTTTCGCACGCCGCGATGAAGCCCGGCGACCTGCTCATCATTCACGACGCCTTCATCAACGCAGCGAAAAACGGCCCGCTGCATGTCGCCGAATACTCCTGCCTGCTGATGCACTCCACGCAGGGCAAATGCTACAGCACCGGCGAGTATGCGGCGCTGCTCGACGAGGCTGGATTCACGCCCGGCGACTATCACGACACCGCTGTGGCGCGTGGATTCATGACAGCGATTCGTCGTTAAAAATAAATTGGTGCAAAGAATTCAGCGTGTCGTATCGTCTCAGCACACGCATGAAGAAAATTCTCTTCTCCCTATTCGCTCTGGCCGCGTTCGCGCAGGCAGAGACCACCGTCACCATGACCGGCGTGCACAATTGCTGCAAGAGCTGCACCAATGGCATTGTCAAAGCTGGCACGAGCGTCGGCAAGGACATCACCGTTACTGCCGAAGGCAAGACGGTCACGATCACGACCAAAAAGAAGACCGATGCGAAGAAGGCCGTCGAAGCGATCATCGCCGCCGGTTACTTCGGCAAGGTCGAGGGTGAGGAGTCCGCGTCGAAGCCAGCGGCTGCGAAAGCAGATGCAAAGCTCACGAAGGCCACCGTCACTGGTGTGCATCTCTGCTGCCAGAAGTGCGCGAATGCCGCCATCGCCGCGGTGAAGAATGTCTCCGGTATCACGAAGCACGACATTGTTTCCAAAGCGCAGTCCTTCACCGTCGAAGGTGAGTTCACGAAAGCCGAGCTGGCTGCCGCGCTGAACGCCGAAGGCCTCGCCGGCACCATCAACTGATTTACCGCAACCAACAACATTGCGGAGCCGGGGTTCGCTGAGGAGCGGCCCCGGCTTTGTTTTGCTCGCGAATGGCAATCCCAATCCTTTGCTGGCATCGTATAGCATTCGAATGAGTCCTGCCCTGACTGTCAGTTCCCTCACCAAAGCCTATGCCGAACGTCCCATCCTGCGCGGTGTGTCGTTTGCACTC